>NZ_JBQEOD010000006.1:99176-220243 GCF_052044955.1 Bacillus sp. 22446
CAAAGGTTTTCTATCACGCTGAAAAGAAGACAAAGGGCTAAAATCAAGTTCATTTTAGCCCTTTGTCAACAATCTGCCACCCGCTTATGCGGGTCTTTTTTTCGCTCTGGCAACAAAGAAAAAATAACAGCAGAGTGCGCCAAGGTCACAGAGCATAATAATCAGCCCCATGGGAAAGGCAGTCTGGCTTCCAGCTAAGCCGACAAGGGGTGTCATGCAAGCGCCTAGCAGCATTTGCGCCACACCGATGAGGGCAGCGGCACTTCCAGCATGTGCGCCGTGATGTTGCATCGCAAGAGATGGTGCAGAGGTGCCGACAATCCCAACGCTTGAGACCACAAAAAAGAGCGGAATGAGAATGCCATAAAGCCCTGCATCAATAGAGATCATCACACACAAGGTGACGCCTCCTAAAGCAGCTGTCAGCAGCCCGATGCGAAGGACTTTCTCCTCACCAATTTTCGCAGCAACGCGGGCAAATACTTGTCCGGCTGTGATGATGCCAAGACTATTCACCGCAAAGGCAGCGCTGAAGCCCTGCGGAGAAAGGTTGAAAATTTCCTGCAATACAAACGGTGACCCAGAGATATACGCAAACATGGCGGCGAAGACAAGCCCTTGTGAGAGAGCATATCCGACAAAGAGTCGATCGCTCGCTAGAATTTTCATCGCACCTAGGATCTGTTTGAAGCCTCCAGTCTGTCTGCGTTCCTCAGGTAAGCTTTCTTTCAATGAAAACATCGATCTTAGGAGCATGAGCGCCCCGAGGATTCCTAGCAGAACAAACACACCCTGCCACGTCGTGAATCGTAACATTTGTCCGCCCACGATCGGTGCCGCTGCTGGAGCCACTCCGTTGACTAACATGAGCAAAGCAAAGAATTTCGTCATTTCTGAGCCTTCATAATGATCTCGCACGATGGCTCGTGCAATGACAATGCCTGCTGAACCAGCAAGTCCTTGAATCAGCCTTAAAAGAATGAATGTCCAAATTGATGTGACCACTGTACATAAAAGAGAGGCCGCAATAAAAATGATCAATCCAATCATGAGCGGCTTTCTTCTGCCGACTGTATCACTGATTGGACCTGCAATCAGCTGTCCAAGCGCAAGTCCAATCAAACAAGCCATGAGACTTAACTGAGACAGCGCCGTGCTTGCTTCAAAGTCACGGGCGATATTAGGTAAAGTAGGTAAATACATATCCATTGCCAGCGGTGCAAGGGCTGTTAAAGAGCCAAGAAGCGCGGCAAGGAGGAATCGATTTTTTTTCGATTCTTGGGGATAAGATAAAGAATTCATATGATGCCACTCCTCGTATACGTCCTCAAATCAGCATAATGAATCAAGCTTTCCATTTCAATCAAAATTTTCAAAGAAGTTTTCGTGCAAAATCATTGATCTTTCGAAGGAGACTCTTTACATTGAATGAGTAGAGAAAAGAATCAGATCATCGGCATGCAATGATTGCATGATTCGTATATCCATTCATAGACAAACAGGAGGTGCTGGCATGGAGCAACAAGAGTTGATCATTCGTCAAGCGGTGAGCGAAGATCATGAGGCGATCACACATGTGTTGATCAAATCATACGCACAGTATGAGCCTCAATTTACAGAGGAAGGCTGGCAAAATTATTCTGCAGCGCTGCGAGCGGCTGTAGATAACCCAAACATGGAGTTGATGCTCGTGGCCGAGCTTGAGGGCAAGGTCGTGGGGACCCTTCAAATGTTTCGATCATCAGAACAGGCATATGACAAGCCGGAGATGGGCATTACTTCAGCGATTGTCCGGTTTTTAGGGGTAGATCCTGATGTGAGAGGAAAAGGCATTGCAGAGTCATTGTTGCGTAAAAGTATAGAACTAACGCAATCGTGGGGCGAGAACGTCCTGTACCTTCATACGTCGGATAAAATGCAGGCCGCCATTCGTTTATATGAAAGAATGGGCTTTGAACGGGCACTTGATAAAGAATTTGTGAATCAAAATGGGACGCATGTGAAGAGCTATCAGTATGTGATTAAAAAAGAACAGCCGGCTGGCTCATAATATACACCGAATAAGAAGAGGAAGAGTATGTCCTGCATGGACGGGACTCTTCCTTTTTCTCATGACACCCATACGTTCAGTGCCATATATGAAAAGCACCAAGAGATTAACCCGAACATGACAAAAAATTTCAACACATGTTCATAAGGGGTCAGCTTTCGATCTCTTTTCGTTTTCACAAGCCGCCAGTAAAGGGCATAGCCACAAAAAACCAAGATGATTTGTCCGAGTTCTGCTACGGTTTCGATGATTGTGATTCCGTTCATTTGTTTTCACCTCACCATATGTCTTCCATAGGCAGCAGCAGTGAACCTTTATTTCTTCAAAAGAAAGCAGTGTATACTAGAATAAGAAGTAGATGCAGAAGGGGTTGTGACCGATTGTTTCCGCTATATGCAAATTCTTGGGATGACGTCATTGAGAGAAAAATCAAATACGATGATCAGGTTGTGGAACATACGTGTCAGCTGTTAGACGCACAGGAGCAGCAAGTCGTGTTGTTTCATAAAATTCAAGAACCATTTACAATGGTTGCTGGTGATGGCACTGTCACGATTCCAAAAGGGAGTTATACGACCGCCTATTATTGGACAGACCGGCCTTACAATGTCTATTTTTGGCGGGATGATCAAGGCAATGAAATTGGCTCTTATTTGAATATCGTCAGACATACATGGTTTGAAGAACGGGCGGTTGTTTTTGAAGATTTATTGATTGATCTACTCGTTCTTCCGAATGGTGATTTCTTTGTTTTGGATGAAGATGAACTGCCGGAGAGTTTAGCTTCCTTTGAGCAGGGCTCGGTTCATCGGGCACTCCGTGATGTCATCCATTCGTTAGCGCACATCCTCGATCAAGTGAGGCTGGATGCGAAAGGGAAATATCATCACACCCTGTTTCAGAAGATGTTGAAATAGAAAAAACGATTCCTTGCTGAAAGGAATCGTTTTTTTATCAAACCTTGATCCGGTTGATTCGTTTTTGTAAATCAGTTTTTGTTTTAGATGCTTTTAGTTGTTTGACCGCACTTTGAGCGGTTGCTTTTGTTTTCTTTGTTCGTTTGGCTTCGGCTTTTTTGACTTTTTGTTTGGCATCTGTCACTTTCTTTTGATAGGCGACTTGTTTTTTGACTTTGTCGAGCCGGTTTTGCAGGCTTGTTTTTTCTTTGCCTTTGGATAGCTTTTTAATAGCCGTTTGGGCACTTTTAATCGAGCCTTGGGTTTTACTTTTTTCAGCTGATTTGACCTTCGCTCGTGCGTCACGAATATCAATGGCTGTTTGGACTTTTTTGACTCGGTCAGTGAGTGCGGTTTTTTGCTTGCTGGCAGTCAGTCTGCCAATTTTCGTTTTGGCTTGATCAACATCTGTCTGTTTTTTAGATGTTTCGGCTGTCTTGACTGCGCTTGTCGCAGCCTTTAAAAAGGTTGACTGCGGCACATATTGCACGCGGCCATAGCCGAATTGTGGATCTTTTCCTTTTGCGCCAAGATCCACTGTATAGCTGCGCAATAAAGTGCGGAGCTGAACATTTGTTTTCTTAGGATGTAGCTGTTTTAAGAGCGCCAGCATCCCTGTGACATGCGGTGCCGCTTGTGATGTACCCGTGGCATACCAATATTCATTTTTCAAATAGGTACTGATGACGTTCTCGCCGGGAGCGGAAAATTCAATTCCTTTCCCCGTATTAGAGATGGAGGCGAGTTTGTCTTTGTCTGTCGTTGCGGAAACAGCAATGACGCTATTGTATGCGGCAGGATAACTAATCCCATTCTTCTTTCCATCATTTCCACTTGCAGCAACGACCAGCAGTCCTTTTTTGTATGCTTCATCAACTGCTGAACGTAAAATCGGAATGTTATCTTCAAAAGCTAGACTTAGGTTGATGATGTCCATCTTATTGCTAATCGCCCAATCAATGCCTCGGAGCAGACTGTATAAGTCGCCCTCTCCTTTTTTATCTAATACTTTTACAGCATACAGCTTCACACCAGAAGCGACGCCGACCGTACCGTAATCATTATTGAGCGCCCCAATTGTACCGGCGACATGTGTTCCATGTCCTTCATCATCTTTGTAAGAAGACGTGTAATCGACGAATGATTTACCGCCGGCTACCTTTAAATCTTCATGTGGGAAAATACCAGTATCGAGAACGGCTACTTTCACATTTTTCCCTGTCACGCCTTCTTTGATTGCTTGCTTTACATTGAGCTTCTGCAAGTTATAAGATTTTTGTACCAAAGCATCCTGACCAGTAGCAGCAGCCGTTTTTTTCACGGTAGAAGCAGCGAGTTTGACCCTGACGTTTTTTGAAACATAAGCGATGTTCGGGTCTTTTTTAAGTGAGGTGACAGCTTGCTCATCTGCTGTCACTGCTACAGCTGGAAGGTGTATGTATTGAGCGTTCACTTTTTCACTTTCTTGAATAGCCGTCTGTTTTCCTTTTTGATTTTTATAGACGATGATGACATCTGTTTCTTTTGGTGGTGCAACTGCCTGCGAATGGAAGGGCAAAGCAGTTGTCAAAGCAAGAAGAAACGCGATGACCACGACGATTTTCTTTTTCAAGGCAATGGCTCCTTGCATATGAGGTGACCTCCGTCTTTTTTTCTTTATTATATCGGAGAAATAAGATAGATGGTTAGAAGAATCATAGTCTAGAAAGAAAGTTTTTTTCACACGTATCCCGAAATTGAATTTCATAGAATTCTAGTAGACAATAGAGAGATCATAATATGAGAAAGAAGGACATGCCGATGAATGTAAAAGAGTATATGACGTATGATGCGACGGGACTGGCGTCACTTGTGCAGAAAAAGCAGGTCACGCCCGAAGAGCTTGTACAAGCCGCATTTGCTAGATTGGAAGAAGTGAATCCAGTACTAAATGCGGTGATTCAGACAAGGCGAGATCAAGTGTTCAAAGACATGAAGTCACTAGATGCGGATCAGCCGTTTGCTGGTGTTCCGTTTGTGTTGAAAAATATATCGCAGGGGCTGGAGCATGAACCTTTGACGGCGGGTGCTTTGCTGTTAAAGGATGTAAAGGCGCAAACAGATTCCCACTTTGTCCGTCGATTGAAGCAGGCTGGGCTCCTCATGATCGGTCATACGAACACACCTGAATTCGGATTGAGAAATGTGACAGAACCCTTTTTATATGGTCCGACGAGAAACCCTTGGAATGCTGACTATTCTCCGGGCGGTTCAAGCGGCGGGACGGCAGCAGCTGTGGCAAGCGGCATCGTACCGGCGGGTGGAGCGAGTGATGGCGGAGGGTCTATTCGGATTCCGGCATCCTTTACTGGTTTATTTGGACTCAAGCCAACAAGGGGGAGAACACCGGTCGGCCCGGGTGCAGGAAGGCAGTGGCAAGGAGCTTCCATTGACTTTACGCTCACAAAAACAGTTCGAGACAGTGCAGCCCTGCTTGATTTGCTTCAAGTCATTCAGCCAGAGGCTGCGTTCCAAACGCCATTATATGACGGCAGCTATCAGGAGGATTTAGTGAAACGAACCTTTTCTATGCGAATTGCTTACAGTGTAGACTCTCCAGTAGGCACGAAGGTGAGTGAGGAAGCAAAGCAGGCAGTCTTGAACACTGTGAAATGGCTGAGTGAACAAGGGCATCAAATTGAGGAAGCGAAGCCGGACATTGATGGTGTCCATCTAATGCAGCAATATTATGTCATGAACAGCGGTGAAATGTCTGCCTTATTTACCTCTCTGGCTCGTTCATTCGGGCGTCCGGTGAAGCCTGAGGAGACAGATATTGTGGCATGGGTACTGGCGGAAGCAGGAAAAAATGTGACAGCTGCTGCTTATACAGAAAGTCTTGATGCATGGGATATGGCCGCTGCAAAAATGGCCGCATTTCATCAAACCTACGATCTATATGTGACCCCAGCTACTGCCTATTCGGCTCCAAAGGTTGGCGAGCTGATGCATAACGATCAAGAAATTGCTGCATTGTTACGTGTGTCATCCCTTTCAATGCAAGCACAGCAGGATTTGATTTATGAAATGTTCCTCAAGAGTTTGACCTATACACCATTTACACAGCTGGCTAACCTAACCGGCCAGCCATCTATGAGTGTGCCAGTTCATCTCACAGAAGCAGACATGCCTTTAGGCGTACAGGTGACAGCACCGAAAGGAAAAGAGGACTGGCTGCTCAGACTGGCGTCAGAAATAGAATCATCCTCATTATGGAAAGGAACGCATCCATTACTGAATCAATAATACAATGGCATCGACGTTGGTCTATGGAGGAAAGGAGTGTCACACGTGAGTACGAAGGACAAAATCATTCAAACGGCCGCACTTCTTTTACGTAAACAGGGGTATCATGCGACAGGGTTGAATCAAATCATTCGAGAGAGCGGCACGCCGAAAGGATCTCTTTATTATTACTTTCCAAAGGGAAAAGAAGAGCTAGCCATAGCAGCCGTTGAATATATTAGTCAAAGGGTCATCGATCAAATTGAAGCAAGCTTTGCCTATTCTGATGACCCATATGTCGCCGTCGATCATTTTATGACAAATATTATTCGGGGTTTTATGGAGCAAGAAAGTGAAAGAGGGATACCGATTGTCTTACTGGCGGCAGAGTCAAAACCTGAACATACAAAACTTCATGCTGCATGCAAACAAGAAATGATCCGCTGGCAAGAGCTTGTCAAAGAAAAGCTGATGAATAGCGGATATGATGAAATAAAAGCGGATGAGCGGGCATCTCTCCTTCATTCAATGGTCATCGGCGGATTATCAATGACTACTGCATTAAAGCAAACGACACCTTTAGAGCACGTAAAATGTTACCTTAGACACTTATTTATGCGAGAAGAGTAAAATCTCTCGCATATTGCCTATCTATTATATCAATTGGTCTATATAATAAAGATAGTCAATTAGTCATGAGGAGTGATGGGATGTCGGAGCAACCACAATCGATCAAGCAATCCGAAGATACCTCTTTTTATACCGTGTCCGGTTCGGGGGAGCTGTATGGTTTGGAAAATCAGCTTGTACATGTGCTGGCAGAAGCAAATCAAACAAATCAACTGTTTGAGCTTGTCTTAATCACAGGTGGGAAAGGTGCTTACTTTCCGCTGCATTGTCATGAGACGCTATTTGAAACCATCTTTGTGCTGGAAGGGAAGCTGGAAGTGATACTGGACGGTAAAAAGTATATGGTGACGGCCTGCGATTATATTCATATTCCGCCCAAAACAATTCATGGCTATAGAATGCATAGTCACAAAACAAGGTTTATTTCTTATACACTGGGCGGACAAATGACAGATGTCTATCAGCAAATCGGAAAGAGGCTGTTGCAGAATGAATGGCCGATGACTGATCACCCATTTGATGCAGACAGCTTTCATCAGGCTGAAAAAGAAAGCGATATCATATTGATGCACGGCATTAGGGAGCTATCCAATACAACCAAGCCAGCTGTTTTGTTTCATAGTCAGCTCCCGCGCGCAGTGCAGCCATATGTGCTGGAGGCTGGTGAAGGAAAGCAATACATGGTCGAAGGTCAGCTTCATGAGCTGATTGCGACAACGGAAACAACAGGAGACGGATTTAGTTATTTTGTGATTGAAGGGACAAAGGGAAAAGGATTACGTTCGCATTATCATGAAATGCATACAGAAGCACTTTATTGTGTTGAAGGCAGAATCAATCTTCAGTTAAACGGAGAAAATATTTGCTTGATGCCAGGGGATTTTGCCTATATTCCTCCGAATACCGTTCACTTGTATGAATTCGTGTCTCATTCAAATAAAATGTTGGTTTTGCTGCTGCCTGGCTATATTGAGCAAGTGTTTGAACAATTTGAAGAAGCACAAAGTCCAGGTATGTGCCCTTATTTTATACAGGAAGGGAACATGATGGAGGGTGGGGAGACCTCTGCTCAGTATGATTTGGTGTTTGTCGAAGATAAATAGCTGTGTAACGCGTTACACAGCTTTGAATAAACAGCCTGTCGAATCAATCGGCGGGTTATTTTGTTTTCCCTTGTGGAACAGCATCCCTATTCATATGTATGAACCATCCATTCAAGGTGAAGCTATAGAAATGATGACTTGAACTAAAGGAGGAAATGCAAATGAGAGCTGTCACCTATCAAGGGAAAAGCCGCATTGCGGTAAAGGAAGTAGCTGCACCATCCATACAAGATCGTGAAGATGTCATCGTTCGGATAACATCTACAGCTATTTGTGGGTCAGATTTACATTTATATCAAGGGAATTTCCCGCTTCCTATCGGCTATGTGATTGGGCATGAACCGATGGGGGTGGTAGAGGAAGTCGGGCCGGATGTCACTGCGGTGAAAAAGGGAGATCGTGTCGTCATTCCATTTACCGTGGCGTGTGGTCAATGTCAGTATTGCCATCACCATTTAGAAAGTCAATGCGATCACTCAAATCCTCATTATGATTCAGGTGGACTTTTTGGATACAGTGAGAAATATGGGAATTACCCCGGAGGACAGGCTGAATATTTACGAGTGCCCTTTGGAAACTATACACCATTTAAGGTGCCGGATGATTGTGAGTTAGAGGATGAACAATTGCTGTTTTTATCAGATGTTCTGCCAACTGCTTATTGGAGTGTAGAACACGCAGGTGTAAAAAGGGGGATACGGTCATTGTGCTGGGGTGTGGACCTGTTGGGTTAATGGCACAGCAGTTTGCTTGGCAAAAGGGCGCAGAGCGGGTCATTGCTGTTGATTACATAGACTATCGCCTTCACCATGCAAAACGAATGAGCGGCGTAGAAGTATTTGATTTTACAGAAGACCCTGACATGGGAGAAACCCTAAAAGAGCTCACAAAAGGCGGGGCGGATGTTGTCATTGATTGTGTGGGGATGGATGGGAAAAAGTCACCGCTTGAAAAGATTGAACAGAAGCTCAAGCTGCAAGGAGGAACGATAGGGTCCATTCAAATTGCCACAAAAGCCGTGAGGAAATGCGGGACTGTTCAGCTGACGGGTGTGTATGGAGGTCTTTACAATATGTTCCCATTGGGTGCTTTTTTCGCAAGAAACGTCACGCTGAAAATGGGACAGGCACCGGCGAGAGGGTACATGTCAAAGCTTTATCAAAAAGTGACAACCGGGGAAATTGATCCTAGAGCGATCATCACACATCAATTACCGCTAGATGATGCAGCTCATGCGTATCACATATTCAATGAAAAACAAGATGATTGTATAAAAGTCATCTTAAAGCCATAAAAAGAAGGCTTAGGATATTTCCTAAGCCTTTAATGTGCGCTCGTCCATCATTTTTTCGATTAATTCAAAAAATGTTTTTTTATCTTCTTCTGATAGGTGATTGAACAGTTGATTGACAAGCAGCTGACGATTGTCGATCATTTGTCTGGCGATTTGTTCACCTGATTCAGAGAGTGTAATCCATACCGTACGGCGGTCATTGTTATTTCTAGAGCGGATAATTAGCCCTTCATCTTCTAAGTGATTGAGAGCGGTTGTTGTTGCGGAGGGAGATAATGAAACTTCCTGCAGAATATTTTTCACAGTACATGATTGATGGCGGTAGATGATGCGTAAAATAAACCCTTTTACATTCGTGACGTTTTTCGGGATATTCTCTTCATCTATTCGTTTCGTCGCCTTTAAATACTTTGTCAGTGCATGGTCTAACAAACTTGCCTCTAGCTCGAAATGTTGCATTCTCCATACCTCTTTTCCTATTGCATTCGCATTTTCCGATCAATTACTAGGTCTATCTTATCATAATAAGCATCATCATTTAAACCAAAATGGAAGACGGCTATAAAATTACCTATATTATCAATTAATAAAAGGAACAATTCCAAAATGAAATGATTTTACTTTCATCTCTTTTTATTTTAGAATGTGAATGAGATAAAATCTGCCAATCCAATTCACTGGAAATTGGCTATTGGACATCAAACGTTTGGAGATGAAGATATTGAATACTTTACAGGCATTACTAAACGACAGAATGGAACGCTCTTCACAAATTGAAGCGGTAACTGGCGGCGGTGTGTCTTATACATTTGAAGAATATGCAAAACGCATTGATCAGCTGGCGCATTACTTACATCGTAAAGGAATTCGAAAAGGTGACCGGGTGTGCTTTATTTGTCAAAACCATCATCACTTTTCTACGATTATGCTGGCAGCCATTAAAGCAGGTGCAGTCGCCGTACCGCTTAGCTGGCAACTTACCTCTTTTGAGCTAGAAGGTATCTTGAAAAAAGCAGAGCCAAAGGCTTTATTTTTTGACCGTGAATTCCGCGACATCATTGCGGCAGTGAATGTGTCTTTAGAAGATTGTCTCATGGTGGAATCTGGTGTCAATGCGAAAACAACACAGCTGTTTGAAGACATATTGGCGTCTAATGATGGCATTGATCTTGCTGAACAGGTATCAGAAGAAGATTTGGCCATGATTTTATTCACCTCAGGTACAACAGGCAATCCAAAAGGCTGTATGGTCGGACATGGACGAATCTATCAATTTTTAACACGACGTGGGAATCGAGGATTTGATCTGAAAGGAAAACGATACTTGGCAAGTCATCCGCTGTATCATATGAGTTCTATTAATCACTTGATTGCAGCTGCAATTGAAGGGTATACGTTAGTCTTCTTACATGATGCAACACCGAAACGCATTTTAGAAACGATTGAGAAAGAAAGAATTACGTTTATGATGGCTTTCCCATCAGCTTATACGTACATGCTAGAAGAAATGAAGCGCGGTTCGTACGATCTCTCATCTTTTGAAATTGCGATTTCTGGTGGTACGAAGGTACCGGTACGCTTAATTAAAGATTACAAAGAAGTAGGCATTCAGATGATGCATGGCTATGGAAGTACGGAAGCGTGGGTTGTGAGTGCGTGGCATCCAGCGATGGGCGAGGATAAGATGGGCTCTGCTGGTAAAGTGGATCCGGATGTAGAAGTCAAAATCGTGCATCCTGAGACAGAGGAGGCGCTCCCAGCTGGAGAAATTGGCGAGGTCGTCATGAGAAGCCCATTTTATTTCTTAGGCTACTATCATCAACCTGAAGCGACAGAGAAAGTGCTCAAAGATGGCTGGTTCCATATGGGGGATGCAGGCTATCTGGATGAAGACGGTTTTCTTTACATCACAGGGAGATACAAAGATGTGATTCTATACGGTGGGGATAATATTTATCCTGACCAAGTGGAAGAGGTCATTGATCAAATTCCAGGTGTAATTGAATCTGCTGTCATTGGGGTACCAGATGACTTATATGGTGAAGTACCAAGTGCGTATATCGTAAAAGACGAATCTGTCGATTTCTGCGAAGAAGATGTGGTGAATTACTGCAAGGAACGTTTAGCAGAATACAAAGTGCCATCCATTCATTTCACACAGGATCTTCCAAAAAATAAACTTGGTAAAATCATGAAGAAAGATTTACGTGAATTGGTTGTGAATGCGTAGGACCTATTCTGCTATAATGAAATTTGAATGATTTTTTTGTTTTTCTAACGTTTTGGAGGGAAAGGGTTTGCGACATATACTTCGTAAGAAACACATTCACGATTTGTTAGAACAGAGCAGACAGCAAAAGGTAAAGAAAACACTGGGCGGGCTCGATCTCACGCTCCTTGGCATAGGGGCTGTGATTGGGACGGGGGTCATGGTGTTAACCGGAATTACAGCAGCTAAGGATGCAGGACCGGCTGTTATTTTCTCCTTTGCGATCGCAGCGATTGTGTGCAGTTTAGCAGCACTTTGTTATGCAGAAATGGCTTCCGCGCTGCCTGTGTTCGGCAGTGCGTACATTTATTCATATACCACAATGGGTGAGCTCGTAGGTCATCTCATGGGATGGACGTTATTATCTGTTTATATGCTGACTGCTTCAGCTGTAGCGAGTGGCTGGTCGAGTTATTTTAACAGCCTGCTGGAGGGGTTTGGAATCTCAATTCCACATCAATTTTTAGCTGGTCCAGAACAAGGCGGATATATGAATTTGCCAGCAATTATCATTGCTTTACTCATTGCGTGGATCCTATCTAGAGGAACGAAAGAAAGTAAAAAATTCAATAATATCATGGTGTTTGTGAAACTTGGCATTATTGTTCTTTTCATTGTAGTAGGTGGTTTTTATGTAGAGCCAGCCAATTGGCAGCCGTTCATGCCGTTTGGTACGGAAGGGATTATTGCTGGAGCCGCTGCTGTGTTTTTTGCCTTTTTAGGATTCGATGCCATTTCGGCTTCTGCAGAAGAGGTGAAAAATCCACAGCGGAACCTGCCAATTGGCATTATTGGTTCATTGCTCATTTGTACGATCATTTATATTGTCGTTTGTTTGGTCATGACAGGTATGGTGCACTATACGAAGTTGAATGTGACAGAGGCAATGTCTTATGTATTGCAAAGTGTCCATCAACATAGCGTGGCTGGTATTATTTCTGTCGGTGCTGTGATTGGATTGATGGCTGTGATTTTCGCCAATAATTATGCGGCAACTCGAATTGCTTTTGCGATGGGGCGGGACGGGCTCTTGCCTAAAGTGTTTTCAAAAACAAACAAAAGTGATACACCTGTTGCGAGTATATGGGTGATTGGCGGGATGACAGCTGTTATTTCAGGGTTTATTGATTTGAAGGATCTGTCCAACCTAGCCAATATCGGTGCATTATTAACGTTTGCGATGGTGAGCTTATCCGTACTCATTTTGAGAAAGACACATAAACAGCTAGAAAGGGGATTCCGGGTTCCGTTTGTACCGGTTTTGCCAATTATCTCGATGGGCTGTTGTGTGTTTCTGATGCTCAATTTACCAGGCCGGACATGGCTGTATTTCGGGGTTTGGCTGATGATCGGTGTCGTCATGTACGCAGCATATTCTAACAAACATAGTGAATTAGCGAAATCTGCTTGAGAAAAAGGTGCAAATCCGTTGACGATTTGTGCCTTTTTTCATACGATTTGGGATAAGCTATATAAGAGATAATGAACGGAACAAGAGGAGGATGAGGGAAATGATCAGCGTTAGTCCTTATATTGTCGTAGAAGACGTCAAAGAATCTCTTCAATATTATCAAGGAATTTTTGGCGGAGATATTCGTATCTTAAATGAACATCAAGACCGTGTATTGCATGCTGAGCTACACCTTGGAGAATCACTGCTCCACTTTTCAGATACATTTGGCCGCACACCAAAACCGGAGAATCTTCGATTGATCATGCAGTTTGACAATGAGGAAGAGTTAAAGGCTGTATACGAGGCGCTTGAAGCTGACGGAGATGTCCTTGTAGAATTACAGGATACGTTTTTTGGCGCACTTCATGGACAAGTACAAGATCGGAAGAATGGTCTGATATGGGTGCTGAATTATATGAAATAAATAAAGACCTTCACCCTTGTGAAGGTTTTTTTGTGAGTGTTTTTATTTTCTGAAAAATGGAAAATATGCTATGTTGGAAGAATGATAAGACATGGGGAAAGGGTGGAAAAGGAATGGATCAAGTTGAGTTTCAATATATTCAAACAAACGGCATAAAGCTCCATACGGCAATGGCTGGTCCTGAAGATGGCCCACTGCTGGTTCTGCTGCATGGATTTCCTGAGTTTTGGTATGGTTGGAAAAATCAAATCCGCCCCCTAGCTGAGGCAGGGTATCGTGTCGTTGTTCCTGATCAAAGGGGATACCATCTGAGTGACAAACCAGAAGGAGTCGAATCATACGTCTTAGACAAATTAAGAGATGATATCGTGGGATTAATTAAGGCACTGAGCCCAAATCAAAAGGCCATTGTCGGCGGACATGATTGGGGTGGAGCTGTTGCTTGGCATCTTGCTTCAACCCGTTCTCAATATGTAGAAAAATTAATCATCGTCAACATGCCGCATCCTCGTGTGATGATGAAGGTCCTTCCGTTTTATCCGCCGCAGTGGAAGAAGAGCTCTTATATCGCGTTCTTTCAGCTTCCAAATGTACCAGAGGCAGCCCTTCAAGAAAATCACTTTCAAAGACTGGATGAAGCCATTGGACTGTCTGCTAGACCTCATCTGTTCACGAAGGAAGATGTCTCAAGCTATAAGCTGGCATGGACGCAGCCGGGAGCCATTACGTCCATGTTGAATTGGTATCGAGGTATTAAAAAAGGCGGCTTTGAAAAACCGATTTCCAAACGAATTCTCGTGCCTGTCCGCATGATCTGGGGAATGGAGGACAAGTTTCTAAGCAGAAAGCTCGCAAAAGAAACGATCAAAATTTGCCCAAATGGACAACTGATTTTTGTCGATGATGCGACTCATTGGATCAATCATGAAAAACCAGATGTCGTGAACAAGCTCATTCTCGAATTTTTAGCATAAAGGAAAAAGCTCTGATCAGAAGACCAGAGCTTTTTTGTTTTACCCAATTTGATTCTTTTTCAAGGAAACCGGTTCGTCGTCCCAGCATTCAATCTCTTCATTGTTTGGAACGGCATTTTTATAGAAAACAGGATCTTTGCCTTCTTTTTTCTGTCTCATGTAATCCTTCAGTGCTGCAAAGGCGACTTTGGACAACATGGTAATGGCAATGAGGTTGACGATGACCATGAGACCCATGAATAAGTCGGCTAGACCCCAAACGAGAGGAACAGTCGCAACAGCTCCGAAAAGAACCATGCCAATGACAGCAACACGATAGATGTTGAGCCAAATTTTATTCGCTCCCAAGAACTCAATGTTCGTTTCACCATAGTAATAGTTACCAATTAACGTACTAAAAGCGAATAAGAAAATCATGATCGCCAGGAATCCAGAAGCCCAAGGTCCAATGTGCTGGCTTAATGAAGCCTGAGTTAGCTCAATTCCTTCCAGATTGGTTGTTTTATACGCATCAGAGAACAGAACAAGAAAGGCTGTACTTGTACAAATAATTAACGTATCTGTTAACACACCAAATGCTTGGATTAACCCTTGTTTGACAGGGTGGCTCGTGACAGCAGTTGCTGCTGCGTTAGGGGCACTACCCATACCGGCTTCGTTTGAGAAGAGACCGCGTTTAATCCCTTGTAACAATGCTCCACCTAATGTACCGCCGGCAAACTGTTCAAATCCGAAAGCGTGCTTCACAATCGTACTGATGACACCTGGTAGTTCAGTGATATTTGTGATAATGACAAAGAAAGCAATCCCGATGTAAGCAACGGCAAGAAAAACGACAATATATTCAGATGCTTTTGCAATCGCTTTGATTCCTTTGAAAATAATGAACGCAAAAATAACAGCCATAACGATTCCGACAGTTAAACGATCTAGACCAAAAGAGTTTTTAAAAGCGACGGTGATTGTATTTGATTGCACTGCGTTAAAGACAATCCCAAAAGAGATCGTGATCAGGATGGCAAATAAAATCCCCATCCAGCGCTTATTTAACCCTTTTTCCATATAATAAGCAGGTCCGCCGCGGAATCCTGTTTTATCTTTTACTTTATACACCTGAGCTAGTGTACTTTCAACAAAGCTTGAAGCAGAACCGATAATCGCTACGATCCACATCCAGAAGATTGCGCCAGGTCCACCGATCGCAATAGCGATAGCAATCCCTGTGATATTCCCTGTTCCGACACGTGCTGCCATACTGATGGCAAATGCTTGGAACGGTGAGATTCCCTCTTTTTCTTTTCTTCCTTCTTTTAGAACACGCAGCATTTCTTTCAGCATTCTGACTTGCAAGAAGCGTGATCTATATGTGAAGTAGACCCCTACTCCAAGTAACAGAGCAATGACAAGATAAGTCCAAATAAAATCATTTGTAGTTGTTAAATAAGATAGCAAAGCTTTTTCGTTCATAACATCACCTCTTCGAATTCATCACTGTTCTTTTTAAAAAATACTGAGATCCCACTCTTTGGCGAGTTTCTTCAGCATCATGACACCGGTAATACTATTTCCACAATCGTCAATGGCAGGACCATAAATGCCGATACCGCAGCCTGTTTGAAACGGAAATTCTCTTCTTGCGCTTGGCGGAACGCAAGCCATGATTCCTCCAGACACACCACTTTTGGCTGGAACGCCTACGAAAGCAGCAAAATTACCAGACGCATTGTACATGCCGCATGTCAGCATCAATGCCTTTGTTAGTCTTGCGATATCTTTTGGGATGACTTGGACTTGTTTAAAGGGATGGTAGCCATCACTTGAAATAATCAGTCCAATCAAGGCGATGTCCTCTGTTGTAACCTCAATGGAACATTGCTTTAAATACACTTCTAACGTGTCCTCGACATCTGATTCTAAGTAATTGGTTTCTTTTAAATAATAAGCAAGTGCCCGGTTGCGGTGTGCAGTTGCCCATTCTGATTGATAAACCTCTTCATTAACAGAAGGACGCTTACCTATTAAGTTTTCGATTAAATCGAAAATATATGCTAGCTTTTCTGTAGAAGTCTTTCCAGGAAGGATGGAGGATACGGTAATAGCTCCAGCATTAATCATTGGATTAAAGGGCTTCCCTGGTTTATGCATCTCAAGGCGGTAGATGGAATTAAATGCATCACCAGTTGGCTCTACATCTACCCGATCCAAGACGTACGGAACGCCTCTTCCTAAACAGGCAGCTATAAAGCTGATGACTTTTGAGATACTTTGCAGGGTAAAGGGAACGTCCCAATCACCATAACGTACAGATGATCCATCTGGGCCTATCACGCTGATACCAAGTTGAGAGGAATTTACTTTTCCGAGTGCTGGAATGTAGCCAGCGTTCTGCCCGTTTTTGTAATACGGACGTATTTCTTCTGCCCATTGATCTACAGAAGACTGGCATGCGTGTTGTGTATTATTAGAAATTGCTGTTTTCATACGATTCCTCCAATCAAAAATCAAAAAGTACCCTATTGAATTGGCGGATGACAAAAAATGCGATCAAATAGGCACGAAAACATGTTACACATCTTCAAAGAACTTGTCATGCGCTGCTTGTACCACTCCTTTACACCTAAATATATGTTCAAATGAAGGCTTTGGCGGCGAAACAACAAAAAGGGTTTTTAGTGAAAATTCAGAAAACGCTTACATATAGTTTCACTAAAATTGTTCATTCAATTTATCTTGGAAACTACACAATCTGACGAAAATCTACAGAAAAACTTACAAATAAAAATCAGTCTGCATGTAATTGTCTAAACAATTCCCATTATTGTAGACAATCTCCAAATCGTAGAATAGCTGAAAGGTCACCATGCCTTCTCGGAGAATAGTCATAAAAAATGATTTTGAAGAGAGAAGTAGCCGTGAAAATAATTTTTTTGCTCATTGTGAAGCAAAGAGTCTCCTTGTATACTGTGGCTATGTAAACAGGGGAAGGGATGTCAGTCATTTGAGTTTAAACCAGCTTGTCAAAAAAGACGCATTTATTTTGATTTTTATGATCGTCATTGTGCCGCTTGCGGGAGAGCTGAAGTTTTATCCTGTGAATGAAACATTTCGTATTAGTTTTGGGGCACCTGCGTTTTTCTTTTGCTTATTACTTTTAAGAAAATCAAGACCATTGCTGCCAGGGTTTTTAACAGGCGCAGCCATTGTCCTATTTCGGGTAGGTTTAGATCTTATTCAGCAAAAAGCTGATCTGGCTCTGTCATTTTATCAGCAGTTTCCGAGCTTCTTTTTTTACTTTACATATGCTTTTCTTTTCTTTGTTGTCCGTACAGGCCGTTTCAAGCAGCGTTCCATTTTTATTGGGCTGATCGGACTGATGATTGAACTGCTGGCTGATTTTGTTGAGCTGTTTGTACAATTTTTAGTGTTTGATACAACCATGACTTTCTCAAAGCTGAGTGATATGATCCTCATTGCATTTGCTCACAGCTTCGTGGTCATCAGCTTTTTTAATATGATGAGGCTGTATGAGGCACAATCAAGAGAGAAACAAATCATGAAGCAAAATGAGCATATGATGATGGTCATTTCAAATTTATATGAGGAAACAGTTCATTTAAAGAAAACGTTAAATCATACAGAGCACATAACGCAAGAATCCTATCGGCTCTATCGTCTGCTGAATGAACATGAGGCAGGAAAGAAAGTGAGTCAGGAGCTGCTGAAGCTTGCAGGGGAAATACATGAAGTCAAAAAGGACAATCAGCGTATTTACGCTGGGCTTTCAAAGCTGATTTCAAAGGAAAATATGCAAGATTATATGAGGGCAGAGGATCTTGTTCAAATCGTGATTCGCATTCAAGAGAAATATGCGCTATCTCTCGGGAAGAACATTTCCTTTACATCTGATATAAAAGGCATTCACTTGCATGAGTATCATGTGTTCATTTTCTTATCGCTGATTAATAATTTAATGGCAAATGCAGTTGAAGCAATCAAGGATGATGGAGCCATCTCACTCGTATTAAAAGGGAGTCATGATAAAATAGAGATTCGGGTCGAGGATGATGGACCGGGTATTCCTGAGAAATTGAGAGAGATTGTATTTGATCCTGGATATACCTCAAAATTTGATGCTTATGGAACACCGTCAACTGGGATTGGCTTATCCTATGTGAGAGAGCTGGTTCAAGAGCTGGACGGTCAAATCCAGATTGAGCAGAAAGAAACGAAAGGAACAGCTTTTCAGCTTGTCCTTCCGATAAAAAATTTAATACAGAGAGGGTGAGTGTATGCGATTTTTCATTGCAGATGATGATCGTGCAATACGCTCGATTTTAGGTCAGATCATTGAGGATGAGGATCTAGGAGAGGTCGTGGATGAAGCTGATGACGGCATTGGATTAGAAGCGCATTCATTGAACCTGAAAAAAGTAGACATCCTTCTGATTGATCTTTTAATGCCAGCTAGAGACGGCATTCAAACCATACGTCATATTCACCCTGAATTCAAAGGCAAGGTCATCATGATATCTCAAGTAGAAGCAAAAGAGATGATGGCAGAAGCCTATGAACTTGGAATTGAATATTATATTCATAAACCCGTCAATCGAATTGAGATTGTCAGTGTCATTCGAAAGGTCATGGAGCGGATCAAGCTGGAAAAATCAATTTACGATATTCAAGCTTCTCTTCGGCATGTGCTGCCATTAGAGCCAGTGATTTCTCATGAGACAGGTACTGGATCAAAGCGAAGAACGATGAAAGAGGCAGGGGAATTCCTCCTATCTGAATTAGGAATTGTCGGAGAGAGTGGCTCTAAGGATTTACTAGAGATATTGATCTACTTACATGAAACGCAGACAGCCAATTCTCATGAGGTGAATTTTCCGCCATTAAAGCAGCTATTTATCAAAACGGCGGAACGAAAGCTTGGTCGTGGTGCGGCGGATGTGGAAGTGATGCGGGAAGTGAAAGCAGCAGAGCAGCGAATTAGACGAGCCATCCATCATTCCTTAAATCATTTCGCATCACTTGGGCTCACAGATTTTTCAAATCCTAAATTTGAGCACTATGCGTCGAAGTTTTTTGATTTCACTGATGTCAGCCAAAGGATGAAAGAAATGCAGAAGACTTCTTCATCTGCAGGGTCAACAGGCAGAGTCAATACGAAAAAGTTCGTGCAAATCTTTTATTTTGAAGCAAAGCAGCTATTCGAAGGGATGAGCTGAGGGAAATCTATTGGAATGATTGGAGAAAATAAACAGAGACAGAGTGCTTTTGACTATGAGCCGCCTTGCTCTTTTAGACGTCTTTGTTATTTATCTGATCATTCTGATTTTTCTTTTTTCTTGAAAATAAAACTCTCCTGTGCAATCGTTTGTTAAAATAGTGAGGTTAGACTAGAATGTCGGAGGTTTTATTTTGGGAAAAATTAAACGAAATGCACTCTGCCCATGCGGTAGCGGAAAAAAATATAAACATTGCTGTGGTCAAAAGTCAGGCGGAGAACAAACGTCTGAGCTTGTGTTTAAGGAAGCTGTACAAGTTCAAAAGGATTTAATGAATTATGCGTTCTCTAAGCATCAGAGAGCGATCAATCAATTCATTAATGAGTTTTCTTTCCTAGCAGATATGGATAAAGAAACGCAACAAATCTCAGTCTTTCATTTGAGTGTATGGGGCATTTTCTTCCGCCCATTAACAGATAAGAAAGAGACCATCTTCCAAGAATTCCTGACAAAAAAAGCAGAAGATATTACCCGTCCTAAAACAAGACAAGTGGTTGAATCTTGGACAGACATGGAGCCATCTTTGCTTTTATTAAATGAAAAAACGGACGAGTCTCTTTACTTTGAGAATATGGTGACAGCTGAGAAGGTTGAAGTTGATGTGAAGCCGGATCAAACCGTGCTGCCAGAGAAAGGTAGTCTTGTTCTAGGTTTCCCTGTTCAGTTTGAAGAAAAAGCAGAGTTTTTCATTCAATATACGATGTTCGCGAAAGAGTTTACTGATACGCTTCTTCTTCAGGTTCGCCAGCTCGTTGAAGCACATGAGGCAAACGGAGGAGCACGTAGTACATTTATGAGAGAAGCCTTCCCTGAAGTGCTGAAGTGTATGTTTGCGAAGCAAGAAGTTGAAGAAACAGAAGCGCCTGCTCAAACAGAAGGAAGTACAGTAGGACTATCAGCAGATCGGATGGACTGGGCTAGTGACGCTCAGCTGGAAACAGCCAAGCTGATTGAAGACGGGATGAAAGAGCACGGTGACCAAAGCCTGACAGATGGCGCTTTAACAGTTTGGAAAGCTTACTGTGATCAGAAAGCACCTGTGATCCGTAAAGCGGCGTCATTTGCTGCTGGAATCGAATATTATATTCATTCACTTGCAAGCGATGCCCCGCTTTCTCAAGCACAAGTTGCTAAAAAGTATGGTATTAGTGCGTCCACTGTATCGAGCCGATTTAAAGACATTGAAAAAGCGGTCAAAGAAGAGCAAGAGACGACTTTATCATAGCATGAAAAAAGACGCGGCACCTTTCAAGGAGCCAGCGTCTTTTTTTCATCATCTTGTTTTAATAAAACCACTCATGTATTGCTCTGTATTATAATCATTGAGGTCAATTTTCCACTGACCATCTCCGTTACGTTTCATTTTCACTTCATACTCAGCAGGGCTTGAGACTGGAGGAAGCTTTTCAAACTCAGATGCGTACATATTCAAGCTTTTCTTATACAATTCTTCTTTCGAACGGATTTTGCCGTTGTAAAACTCATCTCTTTGTTTGTCTAGTTTGTCTTTTAAGTTAGAAGCATCAATACCGGTTACTTGAGCGACAACCTTCGCTTCGTCATCTGAGATGGTTTTCACACTTGTTTCCACTTTCGCTTTATCCTTCATTGTATTTTGCATGCGTTTGTACATGGATAAAATATCGCGGTCACCGACTTCGTTTCCATATATGCCTGCACTTCTCTTGAAGTCTTTTACAAACATTTCGTGATATTTATTAACGACATCTGATTGATTGTCACCTGTTAATTCTGAGAATTGATCATTCTTTTTGTCAAAAACAATGAGATCTGTATAAGCAGATAGTGCTTTTGCTGGGTTATCTAGCTTTTTCGCTGTATCCAGTATCTTTTCGCCATCTAGTTCAATTTCGATCGAATCGCTGTTTTTCTTGATGCTATCTTGGTACACGAACTGATATTTTTTGCCTTTATCTACTAGGAAATAAAGAGCTCCTGATAGTGATTTCCCTTTGTTCAATGACCCAAGATCAAGGCGGTCTTTACTGCCGTAGAATTTTAAATCAGAGACTTTGGCATCGTCCTGATAAAGGGTGAAATCAGAGTTATATAGTGAAAGGGCTTTGTCACCTTTGTTGGTGATCGTCAGGTTGATTTTTAACACCAATTCATTGTCTCGCAAGGTAGTTGTTGAGTCTTCTGGTAACGTATATTCGTAGCTATTCACTTTTACCTCTGCTGTTTTTGTTGATTTTTGGTCAGCCTTTGTTGATTTTGCTGAGCTCTGGCAGGCTGCAGAGATGATCATCACGAATGAAATCATGAGGAGTGCACTTATTTTTTTAAGATTCACAGTTGATGCTCCTTTGCTTTTCTTTCGTCATTTTCTTCCCGCTATCTGACTGAGAAAAAAGAAACAGATAGAATGGTATATTCGGGTGTTAAAGGGGAAAATCTCCTAATGACGATTTGCACTATTCATTCTATCGAATTTCATTCGTGATGAGGAATAGGTTTTAGTCCCTATCTTTGATAGATTTTTACACAAATACCTATAAAAAACGGAATTTAATAAGTAGAATATACTAGTTAATAAGAATTAATTTATCTATTTATCATGAGTTTTAAATGTTTTGTGTGTAAAAATCTTGAAACGGAGGTAGTTTTCATTTCAAAAGATGTGTTAGGATTCACATCGCAAAACTTTTCGTTTAAGTATATCTTCACATACGAATCTTTTTATTTCAAAGCGTCCACCTTCAGATTGATTTTCAGAGAGCAGAATACTTGAATGTTGAAAATGATTCATGGGAAAATAAGGATGATTAAGCAGATAAGGGAGATGAGCTTTTGAAAAAAGTAACGCTTGGACGAACTGATTTACAGGTGAATCCGATAGGGCTTGGAACAAATGCAGTGGGTGGCCATAATTTATTCCCGAATCTGAGTGAAGATGCAGGGCGGGAGCTAGTAGAAACTGCTCTTGATCATGGTGTCAATTTCTTAGATTCTGCTTTTATTTATGGGCTGGGCCGTTCAGAAGAATTGATTGGTGAGATCATTGCCAAAAGAGGCGGCAGAGACGAACTGGTTCTTGCGACAAAAGGGGCTCATAAAGAAGTAAACGGACAAATCGAACTGGACAATAGCCGTGATTTCTTAAGACAGCAGGTCGAAGACAGCCTGAAGAGGCTCCAAACCGATTATATTGATTTGTACTATATGCATTTCCCAGACGGCCGCACGCCGCTGGATGAAGTGGCCGGTACTTTAAAGGAATTGAAGGATGAGGGGAAAATCCGGGCAATTGGGGCATCAAACCTTGATTTTGAACAGCTTCAAACCTTTAATCGAGATGGATACTTAGACGTGCTTCAATCAGAGTATTCTCTGCTGAAACGTCAGGCCGAGCAAGACCTTCTCCCATACTGCGTAGAGCATGGGATTTCCTTTATCCCTTATTTTCCATTGGCGTCAGGCCTGTTGACTGGGAAGTTTACAAAGGATGCGACATTTGATGATATTCGAGCAAAGGACCCGCTTTTCCAAGGCGATGCTTTCCTTCAAAACCTCGAAAAAGTAGACAAGCTGAAGGCCATTGCGCAATCAAAACATGCCGAAACAGCCCATGTAGCGCTGGCGTGGCTGTTGGCGCAGGATGGCATTGATGCCATTATTCCAGGTGCAAAACGAGCCGAGCAAGTCTTACAAAACTTGAAAACAAACGATGTTCAATTAACAAAAGAAGAAATCAACGAAATCGATCAGATCTTTTCTTAATATAAAAAATAAGGTGCCAAGTAGCACCTTATTTTTTATGCCATTGTGAGAGGAATCTTGATCACGAGCCTCAGGTTTGGAGAACGATACGTAAAATCAAGCGTGCCGTCTGCCTTTTCAACAAGCTGATGAATGATATAAGTACCCATACCTTGATGATCACCGCCTTTTGTCGAGCGGCCAAACGTCTTGAACAGATGATCTAATACGTGTTTTTCCATGCCCTTCGTACTGTTTTCACAATGAATTAAAAAGAGCCCGCTCCGTATGGAAGTCGTGATCGAGATGTTTCCCTCGTTCCCAGCTTGCTTCGCTTCAATGGCGGCATCTAATGCGTTATCAAGCAGGTTGCCAGTAAAACTCACCTGATCCGCTTTAGAAAAAGGAAGAGAAGAAAAGGGTGCTTGAAGATCTAGTGAAAGGGCAATCTCCTCTTTTTCAGCCCGCTGGAAAAAGGAATGAAGGGTGGAGGCCAAATAAGCATTTTCCCCTTTGATCCAAGGGAAATGTTTCACGTATTGCTGAATCAAATCTTTGATCTCATGCTCATCATTCGATGCGGAAAAGGCATTTAAATGTCTAGCTGTTTCATGGTGTTTACTTCGCAGCTCAAGCAGCAAGTCATTGGTTCTCGACTCAGCATGAATCAGCTCTTGAAGCCGTCCATTTAATCGTTGCTCCGTTTGCATCACCTTGAAGGAAAGGAGATCGGCTGTCAAAATGATGATGACAGTTAAAAGATGGCTTAGTCCATTTCCGTGCGTGAGAAAAAGTGAAATGCCTGAACAGGTGATGAGCACAAAAGTGCCTAATATCATGTAACCATTCATACCTAGCCAAAACCTTTTGTAAATGAAAAAGGTGTAAAGGCACATGATGCAAAAGGTCAGAAGCCACACCATGCTTGATGACAAAGGCAGAACAGCTTTAGCAGCAGCTTGAACTGCAAGACCGAGCCAGATGAGCGTATATATGCGAAATCCAAGATAGAAAGCGTTCACGTTCGTTCTCCTTAAAAGTAGTATTTCTTAAAGTATTCTAATTGCTGCTTCGTCATCATGGCTTTTTTATCAGTCCCTTCAAAAGACACGATAAATGAATTTTTGGCATACGCCGAAAAGTTCTTGATGTAATGAATATTGATGATAAACGAGCGGTGGGAGCGGATAAAGTCTTTCTCAGCTAAATCACCTTTTAACTCGTTGAGAGTTTGGTATGTCTGAATATCTCCTGTTGTTGTGACAATGGTCGTCGACCTGCCAGTACGTTCAACAAAGATGACATCCTTTTTTTGCAGTACATGGATATTTGATTGCTGCTTGATGAGAAGCCGTCCGTGAATGCTTTTCTCCTGCTTGGTGGACATGTAGCGCTCTAAGGATTTGGCGATTCGATCAGCTTGATAAGGCTTCATAATATAATCATGGACATTCAAATCAAAGGCATGGACAGCATACCCACTGTTCCCCGTCACAAATACAACATCTACATTCAGTGCATGAGAGTGAATAAGGTCTGCTAATTCATAGCCTGACATGCCAGGCATCTCAATGTCTGCAAACAATAGATCAATGTCGCCCTGTTTGACCTTCTCATATGCCTCCTCCGCTGACTGCGTCACAAAAACGATGTCAACGGCATCCATTCTGCCGACAATGGCATGCAGCTTTTCTAAATCCACTCGGTAATCATCGACAAGACCTACTTTTATCATAAAAATCACCTATGACTCTTCTTATTATTTGTCTATTTTACCATTTGTTTTTTAAAATGGATCATTTCAAGACAGAAAAAGGACGTTTCGCGACATTTTTATGTCAGACAGGCTGTATTTTTTCTATCATAGACGTAGATAGTCGAAAGGGGCGAACCAAATGATTACTCTCAGCGATTGTAGTTGCTGGTTTACAGATAAGAAAAAAGTCGTAAAGGCGATGAAACATATGACATTCTCCGTGAAGGAAGGAGAAGTCGTCGGCATCTTAGGAGAAAATGGAGCGGGGAAAACCACATTATTACGCGCCGTTGCCACATTATTAGAGCCTACGCACGGATCAGTCACTGTCGCAGGCTTTGATACAGTCAAAGAAGCAACTGAAGTGAAGAAGCGAATTGGGGTCTTATTTGGCGGTGAGACGGGACTTTATGACCGTTTGACGGCTCGTGAAAACCTTGAATACTTTGGGAAATTATATGGCTTAGATCAGCATGAAATCAAAGCAAGAATTGAGGATTTAGCAAAGCGATTCGGGATGAGGCAGTACATGGATCGCAAGGTAAAAGGATTTTCAAGAGGGATGAAGCAAAAGGTGGCGATTGCCAGAACATTGATTCATGACCCTGACATTATTTTGTTTGACGAACCGACAACAGGTTTAGATATCACATCGAGTAATATTTTCAGAGAATTTATTCATCAGTTGAAACAGCAAAATAAAACGATTCTATTTTCAAGCCACATCATGGAAGAAGTCAGCCTGCTTTGTGACAGTGTCATGATGATTCATCAAGGAGAGCTCGTGTACAAAGGAACGCTTCCAGAATTATATGCACAGGAACAAAGTGAAGACTTGAATTACATCTTTATGTCGAAGCTCGCAAGGGGGAATGCATAATGTGGAAAACCGTCTTTTTAAAAGAAATGACAGATTCGCTCAGAGACAGGAAAACGTTGCTCTTAACAGTGTTGATCCCTCTTTTGACGATGCTCGGACTCGTGTTTTTCTACGAAAGCATGATCGCTGATCCAGGCGACAAAACGTATACAGTCGCAATCAATGAAAAGCTTCCGTCCGATATGAATGATATGATCAAAGAAGTGAAAAACCTGAAACTTGAAACATTTGATGACCCGCAGCAAGCCGTTAAAGACGGTGAGGCAAATGCTTATCTAGAAATGCCAAAAGATGCAGGCGATATGCTTCAGCATCAAACATCGTTTGCCATTAAAGTCCATGGGTATCCAACAGATGATGATTCCGTGATTGCGGTTCAAATGCTGCAATCATTGCTTGAACAATATCAAAATCAAGTCGTAGAAAAGCGTTTGGCACAGGATCAGATCAAATCGTCAGTGATTCATCCGTTTGAGGTGCAATCGGTTGATGTGCAAGAAGGAGAGGACGGGGATGGAGAAAACGGGGTGACCACCATGCTGCTGTCGATTCTTCTTCCAATGATTTTAGTGACCTCTGTGATCTCAGGTGCTTTGCCAGCTGCGCTTGATATCGTAGCAGGTGAAAAGGATAGAAAGTCAATTGAAGCTTTATTCCTGACACCGGCCAGCAGACTTCAGCTTTTAATTGGAAAATGGCTAGCTGTTTCTATGTTTGGTATATTAAGTGGCATTGTGGCGATTGGTATGCTGCTGCTCTCTACATTGCTCTTTACAGAAAAACTGAAACAAGCGCTGAACTTCGGAGATCAAGTGTGGAGCATCATCGGTGTTATGTTTGCGGCATTAATTATTTTCTCATTCATGGTATCCATGATTGAACTGCTGCTCAGTGTCGTTTCAAGCTCAGTGAAAGAAGCACAATCGTACATGTCCATGATCATTACACTAGGTGTGATTCCGATGTTTTTCACCATGAGAGCAGGCGCTACGCAGCTAGATACGTATTATTTTGCGATCCCATTCCTTAATATTCACGCACTATGCAAGCAATTGATGTTTGGCATTGTTGACCCGATGTCAATTGCCCTGACGCTCGGCTCCTCGGCGCTGACAGTGATGATTTTGTTTGTCATCGTGAGAAGTTTGTTTATGAAAGAGAAATGGATGCTGGCGAAATAGAAAGATCATTTCATTGATAGAAATGAAGAACTTGTAGATTTTTTCTACAAGTTTTTTGTTTTGTATGTTTAAATGAGTGATAAAAATTGGGTCACAATGTGAAGGAGGTTATAGAATAAAAATGCTCAGTCGTGTAAAATTTTACTTAATTTTACTTAAAAGGGGTTTTGTATATGAGTTATCAAGTAGAAGACGATGATGTTTTGGGATTATGTAATATATATGCTCAGCAAACACATCATTTTGAAGCTTTCATTTTAGGGAATAAAAAAGGACTGATAGAATTGAGAAATGCAATTGATAGAGCTTTAGAAACAGGTAGTTCTGTTGCACATTTATTCCCATCTGATTATGAAGGCTATGAAACTTATATTGCTTTAGTAAACGATGAGCAAAGGTTCGAGAAATTAATCACTCCTTATGTAGAGGAATACATGCAAGAAGACGATGCCATTGATCCAATTGACATCATAAAAGAATATGATGCTGAAAAAGGGAATTCCTCTTCATAATATGCTTCCTTTTGTCAGTATAAGCCTTCCCGATAAGGAGATGCGAGAATTGCCAACCGTCTTCAGTTATGGAATCACCTGCTTCATCGCTTTTCTATTAATCACTTTCGTTCTTACCCATAAAAAACTAGAAAAGAAACTTGATCTGACGATTTTGATCATAGTAGCCATCATATTATTGATGGTGAATGTCTTGTGGATATGGGTCACGCTTTTCTTCTTTACTTGTATATATGTTGGAACCAAATATAGACATCAATCGAAAAAAGACTAAAAAAACCCCCGGGAAACGGGGGTTTTTCTTTAGTTCTTGATGAACTTCTCAACCAATGAGCTTGTTTTGTAGTCGTTCAAATCAAGTTTCCATTGGTCGATATCGTTTTTCTTCATGTTCACTTCTACTGTTTCTTCAGAAGATGATGGTCCTAATTTTTTAAATTCATCTGGATAGATAGAAAGTAGATATTTCTGTGCATCATCATAAGATGCTGTACGGTTTTTGCTGTAGAATTCAGTTGCTTTTTCTTTTAAACGATCGACAAGCGGGCTTGCATCAATTGGTGTAAGTGTCACAGTCACAACAGCTTTATCACCGCTGATTGATTTTGTTTTCGTTGATACTTTTGATTTTTCAGCTAATGTTTCTTTTACAGCTTTTAGAAGCTTATCAAGGTTTTCGTCTTTTGCTGAGCTAGATGAAATACCAGAAGAAGAAATATAGCCTTGTTTGAATGATTTATCAAATTCGTTTACGACAGTTGATTTGTTATCACCTGTTAGTTTTTCGAAATCGTCATTTTTCTTGCCAAAAATCATGACATCAATATAAGAAGAAAGGGCTTTTGCAGACGCTTGAAGTGTATCTGCCTTTTTCATCAAGTCTTTTCCTTTAATATCGAATTCTAGTGTTTTGTCATCTTTTTTCGATCCAGTACCAGGCTCTGTGTAAACCAATTGATAGTCTTTTTCTTTATCAACCACAAAGAAAAGACCGCCTTTTGATACTTTACCTGCATTTAGAGAGCTTGAAGATAATACTTCGTTGTAGTCATCAGGAGAGATGGTAGACACCTGAGCGTCATCTTGGTAAAGCGTAAAGTTGCTTTTATCCACATTCAATGGTTCTTTGCTGATGTTTTTTACAGATACATTCACTTTTAGGACATATTGATCATCCTGAACAGATGTATCGTATTGAGGTGGTAAAGTGTACTCAGCACTTTCTACTTTTACTTCAGCTGCATCAAGGGATTTTTTTGTATCGCTTTCTTTCGCAGCAGTTTTGTCTTTTCCACCACTACAAGCAGCAGCGACAACAGTTACACACAAAATCAGAAGAAACAGGGATAATTTCTTTTTAAACATGAGATGTTTTCCTCCTCGGGTTTTATGGTGAATTTCATTGGAAAGCTTTAGTTCATATCGTTCTTTTTGCACAAAAAGAAAAATACTGTATGTTTTTTACTGTAGAATGAAGCGAAAGTACTGTCAATACCTCAGTGCGTTCGAAAGGTTCATCCACTTCAAGTAGTAAAAATGACACTATGTTGAGAGGAGAAATGTGTATTTTATTGTTTGAAATCTCCTGTAAAAACTCAACATTTTATATTTTAAGGTTTTGAGTCGGATTATTGAATAGGTTCAAATGACTGTTTTTGAAGAAGATGTAGCAAATAGAAGGATTTTTATGACTTGTAAATGAGTCGTTAGTAATGAATATTTTTTCCTGTGATGTGTATGATCACTAGGTTTGTGTGTTGTTGACATAGAGACACTTGTCCAGCGAAATGTTGAGGTATTTAGACAGGCTCTCGACACGGAATGTGTCTTTTCCCTTCAAAATGGCAGTCATCTACACAGAAACCCTACATAAAATAAAAGAGAAATGAATGGGAGGTGGATGTATGGCAGTGGTAAGAGCGACAAGCTCTGATATTGATTTAATGGCCAGACTGCTGAGAGCCGAAGCGGAAGGTGAAGGGAAACAAGGGATGCTGCTTGTAGGAAATGTAGGCATCAATCGTTTGCGTGCCAACTGTTCTGACTTTAAAGGGCTGCGTACGATTCCACAAATGATTTATCAGGAGCATGCGTTTGAGGCAGTCACGCATGGCTATTTTTATCAGCGAGCACGAGAAAGTGAAAAGACACTTGCACGGAGGAACATTAATGGTGAACGATTTTGGCCTGCGAAATTCAGCCTTTGGTATTTCAAACCGCCTGGAAATTGTCCATCCACTTGGTACAATCAGCCGTTTGTGGCAAGGTATAAGTCACATTGCTTTTACCAGCCCACAGCTGAAACATGTGAGAATGTTTATAACACCTTTTAGCTTAATGAACAGCACAATCCTTTGTATTCAAGAGGATTGTGTTTTTCTTTTTTTCAAAATGGGTAACCATTGTGTATCAACAAGATGAAGCACGTGATTGGAGGAAATGAAGATGTATCAAGACTTAAAAGGGAAAACAGCCATTGTGACAGGTTCTTCTAAAGGCATAGGACAAGCCATCGCCTTGAGATTTGGACAAGAACAAATGAACGTGGTTGTGAATTATAAAGGCGATGAAGAGGGTGCTGAAGAAACAGTACAAGCCATTCAGCAGCATGGAGGTAGGGCGGTGAAAGTACACGCAGATGTCTCCAAAGAGGAAGGAATTCAGGCGTTAATGGATGCCGCGCTGGAGAATTTTAACGCACTAGATGTGTTCGTCAATAATTCAGGATTTAATGGTGAAGAAGCAATGCCGCATGAAATGACGTTGGAACAATGGCAAAAGGTCATTGATGTGAATATCACAGGCTCATTTTTAGGAGCAAAGGCAGCGATTGCCTATATGATGGAACATGATGTGAAAGGATCAATCTTGAATATATCCAGTGTCCATCAAGAGATCCCGCGTCCGTTCAATGTTCATTACTCTACTTCTAAAGGAGGAATGAATATGATGACGAAGACGCTGGCTCTTGATTATGCCGAAGCGGGTATTCGGGTCAATGCGATTGCACCAGGTACAATGGCAACGGAATCAAATGACGATCTTCAAGATGAACAGAAAAAACAAAAGCAGCTTGAGAAAATTCCGATGAGAACGTTTGGCGATCCGAAGGAGATTGGGTCCGCCGCTGCATTTCTCGTATCAAAAGAAGCTGCCTATATTACAGGTACTACATTATTTGTTGATGGAGGAATGACGCTTTATCCTTCTCAATTAAATGATGAATAATAGAAAAACATCCGCCCCATTAGCCGGCGGATGTTTTTTCTTTGTAGCGGTGTGCTGACTTTGCTGGTTTGCCGAGCAGCATAGGATACTTGCTCAAGAAGGAGATACATGGCACCATGAGCAGCAATGTACCGATCGTATAAAAGAGCGTCCAAGAAAGCTGCGCTGTATCAGAGATATTGATGCCTAGCCCATAATAAACAAATGCCTTCATGATATCGATACCGGCAAATTGCAGGACGAGAATCACAATGGAATGACGTCCGAGATACGTCAATATCGTGGACGTTTTCAATTTGAAGCTTAAATAAATGACAGCAGATGAACCGAGCAGTGCACAAGCATAAAAAATGAATAGATCCCCATAGTCATTCACCCGCATATCAATTCGTGAATTAAAGCTTTGCATATATGCAGTCAGTACAAGCAGACCTGTACATAACAGAAGGGTAGGATCTGTTTTTAATTCCACAAACCATTGTTTTGCTAAAAATCCAATTGAATAAAACACAACAGCCGTTAACGCAACGTTGGCGTTCCAAGGGAGACTCTGGTTTAACAATAGCGTGGAAGCATATCCGGCTCCGCCGCAAAGGACGGTCAGTAAAATCAATACAGCTGGTTTTCCTTTTGTCAGACGATGCATCAAGAAAAACAACATTTCCACTAAAAAGAGCGTCGTTAAAAACCAGATGGCTGGGTTATGTGTCAGTCTTGCTTCATCGGCATTTGAAATGAAAATTCCCGTAAATGGAACGAAGGGATCAATATCTGTTTGCCCTTTAAAGGCGAAAAATCGGGTTACCGTGAACCAGAAAACGTACGTAATAATGGAGAAATAGAGATAAGGTAAGAGCAAGCTTTTCGCTTTTTTCTGTATAAATGACATAGCAGGTTGTGAGGATGATCGAAACATCATACCTGATAGTAAAAAGAAGAGTGGCATATGAAAAGAATATATAAATTGCTTGAATGAATCAGGAATGGGTACATGTGCCATAACGACGAGCAGAATGCCGATTCCTTTAGCCGCATCCACCCAGTCGAGTCGCTTATTCATGGCCAGTCATCTCCTTCCTTCTCAGCATTGTAAACCGTTACTTCATATGTACCTCTACTATATAAAAGGTACACCTACAATGCATTTACAGTTCGCTAACGATTAGAAGACACATTTGCGATCAGATGACAGAAGGAAGCTTTTTGACATCTCGATGTTACATTTCCCATTTTTTATGACAATGTAAAAAAGAAGCCAACGAAAGATTGGCTTCAAAATAGTTCTGCGATTCGTTCAAAGGAACGCTGTTTTTCCATTGGATCAAATGAATTGTTTAATATCATCATCTCGTCCGTTTGATAGCGGTCCATTAAGATTTGCAGCTGTTCTTTCACTGTTTGCTTTGAGCCAACAATCATTCGCTGGCGGTTTTGTAACACTTTTTTCTTTTCTTGCTCAGTGTAATGATAGTTCTCTGCTTCTTCTATAGAAGGAACGCGACTGTCCAGCCCTTTTTCAACCCGAAGTAGCCATAAGTCTGTACTGGTGGCAATGCGGCTTGCTTCCTCGTCTGTGTCTGCGCAGATTACAAAGACAGCAAACATAGACTGAGGCTGACGTGAGAAAACGGATGGAGAAAAGTGTGACCGATACGCTTCAAAAGCTTGCCTGCCTCGTGCAGGATGAATAAAATGTCCGAAAATATAGTTGATTCCAAGTGATGCCGCCTGGATGGCACTGTTTTCCCCGAGTCCAAGCAGCCAGACTGGCGGATAAGAATCAACGAGCGGAGCCGCTTTCACTCCTGCATGCCGATGACCAGAAGGCAGGCTGTTAGATAAGTAAAAAAGAAGGTCCTCCAGCTGGCGGTCAAATTGAGACAGTTCTTTCTTCACGCCGTCTGTCAAAGCGAGTCTCGTCCGTTCAATTCCGCCTGGGGATTTACCAACACCGATCTCAATCCGCCCAGGGTAAAGGGCTTCAAGCTGGCGGGTGACTTCTGCTACTTTAAAAGGGCTGTACTGCGGGAGTAAAATACCCCCGGAGCCTGTGCGCAAAGTCGATGTATGTGAAGCAATATGTGCCATTAATATTTCAGGCGCTGTACTCGCGAGTCCTCTCGTGCTGTGGTGTTCAGCAAACCAATACCGCTCATACCCTAGTGTTTCCGCAAGCTTGGCCAGCTCTGTCGTATGAACCAATGTTTCTTGTGCGGACTGGCCTTTAGGGATGGCGACTTGATCTAATATATGAAGTGATGGCATCATCAACACCCTTTCATCAATACGTTGAATTCTATTCATAAGTATAAAGAAAGACATGAACGGAAGGAAATGAAAGGGTTTATCACAGCTATGTACATGAATTTTCTATATCAACATATGAAGTGGATGCGAGCCCTGTTTTTAAGCGAGAGGCTGTGTAACGGGAACATTCGACAATGTTTCACATGAAACACTTCTTTTACGACATGAATCATTTTTGCCATGGATCTTTCTTTAAAAAAATATCATCATATTGAAACCTCTTTTATACATAGATCGTATATACTAGTAAATAGAAAAAAGAGTAAGAGGCTCCAATGTCATTTCATGAATTTTGTCGAATTTTCATGTATGATGATTTTAATAGGGTCCATCGCTTAATAAATAGATTTTTATTATGCTGGAGGAGTGATTGATTTGGCGATTACATTAGAAAAAGGTCAACGTATTGATTTAACAAAAGGAAAAGCAGGACTAACCAATATTCTAGTTGGACTTGGCTGGGACCCTGTGTCACAAGGCGGCGGTTTTCTTGGAAAGCTGTTTGGCGGCGGAGGCGGCGCTGATATTGATTGTGACGCTTCAGTGCTGATGCTGAAAAATGATAAGTTTGTTGAAAATAAAGATTTGATTTACTTTGGCAACTTGAAAAGCAAATGCGGCAGTGTTGAGCATACAGGTGACAACCTGACAGGTGAAGGAGACGGAGATGATGAACAAGTCCTCGTCAACTTAAGCAAGGTGCCAGGCAATGTGAATAAATTGGTGTTCGTTGTGAACATTTATGATGCACTTAGAAGAAACCAACACTTTGGTATGATTCAAAATGCTTACATCCGAATTGTTGACCGTTCAAACAATCAAGAATTAGTGAAATATAATTTAAAAGATGAATATGCAGGTAAAACATCATTAATCGTTGGAGAGCTTTATCGCCACGAGAATGAGTGGAAGTTTGCAGCTGTAGGAAATGGTACAAACGATGCGAAGCTTGCCGATATTACGAGAAACTACATTTAATTAGAAGGGAGAGGTTCCTAGTGGGAATTTCTTTAGCAAAAGGTCAAAAAATTGATTTAACAAAAACGAATCCAGGTTTAACAAAAGTAGTCGTAGGTCTTGGCTGGGATGTAAACAAGTATGATGGCGGACATGACTTTGATCTAGACGCAAGCGTATTCCTTTTAGATGCAGCAGGGAAAGCAAACTCTCCATCTGACTTTGTCTTCTACAATCAAACAACTGGCGGTGGCGGAAGTATCGTACATACAGGCGATAACCGTACAGGTGAAGGAGACGGAGATGACGAGCAGGTCAATGTTGATCTTTCAACTGTACCAGCAAGTATTGAGAAAATCTCCTTCGTCATTACAATCCATGATGCAGAAGCACGCAGCCAAAACTTTGGACAGGTGTCTAACGCTTACGTCCGTATTTTAAATGCGGCATCAAATGAAGAGCTCATTCGCTATGATTTGGCAGAAGACTTTTCAATTGAAACAGCGATTATTGTAGGTGAATTATACCGTCATGGCGGAGAGTGGAAATTCTCAGCTGTTGGATCAGGCTATCAAGGCGGACTTGCCCGCATTGCAACAGACTTCGGCTTAGATATCGGGTAACGCCCGTTTTCATATTTTCAGAAGATAGGAGAGATACGAATATGGCGATTCAGCTTTCAAAAGGACAACGTGTCGATTTAACGAAAACCAATCCAGGGCTGACAAAAGTGATGATCGGACTTGGCTGGGATACGAATAAATATTCAGGCGGAGCCGAATTTGATTTGGACGCTTCGGCTTTCTTAGTAGATGCAAACAATCGTTGTCAACAAGATACAGACTTTGTGTTCTATAATAATCTGCAGCATCCAAGCGGCAGTGTCACTCATACCGGTGATAACCGTACGGGTGAAGGAGATGGAGATGACGAGCAAATTCTCGTTGATTTCTCGAAAATTCCTGCTAACATTGATCGTATCGGAATTACAGTTACGATTCATGATGCAGAGGCACGCAGCCAGAATTTTGGACAAGTCTCTAATGCATTTGTTCGTGTTGTAAATGAAGAGGGCGGGGAAGAATTGATTCGTTTTGATTTAGGGGAGGACTTCTCAATTGAAACAGCTGTCGTCGTATGCGAACTATACAGACACGGCAGCGATTGGAAGTTTAACGCAATCGGAAGCGGATTCTCTGGCGGACTTGCAGCTCTTTGTCAAAATTATGGGTTAGAAGTGTAAAGAGAAGAAACAACTTCATTCAAGAGGCGCTGCCAATGACTCATATGAGGGTATTTTCCAAAGTGAGAAAGAAACAGCGATCAAGAATAACAGCAGGCGAAAGCCTGCTGATGCTTCTACACTTATAGGAGGAAAACCAGTTGGACATTTTGAAACATATGTTGGACACGTATGCCTCGTTTTTTGATTGGCATATGTGGGCAGAGGTATTAACAGACCCTGTCTCTTGGGGGCTTATTGGGACCCTTGTCGTGCTTGAAGGTTTGTTGTCAGCGGATAACGCACTTGTATTAGCTGTTATGGTGAAACATTTACCTGAAAAACAGCGTAAAAAGGCATTAACCTACGGATTAATTGGCGCTTATTTCTTCCGTTTTCTATTCATTGGCGTAGGGATGCTGCTTATTAAGTTTTGGTGGATTAAGGTTCTAGGCGCTGCATACTTAGCTTGGCTGGTCATTAAGCACTTCTGGTTAGGTGACGGAGATGACGAAGCGAAGGAATTGAAAAAAGAAGGCTGGATGATTCGTGTATTTGGCGTCTTCTGGGCAACTGTTATTTCTGTAGAAATTATGGACCTTGCCTTCTCGGTAGACAGTATTCTTGCTGCATTCGCTGTATCTGAGGAAGTATGGATTCTTCTTTTAGGTGGAATGCTTGGAATTCTCATGATGCGTACAGTGGCACAATTATTCCTTGTACTCATCGATCGTATACCTGAGCTTGAGAATACTGCATTTATTCTCATTGGAATTATTGCCATCAAAATGGGCTTAAGTGCTGCTCATATTGAAATCCCGCATCTCGCATTCTTTGCGATTATTATCCTAGCGTTTATCGGAACGTTTATTGTTCATAAAATCAATAAGAAGAAGCATCAAGGTGTAACAAACGAAGCTGCGGCTTCAAAAGAAGAATAGGACGATCAAAAAGGAATGGAGTTGACTAGCGGCTCCATCCTTTTTTGAATCATCAAGTCATTACAACAGGAGGTGGCACTGCATGCGATATTTTCGTTTTTTATCAGAGACGAGGCAGCACGATATTTTTTTTAAGCGGCCGGCGGCAGTTCATTCATTGACGCCAAGGCATGTACTTGCGCATGCATTAGGTGCTACTTTGTATATGCCTGCGACAAGACAGGATGTAGCAGACATGCTGCTTTCGCAGAAATATGAAGCGCTTTGCTCTGTTGTGTTTTGCTTGGAGGACGCCATTGGTGATCAGGAAGTGGACATGGCTGAACAGAATATAGTGGCACAATTGACCTGCCTTTCTGAGACAATTCATCAATCTCCAGAAATGGCTGAGCATTTGCCGCTTTTATTTATTCGGGTTCGTTCGCCCAAACAGCTGCTCAAAATGGCAGATTTGCTCGGTTCCTCTCTTCATTTACTGACTGGTTTTGTGTTTCCAAAGTGCTCCGTTCACAATGCAAAGGAATATGTAGACAGTTTGAAACGAGCTTCAGCACAAACTCAGAAAACACTATACGGAATGCCCATTTTAGAAACACCAGATTTATTAGAAAAAGAAACGAGATATCAGGTGTTGTCTGAGTTAAAGCAGATCATGCTGAATGATGAGGAATATATTTTGAATATTCGCATTGGGGCAACGGATCTGTGTGGATTGTACGGCATTCGCCGTGATCGCGAGACCACCATTTATGAGATCAGAGTCATTGCTGAGTTGATCACAGATATCATCAATTATTTTGGTCGTTCATTTGTGATATCAGGAGCTGTATGGGAGCATTTTGGACCGGCACGAAAAGAACAAAATCCATTCATCCGTGCAATTTCTAAGAGCGGTGAGTCTTTATCATCTGAGCTCGATCATATGCAAGGTCTGCTCAAAGAGACAAGGCTGGATGTGGTAAACGGTATTCATGGCAAGACAGTCATCCATCCAACGCATCTCAAGCCAGTTCAAAGCATGTACGTTGTCACAAAGGAAGAGTACATGGATGCATTAAGTATTTTAGAGCATGCAGATGGTACAGTCGGCGTGATGAAGAGTACCTTTTCTAATAAAATGAACGAAACGAAGCCGCACTATCGCTGGGCGGAAAACATTTTAATGAAGTCAGACATTTACGGGGTGTTTCATGAAAATAGAAGCTATATCGACATACTCACAGAAGCAGAAGCCGCATACGCTGAACATCTTGGAACATATGGAGGTGGAGCTTAACCTCAAAGAAGGTACGCTTCAGCTTGAAAAAGAACATCTTTTTGACATGGCCGCACGGGTGAACAAAAAGAGAGCCTTTTTATTTGTTAGTAAGGTGCTCGGGAAACATATGCCTGTTCACCCGTTGAAACCACTCCTCGTCTCAGGTCTTTTGGCAATGGCTTATGCAAAAGAACAAACAGGCAAGACGCCCCCGCACCAAGACTGTGTAGTAGATGCTCTAAAAACGGATGATCATGCTAAGTTAATCGAAGCCTATGCAGCGCTCAAACAAGAGAAGCTGCCGGCAAGTAACGAGCCGATAGTAATTGGTTTTGCTGAAACGGCAACAGCGCTTGGTCATGGTGTGTATGACGTCGTAGAAGGAGCATCTTATATCCATACAACACGTGAACAGCTGTTGGATCTTGATCCTTCACTCGTATTTGAAGAAGAACATTCTCATGCCACGGATCAGCTTTGCTATGCAGACGACGTCTTACTTCGTACGGATCGTCCAATTGTGCTAGTAGATGATGAGGTCACGACAGGCCGAACAAATATGAATATTATTCGGGATCTGCACGCAAAGCACCCTAGATCCTCTTATACGATTCTATCCATTTTAGATTGGAGAACAGAGGAGCACGAGGAAGCGATGCTCCAGCTTCAAGAGGAGCTAGGGGTAAATATCACATCATTATCTTTATTAAAAGGGCAGATGATGTTTCGGGGGACAACACTGGATGAGCCTACTTATTCATATGAGATTGCTGCGCAAGAGAAAAGACCTGAACTCTCTTTTCATTCTCTTCAATCCTTCTTTAAGCAAGTGCCATATTCACTTTCCCATGCAGTCAATCCGGCGGGGCATTCGCCTTATATCCATGAAACAGGTCGTTTCGGTTTAAGCGCAGCGGACACGGATGCCATTGATCAAGCAGTTGCTGAGGCTGGGCTGAAGCTTCAGCGAGAACGAAAAGGAAAACAGACACTCTGCTTAGGGACAGGAGAATTGATGTATGTGCCGATGAGACTTGCAGCTCATATGGGCGAAGGTGTCCTTTTTCATTCGACGACAAGAAGTCCGATTCATCCAGTTGAAAAGGAAGGGTACGCTGTTCAAAACGGATTCGCATTTTTGAGTCCAGAGGATGCCCGCATTCAGCACTACGTGTACAATATCCCTAAAGATCAGTACGTTGATGTCTTTTTGTTTTTTGAGAAAAAGGTGTCTCAAGAAGCTTTGATGCCGCTGATCCACTTATTTGCCGAGCGGCATGTGAAGCATGTGCATATTGTGACTTTATCAGATGAGGTGAAGGTGAATGGCTAACGTGTATACAAAGATGGGAAGCTATCCAGAGCAGGACGTAACCTTCTTACTCAAGGATTTATCATCGATTGAGATGGAGAAAAGTACAGAAGAGCGGGAGCGCTCTATTCAAAGCGGTGCCCATTACTCAGAAATGCTACCAATTGAATACAAGCCGACGGCATCTTATATGGATTTATTCTATCAATCTCTTGAAGAAAGTAAGCAAAAGGTAGCGGAAGCCGTAGCGGTTGTCGCAGAACAAATTGTGAAAAAGCGAGGATTTCAAACCGTTCTGTGCAGCTTGGCACGGGCTGGGACACCAATCGGGGTGCTCATTAAACGGTATATCAGAAAGACGTATGGTCTAGATTTGCCGCATTATAGCATCTCTATTATTCGTGACCGTGGAATAGATGAAAATGCGCTGCATTATATCCTCAAAGAACATCCAGGTTTTGAGATTGCCTTTATTGATGGCTGGACCGGAAAGGGTGCTATTTCCAAAGAGCTTCAAAAAGCGGTGCTTGATTTTGAACAGAAATATGGAATTCGTCTTTCGAGTGAGCTAGCTGTGCTTGCTGATCCTGGTTATTGTACGAGTGTTTACGGAACGAGAGAGGATTTCCTCATTCCAAGTGCCTGCTTGAATTCAACGGTATCTGGCCTAGTTAGTCGAACGGTGCTAAACAACCGCTGGATCCATGCCGATGATTTCCATGGGGCCAAGTATTATGAAGAGCTCATTGATGAGGATGTCTCTAATCTGTACGTTAATACAATTGAAGAAGCATTTTCTGAACTTAATGCAAATGTACAAGAGAAAGCAGAGACCCTGCTCGCACAAGGAACGCCTCCTGACTGGCGGGGGATGACCTCCATTGAAGCAATTGGCCAGGAGTTCCAAATTGACAATACGCATTTGATTAAGCCGGGCGTCGGTGAGACGACCCGTGTGCTGCTCAGAAGAGTTCCTTGGAAAATACTCATTCAGCCAGGATCTCGGGAAAAGCTCAAGCACATTTTACTACTCGCAGAGGACAGAGGCGTGCCCGTGATTGAATATGCCAACATGTCCTACACATGCTGTGGGCTCATCCGCCCGTTGGAGCAATCGTCATGAAGAACATGGCATTTGCCAGTGACTTAGACCGGACACTGATATACTCACATCGAATGCTGGAGCAGTATGCATACAAGGGAGCATACGAATTAATTGAGGTGCTGGACGACCGGCCGCTTTCCTATGTGTCGATTGAAACGAAAGCATCCTTACAGGCAATTCATCAAGCAGGTTGGTTTATCCCAGTGACGACAAGAACGACAGCACAATTTGAACGAATCACTCTCTTTCAGCAAGAGATCAAACCAGAGTATGCAGTCACGACAAACGGGGGCTGTATCCTTCATCACGGCAAGCCGCTTGAGGAGTGGCAGGCGATTGTAGATGAGAGACTGCAAGAGTGTATGCCGGTGAGAGATATGCTGCGGGCGATCTCTGAACTTCCGGTTGCCGCTTGGGTGAAACGTACTCGAACAGCTGAGGGAAGATTTCTTTATTTAATTATGAAAGACGAGTTTCTTTCTCATATTCCGCTTGCTGAATTAAGGCTGTGGGGTGAGGAGAGAGGCTGGCAGGTTTCCCTTCAGGGCCGGAAGCTATATTTTATTCCAAAGCCGCTCAATAAGTGGGCTGCTGTTGCTTTTCTAAAAGAAAGGCTACACCTTGAATATGTTTATGGAGCGGGCGACTCCTTGTTAGATGCTGATCTCATACGTCAAGCAGATAAAGGCTTCGCTCCGAGTCATGGGGAAGTCTTAGATGCTGAGCTATCGTTTGAACCGACGACAGCCTCTGGCATGGCGGCGGCAGACGAAATCGCCGCTTCTGTCGCAAAGAAGATGAACACAGCAAAAAAGCCTTCGATTCGATAGCAGAAGTAGAAGGCTGAATGATATGATAGTAGTAGCTTTCTAGAAAATATAGGAGAAAGGAAGGAGCGGCGTGAGTTATAAAGAAATCAACGTAACCCAGACACGGGCGAAACAGGAAGCCTGGAAAAACCTGCTGAAAAAGCCGCTCCCTGAACGAGACGGCTACGTCAAGGACGAGCACACCTTATCCTTGCCGCGTCTCGCCGCCCGTGTCCTTGGAACTCCGCATGATGCAACCGATTATTTTATTTATTTACATGAATTATACGAAACTGACGGCATGCATATTTTAAGTGAAACCCTCAACCGGCATATTGAGCCGGAGCACTTTCAAGCGCTCCAGCGGATTCATATGATCAATCAGGAAGAAAAGGGATTGTCCGTGAATCGATTTGTGGCTTTCTTAGACGGTGAACAGCTCATTGTCCGTCATCCAAACCCAGTGATGAACCGGCATATTCGCCTTTCGTTAATCCAGGTGTTTGAACATTTCAAGCAGCTGCATGAAGGGGGATTCCAGCATCCTGATTTCCGCCGTGTGCTGCTAGATGTGGTGAAGTTTTCAAATAATCATCTAGGACCATGGCTGAAGGAAGGCAATATGGAAGAAAAAATGCCAGCTGTCATTTGGTATGGAGAGGCGAATAAAAGTCAGCTTTATTTTCTTTACTATGTCATGCTGATTGGCTGTGATGTGGTGCTGTTTCATCCAGAAGGCAAGGATCAATTTCGTGAATTAGATCCAGAAGAAAAGCTGACTTTTATTGATCAGTATCCAGGGACGTCAAAGCTTGAACCGTTCCCTACTGAAAAGCCTGAGAGGAAATCAACGGTGGCGTACCGTTCGACAAGAGAGCTTGAAGAGGTACTTCACACAGAAGATTCCATGCTGTATAAGCCATGGCAATTCAGAGATCATACTCCTCATTCCATTACGCTAAAGACAACGTATGATGAGCTGTTTTTAATTGCAAAGGAACGGTCGTTTATCCGCCCGAATTTCAAAGCAGACCGTGACACCATACAGATTCCGAATCTTTTTGCGAAGATGATGGGGGTGACGAGAGACAAGCGAGAATATTGGGACCGTATTCATACGCTAATGGAGGGGAAAGAAACGAAAACGATCCGTCATTTCCCTTTCACACAAGAAGTGTCTTCGAATTATCAATTTCATTATCAGCATGCACTCTCTAAAGCAGGAGAGGTTGACCCTGATTTGTTAATGAAAAGCAATGTGTGGCAGTTCTCGCATTTGTATGAGGGCACGCAGCGTGCGATCGCAGAGGCCATTTCTCGCATATGTCAGCATCCGAAGCTGTTAAAAGAAGGCCATGAGACCGAATTAGATGTGCGTATTTATTTATTCAAGCAGCTTTTGCATATGAACCAAGATGTAATTGAACTCATTCAAACCTTTGATTATGCCCAGACTGTGCCGAAAGTGATTTTATACCATACGGAATATAATGGTGAGCTGACTCGTTCTGATGCGGCTGCCCTGATTTTCCTAAATGAAATGGGTGTGGATCTCTTCGTCTATCATCCCGCCGGCTATCAGTGTATAGAGCGGTATATAGACGATCAATTATTTGATACACATTGGCTTGATGAAATGGTCATGAACCAAGAGTTTAAAGAGCCGTCCATTGTGAGAAAGTTATTTCAATCTATTAAAAACCGATAAGGAGATCAAAGCTTATGACAAATACAAACGGAAATGACATCATTTCAATTGATAAAGAGGAAATCACGATTGAAAAGGCAGACGATATTCGCGTTCAGCTGCGCAATGAACCAGAAGTCCAAAACATTGCGAGACAGATTGATGCCAAAAATCAGCTTGAACTGCTTGAATACGGAAAACAGCCGGCTGTCGAAATCTCTAAGTTTTCTGACCGTATTCTCTCTATGATGCGTTCAACAAGTGTCACAGACTCAGGAACGATGCTTACACAGCTTGGAAAGATTATGGATCGTTTTGATAAAAATGATTTTGACGAGCCGAAGGGTGGTTTGTTGTCAAAAATCTTTAAACGCGGCGGCAGCATGATCGAAAAGATATTCAGCAAATATCAAACGCTCGGTGCAGAAATTGAAAAAATCAATGTGGAAATCAGTAAATACAAAGATGAAATGACCAAATCGACGGTTACGCTTGAAGAAATGTATGAGCATAACATTCAATACTATATGGAGCTTGAAAAGTATGTCGTCGCAGGGCAAATGAAGATCGAAGAATTAAAACAATTGGTTCCTTCTTATGAAGAAAAAGCGGCGGGGGGAAACCAGCTGGCACAAATGGAGCTGGATACGCTTCGTAATGGGATTCAAGCGCTTGAAGAGCGTGTATATGATCTTGATATGGCACGGATGGTGGCACTTCAAACGGCACCGCAAATCCGTTTGCTGCAGCGTGGTAATACGAAATTAATCGGGAAAATTAACTCTGCCTTCATCATTACGATTCCAATTTTCAAAAATGGAATTATTCAAGCGGTGACAGTGAAGAGACAAAAGCTTGTGGCTGATTCCATGAGTGAACTGGACAGAAGAACGAATGAAATGCTGAAACGAAATGCTGAAAATATCTCAAGTCAAAGTGTTGAGATTGCTAAATTATCAGGTCGTCCAAGCATCGACATTGAAACGATCGAATCATCCTTCAATACGATTGTACAAGGGATGAAAGAGACGAAGCAGATTGAAGAAGAAAACAAACGATTACGTGAGGACGGAACAAAACGTATGCTTGAGCTTCAAGATAATATTAAGAAAGCTGCCCTAGAGTCCTAAAAAAACAGGCTGTCTGTAACTAAAGTTGCAGGCAGTTTTTTCATAAATTTGATTAAAATTTGAGGAAAAAGGTTTTTATGTGACCTTTTTCGGGTAAATCCTGTTCAGGGGCATGGTTCACCCATGAAAGAAAAAAGGCCGTTATCACAAGGATTCGACTTATTTTTTAGCACAATAAGGAATTTCCAGTAAAATATTGTCTGGTGAGAGAAAATACCCCGTAAAATATGTAGTTTATGAAGCATTCTATAGGATTTACGAGTAATACGGCGTATAAACTGTAATCACCAGACCTCTATATGGAATTCATACATATTGTACGGAAATAAGCGAATTCTAAAGATTGTTCGCATCATAACGCTTATGTTACGGTTATAAAGATGCTAATTTGGAGGGAAAAAATGAATTCTGAAGAGAGAAAGATCAAAATCAAGATAAATAATGTATCTAAAATTTTCGGTAAAAATGCTAAAAAAGCATCTCAAATGCTTGAAAAAGGGAAGACAAAAAGAGAAATCCTAAAAGAGACCGGCGCAACAGTTGGTGTCAATCGAGCAAATTTTGATGTTTATGACGGCGAGATATTTGTCATCATGGGGCTATCAGGGAGCGGAAAGTCCACACTTGTGCGGCTGCTAAATAGGTTAATCGAACCAACCTCCGGAGAAATTTATATTGATGGGGATATGATAACAAATATGTCAAAGGATCAATTGCGTGAAGTCAGACGGAAAAAGATCAGCATGGTCTTCCAAAACTTCGCATTGTTCCCGCATCGTACCATTCTGGAGAATACAGAATACGGGCTTGAATTGCAAGGTGTAGAGAAAGAACAGCGCCGCTCTAAAGCGCTTGAATCTTTAAAGCTTGTTGGACTTGAAGGTTTTGAAGAGCAGTACCCAAATCAATTAAGTGGCGGTATGCAGCAGCGTGTTGGATTGGCACGTGCACTAGCTAATGACCCTGATATTTTGTTAATGGATGAAGCATTCAGCGCACTAGATCCATTAATTCGTAAAGACATGCAGGATGAATTGCTTGAGCTTCATACGTCTGTAGGAAAAACAATTATTTTCATCACGCATGATTTAGATGAAGCGCTTCGTATTGGAGACCGCATTGTCCTCATGAAAGACGGGAATATCGTTCAAATCGGAACACCAGAAGAAATTCTGATGAACCCATCGAACGAGTATGTTGAACGTTTCGTTGAAGATGTAGACCTTTCTAAAGTATTAACCGCTGGTCATATTATGAAACGTGCAGAAACAGTTCAGCTTGATAAAGGGGCACGTGTTGCGCTCACGCTCATGAAGAACCTTGGTATTTCGTCTATCTATGCAGTAGATAAGAAAAAGCATTTATTAGGTGTTATTTCTGCACAAGCAGCGAAAAAAGCGGCAGAAACGGGTGCGTCGCTAGAAACTGTTCTTGATAAAGAATTTACGACAGTATTGGAATCAACGTATTTAACAGAGATCTTTGACGCGGTGTCTGATGCGAACATTCCAATTGCCGTTGTAGATGAGAAAAACAGAATGAAGGGTATTGTGGTCAGAGGTGCATTGATTGGTGCATTATCAGGTAATGATGAATATATCAACATGTCTTCTAACGAGCTAGAGGAAATTAAAGCACAAGAGCCTTCTGCACAGGAGGTAGAATAAGATGTTTAGTATGAGTGATTTACCTAGAATTCCGTTCGCGGATTATATCGATCAATTTGTTGACTGGTTAACATTAACCTTTGGTGGTTTCTTTGATGGCATCACAAATGGATTAGCTGGAACAGTAAATGGTATTGTAGCTGCACTTGGCGTCATTCCATCCATTATTTTAACGCTTATCTTTGCCGGCATTGCTTGGTGGATCAGTACAAGAGGAGTTGCTCTTTTCACACTTATTGGATTCTTACTGATCGACTATTTAGGCTACTGGCAGCCAATGCTGCAAACACTTGCGCTCGTTCTGACAGCTGTGGTCATTTCTATCGTGATCGGGGTTCCGATCGGTATTTGGGCATCACAGAAGGAAACGGTGCGTAAAATTGTCACACCTATTTTAGACTTAATGCAGACAATGCCTGCATTCGTATACCTTTTACCAGCGATCTTCTTCTTTAATATTGGAGTTGTTCCTGGGGTTGTGGCATCGGTTATTTTCTCTATGCCGCCAACGATTCGTATGACCATTCTCGGTATTAAACAAGTACCAGCGGATTTGATTGAAGCAACAGAGGCTTTTGGTTCTACGACATTCCAGCGTTTGTTCAAAGTTCAGCTTCCACTTGCTACAAAAACCATCTTAGCTGGGATTAACCAAAGTATCATGCTTGCTCTATCCATGGTCGTCATTGCGGCAATGGTTGGTGCACCAGGACTTGGTTCGGAAGTATATAGTGCAGTAACTCAGCTGAAAACAGGGATTGGTTTTGAAGCTGGTATTGCCATTGTTATCGTAGCGATCACACTAGATCGTATTACACAAAACATTAAAACGAAAAAAACCAGGGGGAATGCTTAATGTGGAAAAAGTCACTCTACATTGGGATGACCGCCCTGCTCGTCTTTTTACTAGCCGCTTGTGGTGCACAATCAGATTCAAATGCAAGTGCAGCACAGCAGGTCAATAAAACGATTATCGGGATTGATCCGGGTTCAGGTATTATGGCCTTAACCGATCAAGCGAAAAAGGATTACGGTTTAGAGGATTGGACGGTTGTATCTGCCTCAAGTGCAGCGATGACAGCGACATTGAAGAAATCGTATGACCGTAAAAAACCGATTATCATCACTGGCTGGAATCCTCACTGGATGTTTTCCCGCTACGATTTGAAATATTTAGATGATCCGAAAAAATCATATGGTGACGAAGAAGAAATTCACACCATTTCTCGTAAAGGATTTGCGAAGGATCAGCCGGAAGCAGCCAAAATGCTCAGTCAGTTTAAATGGTCTCAAGATGACATGGGTGAAGTGATGCTTGATATTCAGGATGGCGTCAAACCAAAGGATGCTGCTGTTAAATATGTGAAAAAGCATAAAGATCAAGTAGCGAAATGGACAAAAGGCGTGAAAAAGTCAAACGGTGACAAAATCAATCTTGCCTACGTTGCGTGGGATAGTGAGATTGCAAGTACCAATGTGGCCGCAGAGGTATTGCGTGAACTTGGCTTTAAAGTGACCTTGACTCAGGTTGAAGCGGGCCCAATGTGGACTGCAATTGCAACCGGAAGTGCTGATGCATCATTATCTGCATGGCTTCCAAATACGCATAAAACGTATGCAGCGAAGTTTAAAGGAAAATATGATGATCTCGGTACAAGTATGAAGGGTCTTCGCATGGGTCTCGTTGTTCCGACTTATATGAAAAACGTTAACTCGATCGAAGATTTGAAAAAATAGCCAATTGTATAACAGTTCCCTTATAATAGAAGGGAGCATATGGAAAAAGCAGTCTGCTCAAAAAGCGACTGCTTTTTCTTATATATAAGGATGGTGGATGAGTTGTCGATGGTGGAAAAACCAATGATGATTTTCCTGCACGGTGGAGGCGTAAGCAGCTGGATGTGGCAGGAGCATATGGAAATATTCAAGGAAACGTATGAATGCTATACCCCTGATTTTATTGGTCACGGGACAAGAGCAAATGAAACGTCGTTTTCCATGCGAGAAAGTGCTTTTGAAATCATTTCATGGATAAAGGAGCATGCACATGGCCGTACAGTCATTCTAATTGGCTTCTCTCTAGGTGCACAGGTAGCCGTTGATGTGTTATCGAGAGAGCCAGACATCGCAGACATCGCCATCATCAATAGCGCCCTTGTGTTGCCATTACCATGGCTCTATTTGATGGTAAGGCCCATTTTACCTCTTACATATCCGTTATTAAAGAAAGATTGGTTCATCCAGCTGCAAGCAGAAAAGATGGGACTTCCAAACGATGTACTGGATCATTATGCAGCGGATTCCAAACAATTGCAGAAGAAGACGCTGCTTACGATGTTTCAAGAAAATCTTCATTACAAGCTCCCTGACACGTTTCAACAAGCGAAGGCACGGATTCTTGTGACAGTGGGAGAAAAGGAAAAGGGCATTATGACTAGGTCAGCAGAAAAAATCACGAATGCACACCCGAATGCAGCCGGGGTCATCGTTCCTGACATTGGACATACGTTTACTTTTGAAAAGAAAGAACTTTTTGTCGACATGATCAAAAGCTTTATAGAAGAGCGTGCGTTACCAGCAGAATTAAAGGAAATAAGGAAGCTAGGCCATTTAGAAAGTAAAGATGAGCATAAAAGGGGCAGGCATGTATAAGACATTGTATGATATAGGTATAAAACGCTTACAGATGAATGGGTGTAGTGGTGGAAGCTCGTAAGTGAGCCATGAAGGAGGAAGCATGAGTAAAAACTATATCATATTTGGTGCGAGTCAAGGATTAGGGGATGCCTTTGTAAAAGGTCTTCCTTCAAGTGGAGATACAGTATGGATTGTGTCACGAAGTGAACCAAGCAGTTTGAACATAGACGATGGGGTGCGTAGAATCTGGCTGAAGATCGATTTATCAAGCCAAACCCATATCCCTTTTATGCTCGAAGCATTGAAGGATCAGACAATTGATGTACTCATTTATAACGTAGGTTTATGGGAGAAACGTGGCTTTGAAGATGATTATTCTTTCGATCATGATCAACCGGAGGATATCGCTCATTTAATCAATGTGAACGTTACCTCAACGATTACCTACATCCAAGCTCTGCTTCCGCACGTAAGGACATCTGAGAATGGAAAGATCATCGTCATTGGTTCTACTGCGGGACTTGACCATACGAATTTGTCTCAGGTTTCTTTTGTTGCTTCTAAATTTGGGCTTCGTGGTATTGTGAACGCACTAAGAGAGCACGTGAGGAAAGATAAAATATCCGTTACCTGTATCAATCCAGGAGAGCTAGCGGCAGAAGTTCCATACGAAGATGGCGCTGAAAAAGCCATTGCTCTGTATGATGAAACGAGAATACCTGTACAAGATATTGTCGAGCTGGCGAGATGTGTCATTCATCTATCCAGGGTGTCCTGTGTGAAAGAAATCAATGTCCCGGCGATGACAGATGTGAATGCGTAAAATAAAGGAGACCACCCTCTTCAGGAAAGACGGGTGGTTTTTTTATTTTACGATGAATGCTGTTGAAGTGTTTCGTATACAGCTTCCGTCAAAATCTCAATGCTGGTAAAAATGGCGGAGCGATCGAATGTCATATAAGGGTGATGAAGCCCAGGTTTTAAATCACAGCCTAAACCGAGCATCGTCGATTTAATATGAGGAAGCTTTGCTGCATAAAAATGAAAGTCCTCTCCGCCTGTCGTCACGATCGGTGGATCGAGCTGTTCTTTGCCTAGCACTTGCTCTATGGCATGTGACATGATCTCCACAGCTTTTTCATTTAATGTCGCAGCTGGAAGACGATGATCAGTTGAAAGTGTGATAGAGGCGCCAAAAGCATCCGCTACAGAATGGCATGCTCTTTCAATTTCCTTTTCTAATTCATCCATCACTTCGTTTGTCTGCGCCCGAACGTCGAGTGTAAAAGAGGCCTTGCCAGGGATGATGTTGGAGCTGCCGCCGCCTGCATTTAAATTGGTCATTTTCACAGAATGAGCGACTCGTGGATCGACATGGATATGTGCCAGTCTCTGCACAAGCGTAGATGCAACTTCGATGACGTTGACCCCAAGGTGCGGGCGTGCACCGTGTGCTTCCTCCCCTAGAATGGTCCCGACGTAATGATTACTTGATCCGTGCAAAATGGCAGGAGCGCAGCGTCCGTTTAAGGTTTCTTGAATTGGGCGCACATGCACCCCGTATAAATAATCGACGTCAGCTAACACACCTTTTTCGATCATCTTTAAAGCGCCGCCTCCTCTTTCTTCGGCAGGCTGAAAAATGAATCGGATCGTGCCACTTGGAAGTTCTTTTTCTTTCAATGCCATGAATGTCCCAAGTGCCATCGTCATATGAGCATCGTGTCCGCATGAATGGTTGGCTTGAAATACGCCATCTACTTCCTGCCACAATGCGTCAATATCGGCTCTCACAGCAACCACTGGTGCGCCTTCCCCAATTTCACCAATTACCCCTGTACAGTCTTCAAATGTTCTCGTTTTACAGCCTAATTTCTTTAATAGAGCTTCAATATAAGCTGTCGTATTTGTCTCTTCCCAGCTGATTTCTGGATGAGCGTGCAGATGTTCAAAGATGTCTGTCACGGTTTGTTTCATCTCGTTTGTCAAAGTTGTCATGAGAAGCCTCCTTGCTGACAGATAATCTGCCAAAACATTCTTTTAGTGAAATAATATTGATCTTAAATATCATCAGTGTTTATAATATAACACATCATTTGATTATTCAGAAAATTAAGTGAAATTCCGATCGGGACAAAGGGGTTTTGACAGATGAAAACAGCGACAGTATCAGCACCTGAGAAACAAAAAAGAAAACTTCAGATGCCGGATGCGTATGTACTCTTATTTATGATTGCTTTAATTTGTACGATCGCAACGTATTTTGTACCAGCCGGTGAATTTGATCGAAAAACGTCAGGAGAAATCACAACAGCTGTTCCTGGCAGTTATCACCGTATAGATCAATCACCAGTTAGTCCGGTTGGTTTTTTTACAGCGATTCAAGAAGGGATGGTTGGTTCATCCTCTATTATTTTTCTGATTCTTTTTACTGGCGGAACCATTGCGATTTTGGAAAAGACAGGTGCCATTAACGGGATGATTCACAATGTCATCAGCCGGTTCCAAACGAAACAGCTATTGTTTATTTGTATTGTTGGCGGATTGTTTTCTGTACTTGGGACGACCGGAATTGTGGTGAACTCGGTCATTGGTTTTATTCCTATTGGAATCATTGTGGCACGTTCTTTAAAGTGGGATGCAGTGGCGGGAGCGGCGGTTATTTACATCGGCTGTTATGCAGGTTTTAACGCAACCATTTTGTCTCCATCTCCATTAGGTTTATCACAAACGATTGCAGAACTGCCGATTTTTTCTGGTATTGGTCTGCGTGTCATCATTTATCTTTGTTTTCTCCTATCTAGTATTGTGTACATCTATTTATATACAAAACGCTTGAAAAATAAAGAAAAGGGAAGCCTGCTTGGTGACGAGTGGTTTCCAGCTAAAGGGCTAGGAGGAGCTGATGCGGAATCTGTGGACAAGCCTGAATTCACCGGCAGACATAAGCTGATTTTAGCGGTGTGTGGTTTGTCGCTTGGGGGTTTTTTGTATGGTGCGCTTCAGCTTGGCTGGACCGATAAGGAAATGGCTGGTGTGTTTATTTTCATGGCCATTGCTGCTGGACTGCTTGGGGGATTAGCTGCCAATGATATTGCAAAAACGTTTATTGTCGGCTGTCAAAGCCTTGTATACGGCGCACTCATTGTTGGCATGGCACGCTGCATTTCAGTCATTTTGGAAAACGGCAAGCTGCTTGATACTGTGGTGAATGGGCTTGCGAGTATGCTGACAGGGTTTAGTCCAATCGCTGGTGCGATCGGCATGTATATCGCCAGTGCGCTCCTTCACTTTTTGATTTCATCAGGATCAGGAGAAGCGGTTGTCTTTATACCGATTCTTGCGCCGCTTGCTGATTTAATGGGTATCACGAGACAAGTAGCGGTAGAAGCAGTGATGCTCGGTGAAGGGGTGGTCAACTGCGTGAATCCGACTTCAGGTGTGTTGATGGCTGTCTTGGCTGCAAGTGGGATTCCATACGTGAAATGGCTGCGTTTTATGGTGCCGCTTGCGCTCATTTGGTTCGTCATCGGCCTTGTCTTTATTTGTATCGGTGTCATGATCAATTGGGGACCTTATTAAATAAGAGAGAAGCCACCAAAGAGTGTTTGGTGGCTTTTTTCTTATGAGAACATGTATGGGGACAGCGGTTTAAAACCACAATATGAGTGTTCACAAAATGGCAACATTATTTTTTTGAGCAATCCCCTTGCAAAAGTTTGTGAAGTGTTGCACAATAAGAATGTGAAATACTTCACATAAGAAAAACAACCTAGTTTTACTCAGGAGGATGAGATAAATGACAAACGAAAAAGTAAACAAAGTAGCACTTATTGGAGCAGGTTTTGTCGGCAGCAGTTATGCCTTTACATTAATAAATCAAGCAATCACAGATGAATTGGTAGTCATCGATTTGAATCAAGATAAAGCAATGGGTGACGTCATGGATTTAAACCACGGGAAAGCATTCGCCCCGCATCCTGTGAATACTTGGTATGGAGATTATGAGGATTGTCAGGATGCTGACATTGTATGTATCTGCGCTGGCGCAAACCAAAAGCCAGGTGAAACGAGACTTGATCTTGTTGAGAAAAATTTAAATATATTTAAAGGCATTGTAGACAATGTGATGAAAAGCGGATTCGATGGTATTTTCTTAGTTGCTACGAACCCAGTTGATATTTTGACATATGCGACTTGGAAATTCAGCGGACTGCCAAAAGAACGAGTGATTGGTAGTGGAACAACGCTTGATACGGCAAGATTCAGATACATGCTTAGTGAGTACTTTGAAGCAGCGGCGCACAATGTGCATGCGTACATCATTGGAGAGCATGGAGATACAGAGCTTGCTGTTTGGAGCCATGCGAATATCGGAAGTGTACCGATCACAGAATTAATGAAGAGAAATGACCAATACAAACAAGAAGATTTAGACGACATCATGGAAAATGTCCGTCATGCCGCTTACCAAATCATTGAGAAAAAAGGCGCGACTTATTACGGCGTAGCGATGAGTTTAGCCCGTATTACTAGAGCCATTTTGCACAATGAAAACAGCATTTTGACTGTCAGCACTTATTTAGATGGAGAATATGGAGCAGAAGATGTCTACATTGGTGTACCTGCCCTCGTGAACCGAAATGGTGCAACAGAAGTGATGGAGCTCGCACTGAACGACACAGAAAAAGAAAAATTCGCACATAGTGTGAATGTGTTAAAAGAAATTTTAGCTCCTCATTTTTAATCAATCAAAGGCAACCTATCTGAGCAGAAAAGGATGAATCACTATGTGGCAGCAAATATATGATCCGTTTGGTAATGAGTTCGTCAGTGCATTGGTGGCCATGCTTCCAATCTTGTTTTTCCTACTAGCATTAACTGTATTTAAGTTAAAAGGGGTATTAGCCGCTTGTTTTACCTTGATCGTCAGTTTTGTAACAGCTGTTTTCTTCTTTCATATGCCAATTGAAAAAGCATTATCTGCTGTGGTGCTCGGTGTATCTAATGGGCTGTGGCCGATTGGATATATCGTCATCATGGCCGTATGGCTCTATAAAATTGCTGTGAAGTCTGGAAAGTTTGATGTCATTCGTTCTAGTATTGCAGGAATTTCTCAAGATCAACGGTTACAGCTCTTATTAATTGGTTTTAGTTTTAACGCATTTTTAGAGGGAGCCGCTGGATTCGGTGTACCGATTGCGATTAGTGCCGCTCTTTTAACAGAGCTTGGGTTTAAACCACTAAAAGCCGCCATGCTCTGCTTGATTGCAAATGCTGCGTCTGGCGCTTTTGGTGCAGTAGGTATCCCGGTTATTACAGGGGCGCAAATGGGAAATATGACGCCGCTTGAGCTGTCTCAAACCCTTGTGTACACCATTCCGTTTATTTCTTTCTGTATCCCGTTTCTGCTGATTCTCATTGTAGACGGCTTTAAGGGAATCAAAGAAACACTTCCAGCCTTGCTTGTTGTAAGTGGAAGCTATGCGATTCTGCAGGCTGTTACAATGGTCACGATGGGCCCTGAGCTTGCCAATATTATTTCCGCTTTAGCGAGTATGGGAATTTTGGCTTTATTTCTTCGAAAATGGCAGCCGAAACATATTTATCGTGAAGAAGGGGCACCAGCCATTGAGAAGAAACAAACGTATAGCGGTATTGAGGTGCTGAAAGCATGGTCTCCGTTTTATATTTTAACTGCCGTCATTACTGTATGGAGCCTACCAGCTTTTAAAGCATTATTTGCTGTAGGAGGACCGCTTAACTGGACAACCATTTTAGTGAAAATGCCGTTTCTGCATCAGCAAATTGTGAAATTACCGCCAATTGCTCAAACAGAAACACCGATTGATGCGATCTTTAAAATTGATGTTATTAGTGCAACAGGTACCGCCATTCTAATTGCGGTGATGCTGACAGGGTTGTTCAGCAGACATATTACATTAAAAGAAGGGGCTGCCTGCTTAAATGCAGCGGTCAAAGAGCTTTGGGTTCCTGTTCTTACGATTTGTTTTGTCATGGGCTTTGCCAACTTGGCGAACTTTGCAGGCCTAAGTTCTGCTATCGGACTAGCACTTGCTAAAACAGGCGATTTATTCCCGCTTGTCAGCCCAGTGCTTGGCTGGATCGGCGTGTTTATTACGGGATCTGTTGTGAGTAACAATGCCTTATTCGGCAACCTTCAAGCGGTCACTGCTTCTCAAATCGGCTCTCAGGCAGGTTTGTTAATCGGGGCAAATACGACCGGTGGTGTGATGGCGAAATTAATTTCTCCACAATCTATCGCTATTGCAACAGCAGCTGTTGGAGAAACAGGTAAAGAATCTGAGCTCTTCCAAAAAACAGTGAAGTACAGCTTCATTTTGCTCGGCATCGTATGTATATGGACATTCATTCTTGCTCAATTTATATAGGTTGATCGATTGATTGAAAAATGGAAGACTGAGAGATTTCTCAGTCTCAGCGTGTAGACAAACCTTCGCATTCGGTGTCAGTCCTGCGTGCTGGTGCTCACGAATGTCAAATTCGCTCCGCGCCAGTACTCACCCTTCCTAGGGCTGCAAAGGTTTTCTATCACGCTGAAAAGAAGACAAAGGGCTAAAATAAAGTTCATTTTAGCCCTTTGTCAACAATCTGAGACTGAGAGATTTCTCAGTCTTTTTTTTATGTAGATTCTCGTGTGACAAGCCGAGTAGGCAGCTGAATATGTTCACGTTGTAATGGTTTTTGATCTTGTAGCAGCTGAATCATTTGTTTCACAGCCTGCTGGCCAAGCTCGACGATGGGGATGTCGATGGTCGTGATCGTTGGTGCTGTCACCTCGCAAATGTCTTGATTGTCATAACCGATCACCGCTAAATCCTTAGGAATGTGATATCCATATGAAATGGCTTGTTTAATGAGGCCTGCTGCGACTTGATCATTGCCGGTGAAAATCGCATCCGGCGCATCCGGCATCCGGTGGATTAAGTCCATTAAACGAAAGCCGTCCTCAATGGTAAAAGCCTCGCCGAACAGCCAATCTTCTTTAAGCGGCAAACCGTGATCAGAAAGCGCATCAAGATAGCCTTGCTTTCTTTGTTTTTGCGCTTCACTGCTTTCTGTATCAAAGCAAAATCCAATGGATGTACGCCCTGATTGAATCAAGTAGTCAACCGCTTTATAAGCAGCTTCCCGCTCATCATATCCAATAATCGGAATGTCTGCTGTTTGATGAAATTCATTTGCCATGACGATCGGGCCGTTTGCTAAAAATGGCTCGATTGTTGCCCACTTATTTTCTAACGCCCCCAATATGACACCATCTACTTCTTTTCTTTTTAATAATTGAAGCCCTTCAAGTTCTACTGATTCTTGATAAAACGTCTGGAGCACGATGGCTTTATACCCTTGATCCAGTGCTTCCTTTGAAATGCCTTTAATCAATTGTGCAAAAAAAGGATGGTCCACAGCTGGAACAGACACAGCAATGGTTTTGGTCTGATGTGACCGAAGGGTGCGGGCTGCTGAGCTTGGTGTATACTCCATTTCCTTCATCACCTGTAAAATGTGCTGGCGCTTTTCTTCGGATACATATGGATGGTTGTTCAGCACCCGAGAAACAGTGGTCGTTGAAACCCCGCAGCGTTTGGCAATTTCATAAATTGTACACATATTAACAAATCCTTTACACAAAGTTATTGTTCTGAAATCGATAACATCATTTACAATGTGAAACAAGTTAAATATTAACAAATGGAATTGATTAATTGGAGGGAATGGAATGCAAATATTGACGAAGATATCAGGTAAAAGCAAGGATTATCTACCGTTGCTGGATATGATCAATCAAGGTGTTCAAGTAAAGGCTGATTCAGTTGAAAAGAATCTAGCGAATGATAAGCTTGCTGCGTTCCTTGAGCAAGATATTGCGCGTACAGGTTTGGAAAAAATTCTCTTCCATTATAAACAAAATAAGGAAAAAAAGATACCGTTCCTGCCGGTCGATAAACTGATTTCAGAGGATGAGATTGATGATATTATGCAGGTGCTGAAAGAAGTATTAAGTTCAGGCCGTTTTACATCAGGCCCTTATATTCCAAAGTTTGAAAAGACGCTTGCAGCGTACTTAGGGAAAAAGTATGTCATTGCCACATCAAGTGGAACAGATGCCTTGATGATCAGTTTAATATCAGCAGGCGTCCATCCTGGAGATGAGGTCATCCTACCTGCCAACAGCTTTGCTGCAACAGAAAATGCAGTGCTTGCGATTGGTGCGGTTCCAGTCTATGCCGATATTGATCCAGACACCTACTGCCTAGCGCCGAATGAAATAGAAAAGCATATCACAGATAAGACAGTATGTATTCTCCCGGTTCATTTGTATGGAAAGCAAGCGGATATGAAGGCCATTTCGACGATTGCGAAACGGCATGGTCTATCGATCATTGAGGATGGCTGTCAGGCGATTGGTAGTAGCGGGCTTGGGGAATTTGGGGATGGACTTGTTCTCAGCTTTAATCCTTACAAAAACCTTGGAGTTTGCGGAAAGGCAGGAGCCATCGCGACAAATGATGAAGCCCTAGCCGAAAAGTGCATGGAAATCAGCTATCACGGTTTTGAACCAGGAAAGAAAAACGTGAAGCGCAGTGACTATGGCTTTAATTCTAAGATTGATAACTTACAGGCCGCAATCGGGCTAGAACGAATGAAATATTTAGGTTTACAAAACTTTAAACGCTTTTACTTGGCAAAGAGATACATAGATCAGCTGCAAACGCTGGAAGACGAAGGCTATATTAAGCTTCCGAAGCTGACAGACGATCATGTATGGCATCTATTCCCGATCAGAGTGGTGAAGGGAAGCCGAGATGAGCTGGCAGAGAAATTACTGGAAATGGGCATAGAAACAGACGTCTATTACCCAATTTTATCGCATCAGCATCAAACGAATCTTGTTTCTCAAAAGTATAAACAAACGGCACTTCCACATACGGAAAAAGCCGTACAGCAATTACTCCATTTGCCGCTTTATCCAGGTATGCCGCTGCAAGATCAGGAGAAAGTCATCGAGGGGGTCCATCATGTTATCAAATCTTCCATTCAATAAAAAGCTGGTGCATCAACCACAACATCCGCAGTGGATCGTCTTCTGTGATTTCGATGAGACCTATTATTCTCACGGAATGACCGAGGAGCAGAGAGAGGATGTAAAACGGCTGGAAGCTTTTGTGGCAGAAAAGAGCGAAGCCGGCCAGCTCATGCTGGGCTGGGTGACGGGAAGCAGCCTTGATTCTGTTACGAGCAAAATGGAGAAAGGCGGTTTCTATCAATTCCCGCATTTTATTGCGTCGAATTTAGGAACTGAAATCGTGTATACATCAGATGGGAAATTTGGACAGCCGGATGCAGAATGGATGAAACGGCTTGATGCACAGGGCTTTTCAGACGAAAAAATTGAAGGTATTCTGCAAGCCGTACGTGAAAAGGGGATCACCCTTAGGCCGCAAACGCAGCTAGGCAGCTCTGGGTATAAAAAGAATTTCTATTATCAGGAGCAGGATGAACGAACAGATCTCCATCATCTATCGTTCATCCAAACACTTGCGAAGGAGCAGGGTGTGGCGGTGAACATCAACAAATGCAACCCACTTGCGGGTGACCCTGCGGATTGCTATGACGTTGATTTTTTACCAGTGGGAACAGGGAAGGATGAAATCGTTCGTTTTATGCTGAATCAATATAACCTGTCAAAAGATAAGGGCTTTGCTTTTGGTGATAGTGGGAATGATTTGCGGATGCTTCAATCCGTCACGCACGGCTTTCTTGTCCAAAATGCAACAGCGGAAGCCAAACGGCACCATCATCAAATTTGTCATCATGGGTATGCAAAAGGAATCTATGAAACATTGAAATCAGTGATGTATAAACATGAGGAGGCACATTCATGAAGAAAATTGGAATTGTTGGAGCAGGGAATATTGCAAAAGCACATGCTAGAGCATTATCAACGATCAAAGGTGCAGAATTATCTGGGGTCTATGACTTGCACGAATCCGTCGCACAAGGATTTATTAAACAGTACGGCGGACGGGTGTATGCCAGTATCGAAACACTAGCGGATGCATCAGATGGATTGATCATTGCTTCCCCTAACTTCTGTCACAAGGACCATGCCCTTCAGGCGCTTAGAGCAGGACAGCCGATTTTATGTGAAAAACCGATGGCTGTATCGTTAAAAGAAGCGAAGGAAATGGTGGAGACAGCCAAACAGTTCCAGGTTCAAGCCAGTATGGGCTTTAACTATCGCTATTTATCCTTTGTGAATATTTTGAAGAACTTGATCGCCAATGGTGAATTAGGACGCGTTTTGACAGTACGGACACATTTTAAGAAAAATAGTGCCCTTAGAAGAAAGACATTTTCGTGGAGAGATAGCGGCGAAAGTCTGCGTACAAGCGGTGCATTAGGAGATTTAGGGATTCATTTGATTGATATGCTGTGGTACTTATTTGGCAGTGAAATGAAAAAAGAATCCCTTAATACGAAGATGCTGACACATGTAAAGGAAAAAGAAGAGAAAAAGGTACAGGTTGATGACCATACCGAAATTTTTGGGCAAATGGAGAATCAAGTGTTCTTTCATTTGGTGACGTCCAAAAGTACGCAGCCCGAGGAATGTGGATTTAGTGTAGAAGTGGTGGGGCATGACAAGGTTTTTAAATACCATACAAACATGAAAAACGAATATGAGATCAGTGATGGTTTGTGTGTAGAGCGTCATCAAATGCCGCAAACATTGCTGACAGATCCGCCGAATGAATTTTATGGATGGTCTGATACATTCCGTGATCAGCTGATGCATTGGGTAAATACAAACTCATATCCATCTCATATGAAGGTAGCTGATTTTGAAGATGGTTATCGCGCGCAGGCTGCGCTGAATACATGCTTCGAGAGGGAAGAGGCTGTCGTCTCTGCCCGTGCATATTAATGAAGAGGTGGAGCGGAGGATATCATGACTCCGCTCCTTTTTAGAGGAAGTGAAAAGATGAAAAAGGTGTTTTATTTTGGCTGTATCTTTTATTTTTTTATTGGGACCATTCATGTGTTTTTTGGCAGTTTAACGCCTTATTTGCTGTCTAGTTATGATAAGGGTCCTGGGGAATTATCTTCTTTAATCTTCTTTCAGTTTATTGGCTTTTTGACAGGCGTTCTTTTGTCGCCCATTCTTGTGAGGAAAAAAGGCTACGGCGCTGTTCTGACGATGGGATTGCTGCTGATGATCGGAGCGCTTCTTCTTGGCCTTTTGGTACCAGGTTGGACGATTCTTGTGGTGGCAGGTTTTTTCCTTGGGAGCGGTGCTGGCAGTCTTGAGACAACGGCCGGGGCGTATGTCATTTCAATGGCAAACAGTGCAAAGCGAATCAGCATCATGGAGGTCTTTTTTGGATTAGGTGCATTATTATTTCCACTATTGATTCTGCTGACTGTGACAGAGGAAACGTGGCATTATGTATTTTTATTTCAAGTCGGTGCACTGACTTTTTTCCTTATGCTGTGGCTTACTTTTATGAATAAACTCCCTCGTGGACAGATGGCAGCTCCTTCTCAAGACATGAAGAAACCATCTTTGCTGTTTGATCGAGGGAATCGAATGATTGTGGTGATTATGATCTGTTTTGCGTTTTTCTACGCAGGAATTGAAACGAACTTTGCGAACTTTTTACCGTCGATCATGCTAGAAAAAGGGGGAGACAACTGGGGTCTTTTTGCGGTCTCTACTTTTTGGACAGCGATCGTCATTGGCAGAACTGTCATTGCGAGAAAAGCCGATCAGCTGCATCCGCTTCGTTTTTTAAAGTTAAGCGCAGCGCTGATGATTGTGCTGCTCGCCGTATTTGCTCTAGCCACCCACATCGCCGCGCAGCTAATTCTTATCTTTTTCATCGGTCTGTGCGCAGCTGGCATGTTCCCTATTGCCCTGACGGCTTCTGCATTAATGATTGAAAATGCCATCGACGAGGCCACGAGTTATTTTATTGCCGCCGCTAGTTTAGGTGGAGCTTGTTTGTCCTTTTTGATTGGGTTTAGCCTTGAGTGGGCAGGTGCGGCAAGCGCCGTCTTTGTTTTCGCCTTTTTAGCTGTTCTCCTTTTTGCGGCTGCCATTCAAATGAATCGATCTCGGAAAAAAGAAACCATACCCACACAGCCGCCGGCGATGAAAGCCGATCGATAAGCAGCTGCTCTGGTGGCTCCTCCTTTTGTATAGCATATCTTCAGAAAAGGTGACGAAGGACTTGTACTAAAACAACGAAAGCGTGAATAACATGTACAAGTCAGCATCAAAAGGAGGACGTCTATGTGGCGGTGTTTTTTGGTTATATCTTTTTAGGGTTGTCACTTTCAGCGCCTGTTGGGCCAGTCAATGCAGCCCAAATCGACAGAGGAATTAAAAGTGGATTTTGGCACGCTTGGATTTTTGGTGTGGGGGCTATGGCTGCGGATATTGTCTATATGCTCCTCATCTATTTTGGTGTCGCCCAGCTTTTGACTGCACCTCTTGTGAAAACCTTTTTGTGGCTGTTCGGCTTTTTCGTTCTGACCTATACCGGTATTGAAAGCCTTCGTAAAATCAATTTGCAGGAAAGCCCAAAGAAGGATGGAGGAAACACGTCGATCGGGCATTCGTTCATGACGGGATTTTTTATTTCTCTTTCCAATCCGCTTAGTATTTTATTTTGGCTTGGAATTTATGGAAGTATTTTGGCCAATACGATTGAAAAGTATGGAGCATCTCAAATGCTGATGTACAGCATGGCTATTTTTATCGGCATGCTCTTATGGGATTTCTGTATGGCGCTGCTTGCCAGTACGTTTAGACGGTATTTAAATGAACGAATTTTGCACGGCTTATCCGTTCTGGCAGGTCTCTCTTTACTTGGCTTCGGTGCCTATTTTGGATATCAAGGAATCATGGCGCTCATTGGATAGAATGGTTGATAAGAAAAAGGGCTAAAATCTAAATCATTTTAGCCCTTTTTTATATTTGACAGAAATAGGACACTCTTCAATAATGATGGAAGAGATACATAAAATTGAAGGAGTTTTTGCCATGCGTATGTTCCTGCCAGCATTCAACTATGTGTGTATGCTGATTTTGTCTGTGATCACAGCGACATTTGTTTATACCATGTTGTTTGCCCCACCTGAATCCAGATTCAGTTATGTGGAGGTCACCAGTCTTTTCATTTTGATCGCTTATGTCCTATTTGCTACACCTATCCAAATGGTTTTACACCGTCATCCTGAGAAGTTTCGACGCCGTGATTTATTGGTTTATTTTATCGGGGCGTGGGTGGTTTGTACGGCGCTCGCATTATGGATTGATTATGGTGTTGTCGTCTTTATTAGCTACAAAGTTTATCTATTTAGCTTTTGCGCGGCCTTCATTTATTGGCTGCTTGATTCCGCCTTTTTAAAGAAGAAACAATCATAAAGGCTTTTCCCGTTTTTTCTCTTGAACATGAACGTGTATGACCTTCGAGAATCCGCTTGATACAAAAGCAAAAGCCGTCATCAGAAGGACCCAATATAGATTGCTAAGGTCAAATCCAGTATAAGCGAAGATGAAAATCATCGAAATCACGGACGTTAATATGAGGACAGGCCATATCCGTTTAAATAGCAGATAACCAAAAAATCCCCAAAGGAAAGCCATCACTGGTAGTGTAAATAAGATCAGATACATCGGATGGAGAAAAAGAAGACGCATGTCATTCACCCATTTCTTTTATAATGACCAACTCTATTAGATAGAGGCGGCTAAATGATGATATGCAGAAGCATACTCATACATGATTAGATAAATGGAAGTGAATTCCTGCCTCATCTGGCAAATCAACCACCTTGTGAATGTCCGTGAAAGTCGTTGAAGGACAGTCACCACAGCTTTTTCCTCCTCATAGGCTATGGAGAAGACGCTAAAACGAGGTGGAAGAAAATGGCCCAGCTGTATGCAAAAAGTTGCCTTGATCAAAATCTACGATCACTCGAAGAATGGAAGCAGGATGCCTTCACACAGTTTGGAGAGATGGTAGGGGATGAGGCAGATACATTTCCGTGTGTACCAGGCAGACAAGGATTTTTTCTCGATCATTTACGCTATGGATTTGTCGGTGATCTGCGGGGAGACGGGGCAGTGAATGAGTTAGCAGAGCTGCTAAAAGAATATCAAGGCTGCGCTAAACAAACTGGTCAATACGCTTCATTTATCTGCTTTTTTGAAACTCCGCAGGATTTAAAGGAAAGCCCAATTGAAGAATTTGAGCAGCAGTTCTGGTCATTGCTTCAACGGTTACATCAAAAAGATGAAGTGCCATGGCCAGCGGAGATTCCACTGGACCCTCATCACCATGAATGGGAGTACTGCTTTCATGGCGAGGCTTATTTTATTCTGTGTTCAACACCAGCTCATAAGCTCAGAAAGAGCCGCCACTTTCCATATGTCATGATGGCATTTCAGCCCAGATGGGTGTTCGAAAAATTGAATGGATCGACCAAGTTTGGACAAAAAATGAGCCAGCTCGTTCGCAAGCGGCTCAAAGCATATGATCAAGTTGACGTCCATCCATCGTTAAAATGGTACGGTGATCCAACAAATCATGAATGGAAGCAATATTTTCTCCCAGATGAAGAGGCGGAGAAACCAGCCTCCGCCAAATGCCCATTTACTGCTTTAAAAAACATGATGAAATTATGATGCGGCCTGATCCTGTTTCCACTTTTTTCTCATAAAGAGTACCATGATGCCAATCACGGCGATGATCCCAATGCTTATAAAAAAGCCGGGGCGTCCGCTTGCCTCTGTCAGAGTGCCTGAAACAGCCGCACCAATCAAGAGCAGGGCAAGAACCGTTTCACACGTTTGACGAGTAGATGGTTTTGACAGCTTTTTGCTCGAAAGCAGAATAAACACCCATGTGTATAAAAGAGTTAAGCCGGCTGCTGTTGTGAGATGCTCATATATGTGTTTGGACAAAAAGAGTGCCAGCAAAATCGAGACAATCAATCCAGCAGCAGTTAACAAGATCGAAGACCATCTGACATGAGATGGTTCTTTTTGTTTAAAACAAGCAGGTGCATCGTGATGTTCCGACATCGTGCCAAGCAGCGTCGTGACTGCATAGAGGGAGGCAACCAATGTGGAAAACCCAGCAATAATGAAAATGCCATTAAAGATATGAAGAAAAATCGATAAATGAAATGGTTCCAGTGATGTAATGAATGGACTGCTATTCTCGTTAAAGGCTGTCACTGGCACAAGCAAAAGCGCAAGTCCGATGGAGACGATATAAATGACAGCAAGAATGATCAGCATCACACGTCCAGATTTTGCGGCATCTTTCGGGTCTTTTAAATGAACCGCCATCAGCCCCATGACTTCAATTCCCCCGAAAGCATAAAACGCATAAATCAGCCCATTCCATAGACCGAGCGGGCCGAGCGGCATCCATTCATGGTCTTTATTTGGCAGGTGGAGAGTGGGCCTATGCTCTGTGAGAATGCCGCATAAAACAAGAACGGCAAGGACGACAAACAATAGGATCGCCCCGGTTTTCAGCACGGCAAGAACATTTTCCGTCTTTTGAAAAGAAGAAAGCCCAATGATAATCACAAGCAGGGCAAGAGCGGAATAAATCGCTGAAAATACCCAAAGTGGAATGGATGGAAACCAGTGACGAGTAAAAAGAGAAATCGCCGTCAGCTGACTACCTGTAATCAGCATTTCTGAAAACCAATACACCCAGCCATTACTAAAACCCGCCCAGCGCCCATAGGCTTTTCGGGCATAGGAACAAAATGATCCCTTATCTGGGTTTTCGGCTGTCATCGCAGCCAGGTGTTTAAAGACGAGATATGTGCCGACTGCCGCAAGCAAAAATGAAATGCAGACGGAATAACCGGATTTTGTAATGGCGATGCTGGAACCAAGGAAGAAACCAGTGCCGATTGTACAGCCGACTCCGATAAGAGAAAGCTGCCACCAAGATAAAGATTGTTCTTCTTTCAATTTGTGTGCAACACCTTTCCGATTCAATAGCATTAGCTTGTGACCGCCTCTTTTTTTTATACATGATCAAGAGGACGTTTTGGGCATACTGTCAACATGGAAAGGAGTGCATGTGATGAACGGAGAATACGTGATTTTACCAAAGGATGGATTTGGCTTTCGGTTAGGAAAAGGACAATGTATGCGAGTGGTTGATGTCGAAGGGCAGCAAGTAGCAGACGTGATGGCCTATCATGAAAAGGATTTTTATGAAAAATTTGATCAAGGCGCTACAATGGATAGCCTGTTCTCTTCCAAGGTGAAAAGGGGAGATCAGCTTTATTCTAATTTATATAAACCAATGTTTACGGTCATTGAAGATACAGTCGAATGTCATGATTTATATATGCCTGCGTGCCGGCAAGAAATGTATCAGCTCTTATACGGCAGGACGCACCTAGAGGTCATGCATACATGCTACGATAATCTCAGAACGGCTTTTGAGCCATTCGGGATTCCAAAGGAGGATATGTATTATCCTTTTAATGCGTTTATGAATACAGTCATTGATGAGAAAGGAAAACTGTCTGTCGAGCTACCAAAATCGCTCCCTGGTGATTACATTCGTCTGCGTGCAGAAATGGACCTTATCGTCGCGGTGTCTGCATGTCCTGCCGACATTGGAAAATGCAATGGCTCAAGCTGTACATCCATCCGGGTGGAGATTGATTGAAAAGGAAAGACCAGTCAAAGAGACTTGGTCTATTTCGTTTGTGAATGTTTGATCATTTATGAAAAAGGGGAACGTCTAAAAAATATCTTTTTTCAAAACATGATATAATAAAGTGGCTAAAATCGTAGGTAAATCAATTGAAATGGAAGTAAAACCTGTTCTCTTCATGTAGAGGATGCTTAGGAGGAAAAGTGTATGAGTTTGCAGAAAAAAATCAGCCAAGAGTTGCATGTGCAGCCCTCAATTGACCCAAAGCAGGAGATCGAAAAACGGGTTGGATTTCTAAAGGCTTACTTGAAAAAGACCGGTGCAAAAGGATTCGTTCTCGGTATTAGCGGCGGACAGGATTCAACGCTTGCCGGCCGTCTCGCTCAGCTCGCTGTAAGTGAGCTTCGTCAAGAAGGAAAAGAGGATGCTGTCTTTATTGCAGTCCGCCTTCCGCATGGCACGCAGCAAGATGAAGACGATGCGCAGCTGGCTCTATCATTTATTCAGCCGGACAAGTCTTGGAAATATGATATCGCGCCTGCCGTGACGGCATTCAGTGAACAATATCAAAAGGAAACAGGCGGTGCGCTGTCTGATTTTAATAAAGGGAACGTCAAAGCACGCATGAGAATGATCGCACAGTATGCCGTCGGTGGACAGGAAGGCTTACTTGTCATTGGAACGGATCATGCAGCCGAAGCTGTGACGGGCTTTTTCACGAAGTATGGTGATGGCGGTGCAGATGTTCTCCCGCTCACAGGTCTGACGAAACGCCAAGGACGGTTGTTACTTGAGACTCTTCAGGCGCCGGAGCGATTATACTTAAAGAAACCGACAGCCGATCTGCTGGATGACAAGCCTCAGCAAACGGATGAAACAGAACTTGGTATTACGTACAATGAAATTGATGATTACTTAGAAGGAAAACCAGTTTCAGATCAAGCAGCAGAAGCGATTGAAAAACGCTATGTTCAATCAGAACATAAACGTCAAGTACCCGCTTCTATGTTTGATGACTGGTGGAAATAGAATAAGTGACCTCTCCAGAAGATGGAGAGGTTTCAGGCTGTCGAGAAAATCTCGACAGCTTTATTTTTTTCCTTAAAGTTTCCATCTCCAAATTTTATAATAGAGATAATCCACTAAAGGAGGTGTTTTTTCTTATGTTCCACACTAGAAATTCTTCTCAGCACGAAGCCGAATTTGTATTACTAGATCAACTGGTCGAAGGATCACCTGCTTCGTAAAATTGATCATTGATTTTTCATTTATCATAGACAAAGTCAAACCTTATTATAGTGAGAATAATGGTCGTCCTTCTCTTGATCAACTTATTTTGTTTAAAATGAAATTTATCGCATACCTGTACGGTATCCGTTCTGTATCTTGATCGATTGGATCACCAAATCACCCGATTTGATTTTCAAGTAGAAGCGGTTACCATTGATTCTGGTTATTTGACAACATCAATCTGTAAAGGATTTATCCGATCGCCGCATTTTTGGTGTCATCGCACATAGACGCTTTCATCGAACAAGAGGAAATTCCAGTATCATTTTGAACATGATCATTACATATGCCCAAATGGTGAAAAGCTATCATATACGACAACTGACCGAAAAGGTTATAGGTACTATAAATCAGACCCTAAAAAATGCGTTTCTTGTCCTTTCCTTGAAAGCTGTACAAGATCGAAAAATTATCAAAAAGTGATCTCAAGACATGTATGGGAGGAACAAAAAGAAAAGATTAGACAAAATCGTCTGTCTATCTCTGGAAAAAATTATATAAAAAGAGAAAAGAAAAAATAGAGCGAAGCTTTGCAGATTCAAAACAACTGCATGGGCTTCGCTACTGTTGGTTGAGGGGAAAACAGAATGTGAGTGTGCAAGTTCTCCTCACAGCTACGTGCCAGAACATGAAAAAGATTGCCACAGACCTAGCCAAGCTAGGCTAGGTCTGTGGGAGGCCTTTTTTATTTATTGTTGCTTAACAGTAATTTTTAAGGTATTTTTACAGTATATGCTAAATTAACAAACATAATATTTACGCCTACATCAACTTTCTTATATTTGTTTTTAACTGCCCATGCAACAGCACCAGAAGTTCCAGCAGTAATAGCCGCAGCGGCTCCAGCACCCCATGGTCCAGCAGCAGCAATTCGACTTGTGTACCAACCGATATATCCGGCTGCAAATCCACCTGCTACTATGGCATTCATGCTTCTAACTTTCGGTCCTAATTTGAGGTGTAAACCTACAAAACCTAATGTCTGCATGTCACCTTTTTTCTCATTCTCTTCAAAACTAAATTCTTCTGATTTCATTGAAGTCATTAGTAGACTGTCGTGTTCTGAAATTCCCATTTCCATAAGGGTTTCTTTATCAGCTGTAAAATGAATATTTCCATCCGCATCTAATTCAAAGAAATTAGATAGTTTCTCTGCTAATTCCAATTGTTTTTTATCTACACTGACTGGGGGGTTCTCATTATTACCTTGACTGGCATGACTAATCATTGGAGAAGAGAAACCAGATGTAATAGTAAGCACACATAACACTACTAGAAATTTTTTAAACATAGGTACCACTCCTATTTGTTTTTTGGGGTAACGCATACATGATATTTCCTTCTATTGGGGTGGAATACTTAGAGGTTAAGGAGAGTAATAAAATGTATTTATTCTTATTTACTTTGATTTATTGTGTAATCACACAAATGTTGAGTTTTTCCTTTGAGATGTCTTTTGGTGTGTACTTGATAGGGTTAGCTTTAATCAAAGGACTTTCCAGTGGGGAAATTAAAGACATCTTTAATTTCAAAAAGACAAGGGATGTGTTCAAAGAAAACAGATTTATAGATTCTTTGATGGAATTGTTTTCTTTGGTAATAGTGTTTATTAATGCATACTTAATTGATTATGAGCCATTCTCTCCCTTTGAGTTTGTTTATACTTTTTTCTTGCTTGTAGTTCTGTACAGGTTCCTATTTTGGGGGATCATAAGAGAGTCTAAAAAATGGTTGCATAAAGAGTCATAAGAGACATGGGCTTATAAAAATCACTCACTTTCTTTGATACATTCCAATGCTACCATTTATTTCTTTATAATTGGTAATTTGATGGGAATTTTATTTTTCAGTTGCGGTGTCCGCAATTATGGTTCTTTTAATTGGGAGGAGAAATTTCGAATAGAGAAGAATTAGATTGTCAATTATCGCTAATGAACAGGCTGGAGAGCCTGTTTTTAAAAAAAAATATTATGTTTTTGTTGAAAAATCCCATTTTGCTTGCGGTGTCCGCAAGCATTTTTTTTATTTTTCAGTGCTTCATTTTGACGGATTTTTTTGTGATAAAATCCAGTCACTGCGGAGGTGAATCATGTGAAGATAGAAGTAGGAATAAACCTGTTTGAGATAGGATTTCTCATTCTAGGTGTTTCAGTTTTGTTTTTAATCAAAGCTAATAAGGAACGAAAACGAAAGAGAAAGAGCTAGGGTGCTTCTTGAAAGGCGCTTGACGGAAATCAAGAGATTTTAACACTTACATAGAGGTATACTTAAAAATTTCAGTTGAGATCGCTCAGATTTGATTCTGATCGCTTTTTTGTTTAGGTATTAAAAGTAGGGGTGGTGTGTCAAAAACGCTTATAAGGGCTTTAAATGTGTTTTTTCGTTTTGGCTACTGAAATCAGTTTGAAAATCTGTTTGCGAGATACCAAAAATTTTCAAAATTGGAACTAAAATGGGTTTTGGGCGTATTTCATGTGCTAGGATTTAACATAAAACGGCAAAAATTGAGGGGGATGAATGGCAGCTGTATCTTCAGCGAAAATCGGTCAGAAGATTAATGAATGGTATCAGAATATCAAGAGGCTGAATGTAACAGATGCGGAAATGCTTCGGAGTGAGATCAGAAGGGATTTAGACATCATGGAGGAAGATGAGCAAGCTGTTCTTTATTTTCAGCTTATGGAATTCCGCCACGAACAAATGCTTGAATACATGAATCTAGGAGCTCGGAAATTAAATAAAGCGGAGTACCTGCGATCAGTTGAAGGGCAAGGGCGGAAGCTTACTGGAATCCTGGAATACTATTTTAATTTTTTCAAAGGGATGTATGAGTTTTCGCAAGGTGATTACATTACTGCGATTACTTTTTATCGACAGGCAGAAAAACGGTTGGATCGAGTGGCGGATGAAGTTGAAAGAGCAGAGTTTTACTTCAAGATGGCAGAGATTTTCTATCACATGAAGCAAACTCAAATGTCTATGTATTACATCATGCTAGCCCTTGATACATATAAGGCGCACCCGACTTATCTTGTCCGAGAAATTCAGTCTCGTTTTGTTGTTTCAGGAAATTATATTGATCTTAACAGTTCTGAAAAGTCTCTCCCGCATTTAGACAAAGCATTAGAAAAATCACATGCGATTAAGGATGAATTAATGATTGGTATAAGTTTGATGAACTTGGGTCACTGTTATTCTAGTTTGGAAAAATATCAGTTGGCATTAGATCATTTGGAGGAAGCTGAAATTTATTTGAAACGTCATTCTCACATACGAGCAATCCTTTATCAGCAGGCTCTGATCCATTTTAAATTGGGTAACGATGAATTGGCCAAGGAATATTTGCAGCGTGGCATAGATTATCTAAAATCAAACCCTGATCAATTATTCGAATCTTTGTACGATTTTCTTGTAAACCTATATATAAAGCCACTTAATCTTGATGATCTCAAGGATATTTTGAAACGATTTGATAACATTAGGGGTTATCCATATTTAGAAGAACTGGCATTAGAGTCCGCAGAATTTTATACTAAATGTGAGCGTATGGAGGAATCTGTATATTTGTATCAGCAAATGGTGTACGCTCAAAAACAAATTCGAAGGGGCGACTGTTTGTATGAACATTAGAAAAAGCTTTGTTTTAGCTGGTCTTGCGATCATGATGTTGGTTGGTGGTTCATATCTGAATCATACCGAGACTGCTATGGAGTTGGCTATTCGATTAGGTACATGAAAAATGGCAGACCTTTTGGGTCTGTCTATTTGGAAATTCTTCTGGAACAACACCAATGCACTAACAGACACTCAGAAAAAATCCCTTCCAATTGGATAGGGATTTTTTGAGTAAGCTGTGATCTAATTCAAAGTTGCATAACCCTAATCAACAACAAACAGTACTGCCGTTCCATCTTCGTATTCATTTAGTTGATGGGATACCCAATATCCCGCACCTCGATTGTCTGAAAGAGATATTTATTCAATATCGGCTCCTGCACCGCCTTCTTCACACATAGCCATAGGGAATTCATCTCGATCATATTCCCTTTTTACTTGTATGTTTTTCAATGATTCTTCTCCATTTTTATCGGCACCTTCTTTATCAATCGTGCAGACGGCAGAAGCGCCCTTTTTTATAGCATTTTTTATGTCTCGTGCTGTTTCTGGATACTTATCAAACGGAAACTTCAATTTCACATCATACTGAGACCTCTCCAGAAGAAGGAGAGGTTTTTTTATGTCGAAGTGGGTTTGACAAAACAACCAAAAATTCATTAAATTAGTAGAACGATCTACTTAAGTCCATTTAACTAAATATCAATTTTTTTGATTAAAAAAGAAAACATAATTAGTTCGATTCACTTAATTTCACTTATATTGACAGTATTTTCAGAAAAAATGATTGACGATAAAAACGAATGCGCTTACAATGAAAACACATTCCAAAAAGTGAAATTGAATTCCACTAGACGGAATAAAAGGAGTCGTTCATCTCCAAATAAGTGGCTAAAGGAATGATTCACACAATGAAAAATCGAAGTGCACTGGAAATATACAAAGAAGGAGGCGCTTGGTGGGAGACTGAGATTAGTCATATTCAAAAAAATTCAATTGAACTTCGGGGCTATCCAATTGAAGAGCTTATTGGTCAATTATCGTATCCACAGATGCTTTATCTACTGCTTGTTGGTGAATTACTAGATGATTCGAAGGCAGCTCTTTTTGAAAGTGTTCTTGTCGCAGGTGCGGATCATGGGCCAAGAGCACCGTCTATTGCAGCGGCAAGAATGGCGGTTACGTGCGGCATTTCGTTTAATTCTTCTGTTGCAACAGGGGTGAATCTATTAGGTGATATTCATGGCGGAGCCGGAGAAAAGGCGATGCGTATGTTATACGAAGCCAAAGCAGCCTACGATGAATACAAGGATATCAAGTCTGCTGCAAAGCAAGTATGTCAGACGTGGTTAGCCCGCAAGGAAAAAATTCCGGGAATCGGTCATCAGCTGCATGATGATGATCCGAGAGTGAGACGGCTGTATGAGCTGAGTCAAACATATGTGCAGCAAGGTGATATCAGCGGAACGTACTTACGGTTAGCTGAGGCGATTAGACATGAACTTGAACAATTAAAAGGGAAAAAAATCACGATGAACATAGATGGTGTATCTGCTGCGATCCAATGTGAATTAAACATTCCAGCTGAAGCGGCAAAAGGCATCTTTTCCTTATCCAGAGGAATGGGCATCGTGGCGCATGCATATGAAGAGCTGACAAAAGGTGCCCTAGTGAAAGGTCCTTGTCCGAATGAAGAAAGACTTGTTCGTTATGCGGGGGTCGGGACGCGTCACTTGAAGGAGGGTGAGAGAATTTGAGTGAATTGAAAGCGTTGTCATATATAAACGGCGAATGGCTGGATGCAAACCATGTCAAAGAAGGCATTATCAATCCATACTCTGGGGAAATGATCGGTACATCCTATCTTGCCTCCTCAGAAGATATAGAACAGGCGCTTTCTATTGCGCAGCAAGCTAAAAAACAATTAGCGGCAATATCAGCATTAGAACGCTCAACGCTTCTAACAAAGGCAGCTGCCTTATTGGAAGAACAAAAAGAGCATTTTGCAAAACTCATTTCTTTAGAATTAGGCAAACCGCTTAAAAATACAAGAGATGAAGTCTCACGATCAATTGAAACGCTGGTGCAGTCAGCCGAAGAAGCCAATCGACTAATCGGTGAGACCATTCCTGGCAATGTATCTTCCCGTGGACAGAGAGCAATGGCGATGACATTTAAAGTGCCGGTTGGGGTTGTGCTGGCGATTACGCCTTTTAATGCGCCTCTCAACTTAATTTGTCACAAAATCGGTCCAGCTTTTGCGGCAGGGAATGCCATTATTTTAAAACCAGCACCGCAAACATCAGCTGTTGCCACAGCGTTTGTTAAGCTCCTGCTTGAAGCAGGGTTTCCTGAAAAGAGCCTGCAGCTTGTGATTGGAGGAGTAGACGCCGGCAGACAGTTAGTCACGGATGAAAGAACCAATCTTGTTTCTTTTACTGGCGGTGCGGTGGGAGGAGAACATATTTCAAACTCGGCTGGATTAAAAAAGGTACTGCTGGAACTCGGAGGAAATGGAGCGACGATTGTTCATCATGATGCAGATATCGAGCAAGCCGCATCTCTTTGTGCCAAAACGGGCTTTAGCAACTCTGGTCAAAGTTGTATTTCTGTTCAAAGAATTTATGTTCACAAGCAAATTTTGTCGACATTTACTGAGACACTTAAACAAAAAGTAGAACAGCTTGTCGTTGGAGATCCGCTGTCTAGTGAAAGTGATATCGGCTGTATGGTTGATGTACAGGCAGCAAAACGTGTGGAGGCATGGATACAAGAGGCAGAGAAAATGGGTGCCGAGCTTTTATCTGGAGGACAACGAAATGGCGCAAGCATCACACCGGCTATTTTGCTAAACCCGCCAAAACAAGCCAAGGTCGTCTGTGAAGAAGTGTTCGGCCCAGTTGTCAGCATTCTCCCATATGAGGAGCTGGATGAGGCAATCAAAGAAGCAAACGATAGTCGATATGGTTTGCAGGCAGGTGTCTTTACGAATCAGCTAGATGTTGCGTTACACGCAGCAAAAGAGCTTGAAACTGGCGGCGTAGTCATCAATGGGACATCGAATTTCAGACTAGATCACTGGCCATATGGCGGGATTAAACGAAGCGGTATTGGAAGGGAAGGCCCGCGTTTCGCCATCGAGGAGATGACCGAAACCAAAATGGTTGTGCTGCCAAATGGGCTATAAAGGGGGCAGATGGTTGTGAATGTCTTTCAGCAAAAGGTAAAGAGTGCGCAGACAGGCGGTCAGCCAATGATTTGTACGCCGCTCATTGGACAAACAAAGGAAGAATTGTTTCTTGAAGTTGAGGTGTTAGCTGAGAAGAAACCTGATGTGATAGAGTGGCGAGCGGATTTTTTCAATCACCTCAATGACATGGAACAAGTCATCGACACCCTGAAAGGGATGATCGAAAAGGCAGATAACATCCCATTTTTATTCACCATTCGTTCTGAAAAAGAGGGCGGCGAACGCATCTCACTCTCAGAGGATGAAAAGGTTTCCCTGCTTGTCGAGCTTTGTTCCACTCAGCTTGTGGCTGCCGTTGATTTTGAATTAATGCATGATGTCTCGCATATCCAGCAAGTCAGTCAGGCGGCTAAGAGAAACGGGGTCATCTTGATTGTGTCGTACCACGATTTCCAGCGTACCCCTGCGGCGGATCGGCTCGTGGAGCTATTCACCCATGCAGAATCGGTTGGCGCCGATATCGCAAAGATCGCCGTCATGCCGTATTCCTATGAGGATGCATTGACACTGCTTTCTGCGACGGGCAAGGCGAACAAGCATCTGTCCATCCCCGTTATTTCGATGGCGATGGGGGAATATGGCGCCTTCACAAGAATGGTAGGTGGACTCTTTGGGTCTATCATGACCTTTGCTGTAGGGAAAGAAAGCTCAGCACCTGGACAAGTTGCGATACAGGATTTGAATACCGTTCTATCGATTGTGTTTTCAAAGAATCAGTGAGTAGCAGATTCATAGCTGCACCGTGAGAGGAGAGAAACATGAAGAAGAATATATCTACACAGGTCATTCAGTATTTAGAAAATCGAGGAGTTGAGCATATCTTCGGTCTGTGCGGTCATACGAATATTGCTTTTTTATCAGCGCTAGAAAAAAGCCGTATTCAATTTGTGAATGTCAGACATGAACAGATAGCTGCGCATGCAGCAGACGGTTATGCACGAGCGAAAAAACAGACGGCTGTTGTGCTCAGTCACTTAGGTCCTGGACTCACCAATGCGGCAACAGGCGTAGCGAATGCTGCACTCGATTCCATTCCAATGGTTGTCATTGCAGGAGATGTTCCAAGTCATTACTACGGAAAGCACCCACACCAAGAAATCAATCTTCATTCCGATGCTTCTCAATACGAAATTTATCGCCCGTTTGTGAAAAGAGCATGGCGAGTCGACATTCCAGAATTATTTCCAGAAATTCTATCAAAAGCGTTTCAATTAGCTGAAAGCGGCCGCCCTGGGCCAGTCCTGATTTCAGTTCCGATGGATGTGTTCTCAAAAGACTTAGATGTGTCGTTATTTGAACAAATCGCTCATCATACACACACCGTTGAAAAACCATCTATTGATGATCAAACAGCGAATCGGATATTAGATCGACTGCTGCAGGCAGACAAACCGCTCTTATATGTAGGGGGAGGCATTTTACTAGCCGATGCAGCAGAAGAGTTAAAGGCATTTTCTGACCATTTGAGTATCCCTGTTGCCCATTCTTTGATGGGGAAAGGGGCGATGCCAGATGATCATCCAATGACCCTTGGTATGACAGGGTTTTGGGGGACGAAATTTATCAATGATCAGTGTAAAGCAGCGGACTATATATTGGCTTTAGGCACCCGTTTTGCTGAAGCAGATGCGAGTTCGTGGGAATCGGAATATACGTTCAATTTCCAATCAACCAAGCTCATTCATATTGACATTGATCCGAATGAAATTGGCCGAAATTATCCTGTGGAAATTGGAGCGGTAGCAGATCTCAAGCAGGCCCTGACCGTACTCAATCGTGTGGCGAAAGAAAGGCTGCCAGAAGGTCTGGATCGCCCTCAATTGAAAAAGGATATTGCGGTATATCGTGAGGAATTTCAGAAGAGCAATTTGACGAATATTCAAGACGAGTCTTTCCCAATGAAACCACAACGTATTTTGCAGGAAGTGCGGGAAGTATTGCCGCCTGATGCCTTCATTACAACCGATGTTGGCTGGAATAAAAATGGGGTCGGACAGCAATTTCCTGTATACACGCCAGGCACTATTTTAACCCCAGGTGGTTTTGCGACGATGGGATTTGGCGCTCCCGCTGCACTTGGAGCAAAGATTGCCCAGCCTGACCGTGTCGTTGTATCACTTGTCGGGGACGGCGGATTCGGTCAAAATCCATCTGTTCTCGCAACAGCTATGGAAGAAAACATTCCTGTCGTGTGGATTGTGATGAACAACAGTGCGTTTGGGACGATCGCCGGCTTGCAAATGGCACACTATGAAACGACATACGGCACTGTTTTTAGAAAAGATGGAGAAAGCTATTCGCCTGATTTTGCAGCCATTGCAAGAGGTTATGGGATGAAGGGGATCAAAATTACGGCGGCTTCTGAATTCAAAGAAGCTTTGACTGAAGCAATCGCTTCTCAGGAACCATGTGTCATTGATGTAGCGATGAAAAATGATCCTGTGCCTACTGATGGACATTGGAACATTAATGATATTTATTCACCAAATACAAAACGTTCACATGTCAGTGTGAACTAAACATGACTAGGGAGGAATCAACAATGAAAATTAAAGTATTAAATCCATTTCAAGACGGTCATCCATTATGGTTAGGTTTAGATCATCCAGAAGAGAAAATGATTCGGAAGGTGTTTCAAACGATCACACCAGATACCGTTGGATCAGAGCATATGATGGCAGGTCTCACTATTTTTGAGCCGGGAGAAGCAAGCTCGGTGCACAATCACCCAGGTTCAGAGGAATTTGATTATGTGATTAAAGGGTCTGGCGAAGTCATTTGCGATGGAGAAAGACAATCATTTAAACAAAATGACTTTATGTTTATTCCAGACGGTGTCCCGCATCAGCATGTGAACACAGGGGACGAACCTTTATGGCTGATTTGGCTCTATACACCGCAAGGGCAGCTTCCGAAGGACTAAAAAAACCTTGCACGAGAGAAAGAAGAAAAGGGGCTAAAATAGAAAGCATTTTAGCCCTTTATCAATTGAACGAAAGGGAGTCAAGCAATGAATAAGAATACACCACTTGAAGGAATCAAAATATTAGATGTTTCAACGATGATTGCTGCACCATACGGCGCGGTGCTTCTAGGAGATTTCGGTGCAGAGGTCATTAAAGTCGAGATTCCTGGAAAAGGGGATACACTGCGGCATGTTGGCCCTTTTGCAGATGGTGAACCTTTGAGATGGTCAGGGCTTTCAAGGAATAAGAAATCTCTTACACTCGATCTACACAAAGAAGAAGCAAAAGACATTTTTAAAAAGCTTGCAGCGCAGGTTGATGTGATCATTGAAAATTTTCGTCCGGGCACACTTGAAAAATGGGACGTTGGGTACGATGTATTAAAAGAAATCAACCCTCGTTTAATTATGATTCGTGTTTCGGGTTATGGGCAAACCGGTCCGTTTAAGGACAAGGCGGGATTTGGTACACCTGCGACGGCGTTTAGCGGCTTTACATATATTCAAGGGTTTCCAGATCGGCATCCAGTCAGCCCTTCCTTTTCCCTTACGGATTATATCGCAGGAATCTATGTGGCGTTTGCCACTGTGACAGCGATGTATTACCGTGACACACATCCAGAAGGAACAGGGCAAATGGTGGATTTGGCTCTCTATGAATCTGTGTTCCGCATGTTAGAATTTTTGGTTGCTGAATATGACAAGCTAGGGAAGGTGCGTGAGCGTTCACCAGGGTTAAGCGGTCATTCAAGCCCTGCCGGCACCTATGAGACAAAGGATGGGCATTATTTGGTTCTTGTGACGAGTACAGATTCGACCTTTAATCGATTGGCAGAGGCGATGAATCGCTTAGATTTACTTGAGAACGAGAAATTCTCTGTGAATGCAGCCAGGCTGAAGCATAACGATGAAATGGATGCGATCGTCTCGCAGTGGATTGCGTCCAAAACAAGAGATGACGTCCTAGACATTCTAGATACACATGGTGTGCCTGTGAGTCCGATTCTAAGCATTCGGGATATCTTTGAGCATCCGCAATTTAAAGCACGAGAAAATATTGTCGAGGTGCATCATCCGCGTCTTGGAAAAGTGAAGGTGCCTGGGATCATTCCGAAGTTTGAAAAAACCCCCGGCCGTATTCGCCATATTGCGCCTGATTTAGGTGAACATAATTATGACATTTTAACGAAAATGCTTGGCTTCACAGAAGAAGAGTGTAAACAGTTAGAAGAAAAAGGGGTCATTTAAGACACTCAACCGATCCGCACGCTGCGGAAACAAAGGAGGATGGTTATGAAAGTGCATTCAGAACTGAAGGGGAACGACTTGCGGCCTGCTTATGCGAAACCAACAAAAGCTCGTTTCGGCATCTTGATTCTGTTGTTTTTTATTACCGCTATTAACTATATTGATCGAGCCAGTGTATCCATTGTTGCACCTGCGATTCAGTCTTCATTGCAATTAAACCCTGCCTTATTAGGCCTCATCTTTTCAGCATTTAGCTGGACCTATACAGCCATGCAGATCCCTGGCGGCTTTATTCTTGATAAGTTTGGATCAAAGGTAACGTATGGAATATCACTCATTACTTGGTCTATTTTCACCGGTTTACAGGCGTTTGCGAACAGCTTTGCCTTCTTATTTGGCTGCCGTTTGTTTATCGGAATTACAGAATCTCCCGCATTTCCTGCGAATAATCGCATTGTGACCACATGGTTTCCAAGGCGGGAACGCGCATTTGCAACAGGGGTTTATACCGCTGGAGAGTATGTGGGGCTTGCATTTGCGACACCTCTTCTTTTTTGGATCATGACAACTTTCGATTGGAGAACCGTCTTTATCACTGCTGGTGCGCTCGGTATTATATTTGCTTTCTTTTGGTACAAGTATTATCACGAACCGAAAGAGCATCCAAAGATCAATGAAGATGAGTTAGAATTGATCCGTCAAGGCGAAGGGCTGACAGTGGCATCACAGGAGAAATTGAAATGGGCAGACTTTGCCGCACTTTTAAAATATCGTAAATTGATTGGACTCTATATTGGTCAATTTTCTGTTGCGTCTACCCTCTTTTTCTTTTTAACATGGTTTCCGACCTATTTAGCAGAGGCGAAAAATATGGCCTTTCTCAAAGTGGGTTTTGCGGCATCCCTGCCATACATCGCTGCATTCTTTGGGGTACTGTTTGGAGGCTATGTGTCTGACTGGTTGCTTAAAAAGGGTGTATCGGTCAATGTAGCGAGAAAGCTGCCGGTTGTGGTCGGTCTGCTTCTGACAAGTACCATTGTTTTAGCGAATTTTACAACGAATATCCCGCTTGTGCTGACCATTTTATCCATCGCATCCTTTGCGCAAGGACTGTCTAATATCTCCTGGACCATGCTGTCTGAGGTAGCACCAAGAGAAATGGTCGGGCTGGCTGGCGGCGTATTCAACTTTTTTGCTAACTTATCCGGCATCATCACCCCGCTGATCATCGGATTCATTGTATCGGCGACAGGCTCTTACAACGGCGGTATTTTATTCGTCAGCCTAGTGGCATTAGGCGGAGCGTTGTCGTATATCTTTATTGTAGGTAAGATTGAACGGATTCAATTAAAATAATAGAGAGTAAGAAAAAGAGAACTCATTGGGTTCTCTTTCAGCGTGTAGACAAACCCTCGCATTCGTTGTCAGTCCTGCGCTTCGGTGCTCACGAATGTCAAATTCGCTCCGCGCCGGTACTCGTCCTTCCTAGGCTGCAAAGGTTTTCTATCACGCTGAAAAGAAGACAAAGGGCTAAAATCAAGTTCATTTTAGCCCTTTGTCAACTATCTTAAAAGAGAACTCATTGGGTTCTCTTTTTCTATGAATAAAAGATGACGGTGATGATCGTTGCACATGCGATCCCCATGCTGATATAAAAACCAGCAAACCAGATATTCCATCGTGTGATTCGGTAAGGGTTGACCTTCATCAAATCGGCTAATAGGGAGACAGATACATTATATGGGCTAAACATGACCGTTGAGGTTCCAGCGATAATGAGCATGATGGCGATGGGAAGGGCAGGCAATTCATGAATGACAGGTGCCATCAAGCTCACTAAGAGAGCAAGCGAAACGAGCGGGTGAAAACCGCAAAGAGCGGTGATGAGAAAATACAGCCCGATGACCCCATAAACCCAAATGGCATGATCTGATATACTGACGATAAATGCTTGAATCGGCTGCAGGCTGTTTGTGACAAGTAGCATATCGACAAAGAAGCCCGCGCTTAAAAATAGACACATATAATTGGAGAGCTGACGGGTTCGTTCTTTCCAATGGGGAATAGAGACAGCTACATATTGTTTTCGTTTTTTGATGATAGACGAGAATAATAGAGCGAAAGGAATAATCGTCAGCACAACAGCGAACAGATAACCTTTTCCAATCCAGGCGTCAACAAGCGAAACGACTGTCATAAAACTGAGCAGCATGAAAGCAAGCTGAATGGTTTTTCTCTTGATGCGATGAGGGTTGGAGTGAGCTTCTGCCGGCTGGATGATATGCGGCAATCGTTTGCTTTGACGAGAAAACAGCAACCAGTCCGTCAACAGCACAATCACCATTAAACAAAAGGTAACGGGTGCAATCTGATAATATTTCAATTTGGTTGCATCAATGGTGACACTCACCAGTACTTCGACAGGACTCCAGCTAAGACATAGCGCATATGACCTTAAAAGATTGCGCGTATAAAGGTGCTGTTTGACTTGTTCCTGAAGGGCGTTCAGCGACGGTTTCAAGGATGTATATAATAAGGGAATCGTTGCGATATTTAAAAACATGCCAAGAACATGAGTGACAAATGAACTCTTGCGATAAAGCTGATTTGTACTCGTTGTATGTAGGGTAAGCAGTTTATTTAATTGAGTATCGAAATGTCCAACATGTATGAGAGAATGAATAAATGGCAACATGAAAAATAAAGAAAGCAAGCCTAGCATGGAATGAAAATGAAGAAAAAGCGTATGCAAAGGCTGTTCTGACCAGAAAAATAACACCAATCCAATCAAGAGAAACATAGCACCCGTTTTCAAATAAAGCCCACTTGCCTTCTTAAAGGAAATGGTGAGCGAAGCAGCCGCCAGCAGACCAACCAAATAGGAGAGAATGGGAGCAGGGAATAGTTGATGAACGATGTATAAGCTAATAAGAAGTGTGAAAATGAGCAGGTAGATCATGATATCTCCTCCATCAAAACATCTATTGGTTTTATTCCATACAGTGGAATTTGTTTTCTTTTAATGGAACATTTAAAATGGATTATAGCAAAATTGGTCAATCATGTCGATAAGAAATCAAAGGGGAAAAGGAGAAAGTGAACATGGCTGATAAGAAGTCAAAAGAAGAATCAGGATTGCGTACCGTTCAGCGCGCTTTGGATATTCTTTCTTGCTTTAGCGAAGAACGTCAAGAGCTGACGCTAACGGACATTTCAAAAGAGATGAACTTAGCAATGTCTACCACAACGAGACTGCTCAAGGCACTTGAAATGAATCATTTTGTGGAAAAGAACCAAGAGACAATGAAGTACCGGCTCGGTCAAAGACTTTATCTTCTCGGTTATATTGCTGGGAAGTCCATCAAATTGAGGGAACTGGCAAAACCGCTCATGTACACACTTCGTGATGAAACAAAGGAAACCGTCAACCTGTATGTGCTCGATCACAAAAGCAGGGTATGTATTGAACAAGCCGAAGGGCTGCAATCGATTCGGCATCTTGTGAAAATCGGTGAGAAGCTGCCGTTATACGCTGGTGCTGGTGGAAAGGTGCTGCTTGCTTTCCAAAGCGAAGAGTTTCAACAGCAAGTTTTCGCGTCTGAGGCTGATCACATGACGATGGAGGAATGGCAAAAAGAATGTCGTCATATTCTTGAAACGTATACCGCTTGCAGTATTGATGAACGGGAAGTCGGATCGGCGGCAGTGGCGGCACCGATCTTTAACATTCATGGGGAAGTGCAGGCATGTTTATCCATATCTGGACCGACCCAACGATTTACTGAAGATGTCATCCCTCAGCTGCAGCAAAAAGTGAAAGAGCATGCCGAGAAGCTCTCCGAACAGCTCGGTTACGTCGTCAAACACAATTTTTAAGAATGCCTATCTTTTCTCAGTCCATTTATCATATAATAGAAACATTATGTAGCATTCCTTGTCGTAAGGAGGACGTGTCACGAACATGAAAAACAATAGAGAGATTCCTGTGAGACAGCGAAATATTGTCCTCATTGGCTTTATGGGCGTTGGGAAAACAACCATTGGGCAGCTGGTTGCCAAAAAGTTATATAGAGATTTTATTGATGTTGATCAGGAGATTGAGAAAAAGTACAACATGACGATTCCAGAAATGTTTCAGCAAAAAGGAGAAGATTTCTTCAGACAGGCTGAAAAGGACTATATCGTCGATTTATGTGAACATACTCAGCTAAAGATCGTGTCTCTTGGAGGCGGTGCGTTTAAACAGGAAGAAATCAAACGATCTTGCTTAAAGCATTGTACGGTTCTTTTCCTTGACCTATCTTGGGAGAATTGGAAGCAGCGGCTGGATATTTTAATTGAAAACCGTCCTGTTCTTCATAACCGCACGCTTGACGAGATGAAAGAGCTGTTTGAAGAGCGCCGTGAAATTTATTCCCTTCATAACTCAAGAGTGGAAACAGATCATCTAGAAGCTGAAGAAGTCGCCAATTATATTGTCGACACACTCAAGCTTGGCTGGGATCTATATTCGAAATAAAAAAGTCTATCCTATGGGGTAGACTTTTTCTATTAGATCAGGAGTAGTCAAAGAAATCACAGTCTAAGTTGGATGATGGATGAAAAAAAGAAGAAAAGATGTTTTTTTCTTCGTCACTATATCAAAATGTATGCATCCTTTATGTGGTGTGTCTAGCCATTTGAAAAAAGTGTTGATTAGACTACAACTAGGTCAAGATGATGAGGTTTTTGATTGATGCGGGAAACGACATATATCTCTCATTTTCTTTTTTTGAAAAAATAAAATAGTATCTAAATTCCAATAATAGTTTTTTGAATTATTATAATTTTTAAAAATCTGGTTGACACCTTCGGTTATATCATTCTATGATTATTAACGTAAACGCTTACCGTAAACGTTTACTATAACGGATGGGGAGGAATTTGTTGATGAAAAATAAAGAAAAATGGAGCGGTGTATTCCCGGCAGTCTTAATTCCTTTTAAAGATGACTATTCAATTGATGAACCTGCTTTTCGTAAGCTTGTTCGCTGGGTGGCGGGGCACGAAGGGATTAATGGGATCGTTGTCAATGGACATACTGGCGAGATTATGACTTTGCTGCCACATGAACGAGCTGAAGCTGTGCGTATTGCAGCCGATGAATTAAAGGGAGAAATTCCTGTCATTTCTGGGGTTTCAGCTGAAGGGACAATTGAAGCGATCCAGCATGCAAAAGCAGTGGAGGAAGCTGGTGGAGAAGGTATTCTTCTTATGCCGCCACATTCATGGCTGAGATTCGGTATGCAGCCTGAGTCACCTGTCCAATTCTTTAAAGATGTTGCAGAAGCAATTGACATTTCAATCATCGTCCATCAGTATCCAACATGGACAAAAACCTCTTATACAACCAGTCAATTATTAGAAATGTCGGAGATTCCAAACGTTGTCTCATTTAAAATCGGTCAAAGAGACATGGCGCAATATGAAGTCGATGTGCGCGCACTGAAAAAGCATGCACCAGATGTATCGTTGCTCACATGTCACGATGAATATTTATTGCCAACATTAGTTCAAGGAATTGATGGGGCGCTTGTAGGTTTCGGCTGTTTTGTACCAGATTTGATTGCTGAGCTTGTGAAATGTGTGGAAGAACAAGACCTTGTAGCGGCTAATAAAGTGTACGATAGAATCTTTGAATTAAAGCATGCTGTGTATAAAATGGATGAACCTTCCTCTACCTCTCATCTGCGAATGAAGGAAGCGATGTTCCAGCGAGGTTTGATCAGCAGTTCGCTTGCGAGGAAGCCAGTATTACCTTTAACTCATAAGGAAAAAGAAGAGATTCGTCAGGGCCTTCAAAGTGTTGGTTTACTTAAGGAAAACGTTAGTAAATAACAGACCATTGATTTCATGATGAAGGTGAGTCAGGTTATAATAGAGTATAAAACAACAGACTCCCGGAGGTATGAAATGTGTCAGTAAGTATTAAAGATGTCGCATTGAAAGCTGGAGTGTCTATCGCTTCTGTTTCACGAGTATTAAGTGGCAAACCAGGAGTAGGTGCTCAAACGGCTGAAAGAATTAAACAAGTGATTGATGAATTAGGCTATCGTCCTAATTTAGGAGCTAGAGGGCTCGTTAAAAGAAAGACTGGCAATATTGCTGTCGTGGTTCCGCGTGGTTCATATATTTTGAATAATCCATTTTTTTCGACGATTTTAGATGGGATAGCGAAGGAATTAGATGAGACTGAATTCAATATGTTGATGTCATTTACATCTGTACAGCAGCAGCGATTACTTGAAACGCAGGCTGTAGATGGTGCTATTTTATTTTCTCCAAGAAATGAAGAATTGAGCATGGATTGGTTAAAAAGTTTGGCTATTCCCATTATCGTTGTCGGAAGTTACTTAGAGGATTCTCCATTTCCATGTGTCAGGCCTGATGATGAAGAAGGTGTGTGCCAATCTGTAACGGCCTTATTTGATAAAGGTCATCGAACCATTGGACTGGTCAATGGTCCAATGAGTTCGATGCATAGTGTGAGGTATTATAAGGGGTATGAGCGTACTCTGAAAAGTTTAGGATTAACAATGAACAAAGAGCTTGTGTTTGAGTTAGATGAATTTGATGGGGGAAAAGTAGTAGAAGTGGTTTCTCAATTTCTCCAAGGAAACCAGCACATGACTGGAGTTGTTTGCTCTTCAGATTTTTTGGCGATAGGGGTCATGAAAGCGGCAGATATCGCAAATGTGTCAATACCTCATGATTTATCTGTCGTTGGTGCTGATGATGTGCCCATTGCAAGTTTTCTAACCCCTTCTTTATCTTCTGTTCATGTTGATTTAGTTGGAATGGGAAGAAAAGCGGTTTCTTTACTAATGCAGTTAGTAGAAGGAGAACAGTTAGAGAAGATGGAACATATCTTTCCGATGTACTATGTAGATCGTGGCACCACGGGAACGCCAAAAAAGAAATGATAGATGCTGAAAACTCGTATGATCGCTTTAGAATTTCTCTTCATTTAAAATGTAAGCGATTTCTTTTGTGTTCATCAGCATGTACTTTTGCATCATTTCCTCTATTAAGGAGGAGATACTATGACGTTAGAACTCAGCGGAAATTCAAATTCTCATGATGAGCAAGTTGTTGATAGAGCTTCACAACTATTGACTAGGATGGAAAGTGTACCTTTTTCGAGATGGCATTTAAAACCTCGTATCATTATGGGATCTGCTACCTTTTTTGATGCTTTTGATGCGCTATCTTTAGCGTTTGTTCTCCCAGTTCTCATCGGCATGTGGAATTTATCACCTGCTCAAATTGGTCTTCTTATTGGGTCTGGTTATATCGGACAAGCGATTGGTGCTATTTTCTTTGGATGGTTAGCAGAAAGACGTGGCCGTGTATTTAGTGCAAAGTGGACTGTATTTCTCATGTCTATTATGAGTATCGCATGTGTATTTTCAGGTAACTTTATGGCCCTTTTTATTTTTCGTTTTATACAGGGGATTGGAGTAGGAGGAGAAGTGCCAGTAGCGGCCTCATATATCAATGAGTTGTCTCGGGCCCAAGGGAGAGGGAGGTTTTTTATGCTTTATGAGATGATTTTTCCATTAGGATTAATGATCTCAGCTCAAATTGGTGCATTTGTTGTCCCTAGCTTTGGGTGGAAATGGATGTTCTTGATTGGTGGAATTGGCGGTTTAATCGTCTTTGTCTTCTTTTTCATGTTGCGCGAATCTCCAAGATGGCTTATTTCAAAAGGCAGGTTAGATGAAGCCGAAAGAATCATTGAAGAGATTGAAGCTAGTACGGACAAACGAATGCCTGTTGCAAATCAAGTATCCAGCAGCACTGAAAAAGGCGACTGGAAAGAGCTCTTTTCTACTTTTTATCGTAAAAGAACATTGATCGTATGGGGACTATGGTTTTCTGCCTACTTTGTATCGAATGGACTAAATAACTGGTTACCGAGTCTTTATAATACTGTTTACAATTTGCCAGTTGGAGATTCATTAAGGGCAGCCTCTCTCACAAATATTTTACAGACCATAGGGGTATTCGCTTGTGCATTTTTAATCGATAAAGTAGGACGGAAGCGCTGGGCAACCATTGCATTTTTCGTAACAGGTGCTTTATTAACGGCTTTATGGATCAGCGGAGCGAATTCTCCAGAAAGCGTTATTTATTTAGGGTCCGCTGCCTACGGAATGATGGGGACCATTACAGTTCTTCTCTATTTATATACACCTGAAATCTATCCAACCCGTATGAGGGTAATTGGTACGGCATTTGCTACAGCGTGGCTTAGGCTGGCCTCAGCGATTGCTCCTATTATGATAGGTTTTATTTTAGAGGTGAGCGGTGTTTCAACTATTTTTATTCTTTTTGCAAGTGTGACTGTAGTGGGAGCAATTCTTGCTTTTAAAATGATCGAAACGAGAGAGAAAGTATTAGAGGATATTGCACCGTAAGTGATGCATGCAGTGAAGAACTTATTCTAAAGAGGGTAGGTTCTTTTTTTATTCAGAGGATTTACGTACACTTTTGAAAAAGCCTAACCTACCTCAGTTCAATTATCTTATAATAGAAACATCATGCAACACTCCTTCTCACGAACATGAAAAGTAATATCTATCAGATAGTGGAAATGTATATTCATAATATAAAAGTCTACCGGCTAGGGTAGACTTTTTCGATCAGGTTAATGTTTGATCCCTTGAAGCAGTGCAGCTTTTAGGCAAAAGGATGTTGGCTGACGATGTTCGTCGAATTGCAGTTGAAACAGCTGTTTCGTTTCATCGTCTGCAGCATGAAGGTGGGCAACGATTTCCTTTTGAACATTTTCTGGTGTACGTCCTCGTATGATCCAGTCCTGATAATCAATATGCAGATCCCAGTAACGGATATCTTCTTTCGTCAGATGGTTGTCAGCGAAAAGCTCTTTCCATTCTGATAACGAGCTTTCTCGCACATGGGAGGGATCTCTCAGTCTATTTAAATGATTAATAAAGTCATCCTGTGCTTGGTTTTCAGGTGCATAATGATCGACAAGTAGAAATTTGCCGCCTTTCTTTAAGACTCGGCTGATTTCAGACATGGCTGCCGGGAGATGTGGAAAGTGATGAGCAGCAAATCGGCATGTGACCAGATCAAATGATGCATCAGAAAAGGGCAATGCGTCTGCGGATGCCTGCTCAAACGTAATGTGGTTCAGCTGTCGCTCTTCTGCAAGTGCTGTAGCAACCTCGATCATTTTGGGTGTGACATCAATCCCGATTCCTTTAGAGATGACGTCTGAAAAGGAAAAAACGGTATGACCTGCCGCGCAGCCGATATCAAGTAGATGCTCATCGCCCTTTGCCTTCGCCGCCGTTTTCATCCATTCAAGTTCTTTTCCAGCTGCAAAGATGGGTGAATCTCGGTAGTTCTCTGCATTTTGTGAGAATTGTTTCTCGGCTTTTGAATATGGATTCATTCCTTTACCCCCTTTTTGTTGTTTCTTTATCGTAGGGTTCTTCCCGTGATTTGTCTAAGACATAAAAGATATGATATGAATAGTTAAAACCTATGAGGTGAGAGAAGTGGATATACGAATGATGGAATATGTCATGGAAGTGTACCGGCAGCAAAGCTTTACAAAAGCAGCGGAAAAACTTCACATTGCACAGCCCTCGTTAAGTCAGCAAATTAAAAAACTTGAGGAGGAATTAGATACTCCTCTGTTTATTCGGAAGTATGGACAAGTCACTCCTACACCTCAAGGAAACCGATTGATCAAAAGAGCAGGAACCATTTTGAAGGAACGAGATGATTTATTGCGTGAGATGGGGGAAGCTGCTTATGAGGTAGGGAAAGAACTGTTGATCGGTGCGCCAGCTGTCACAGGGGGATATGTCCTGCCAAGTTTATTAAAAACCTATTGTCAAACGTATCCGCACGTTCACGTTCATTTGATAGAAGAATCGCCTCGTGAGCTAGAAAGACGTTTACTCGCTGGGAAACTGGATCTGGCGATTCTTTCTCTGCCTGTCGAGCATGAATCATTGAAAACAAAACAAATGCTGACAGAGCCGCTTCTCCTCGCCATTCCGCAAACGGCTCAACCGTGGTTGACGGATGAACTGAATGAAATCATCAATCAAGCGGAACAAGAAGGGTCTGTCCCGTTTCATCTTCTGGAAGATGCCCCATTTATTATGCTGAAAGAGGGATATGGCTTTCGGCAAGTGGTCACGGAACTGTGCCGTCATCATGGCTTTCGGCCGAGGATTGCATTTGAAACAAGTCATATTCAAACAGCTCAGGCATTGGTTGAAAATGAGCTAGGTGTGACGGTGGTGCCGAAAATGGTGGCACAAGAGGAAAGGAAAGCAGTCACTTATTTACACATTGATTCATGCCCAACCCGCACACTTGTGTTTGCATATGTGGAAGAAAGATATTTAACGAAAGCCGCTCAAGCCTTCATGGACCTTCAACAGAATCAAGGAAAAGCTTAAACAAACGTTTAATCAAACGTAAAAAGCAGGGGAGCCCCCTGCTTTCTAATATAAATCCAGCCGCTGATCTGTCATGACGGGGATTTGTTGTCTCACTTCATCTACGAGCTGAAGATCAATGTTTGCATAATAAATGTCTTCTTCATCATTTGTCTCAAGTAGAATGCGTCCAAGCGGGTCAATCACCATGGAGTGACCAGGGAATTCAGTGTCTCTGCTTGTGCCCGTCCGGTTCACCGCAATCACAAATGACTGATTCTCAATGGCTCTTGCGATGAGCAGACTGCGCCAATGGTCCACTCTTGCTGACGGCCATTGAGCGGTATTAACAAGCACCTTCGCCCCTTTGTTCACGAGCGTCCTAGAAAGCTGAGGGAAGCGGAGGTCATAGCAGATCATGGTGCCAATCTTGACATCTTCATCATAGTTAAATAAACCAAGCTGATGACCGGCGGTTAAATAGTTGTGTTCATCCATTAAGCGGAATAAATGAATTTTATCATAATCTAACAAAAGCTCACCTTGACGGTCAAACACATACATCGTGTTGGTGATATCTTCATTTGTTGTCCGTTTATTCAAGACACTTCCAGCGATGAGATACACTTGGTGCTGACGAGCAAAGGAAGAGAAGAGTTTTTTTGTCCGCTCACCATCTGCATCGGCAAGCTCATCCGCTTGTTCCAGCGCATAGCCGGTATTCCACATTTCAGGTAGAATAATCAAATCAGGCTGTTGGCGGATGGCTTCTTCTAAACATGCTTCTGCTTTCTGAAAGTTTACATCAGGTTCTCCTATTTGTACGTCCATTTGAATCAGGGCGATGTTCATGTCGGTCGTCCTCCTTTATTCGTTTCATGCAATGAATGGTTCGGGTGATATTGCCTGAAACATCTAGTCTTCAAGCCAGTTTCTTTATCATAAAGCTTTCCGCCATCTTTGCCAATAGAAATGTCAGAAGGTTTTGTTAAATGACTTTCTCAATCAAGAAATGAGTGGTATGATACTCATAACTAATAAAACAAAGGGGAATAGTATGATATGCAATTGTTCGATTTATCACTAGAAGAGCTAAAAAAATATAAACCAAAGAAAACAGCACGTCCTGATTTCTCAGACTTTTGGAAGAAATCGCTCGAAGAACTGCGCCAAGTGGAGGCAGAGCCAACACTTGAATCTTATGACTATCCAGTGAAAGGCGTCAAGGTGTACCGCCTGACGTATCAAAGCTTTGGACATTCTAAAATTGAAGGCTTTTATGCTGTGCCTGATCAAACTGGTCCGCATCCAGCGCTCGTTCGTTTTCATGGCTATAATGCCAGCTATGACGGCGGCATTCACGACATCGTCAACTGGGCGCTGCACGGCTATGCAACATTTGGTATGCTCGTCCGTGGTCAAGGTGGCAGTGAAGACACATCAGTGACGCCAGGCGGGCATGCATTAGGATGGATGACAAAAGGCATTTTATCGAAGGATACGTACTATTATCGAGGCGTTTATCTAGATGCTGTTCGTGCACTTGAAGTCATTCAGTCTTTCCCCGAAGTAGATGAACATCGTATCGGCGTGATCGGTGGAAGTCAGGGGGGTGCGTTAGCGATTGCGGCCGCAGCTCTTTCAGACATTCCAAAAGTCGTTGTGGCAGACTATCCTTACTTATCAAATTTTGAGCGTGCAGTTGATGTTGCCTTGGAGCAGCCTTATTTAGAAATCAATTCATACTTTCGAAGAAACAGTGATCCGGAAGTGGAGGAAAAGGCATTTGAGACATTAAGCTATTTTGATTTAATCAATTTAGCTGGATGGGTGAAACAGCCAACATTGATGGCGATCGGTCTGATTGACAAAATAACCCCGCCATCTACTGTGTTTGCGGCATACAACCATTTAGAAACAGATAAAGACCTGAAAGTGTACCGATATTTTGGGCACGAGTTTATTCCTGCTTTTCAAACAGAGAAGCTGTCCTTTTTACAAAAGCATTTGCTTCTATCAACATAAGAGCATGACAAAGAGCTAAAATGACATTTATTTTAGCTCTTTGTCTTTTTCAGCTATTGGAGCGATCAGCTTAATAACTGGTGTTCTGTCTTGTTTTTTCATCAGGCACTAATGCTGTAACGATCAGGGCAAGGGCTGTGATGATGTGAAGGATGAATCCGAGAATCGGAATCCATGCAAGGCAGGATGTGACAATTCCAATGATACTTCCAATCATTGGTCCCTGGTCTCGCTTCGATAAGACGAGTGTGATAATATGCAGAATAAGCATGACCATGAGCGGTGAATAGCCATTGCTGATAACGAATAGACCTCCGATCACAGGGATAGCAAGGCAAGCTTCAAAAATCCCAGTGATCCATTTCATAATGCGAGATATAGACATCAGATCCAACTCCTTTTTCATATATGTCTTATTCGTATTTTCCCAAAAGGTGAAGAAGTCATGCAGAATTCTATAGAAAGAGTTGATGGACACTTGAGAGAGAGAATTAAGGAAGAGCTGAAAATCATCGAAGAAACGTATGACGTCAAGATTTGTCTCGCTATTGAATCGGGCAGCAGGGCATGGGGTTTTCCCTCGACCGATAGTGATTATGATGTTCGCTTTTTATATGTTCCCCGGAAAGAATGGTATTGGGCGATGGAAGAGCATCGTGATGTCATAGAACGACCTATTGATGACATGCTTGATATCAGTGGCTGGGAGCTTAGAAAGGCACTGCGCCTATTCAATAAATCAAATCCGTCCATTATGGAATGGCTGTCTTCTGATATCATCTATGCTGAATCTTTCTCTTTGGCAAAGCAGCTAAGAGAATTAAAGGATCGAGCGTTTTACCCTGCGGCTTTGATGTATCATTACCTCAATATGGCGAAGCGGAATGAAAGCCGGCATTTACGAGGAGAGCAGGTGCGAATCAAGAAGTATTTCTATGTGCTTCGTCCGCTGCTTGCCTGCCAGTGGATTGAACGTTACCGAACAGTTCCACCAATGGACTTTCATGAATTACTCAAGGAGCTAGTGGAGGAAGGCCCGCTGTTAGCAGAAATTCACGAACTGCTCAAACGTAAAATGAACGGAGAAGAAATGGATGTAGAGAACCGTCTCGCTCATGTCCATCCATTTATTGATCAAGAGCTGGCGCGTTTTGATGAATTGGTGAAAAGCTACAATCAGCCGAAAGACAATCTGATGCAAGAATTAAATGAGCTTTTGCAGTCTACCCTTGATGAGGTGTGGGCGTAGGAGGGGAGAGTCAGCCGGATAGCGGCAGACTCTTTTTTTATCTCCTATTGTGATAAAACCACAAAAAAAGTCAGAATTTTTGTCATCTTCAAATATTGTAGCGGACAGCTCATGAGCCTTACAATAAAGACATAGCTTACAAAGAGTGGGAGGTGCCCTTTATGGAGTCGGTCACAAGAAATTTCTTCTTGTTTTTGTCAAAGAGCAGTCTCTTGAACCATATTGCTCGTAATTGGGGAAGTGCTGTTGCATCAAAGAAAATCATCGGTGGGAAGGATTTTGAGAGCGCTATCCCTGTCATCAAACGATTAAACGATCAAGGTATGGCCGTAACGGTTGATCACCTTGGTGAGTTTGTCACAAAGGCAGAGATTGCAAATGAGCGGACGAATGAGTGTATTCAAACCATTCAGCGAATTGCAGAGGCGGGACTCAATTCCCACGTCTCACTTAAAATGACATCGCTTGGCTTAGATATTGACGATGATCTCGTGTATCGCAATATGAAAAGTATTTTAGATACGGCAGAGAAACACCGTATTATGGTGACAATTGATATGGAGGATGAACAGCGCTGTCAAAAAACGCTGGACATTTTTAAAGAAATGAAATCTCAATATGAGTATGTCAGTACGGTTTTGCAGGCGTATTTGTACAGAACAGAACAAGATCTTGATGACCTAAATGAGTTGCAGCCATTTTTAAGACTTGTAAAGGGTGCCTATAAGGAATCCGCCGAAGTGGCGTATCCAAACAAAAAAGACGTCGATCAGAATTACAAGAAGCTGATCGAAAAGCAGTTACTCTCAGGGAATTATACAGCCATTGCGACACATGACGATCAAATGATCGAATTTACGAAACATATTGTGAAAAAACACAATATACAGACAGATCAGTTCGAATTTCAAATGCTGTATGGCATGAGATCAGAAACGCAGCAAGCACTCGTGAAGGAAGGCTATCAAATGAGGGTCTACACCCCGTATGGACGAGAGTGGTATGGCTACTACATGAGACGTCTTGCAGAACGACCGGCAAACATTGCATTTGCTTTAAAAGGGATGACGAGAAAATAATTTGAAACGGGAGCGTGACAAAGATGACAACACCTTACAAGCATGAACCATTCACGGATTTTAGCCAGGAAGAAAATCGCCAAGCGTTTGAACAAGCATTAGCCAAAGTAACAGAATCACTTGGGCAAACCTATCCGCTTGTGATTAATGGAGAAAGAATCGAAACAACAGACAAGATTGTCTCGATCAATCCGGCGAAGAAGGAAGAAGTCGTGGGTACCGTATCAAAAGCTGGGAAAGAAGAGGCAGAGCAAGCGATTCAAGCTGCGGCAAAAGCGTTTGAAACATGGCGCTACACGTCTCCAGAAGAAAGAGCCGGCGTCTTATTCCGCGCTGCGGCAAGCATTCGCCGTAAAAAGCATGAGTATTCAGCCCTTCTCGTAAAAGAAGCAGGGAAGCCTTGGAATGAAGCGGATGCAGATACAGCAGAAGCCATTGACTTCCTAGAGTATTATGCCCGTCAAATGCTAGAGCTTGCGAAAGGCAAACCGGTGAACAGCCGCAAAGGGGAACGCAATCAATATGTGTACACACCAACTGGCGTGACGCTTGTCATTCCACCATGGAACTTCTTGTTTGCGATCATGGCAGGAACAACAGTAGCGCCAATCGTCACTGGGAATACAGTTGTTTTAAAACCAGCAAGTGCGACGCCTGTCATTGCTGCCCGCTTTGTAGAAGAACTGGAGCAAGCAGGTCTTCCGAAAGGTGTTGTCAACTTCGTGCCAGGTAGCGGAGCAGAAGTTGGAGATTACTTAGTAGATCATCCAAAAACAAGCCTTATTACATTCACTGGATCAAGAGAAGTGGGCACACGTATTTTTGAACGTGCGGCAAAGGTACAGCCAGGACAACAGCATTTAAAGCGTGTCATTGCTGAAATGGGCGGTAAGGATACAGTCGTTGTAGATGAGGATGTAGATGTTGAATTAGCGGCTAACGCCATTTTCACATCAGCCTTCGGGTTTTCGGGTCAGAAATGTTCGGCTGGATCTCGTGCTGTCGTCCACGAGAAGCTGTATGACCAAGTCGTTGAGCGAGTGAAAGAAATCACAGAAACGAAAACAACAGCGAATCCGTTATCAGCTGATGTGTACATGGGACCTGTCATTGATCAAGCTTCCTTTGACAAGATCACAGAATATATCGAGATTGGCAAGCAAGAAGGCCGTCTAGTCACTGGCGGAACAAGTGATGATTCAGAAGGGTACTTCATTCATCCAACCGTGTTTGCAGATCTAGAGCCAACATCTCGTTTAATGCAAGAAGAAATCTTTGGACCTGTCCTAGCTTTCTCAAAAGTCTCAAGCTTTGATGAGGCGCTTGAAGTAGCCAACAACACAGAATACGGGTTAACCGGTGCGGTCATTACAAATAATCGTGATCACATCAACCGTGCGAAGCAGGAGTTCCATGTCGGGAACCTTTACTTTAACCGTAACTGTACGGGAGCGATTGTGGGTTACCACCCATTTGGCGGCTTTAAAATGTCAGGAACTGATTCAAAAGCAGGCGGTCCAGATTACCTTGCTCTGCACATGCAGGCCAAAACGATCAGCGAAATGTTTTAATATGGAAAAGCATGAACTCGTGCAGGCGAGTTCATGCTTTTTTTACCTGTCTACGACTTGTTTCTATACAAATCTGACTGGAAAGAAGTATGATAAATGTATCACTTATTCAGGGAGCAATCGGGATGGAAGAGATATTAGAAAAGCTTCATACATTTTTTGATGTCGATAAATTAATTGCATTTATTAGTGGTTATTTAAAAAAACCAGTCATTTTAGAAAGTACTGAATGTCAGCTGCTTGCTTATAATTCTTACAGCATCCAGCAGTTCGACCCAGTCAATCAGCAAACCATTTTCTCAAAGGAATGTCCGGGAGCTGTGGTGGATTGGTTAAAAAAAACAGGGGTCATTGAGCAGCTATATACAGATTCAAATCCTTTTTATGTGAATGGTCATGAGGAGCTCGGGTTTAATCGTCGGGTGGCTGTGAGCGCCAAGCACAAACAAGAGGTTGTCGGCTTTATTTGGGTGCAGGACATTGAGGATTCTCTCTCTCAAGAGGAGCTGCAATTTTTACACGAGGCATCGTTTCAGGTTGGAAAAGTTATTTATAAAAATAAGAAACAGTTGGAGAAAAAGGAAGGCAAGATTGAAGAGTTCTTCAAAAAGGTCATGGATGATCATTTTTATACAGAAGAAGAGCTGAAATGGGAAGCTGAGAATTTAAGCATTCCACTGCCAGCTGTCTTTACTGTGATGGTTGTTCATGCCGCCGATAACAAAAGTGAGACGGCAGAAGATGTGAAGGATGTGATTAGAACCTATTTACAGCTAGAAGACAAGGTCAATCACGTCTACTCTGTGCAAGCAGACATCGTCGTGATATTAGGCAGTTTGTCAGATCGCCACTCACCAAAAGCGACCGCTGCGGATGTCGTCGCCCATCTTCAATCGAAAACGCATACACACCCATCTCCTTTATATATTGGGATGGGAAGAGAATATCGAGATGTCATGAAAATGAGCACAAGTCGATTTGAAGCGATAGAAGTCGTGAAAGCAGTGAAGATTGTCGGCGGACAGGAATTAATCCCATACGATTACGAGCATTTGGGGGTCTTCCGGTTCTTAGACTCGATTTACAGTCACCAAAAAAAGAAAAACGACTTTAATCCAGATTTGTTGCGCCTAAAGGAAAAAGACCGTGACAGCCAAACATCATTTTTAAAAACCTTAGAGGTCTACTTATTGAATAATTGCAAGCTAAAACCAGCTGCAGAGCAATTATTTATTCATCAAAATACACTAAACTATCGAATGAAACAAATTTTTGAAATGACGTCTATCGATTTAAGTCATTTTAGCCAGCGTTGTGAGTTATTTATTGAATTGATGCTGATGAAAAAAGATCAATAGGCGTGGACTCCGCAGGTGCAAAGGATGACCTGCGGATTTTTATGCGAGATGATAAAATGGCATACAATTGCCTTATTTCGTTGTATGATAGATAAAGATTTTATGAGGAAAGTGAAAGGAGGGCCACCTTTGGGATCAGTCACCTTGGCCATTTTAATTTTCATCATGACCCTCGTCCTTGTCATTTGGCAGCCAGGACGTTTAACCATTGGATGGTCAGCGTGCGGGGGAGCGATTCTTGCTCTTGCTTTTGGGGTCGTTCATTTGGGCGATGTATGGGAAGTTACCCAAATTGTTTGGAACGCCACCTTTGCATTTATTGGAATTATCATCATTTCATTGATTTTAGATGAGATTGGTTTTTTTGAATGGGCGGCACTTCATATGGCAAAAGCCGCAAGAGGGAACGGGGTCCGCATGTTTATTTATTTAACATTGCTCGGCGCTGTGGTAGCAGCTTTTTTTGCCAACGATGGAGCGGCACTTATCTTAACTCCGATCGTTTTATCTGTGGTCAGAGCGCTGAAGCTGGATGAGCGTATGATCCTGCCATTTGTCATGGCAAGCGGCTTTATTGCAGATACGACGTCTTTGCCATTTGTCATTAGTAACTTGGTCAATATCGTATCAGCCGATTATTTTCATATTGGCTTTCTTGAATATACAGCAAACATGTTCGTCCCAAACCTTGTATCGCTTGGCGCTAGTATGCTTGTGTTGTATGTGTTTTATCGGAAACTCATCCCGAAAACGTACGATGTTTCGCAGGCGAAGGAACCAGCTTCGGCCATTCGTGATCTGCGCATGTTCCGGTTATCTTGGTATGTGTTAGGGTGCTTGCTTGTTGGATATTTTGCTGGGGAATTGGCAGGCATTCCGGTGTCAATCATTGTAGGAGGCATTGCCATTGCTTTCTTATGGCTGGCGAAACGGAGTCCACAAGTAGCGACAAAACGAGTCGTCAAAGAAGCGCCGTGGTCGATTGTGTTTTTCTCTATCGGCATGTATGTCGTGGTGTATGGGCTGAAAAATGTCGGCCTGACAGAAATTTTAGCGGCGTGGATTGAACAGGGGGCGTCACACGGTTTACTTGCGGGAACAATGTTTATGGGAGTTCTGGCAGCGGTGCTATCTTCTGTCATGAACAACCTCCCAACCGTTTTAATTGATGCGATTGCCATCGGTCACACAGATACAGCAGGTGTGATGAGAGATGCACTGATTTATGCCAACGTCATCGGCTCAAACCTTGGCCCGAAAATGACCCCAATCGGTTCATTGGCGACATTGCTGTGGCTTCATGTCTTGAAGAAAAAAGGTGTGCATATTTCTTGGGGGGCATACATGAAAGCTGGAATCATTCTAACCATACCGACGCTGATCATCACGTTATTGGGATTGTATGTGTGGTTATGGTTGATACATTAAAAAGCAGATCCAATGGATTTGCTCAGCGTGAAGACAAACCCTCGCATTCGGTGTCAGTCCTGCGCGCTGGTGCTCACGAATGTCAAATTCGCTCTGCTCCAGTGCTCGTCCTTCCTAGACTGCAAAGGTTTTCTTTTACGCTGAAAAGGAAACAAAGGGCTAAAATCAAGTTCATTTTAGCCCTTTGTTAACAATCTGAGCAGATCCAATGGATCTGTTTTTTGTTGTTATAGATATTTTGCATAGCGTTTTTCCAAAAAGTCTTGGAGCAATGAGACCACACTGCATATGCCCCAGTAAATCAAGGCAACCAATATATACATGGTCATATAATCGAATTCTCTTCCGCCCACAATTTTTGCTTGTTGGAAGAGTTCGGGTACAGTAATCATTGCCGCTAGTGAGGAAGCTTTGATTAAATCAAGCATGACGTTGGTCAGGGGCGGCAGTGCAATGCGCACGGATTGAGGCAAAATGACTCCGCGCATCGTTTGCCAATAACTGAGACCAAGTGATTTGGCGGCTTCCACTTGACCACTTGGAACAGAGGAGAGAGCCGCCCGGTTAATTTCGGCAATGTATGCAGCACTATTGAAGCTGAATCCAATAATAGCAGCAGTGACAGCTGTAAATTCAATGCCGATGTAAGGGAATCCGAAATAAAGGATAAACAAAATGACCAGAATGGGAACCCCACGCATGAATGAAATATACAGCCGTGCAGGCAACCGAAGGAACCACGTATTTGCCATTCTAGCAAGGGCAATAAAAAAGCCTAGAATCGTACCAAAAAACATGCTCACAAAAGAAATGAGCAGCGTCAGCCAGATGCCTTTCATCACAAATGGAAATGACGCTTTTGCCAGTGCAGGATTAAAGATATATTCTAAATGAATATCTCCCACGTCTGCGGCTCCTTATTTAGAAATGTCGACATCTTCGACATCAACATCAATTTTCTTTGAGACGTCAGCATGATTAAAGAATTTCTCCGAAATCTTTTTCATGGTTCCGTCTTTTTTCATCTCTTTTAATACACGATTTAATTCTTTTTGCAGCTCTGTATTGTCTTTTTTCATCACAAACCCTTGTTTATTCGGCATGTATTTTAAGTCTGGATGGATCGTAATATTTAGCTTAGGGAATGCAGCAAGCGCCAGTGTTTGCAAGTAGTAGTCATTTAAAATGACATCTGTACGGCCGTTTGCGACATCCTTTAAATATTGCTCGTTTGTAGCATTATCATAAATGACTTCTTTTGCACCATACTTACGGGCAACATCCATATAAATGGTCGTTGCAGCACCTGCTGCTTTCTTTCCTTTTAAATCCTTTAGCGTTTTAATACCTGACAGATCATCTTTTCTGACGATAGCGGTTCCATATGAGTATTTATAAGGTGTTGAAAAGGCGAACTTATCTTTCCTGTCATCTGTGATGTCGATATCGTTTGCAGCGGCATCCACCTGACCTGAATTAATGGCACTGAGCATACCATCATAACCCATTTCTTTAAATTCTACTTTTACGTCAAGGCGCTTAAATGCTTCTTTGACGACTTCCACTTCATAGCCAGTCAATTGATCCTTGCCGTTCGATGTATCATGGTAAGACGTAGGATACAAGGTGCCTGAAGTAGCGACCACGATTTTCCCTTTCTTTTGAATCTGATCCCACTTTGATTCTCCAGACTGAGATGAGCCTGATTGATTGCAAGCAGACATGACAAGCATGAGAGCAGACACAACAAGCAGCACCCATATAGGTTTTCTATGATAAAAACGACTCATTTAAGAATCCTCCTCTATTTTTTATACAAAACAAAACATAGCACGCTTTTTCAGTTAGGACAACGTTTTCAGATGAAAAGCGAAAAAGTAAGAATATTATGTGCAATTTGACGGTGTGAATAATGTATAAAAAAGGAAAGGATGCACAAATTAAAATCGAATAAAGGAGGGAACGACAGAGATGAAAAAAACAAGTGGTTTGATCTTACTAACGATGGTGCTATTATTTGGTTTTCAGGTGAATACGGCTTATGGAGAAACACCCCAAATGGAAAAGCGCCCCGTCACGCATCAAGTAAAATTAACGACAGAGCAACAAAAACAAATTGAAGTACTTGAACAGCAAATTTTGTCTAAACGAAAAGAAGTGATTGAAAAATACGTTCAGTATGGTGTGTTAACGAAGGAACAAGGCACGCACATCACAAAACGAATGGATGAACATTACAATCACTTAAAAAATAACGGGTTTGTTCCATTACTAAAAAAACCACAGCACCATCGACCATAAGTTCAAGAAAACCGGCAGCAAGGTGCCGGTTTTTATTGTTTATGTGTTAAAAGGTCAGCGTCTCACCATCTTGAGGGACAAAAATGGCCTGATCTGCATGATTCTCTCGAATGTAAGATGTTAATGCCGCTCTTGTTAATAAACAATGATTCGCGGCTTCAAGGTGACAGGCGATGATTTGAGCTTGTGGTTGAGTATGGTGAATGTCTACAATCTCTTCCTTTGTCATCGTAATTGGATCTCCCTCTAAAAATTGGGCAGCCCCACTATTGACCACAATAATATCTGGCTGGCATGTATTCACAACCTTTTTCGGCTCATCACACCAAATGGTATCTCCTGCAATATAAAGAGTAGGCTCATCAGGATGAGAGAAAACAAAACCGCTCACTTGTCCCATCCGTTTAGCGGTTTCTCCTGTCCCGTGCTGCCCGCCAGTTCGTTTGATATGAACACCGCAAACATCCATTTCATCTTCAATGCATGTAACATGCTGAAATCCAGCTTCTTTTACTTCCGTGCGATCTTTCTCTGATTGAGTATAGATCGGCAAAGTTTGAGCTAATCTCTTTTTTGCCTCGTCGTCAAAGTGATCTACATGTAAATGAGTGAGCAGGACAGCATCAGGCTGTAATATCTTGTCCAAATCAATGTTTGCAGGCAGCTCAACAATTGGATTGTTTACATGTTGATTGGCAGTATGTGGGAACGGTGGATAGGTTCCTTTTGCTGATAAAAAGGGATCGATTAAAAATGTTGACGGACCATATTGAAGGTATAAAGTAGCATTACGAATGAGTGTTATTTTCATTAGAAGGCCTCCTTTTTTTCTTATTAAGTTTACAGTATATTAAAAGAGCTTCATGTGACAGAGGATCATGAAAGTCTTTCAGCGGAACGACTTGATTTTTGAAAGAGGTGAGCCAATGCTAGACAAAACAGATATGGATATATTAAAAGAACTCTCAAAGAATAGCCGATTGACGATGAAAGCACTTGGTGAAAAAGTCCATTTAACCGGTCAAGCTGCTAAAAATAGAGTTTTAAAGCTTGAAGAAGAGGGGGTTATTGAAGCCTATACCATTTCAATTAACTGGCGGACACAGCAGAACATCCAAACATTTTTACAGCTCTTTACCCGAAGTCATGATCATGAACCGCTTTTATCGTTTCTCCATCAAAAGGAAGAAATCAAAAACCTGTTTAAAATAAGTGGAGAGGGCTGTTATATGGCTGAAGGACATTTCTCCAGTCATGATGAGCTTGATCAATTTTTAACGGAGCTAACAAAGCATGCAAATTATAAATTGTCTATCGCTGTGAAACGTCTCACTCATCAAGAATAGATGAGGCGCAGGAGGAAATAACCGATGAAAAGATTAATTGAACATCAGGCTGAACCGATCACAAAGGAAAGAATCAAAGCGGATTTGGTTCAACTTGGTGTAAGGAAGGGCATGATCTTATGTGTCCACTCATCCTTGTCATCTATTGGCTGGGTGAATGGAGGAGCTATAGCCGTTATCCAAGCTATGATGGATATTTTAACAGATGAAGGAACACTGATTATGCCGGCACAAACATTAGAGCTGTCTGATCCTGCTGATTGGATCAATCCGCCTGTTCCTTATTCTTGGTGGAAACCGATCAAAGACACGATGCCTGCATTTGATCCGGCTTACACAGCTCCAACAGCAATGGGAAAGGTAGCGGAGACCTTTTGGAAATACCCAGGCGTAGAAAGAAGCAATCATCCTCATTTCTCATTCACCGCCTGGGGGAAAAGGAAACATGAAGTGTTGAACCACCATGCGCTTCCTTATGGTTTAGGAGAAAATTCACCTCTTGGACGTATGTACGATCTTGATGCAAAAGTGCTGCTAATTGGCACGTCATTCGAGAGTGTGACAGCTTTTCACTTAGCTGAATATCGAATCTCACAGCAAGACCTCATGACACGAGGGGCCCCCATTTTAGAGGATGGTTGGAGGGTGTGGAAAGAGTATCAAGATATCATCACAAGAGAAGAACTATTTGAACAGATTGGTCGTGATTTTTTACAATCAGGATGTCGTTATAACCACAGTCGAATCGGGCTAGCCCATTCGTATTTATTGCCGATGAGAGAATCGGTCGATTTTGCGGAAAAATGGCTTGAACAGTACGACCAGGCGTGATCTAAGCAGTCTGAAAATCAAAATAATAGAGATCTTGATCAGGGTGCTCAGATATATAGCAGGTGAGCTGATAGTCTCCTTTTGGAATGGAGAAAGACAGTACCTGTGCCATGACGCTTGTCAGATAAACATGATCACTTGAATGAGTAAATGGCACTGTGATGACTCTATCAACGGATGATGGAGGCTCATGGCTGTTTAATGTCACGATAATAGAAGCCTTTCCGTTATTGATGCCTTCAAAAGAAATACCTCGATCCCCAGTTGCGAATCCTTGAAGAATATCGTCATCTGTCCAATCAATCACAGGTGGCGTCGTGCTTCCAGTGTATACGGTGATTTGGTGATAGGAGATAGATAGGGGATACATTTGATTTAAATCATTCATATAGATTAACTCCTTTATTCATAAAATTTGTCCAGCTGGCGATCATGTTGAAAAGTGAATGTTTGAAAGTATGATAATTGAAGAGAATGTTAGGCAGCAAGACGATTGTCGCCGTCTTGCGCTACTGTTTGAGGGATCTAGATGTGAAATTGCGAAACCATTTCTTTTAGGTCTCCTGCTAAATGGGCGAGAGCCTCTGATGAAGCTGTTACTTCTTCCATTGCTGCGAATTGTTCTTCTGTTAAACCTGCTACTTGTTGTGAATGTTCACTCGTCAGTTTAACGCCTTCTGTGATAGAGGCAAAGGTCTGCTTCGCATCATTTGTATAAGCTGCGATTTTTTGGGATGCATCTGATAAATGTTGAATGCCATCTGCCATTTCCTTCATTGACTGCTGAATGTCAATAAATGATTCCTCTGTATGAGATATAAGAACAGCCCCTTGAGCCGCTTCCTCTCGTACTCGTTTAATGGCACTCGTCGAATGATTCATCTCTTTTTGTATTTCGGAAATGAGATGTGAAATCATGTTGGATGAGGTTTGCGATTCTTCTGCGAGCTTCCTCACTTCGTCTGCCACAACGGCAAAACCTTTTCCGTGTTCACCTGCGCGTGCTGCCTCAATGGCCGCATTAAGAGCAAGTAGATTAGTTTGGTTAGCGATATCTGTAATCACTTTGGAAATTTGATCAATCTCGGCTGAACGTGTTTCTAGCGCTTGAATTGCTGAACCGTTCTCTTCAATTGATTTTGCAATAGATGTCATTTGTGAATTGACTTCACCGATATTTTGTACACCTTTTTGGGCCATTTCTTGTGCGGACTGGCTTCTTGTTGCCATTTGTCCCGCATTTTCAGTGATGTTTACTAGCTCGTTAGATACTTGTCTCATCGTGTGCTCACTAGCTGTCATTTGGGCTGATTGCTGTTCAGACGATTGAGCGACTTCTTGAATGGTATGGGTAATCTTCTCTGATGCTGCACTCGTTTCTTCTGCGCTAGCTGACAGCTCCTCAGAAGAGGTGGCTACTAATTCAGATGTTTTGATCACATTTAAAATGGTTTGATTTAATTTCTCACGCATCTTATTAAAGTGACCTGCCAGCTCAGAAAGTTCATCGCCTGTGTGATCTGTCACGTTGATGGTTAAATTTCCTTCGCCTGCACTCTTAATAGCAGATGCCATATGTTTGAGACGTGTCTGAATCCGCTTTGTGAAAATAGAAATAATGATAACAGAAACAATTAAACTTAACAGTAGAACCGTGACAAATTGAATAAAGAAAGACTGAAGCATTTGTGAAATCATGCTTTGATTTGCACCGGTATAGAAAATACCAATCGTTTCCCCTGTATCATTTTTGATGGGCATATAAGCCGTTTGGTAGTCTTTCCCGGCAACATTGGCTGTTCCGTAATAATTCTCGCCTTTATCCAAAACAGCGGCCTTTACTTCAGGTGAGACTTCGGTTCCTACAGCTCGTTTCCCGTTTAACATGACATTTGTGGCAACTCGGGTATTTCCTTGGAAAATCGTGATTGTATCACCAGTATATTCGGCTAATTGATCAACCAATGTGTCATGGTTATTGATTTGAGTATTTCCTTTGTAAAGCTTGCCATCTTTTATCTGCCACGAGCCAGCAACCTTTTCAGTTAGGTAAGCGTATCCTAGCTTTAGATCGCCTTTTGCTTTTTCGGTGGCCATTTGCTTAATGTTCTCTGTCATTTCGCGGTTCACTACATAACCAACCACTGCTGAAAATACGATGAGGACACTTAAAAAGATCAGCATTATTTTGGCGCCAAGCCTCAGTTTTCCTTTTTTCTTCATGCTTTTTACTCCTTTAGGTATAAGGTAGGGTATCCCTCCTTAAAGATTATCGGCATGAAAAAAATGTTTGATATACGTGAATGCACTTACACAGAAATTTTTGTTATGAAAAAAGGAAAGATAGTGCTACTCGATAATAAATTGGATTCTTGTGCCATCAGGATCATCTGATAATTGATGACTTACCCAAGAGCCTGCCCCCCTATTATCCGAAGGACGTACATATTTGACAGAAGCCCCTGCTCCACCTTCTTTACACATCGCCATTGGCCATTCATCACGATCATAACCACGCTTTGTTGGAATGCCATGAAGTGATTTGTCTCTTTGCTCATCACTATTTTTTCGATCAATGGTGCAAATGGAAGAATGACCTTCGTCAATAGCTTCTTCTATGTGCTTCGCGGTTTCTGGATATCGATCTGATGGAAAGTGAATGGTTTTGTCATAAGAAGAGTTTGTCGTCTCTTGTTTATGTTGCCCTAGTTGGACATAGCCTGTCGCTATACCAATGACAATCAATAAAAGCAATAGAATGGTTTTAAGAAGTTTCATAGATGCTAGCTCTCTTTCTCTTTAGCGTATTTTGTAAACAGAAGTATAGCAGAATTACTTACCAATTTCTCCTCGTTTTGAAAAAACGTCTTTTAAAGTTCGAAAAACGTTTTTTACCTGTTTATGCTCTTTTCCTCGTTGTACAAACTCATAAAAATTTAATTTTGCTGCTCAAAAAACATATATGCTGATGCAAAATGGCTTTATGATTGGTTTTTAGGCTAATTTCAAGATTTTAACACACAGAAATTTCAAAAAAATAAAATTGACTAGACCGATATGCTTTAATAATATGGAGTCAAATATCAAAAAATGTCGTAATTTATCAAAATATGATTCCAATTACATTGCAGGAGGGAAGTACAAATGGCGGATGTCTCTTATCGGCTCGGAATAGACATAGGTGGAACATTTACTGATTTATCGCTGATGAATGAAGCGACAGGGGAGCTGACTGAACTCAAGACACCTACAGTGACAGATGACCCAGCTCAAGGAATTATCAATGGGCTGAAACTTCTAAAAGAAAGAGGTGTCGATTTATCCAAAATACAATATCTCGTACACGGGATGACAATCGGTCTTAATACATTATTGCAGAGAAAGGGAGCAGATTTAGCCCTTTTTGTAACGGAAGGTTTTCAAGACATTTTGTCATTACAGCGTTTACGTCTACCCATTCCTTATGACTTCAATTCTCAATTGCCAGAACCATTGATACCACGAAAACATGTATATCCAATCTCTGAAAGGCTCATACACGATGGTTCGATCAAAAAACCTCTCCAACTGCAGCAATTAGATGATGCTGTCCAGCAGGTCATCTCTAAAAAACTAGCAGGCATTGTCATTTCTTTTTTACATAGTTATCAAAATCCAGTTCATGAATTACAGGCAAAAGCCTATATTCATCATCATTACCCACAGTTAGAAGTCCTGACATCATCAGAATTATGGCCACAAATGAGAGAATATGAGCGGACAGTGATGTCTGTTGTCAATTTGTACATTCAACCAAAGGTGAAACAATATTTACAAACGTTGAAAAACCGCTTGAAAGAAGAAGGTGTACCAATTTCTCCATACATTACCCAATCAAATGGTGGTTTAATGGATGCAGAAAGCGCAGCCACTTCACCCGTTAAAACACTTTTTTCTGGCCCGGCAGCTGGTGTAATTGGTGCGGCAAGAATTGCAACATCTGCAAATGAACCCAATTTAATTACATTTGATGTTGGTGGCACAAGTGCAGATATCTCGATCATTCAAAATGGGCAGCCTACAATGGCTCAATCGAATCAGCTTTCAGGATTTCCGATCATTCTTCCATCTGTTGCAATGTATTCGATAGGGGCTGGCGGAGGTTCTGTCGCATGGCTTGATCAAGGCGGGCTTCTTAAAGCAGGACCGGAATCAGTTGGCTCGCAGCCTGGACCGGCTTCGTATGGAAAGGGAAAAAAAGCTGCTTTAACCGATGCATTTCTCATATGCGGTTACCTCAATCAAGATCGGTTTGCCGGAGGACATTTACAATTGCAGAGGTCTGCAGCGGAAATAGCCTTTCAGCCAATTGCTGATCAGCTTCATAAAACGGTCGAACAGGCGGCTGACCAGTTGATTCAAGTGGCTGTTGCCAATATGTACACAGAACTAAGCAATGTCATGGAGCAGCAAGGGTTTGATCCTAGAGATTTTAGTTTGCTGGCATTTGGCGGGGCAGGGCCTGTTGTTGCGAATTTCCTTGCGAGAGAAATTCATGCGAAAAATGTGGTCGTCCCTCCAAGTCCAGGAACATTATGTGCGCTAGGTGCACTTACAGCCGATTTTATCCATGATGCTGTGTTGTCTAAGAAAATCTGCTTACAAGACTATACGATTGACGAATTAAAACAAGATTATGAAATGCTTTCTCGCAAAGCAACGGATTGGTTCAGCCAGCAAAACATTCAACATATCAAACAAACGTCCATTTTGTTATTAGCAGATGCCCGCTATCAAGGACAGGCATTTGAGATTGAATTGCCATTATCGGTGGATTGGCTAAAGCAGGAACAAGACGTCTATCACCTGATTGAAGCTTTCCACAACCTGCATGAGCGTCAATATGGCCATAGAGATGATCAGGCGAACATTGAATTTACTCATTTGCGAGTTCGGGTTATAGGTGAAACGCCTCCACTGCCTTTCTCTCTTGGTGATGAAAGCAGCGGACAGCCTTTAATACCACAATCATACAGACGAATCTTTATAGAAGAAAAAGAGTACGAAGCATCTGCTTACAATCGGAGTACTTTGTCATTAGGTGCTGTTGTGAAAGGACCTGCCATCATTGAGCAAGATGATACGACAACATTGATTTTGCCAAACTGGGCAGGCAGCATAGACCATTCAGGAAACTTGGTGATTTCAAGGGAGGCGGCTTTACATGGGAACTGATCCAGCAAAGCTTGAGATGATGAGGAGTTATTTTAATGCGATTGCATCAGGCATGGGACATGTCATTGAGCGGACATCCTTTACAACATTCGTAAAAGAATCGGCGGATTTTGCCACAGCATTAGCCACGCCTTCTGGAGATTTCTTTGTTTACCCAAAAACAGTCGGTGTCACGATCTTTTTAGGGCTGAGTCTCAAAAAAGCGATTGAAGAAAGCGGACCGATGCAGCCGGGTGACATTATCATCACAAATGATCCTTATACGACAGACGGTTTAGCGACTCATTTGCCAGATGTTCATATCATCAAGCCCATTTTTATAGAAGATGAAATTGTCAGCTATGCCTGGTCTTTTGTTCATGTAAGTGATGTGGGCGGTCTTGTCCCTTCAAGTATTTCTCCAACTGCAACAGATGTTCATCAAGAAGGATTAAGAATTCCACCAGTGAAAATCTATGAAGGTGGAAAAGAGAATCAGGTTGTTCGTACCTTTTTAAGAGCTAATAGCCGGGCGAGTCATTTAAATGATGGCGATATTAATGCGATGATTGCCGCTGTTAATACAGCAGAAATCAGACTAAAAGAAATGATCGAGAAATTTGGAAAAAACGAAGTGAAGCAAGGAATGATTGATCTGCTGAAGCAAGCAGAGGATCGCGCAGGAAAAGTAATTGAAGCCATTCCTGATGGAACGAGTGAATTCGCTGATTACTTGGATGATGATATGATTTCGGACGTGCCGATCCGATTAAAGATTAAGCTGACGGTCAAAGGGAAACAGCTGACACTGGACTTCTCTGAGTGTGACCCGCAAGTTAAGACAGCTTTTAATCTTGTCACCAATGGTCAAAAGCACTCCTTCTTATATCAAGGATTGATTAATTACATCATTAGTAAAGATCCTTTTATTCCGATTAATGGTGGGATTACGTATCCGATAGACGTGATTTCACCTAAAGGAACGCTTGTCCATCCAGAATATCCGGCTTCTGTCGGTATTCGGCATTCCATTACAATGAGATTGTATAATGTCGTGCTAGGTGCTATTGGTAAGCTTTTGCCTGAAGCAGTGCCAGCGGCAGGTGCAGGTCAATCCGCTATCGTCGTTCTCTCTGTTCCTGATGATCAAACAGGAGGCAGAAAAATGTCTGTGGTCGAACCGTTAGGCGGAGGCGGCGGTGCTCAAAAAGGGACTGATGGAGTAGATGGAATTGATCATTCGTCAGGCTTTTTAAAAAATACACCCATTGAGAGCTTGGAACAGCATATTGATATTCATGTACACCGATATGAACTGCTGCCGAACACAGGTGGAGCAGGGGAACATAGAGGGGGACATGCGATTGGTTTAGAATTTGAAATGATCAAGCCAGAATCGATGGTGACGGCACGAGGAATGGAACGAATGAAGTTTCAACCTTGGGGGTTAATGGGCGGCCGAGCAGGAGCAATTGGTGAGGTGAAATTGACCAAACCAAATGGGGAGACACAAAACCAGCCGAAAATTGATGTCATGCGTCTTGAAAAAGGCGATATTGTTCAATTGATTTCACCAAGTGGAGGAGGATGGGGGAATCCATTTGCTAGAAAGAAAGAAAAAGTCCTTCATGAAGTGGAAGCAGGGCTATTAAGTGAAGAAAGAGCACTGCAGCAATATGGCGTCAAAGTCTATCGAGACCATAATGAATGGAAAATTGATGACGAACAGACGAGCAGGCTTCGTGAAAAGATGAATGATGCTGATGCTGTCGCTTGGGATTTTGGAGAGCAAAGAGCAGCTTATGAGAAAGTGTGGACGGACGAAGCCAGCAGTGAGCTTGCTGTGCAGCTTCGTTCATACCCAGCAAATGAGCGTACGCACTATAAACATGCGGTTCATTCTCATTTTGGTCATAGACAGGAACCGTTAACAAAGATGGATATTATTCAAGCACTTCATCACTTGAATCAACAAAAAGGGGGAAATGAATCATGAAAAGAAGAGTAATCGCCATATTTGCAGGTATCCTATCCGTCATGTTACTGCTGTCTGCATGCGGTGGAAATGGGCAGGACCAAAGTAAACAGCAGCAGACTGTGATCGTTGGTGTCTACGGAGGGGATTGGGAAAAGAATATTAAGCCAATCCTCGAAAAGTTTGAAAAGGATACAGGCATTAAAGTACAAACGGTCTCTGGGGCAGATTCTGAATGGTTTACAAAATTAAAAGCATCTAATGGTAAAAATCCACCGTATGATTTGCTTATTTTACAGCCTGATACGATTCAAAGAGGTATTGCGGCAAACGTTCTTGCGCCTATTGATGAAGATCAAGCACCAAATGTGAAAAAGCTTTATCGTTCTGTTCAAAAGAAACTCACTGTTGATGGAAAACAATATGCAGCAGGCTTTAGTATGGGACAGCTTGGAATTGCTTATAGAAAAGATCTTGTCAAACAGGAGCCAAACAGCTGGACAGATTTATGGAGCGATCAGCTGAAAGGGAAAGTGGCGATTTCTTCCCCAACTTATTCAGCGGGCTTGCAATTTTTCTCTGCACTTGTCCATGCTCAAGGAGGGACAGAATCAAATCCTAAGGATATTGATAAAGCATTTAAAAGCCTCGCACAATTAAAAGGGCGTGTAGCAGCTTTTCCTGATAACCCAGGGTCTATTCAAACGCTGTTAGAACGTGGTGACGTGACGGCAGTTCCATATTGGGATGGCCGATCATTTGCACTTGAAGAAGAAGGGATGGATATTGGATTCTCATATCCGAAAGAAGGCGCTGTGGCAGCAGTTGCGAGCTGGGCGTTAACAAAGGGAAGTCAGCATGAGGAAGCGGCTTATAAGCTATTAAACTACCTTAGCGGGAAAGAAGCTCAAGAAGCCTTCTCAGAAAAATCTTACTATGGCATGTCGAATTCTGATGTGAAATACGGAGACAAAATTAAGGGGAAAGTGAAGGTTGGCGAAAATTATTATAGCAAGCTGACTTGGGTAGATTACGAAACAGCGACTTCAGAGCTCGGTCAATGGACGAATCGATGGAATGAAGTATTAGGCGGAGGAAAATAGGTGATCGCATGAGTGGAATCAATTTAGAACATATCAGCCAGCATTTCGGCGAACAAATTGCTCTTGATGATGTCAGTCTTACGGTAAAAGAGGGAGAGTTTTTCTCCCTTCTTGGCCCTAGTGGCTGCGGAAAATCAACTTTACTCAATATCATTGGTGGTTTTTTAGAACCAACAAAAGGAGTCGTCTATATTGGTGATCAGGATGTGACGACTTTACCTCCTTATCAAAGAAAAACGGGGATGGTCTTTCAAAGCTATGCACTTTTCCCACATCTCACCGTATTTGATAATGTTGCATATGGGTTGAAGGTTCAAAAGAAAAAGAAGGCGGAAATCAAGCAAAAGGTGATGGAGAGCTTGTCTCTTGTTCAATTAGAGTCATTTGCCAAACGTATGCCGCACCAATTAAGTGGTGGTCAGCAGCAACGGGTCGCAATTGCACGGGCACTTGCTATCCAGCCGGCTGTTCTCCTTCTTGATGAACCACTCAGTAATCTAGATGCAAAGCTAAGAAAAAATATGCAGACGGAGCTGCGAAATATTCAACGGAATGTCGGAATTACGACTATTCTTGTGACGCATGATCAGGAGGAAGCCTTAAGCCTTTCCGACCGAATTGGGATATTAGGTGAGGGGAAAATTCAGCAGATTGGGACACCTTTAGAAGTATATCGTCAGCCAAATAATCGTTTTGTTGCTGAATTTATCGGACAGGTCAATCTATTTGAAGTGGAGTATGATGAAGTTACTTCCACATACACTGTTCCACATTTCACTCAATCAAACGGGAAGCAAGTTCAGCTAAAAGCTGCCGCATTTAAAGAGAAGAGCGAGAAGCGTTTACTCATGCTGCGTCCTGAGAGAATCAAGTTATCTTCTGGCGGGGAGGAAGTTCAGCCAAATCATGTCACAGGAATGTTGGCAGATGTCAGTTATATTGGGCACTCTTTACGTTTGGTCGTTGGACTTGATCAAGGTGAAATCATTGTCCATGCATCAGACACAGCATTTCCCGAGCTGCCTCGAGTTGGAGAAACTGTGCATATTCATTGGCAGCCTGAAGATATTGTTTTCTTAGATTCGAAGGTGCATGCGTGATGCGAATCAAAAAAAAGAATCAGCGCTTTCATTGGTTTATGCTGCTGCCAGCTTGTTTGTTTCTAGTTGTATTCCTTCTTGCTCCGCTTGTGATGATGTTTGTCCTCAGTTTTCGTGATGTGGATTCGATGATGAATACGTTACAATCCTATAGTTTGTCTCAATATTTACATGTATTTACGACAGATGCATATGTGAAAGCAATTGGAAGTACTGTGTGGGTGGCCTTACAGACAACGGTGATTTGTTTATTGATGGCATATCCTGCAGCTTATGTGCTAGTGAAAGCACCTCATCCAAGATTGCGGGCTTTTTTCTATATCTTACTTGTATCGCCGCTTTTGACGAGTGTCGTCATTCGGACATTTGCATGGATCGTTCTTCTTTCGCAAAATGGCTTGATCAATGGCATGCTGATCGATTTACATCTGATTGAGAAACCGCTATCGATGCTGTGGAATATGAATGCGGTCATTATTGCTTATGTTCAAGTGATGCTGCCTTTTGCAGTGCTGCCTATTGCAACGAGCTTAACTGATATGGACCGTCACTTAAGACCGGCTTCTATGAGTCTTGGTGCTGGGCGTATACGGACATTTTTTCATGTGACCTTGCCGCTTACGATTCCAGGCATGATCACCGGAGCAATTATTGTCTTCTCACTTGCAGCAGGAAGTTATATTACTCCTCTGCTAGTCGGCGGACGGATGCAGCCGCTCTTGCCACTGTCCATTTATCAGCAGGTCATGCAGGTGTATAATTTGCCTCTTGCCGCTGCGATGTCCTTTACTTTATTGATTTGTGTGCTAGCGGTCGTCAGTCTATTAAGCTATCTATTGAAGCGATGGGAGGCGAGGATGCATGCGTAAAAAATCAATAAGTGACCGTTTGCTTTCGGTTCTGATATGGACCGCAGGCTCACTCGTTTATCTCTTTTTAACCGTACCTGTTCTTGTCATTGTTCTTTCTGCTTTTAGCCCGAATGCCTTTCCTGAATTCCCGCCGACTTCGTTTTCCGTTCGCTGGTTTCATGAGGTCGTGTCGAATCCAGAATGGATGGAATCTTTGCGTATCAGCGTGATTCTGTTATTGATTGTGACGCCGCTTACTGTTCTTTTAGGAACGATGGCTTCTTATGCTTTAGCAAGGCTTTCCTTTAAGGGAAAGGAAGCTGTTCAAGCCTTTATTTTGTCACCTCTTATGATTCCTCAGGTGGTATTAGGGATTGCGATGCTGTATTTGTTTACGGCTATGGGTTTTACAGGGTCTTTGTGGGCATTAGTCATTGGGCATGTCATCATTGGTTTTCCTTATGTGGTACGAACCGTGGGTGTCAGTGTTTCAAATCTTGATCCGCGTCTTGAGCTAGCTTCCATGAATCTTGGTGCAGGGCCCATACGTACTTTCTTTCGTGTGACACTGCCCTTGATCAAGCCGGGCATTATCGCAGGTGGCGTGTTTTCTGCAGTGACATCATTTGGTGAAATCTCGATTAGTTTGTTCGTTTCTTCACCTCAAACCATTACGATTCCCGTGAGGACGTTTAATTACATTGAGCAAACTTTTGATCCGAGTGTCAATGCGATATCTGTCATATTTATTATCATTTCTATCATTGCGTTGCTCATTATTGAGAAAACGATTGGTCTGTCTAAGGTGATGTAAATATAATGAAGAAACAAGGAGCTGTCATTTGAAATGACAGCTCTTTTTGTATTGTTTTTTATGGTAAAAATATTCAAAGTTTTAGGGAATATAGTTCTTAAGATTTAAGAAAATGCGAGGCGTGATAGGAGACCTCTCTCCTACATTTTCGGTCATATTTGCAAAATTTAAGGAAAAACATGAAATTTTTGCGGTAATTGGTCATTTATTTTCGGTGGAACGCAACTATTATTAGTTATTTTCGGTAAATATCGTAAATTATGATGTGATCCCTTCGGCATAACGCATGAATCTTTACACCCATTTTTCGGTGAAAAAAACAATAATTTCATATAAAGTGGACGTAAATAGAAAATATCTAAAAGAAAAGAAGAAAAAGGCAAATCTATGGAAACATAGAGACGCAAAGCCATGTCCTAAGGTAAAAGTTTCTTTTTTTACTATGGTCGGCAGGTTACCGAATCAAAATGGGAGTCCCTCCGTTTTATTCGGGGTGGGCTCCTTTTCTGTTATTCCGTCTATTTTAATGAAATAGACTTGGTTCTTTTGATATAGAGGGTGCAGGGTATCACATTTGGTGGAGAAAACATAGAAGAGCGGAGGATAAGAATGAGTACAGTTTATTACCCCTTAACACATGCGCAAAAGCGAGTATTCTACACGGAAAGATTTTATCCAGGCACAAGTATTTCTAATTTGGGTGGGTTTGCCAAGTTAAGATCGGTATCAGGTCTAAATCCTTCTTTGATCGTTGATGTGCTTCAAGCGTACATTCGTGAAACTGATTCTCTTCGTTTAAGGCTGGTGTATCAACATGAGCAGGAGGAGCCCGTTCAATATATCAAGCCATATGAAAAACAGCCGATTCGTTTGGTGAAAGGATGGAGTGAAAAGGAAGTCAGGGCGTGGGCGAACGAGGAGATTCGAGAGCCGATGGAACTGATTGACCGTTCCTTAATCGAATTTACGGTCTTTCAAATCAGTGATCAAGAGTGCTGGCTGTTCTGTAAAGCACATCATATTGTGGCTGATGGTATTTCAATTATCTTGATGGGAAACCGAATCATTGATCTATACCATGACATGCTGCAGGGGGCAGACATCTCCCCAATTGAAGACATTTCCTTCGTTGATCACATCATGAGTGAGCAAACGTATGAATCTTCTAAACGTTTTCAGAAAGACCAAGCTTTTTGGAACGAGCAATTTGCCAATATTCCAGATTTCGCTTCTTTAACACCGCATAAAGGTTACGAGATGAGTTTACATGCGGAGAGATTTTCAGGGGATATTCCAGATGCTTTAAAGGAGAAGCTTCGCGTTTTTTGTGAAGAAGAGAAAGTCAGTATGCTTTCTATGTTTATGTCCGCTGTCTATATTTACTTGCACCGATTTAGCGGCATGGAGGATGTGGTCCTTGGAACCTTTATGGGCAATCGGACAAATGCAAAGGAAAAAAAGATGATTGGGATGTTTGTGTCGACCATTCCGATGCGCGCATCTGTGCAAGGATCCCTCACGTTTCTTGATTTCGTGAAGCAGGTCATGGCGGATCAGATGAAGATCTTGCGTCATCAAAAATATCCTTACAATGTGCTCATGAATGATTTAAGGGAAAGAGATGGATTTACAGGACGCCTGTTTGATATTTCTTTAGAGTATCAGGTCATGCAGTGGCAGAAAAAAGAGAATCTTTCGTTCATTACGGAGCCGATTTTTAGTGGAAGCGGGATGAATGATATATCGATTCATGTGAAAGACCGCTGGGATACAGATACATTGACCATTGATTTGGATTACCGTACAGACCTATTTAGTGAAGACGATATGAGTAAGCTGTTTGATCGATTGATCATTTTGCTGGAGGCGGCGGTCTCTCAGCCAGATCAGCTGATTGGGGCTCTCTCTTTACTGCCAGCAGATGAACAAAAGCAACTGCTTCAATTATCTAAGGGAGAAGCATTTGATTTACCAGGAGCGAAACCAGTTCACCACTTATTTGATGAGGCAGCTAAAACGTATTCAGAACGGGCAGCTGTGGTTGCGGAAAATGGAACGTTCACTTATGGAGAGCTGTATCAAAAAGCGGACAAACTGGCACGATTTTTACAGATGAAAGGTGTCTCGGGTGATGTACCAGTTGCCGTTTTAATGGAACGGACGGCAGATGCGATGGCTGCCATTTTTGGGATATTAAAAGCTGGCGGTGCATATGTACCGATCGATCCGGCATTACCTGAGGAACGCATCCAATTTATTGTAGAAGATTCCGGTGCTTCTATCGTTTTAACAGAAGAATCGTTTGTTCAGCGATATTCATCTATTGCGGAAAAAATGATTGTCCAGCAGCATATGGAATTAGAAGATCGTCCGCTGCCTGAGCTGATCGATCAGACGACATCACAGGATTTGGCTTATCTCATTTATACATCGGGTACGACTGGAAAGCCGAAGGGAGTGATGATCGAGCATCTTCAGCTGCATCATTTGGTTCATGCCCTGCATCACGAAGTGTATGAGGGGGCAAATCAGCTTCAAGTGGCGCTTCTTGCACCGTTCCATTTCGATGCATCTGTTAAACAAATCTTTGCTGCTCTTTTATTTGGACATACGCTTCATATTGTGCCAAGAGAAACGACACGAAACGGTGTACAGCTAGCGGCTTATTACAAAGAACATCAAATTAAGGCAACAGATGGAACGCCAGCACATGTGCAGCTTTTACTTGCAGCTGATTTGGATGGGCTTGCACTGACTCATATGCTGATTGGGGGAGAAGCACTCCCTGCGAAAGCAGCGCAGGCGCTGATTGAAGCTGTGCGTGTCAGCCAGCCGGATTTTGCCTTGTGGAATGTGTATGGTCCGACAGAAACGTGTGTGGATGCGACAGTTCACCGTCTAGATCTCAGTGAGCTGCAGAAGTCACCAGAACAGCGCTATGTGTCAATTGGAAAGCCACTGGGCCATCACCGGATTTATATTTTAAATGAACATGAACAACTACAGGTGCAGGGAGCTGTGGGAGAACTATGCATTGCGGGAATAGGAGTTGGACGGGGCTATGTGAATCAGCCTGAATTGACGGAGAAGGCATTCAGACCAGATCCATTTTTCTCTGAAGACCGGATGTATCGCACAGGTGATGTAGTGAGATGGCTTCCAGACGGCACAATTGATTACCTTGGAAGAATAGATGACCAAGTAAAAATAAGAGGTTACCGCATCGAAACAGGTGAAATTGAGGCGGTCATGGAGCAGGTAGACGGAGTCGATCAGGCTGTTGTCCTTGTCGTGGATGAACCGGACGGTGGAAAGGCTTTAAGTGCTTACTATCAAGCAAGACAAGAATTTCTTTCCGTGGACACCCTGCAAGCCGCTATCAAACATCAGCTGCCAGCTTATATGATGCCGCTTTATTTCAAGCAGCTTGAGGCATTTCCACTGACAGTGAGTGGGAAAGTCGACCGGCGTGCGCTTGCTGCATTAAAGGGAGACAAGGCTGTCAGTGCTGTTTATGTAGCGCCTAGAAACGATGTAGAAACGAAGCTTGTTCGTTTGTGGGAAGACGTTCTTCATCAAGAGAACATAGGTGTGTACGACTCATTCTTTGACCTAGGCGGGCATTCACTCAAAGCGATGAAAGTTCTTACACTCGTTCAGCGGGCTTTTCAAGTGGAGGTCCCTTTATCTGTTTTATTTGAACAGCAAACGATTTCAGCACTTGCTGTTTATATTGAACAAGCGGAAAAGTCTTCACAAGTGGTCATACCGAAAGCACCGACTGCCGCCGATTATCCACTGTCACCAGCGCAGCAGCGTGTTTATATGGTGACTCAGCTGGAGCAGAGCATCGCCTATCATATGCCTGCCGTTGTGAAATTAAGAGGAACGCTGCAACGAGAGAAGTTGGAGGGAGCTTTTGAAAAACTGATCGCACGTCATGATATGCTGCGAACTTCTTTTCATACAGTCAAAGGAGTCCCTCGTCAGCGGGTAGCTTCATCCGTCCCATTTCAAATAGAACAGGTGACAGGCAGCACGATGGAAGAGAACATGCGTCAATTTGTCCGACCTTTTCATCTTGAGCAGGCTCCGCTTTTGCGTGTTGGGCTACAGTCTTTACACGATCAGGAGCATCTTCTCTATTTCGATATGCATCATCTGATTTCAGATGGTCTTTCAATTGATTTGATGCTGCGTGAGCTGTCTGACGCATATGAGGGATTAGTGAAAGCGCCATTGAAGCTTCAATATCAAGATTATGCTGTTTGGCAAGAACAACAGGCAGAGCAAGGCGGTCAAATAGATGAAGCATTCTGGCTGAAAGAATTTTCAGGAGATATCCCTGCTTTGCAGCTGCTAACTGATTATCAGCGTCCGGCTGTCCAGTCTTTCACTGGAGACCGCGTTCTCAGAAACATAGATGAGACGTTAACAGGCCGTTTGCAGGAGCTTGCAGCGAATCATCATACGACGCTGTATACCGTGTTGCTTTCTGCTTACTATACATTGCTTGCGAAATACACAGGTCAAAAGGAGTTTGTTGTGGGGACACCGACAGCAGGCCGGGTGCATGCAGATTTGAATGACATGATCGGCATGTTTGTCCAAACACTTGCTTTACGTTCAGAGGTAGATCCGAACGGTTCAATGACGCAGTTGATTGAGCAAGTAAAGGAAAAGACGATGAGGGCGTTTGAGCATCAGCAATATCCATTCGAGCGGCTGCTTGAAAAGCTAAATGTGCAAAGAGATTTTAGCCGCCATCCATTATTTGATACGGTCTTTACTCTAACGCCAGATCATTCAACAGCCCAGCATATTGGAGAGATGAAAGTCGAAGTTGAGGAAACCAATTTCCATATTGCAAAGTTTGATCTCACACTTCAAGCGATGGAGTCAAGTCATGGTCTTTCCTTCGCCCTCGATTATAGTACGGCGTTATTTAAACGAAGTACAGCCGAGCAGCTGCTCAAGCATTATGTTTATCTTCTGGAGCAGATGGTCGAAGTGCCGGAGCAAGCGATTCAATCATACCGCTTACTGTCTGAACAAGAGGCAGAGGCTCAATTGAAGATGTGGAACCCGTTACCTACGCCTTATCCTGTGGAAGAAACCATTGTGACGCAATTTGAATCGCAAGTAGAGCAGCACGGTCATCAGCCTGCTTTGCAATATAAAGACGTGGTTCTTTCTTATCAAGAGCTGAATCACAGAGCGAACCAGTTGGCTCATTATTTACGTGAACATGGTTTTGAAAAAGGGATGACAGCGGCTTTATTCTTTGAACGTTCCAATGAGATGGTGTTGTCGGTTTTAGCTGTGCTAAAGGCTGGCGGTGTATATGTGCCAATCGATCCTGACTTCCCTGATGAGCGCATCAAGCACTTTTTGACAGATAGTGGTGCACAGTTTGTCCTGACCCATCAGGTTCTGCGTCATCGTTCTGTGCTTACTGCGTTTGAAGGGGAAATCATAGAAACAGAAGATCAAGCCGTTGATCAGCAGTCAGAGAGCAATCCAGTTGTATGTGTTTCGCCTTTGGACTTGGCGAATTTGACCTATACATCTGGTACGACAGGCAAACCTAAAGGGAACATGGTGACGCATCGGAACATTTTGAGAACAGTGAAGCAGTCGAATTATCTCACCATTCATCATGAAGACACGGTGATGAGCATTTCAAACTATGTATTTGATGCATTTATGTTTGATGTGTTTGGCGCTTTATTGAACGGAGCGAAACTCATTGTTTTGCCAAAGGATCACATTTTAAATATGAATGAGCTTTCTGGCGCGATTGAGAAGGAAAAAGTCAGTATTTTAATGATCACGACCGCTCTATTTCACTTATTGATTGATATGAAAAAAGGCAGTCTGAAAAACGTCAGAAAAGTGCTGTTTGGCGGGGAACGTGCTTCTGTGCCGCATGTTGTGGCAGCCCTTGAAACGGTTGGAGAAGACAAACTTATTCATATGTATGGACCTTCTGAAAGCACGATTTTTACAACGTATTATCCGGTGAATCACATTGAAGAACAAGCACTGTCGATTCCGATCGGAAAGCCGGTGAGTCAAACGGCTGTTTATATTGTTGATGAGTTTGGACATGTGCAGCCGCCGGGAGTAGCTGGAGAGCTTTGTGTCGCAGGTGACGGACTGGTCAAGGGGTATTATCGCCAGCCAGAGTTAACGAGCGAAAAGTTTGTTGAAAATCCTTTCCGATCTGGTGAAGTCATGTACAAAACGGGCGATCTCGCACGATGGCTGTCAAATGGAGATATTGAATTCATTGGGCGAATAGATCATCAAGTCAAGATTCGAGGTCAGCGTATAGAGCTTGGCGAAATTGAACACCAGCTATTGCAGCATCCGCAAGTGAAGGAAGCCGTTGTCATTGCGTTATCAAATGAAACATTGTGTGCATATTTCACAGCAGAAGGTGCTGTTCCACTGTCGGATTTACGTGAGCAGGCAGGACGAGAACTCCCTGTTTATATGATGCCAGCTTTCTTCATGCAATTAGACGAGCTGCCACTAACGGGGAATGGCAAGGTAGACAGACGGGCATTACCGGTACCTGATGTAAGTGAGCAGGCGGCAAATGAATACGTCCCTCCTCAATCAGATACAGAGCGTATATTGGCACACATTTGGGAGGAAGTTCTTGAGGTGCCGAAAATCGGCAGACATGATCATTTCTTTGAATGCGGTGGTCATTCACTGCGCGGCATGAAAATGCTGAACAGGCTCTATGAAGAGATGCATGTGGAATGTACTTTGAAAACATTATTTGAATCACCCACTTTAGAGGCGTTTGCCCTTGCGGTGGATCAAACAGATCGAACTGAAATCAGGCGAGTGGAAAAAGCGGAAGAAGCGGCTTTTTATCCTGTGACATCTGCTCAGAAAAGATTGTTTGTTCTGCAAAAAATGACAGATGCCGAGCAGAGCTATCATATGCCAGCTGCTTTAAAGCTTGAAGGTGTATTTGATGAAAAACGATTTAAAACAGCCATTGACCAGCTTGTTCATCGTCATGAAGCATTCCGTACGAGTTTTGACTTCGTTCAGGGTGAACCTGTTCAGCGAATTGAAACGAATGTTTCTGTGAACATTGAAAACATCGAAGGGGAAGGCCGAGACATTCAGCAATTAATGAATGATTTTATCCGTCCATTTGATGTAGGAAAAGCGCCGCTGCTCAGAGTGGGGCTTGTGTCTGAATCGGAGAGTGTTCATTATTTGTTGATTGATATGCACCACATCATTTCAGATGGTGCGTCTGTCGGTATTTTAATTGATGAGCTATCGATCTTGTATCGAGGAGACGAACTTGATGAATTGCCTATTCAATATAAGGATTATGCGGTTTGGTCAACAAGTGAAAAATTCCTTGCACAAAAAGAGGCTGAAGCGGCGTTTTGGTTGGAACAATTAAAAGGAGAACTGCCTGTTTTGGCGCTGCCTGAGGATCTCCCGAGACCAAAGATTCAGACGTTTGAAGGGGGCCGCGTCGAATTCTCTATAGACGGTGCGCTTAAAGCGCAATTGGATGAGCTGGTTAGATCACTCAACGGTACAACGTATACAGTGCTGCTTGCTTGCTTCAGTACGCTTTTAAGCAAGCTTTCGAGACAAGAAGACATCATGATCGGTTCTCCAGTGGTGGGCAGAACTCATCCTGATATTCAATCAGTCATCGGCATGTTTGTGAATACGCTGGCACTCAGAACAAAACCAGAAGGACATCAGACATTTTCTCAATTTGCGTCAACAGTTCATGAGCTTGTGTTAGCGGCAAATGAACATCAACTTTACCCATTTGAAGAATTGGTGGACCAAGTACAAACGGTTCGCGACACAAGCCGTCATCCAATCTTTGATGTGGTGTTCTCGATGGAAAATGCAGATATTCGTAACCTGTCGATGGATGGACTTGATATTATTCCACAGCCGTTCAATGAGAACATAGCAAAATTTGACTTGACCTTAACTGGAAACGAATCTGACGATCAAATCGAGCTTGTGTTTGATTTTAATTCTTCTATTTTTGAACGGTCGTCGATTGAGAAGTGGAAGGAGTATTTCCTTTACTTGATCGAACAAATGGTGTCAGCACCAGATCAATTATTAGATCAGATGCAATTATTATCACCAGCGCAGCAGCAAAAACTGCTTGATGAATGGTCCGGACCTTATCTAGATGTCCCGACAGATCAAACGGTTCATGCATTGATTGAGGCAAAGTCACAAGAAGTACCTCATCAAAAAGCTGCAACTTTCTGCGGCACAAGCTGGACGTATGAAGAACTGAACAACCGGGCGAATACAGTCGCCGCAAGACTTATGTCCAGTGGCACAAAACCGGGAGACCGCATCGGCATTCTCACACGTCCATCGCTCGAGATGACAGCCGCTGTTCTCGGAGTTCTCAAGGCAGGTGCGGCATTTGTGCCGATTGATGCCGATTATCCAGCGCAGCGCATTGCTTATATGCTTGAAGATTGCGGGGCAGAGGTCCTTCTGATTCAGAAAGAGCTCACTGCACCACCTTCATTCACAGGTCATACCCTCTTCATAGAAGAGGCAGTAGAAGGAGAAGCACACGAGATTCAGGTTCCTATCAAACCAACGGATCTCGCTTATATGATTTACACATCTGGAACGACTGGACAGCCGAAGGGTGTCATGGTCGAGCATCAGTCTCTTGTCAATCTTGCTTTTTGGCACAATGATGCTTTCCAGGTGACGAAACAAGACCGAACCGCCAAATATGCCGGCTTTGGCTTTGATGCCTCCATTTGGGAGAAGTTCCCGACGTGGATGGCCGGCGCAGAGCTCCATATCATCGACGAAGCGATTCGCCTCGATATGATCAAGCTCAATTCGTATTTTAATCACGAAGGCATCACCATTGCGTTCCTGCCAACACAGCTATGTGAGCAGTTTATGTCGATGGACAATCATTCTCTCCGTTACTTACTGACAGGTGGGGACAAGCTGAAACAGGTGAAGCCCGTTCCATACAAACTCGTCAATAACTACGGCCCAACAGAAAATACGGTCGTGGCGACAAGCGGGGTCATTGATCCAGATCAAGGCACGCTTCCTATCGGAACAGCGATTGCCAATACTCGTTTTTACATTATGGGTTCGTTATATGACCTCTCGCCGCAAGGCGTACCGGGTGAGCTCGTGATTGCGGGGAAAGGACTGGCAAGAGGCTACTGGAATCTCCCAG
>NZ_JBQEOD010000007.1:0-159924 GCF_052044955.1 Bacillus sp. 22446
CTGGAAGCTCGATATGAAACTGCTTTTCCAATATCCAACGATTGCGGAGCTTCGCCCATATATCGAAGAAGCGGATATTCTCACAGCTGATCAATCACCTGTCGAAGGGGAAGTCATTTTAACACCGATTCAGCGCTGGTTCTTTGAACGTAACTTTGATCACCAGCACCACTGGAATCTCTCAATGATGCTTCATGCGCCAAAAGGGTTTGACTTGGCTGTCACAGAACAAGTTCTACAAAGACTGCTCTCACATCATGATGCACTGCGCATGGTGTTCAGACAGGAGCGTGATGACATTCTGCAATACAATCAGCGGGAGCTGACAGAACCATTTTCAATTATTTCTTGTGATGTTTCAAAAGCGCAAGATGTGAAACAGGCGATTTCAACATACGCCAATGAGTATCAGCGTCAACTGAATCTTGAAAAAGGTCCGCTGATGAAAGTGATTTGTTTCCATACAGAAAACGGTGATCACTTACTCATCATCACACATCATCTTGTGATTGACGGCGTTTCTTGCCGGATTTTACTAGAAGACTTTATGTCTCTTTATCATCAGGCAGAAAAAGGAGAAACGATGGTTCTGCCGCCAAAAACGCACTCTTTCAAAGAATGGGCAGAAGCGGTTGAACGATACGCGCAGTCGCAGCTGCTAAAAAACCAGAAGGAGTATTGGGCAGTGATTGAAAATAGACCGTTTACGACTTTACCTGTTGACCATGAAGTAAAAGAAAGAAAAGTCGCGGATACGAAAGCGGTCAAAATGCAGCTGACAGAAGCAGAAACCGAGCATCTGTTAACGAATATCCATCTTCCGTACACAACAGAAATGAATGATATTCTTCTATGTGCGCTCGGGCTGGCCGTTCAGGAATGGACAGGTCAATCTCATGTACATGTACAGCTTGAAGGTCATGGAAGAGAGGACATTTTATCAGGATTAGATATATCCCGCACAGTTGGCTGGTTTACGAGCATGTATCCAGTCGTTCTTGAAGCGAAACCGAATCAGACCATTGCAGACGCTATCAAAGGAACGAAAGAGATGCTACGGCGTGTACCGAATAAAGGGATTGGTTACGGTATTTTAAGATACATGACACCATCCGAACCGTCAGTCAAACACGTGCAGCCTGAAATCAGCTTGAACTATCTTGGGCAGATTGATCAGGAAGTGACGACAGAACTCTTTGGGCCCTCAACCTATGATATGGGCCGTCAAGCAAGCCTTGAATCCGAAGCTGTTTATAAGCTGAACCTCAGCGGTCTTGTTCAGCACAATCAATTCATTCTGTCGTGCTCATATTGTGCAAGTGAATATGAAGAACAAACGATACAGCAGTTCATCGCATTGTTGAAGGAGAAAATCAGATCTATCATCACCCATTGCTTAGCGCATCAAGAGCGAGAATTTACGCCAAGTGACTTCTCGGCGGCAGACCTTGAAATGGATGAAATGGACGATATCTTTGACATGCTTGAGGAGAAATTGACCTAACACCACTAGATCAGTCATGAAAAAGGGAAAGGAGGAATGAAATAGATGAGTCAATTTAAAAGGGATCAAGTTCAAGATATGTACTATCTGTCACCGATGCAAGAAGGAATGCTGTTTCATACCCTCCATCATCAAGAAAAAGGTTTTTATGTAGAACAAATGGATATGAACGTGAAAGGCACACTTCGGTCTGATCTGCTTGAGAAAAGCATGAATATCATTGTGGAACGGTACGATATTTTTCGTACCGTGTTCCTCCACGAAAAAGTGAATCGTCCTGTCCAAGTTGTATTAAAGAATCGACCTTTCCAGCTTGATATTGTGGACATACAGGATCTTTCTGAAAGTGAACAGCTTGAACGTATCGATCGTTTTAAACAAAAGGATCAGCTGAGAGGATTTGATCTCTCGAAGGATCTGCTCATGCGGGCCACTGTTTTTCAAACGGGTCCTTCAAGCTATCGCTGGATATGGAGCTATCACCATATCCTTCTAGATGGCTGGTGTTTTGGTCTAGTTGTGCAGGAATTGTTTTCGATTTATCATGCACTTTTGCATGACGTCCCTTACAGGCTGGAGCCAGTCAAGCCATATAAAGAATATATTCAATGGCTGGAAAAACAAGATAAACAAGCCTCACTTGAATATTGGACGCAATCTTTGGCGGGCTTTGAGGGGCAATCGACTTTTAAAGAACAGCGAAAGCAAACAAATGAGCATGAATTAGGCGAAATCGAATGGGCTATGAGTAAAGAAGAAACAGCTGCTTTATCAGAGTTAGCCTTGCAGCAGAATGCCACGTTAAGTAGTGCGCTTCAATCGGTTTGGTCTATCTTACTCAGCAGGTATCAGCGCTCAAACGATGTGTTGTTTGGAACGGTTGTGTCAGGACGTCCGGCAGATTTGGCTGGTGTGGACCGAATGGTGGGATTGTTCATCAATGTCATTCCAAGACGAATTCAGTTGACAGACCAAATGACGTTCCGTTCTCTATTATCAGAGACGCAGCAGCAGTCTTTAGCGGCTGAACCGCACCAATATATCCCGATTTATGATATTCAGGCTAAAGCAGGTCAGCAGCAGCTCATTGATCATATTGTGGTGTTTGAGAATGTCCCTGCTGCAAAGAAAGACGAGCAGGAGTCACTGCTTGGCTTTACAGTAGAAGACATGAATGTCTATGAAAAATCGAACTATGATCTCAATTTACTTGCATCACCTGGGGAACAATTGCAGCTGAAGCTGGCCTTTAATCAGCGTGCATTTGATCCTGCATTTGTCCATAAATTAAAGGATCAGCTGACCCTTTTGATCAAAGGGACCATCAAACATCCAGATCAGTCAGTTCATACACTGACACTTGTGACAAAGCAGGAAAAGCAGCGAATGTTAGAGGAATGGAATGCACCTGAGCTGGAGCATGATCAGCTTTATTTGACAAAGTGGTTTGAACATAATGTTCGAAAACAGCCGAATGCAGTGGCATTATCAGCAGGTGATCACACGATGACATATGCGGAGCTGAACGAACAAGCCAATCGACTGGCAAGGCATTTGCAAAAAAATGGGGTCGAACATCAAACGGTGACCGCCATTTTAGCAGAGCGGACACCTGAACTCATTGTCAGCTTACTCGCTGTCTTAAAAGCAGGTGCCACCTATGTGCCAATTGATCCAGATTATCCAGAAAGCCGTATCCAATATATGCTGAAAGACAGCGGAGCGACGCATCTTCTGACTCATTCATCCTTTATCAGTCAGACGAGGTCACTCGCATTTGATGGCACGTATCTTTTTGCAGATGATCAAGAAATTTTACTGATGAGCTCAGAGAATCTGCCACTTGAAGCAGGTTTAGATGATACGGCATACATCATGTATACATCTGGAACAACCGGACAGCCAAAAGGCATCATGACGACCCATTCCAATATTGCCCGGGTGGTCAAAAATACGAATTATTTAACCATTTTAGAAACAGATACATTGCTGTCGTTATCAAATAGCGTATTTGATGGCTTTACATTTGATGTATATGGTGCGCTTTTAAACGGAGCAAAGCTTGTCCTGCCGCAAAAAGAAACCATTTTAGATATGGGGAAGCTCACTGAGCTGATAAAAGGAGAGCATATTTCTGTCATGTTTGTTCCAACCGCTTTATTCCATCTTCTCGTTGATGAAGGAACAGACTGGATGCGCGGTGTGCGTAAGGTGCTGTTTGGGGGAGAGAGGGCATCGGTTCAGCATGTGAGAAAAGCCTTTGATGTGATGGGGAAAGGCAGATTGTTGAATGTATACGGACCAACCGAATCAACGGTTTTTGCCACGTATTATCCGATAGATGAAGCGATCCCTTTAGAGTCACATTCTATTCCAATTGGGAAGCCGCTCAACCAGACGGGCGCTTATATATTGAGTGAGCACAGGCAGCTTCAGCCGATTGGTATGGTTGGCGAGCTTTGTCTGAGCGGCAAAGGACTGGCAAAAGGATATTTGAATCGTCCTGATCTGACAAAACAAGTGTTTATTCCTCATCCTTTCGCTTCGGGTGAGCGCCTGTATCGCACAGGGGATTTAGCTTACTTTCGAGAAGACGGTCTGATTGAGTATGCAGGCAGAGTGGATGATCAGGTGAAAATTCGAGGACACCGAATTGAACTGACAGAAATTGAAGCCAACCTTCTCATGCACCCAGGTGTAAAACAAGCTGTACTCCTAGCGGATCATGATGAAACCAATCATACAAGGCTGCTTGCCTATATCACGTGTGATGATGCATGGAAAGGCAAACTCGATGACATCAAATCAAGGCTGAAAGAGCGTCTTCCAGCTTATATGCTGCCTCATGAGCTGATTGAACTGGAGAACCTCCCACTTACGCCAAACGGGAAGGTTGATAAACGCCAGCTACCAAAACCAGAGGCACCGCAAGGAAACCGCCGTGTGAAACTGCCCGCAAATGAAGTGGAACAAAAGCTGCTTTTGATGTGGCGGGAAGTACTTGAACGAGAGAATATTAGCACAGATGACCATTTCTTTGAGCTTGGCGGACATTCTTTAAAAGCGATGTCTCTTTTGTCCAAAGTATCAAAAGAGTTTGAGGTTCAGGTGCCGATCCATTTGTTGTTTGAGACCCCGACGATTGAAGCGCTTAGTCATTATATTCAGCATCAGGACGGGGAAACCGCTGGCTATCTTGTATTCAATGAATCTCAAACATCAACAGTCTTTGCTCTTCCGCCGTTACCAGGCTACGGCTTTATCTATCAGGAAGCAGCAAAAACGCTTGATGATGTTCGGCTAGTCGCCTTTGATTTTATTGAAACGAATAACCGAATGGCGCAGTACGTTCAGCATATTCAGCACCTTCAGCCAAAAGGGCCGCTGACGTTGATGGGGTACTCAGGCGGATGTTACCTCGCCTTTGAGCTTGTTCAAGCGCTTGAACAAGTAGGACGGACAGTCGAGAAGGTCATCATGATCGATTCCTATAAGAAAATTGGAGAAAGTGATTTAGAAGGACGATCCATTGATGATGATATTGAAGCGATTGTTCATCAAACGAAACAAAGCGAACTTGCTCAAGGGGAGATCGTTCAAGAAGCGCTTGCCCAAAAGACGCGCGCCTACTATGAAACGTTTGTTAAGGGGGTGAATCAAGGCAAAATACAGGCAGATATTACGTTCATCCAATCTGAAGAACAAATAGCGATCCCGGACTGGATGGAAGAGTGGACACAGGCAACGGCCGGATCTTTTACCCAATACCAAGGCTATGGCCGGCATGCTGATATGTTCAAACATAAAGAATGTGCAGCTCAAAATGCAAAGCTGATCAAACATATTGTCAATCAAACAAATAGAGAACGAGTCTTGTAAACTTTAGATTAGGCAGGATGCAGTCTTGCAGTCCTGCCTAACAAAAAAGGAAAGGAACTCATATGAAACCATCAACCATTAACCAAACGAGTAGACATGAATCAATGGATGCGATTTTACAAGATGTAAAGACAACCATTTTACGAACCAACGAAATCGAACGCTTCGCTGTTTTTTCACTTGAAAAAACCATTCGACCGCGGCCGTATCACCTCTCTCATTTATTTCTCGACAAGCACATTGAGCAGGAGGCCGCAGCGGAAGCGATACAGACGCAAACGGCTGTACCTGCTTTGGCCGATATGCCGCCCGCTCTTTCCTATGGAGGGGATCTCGACGTCACACAAGGCGCACAGACCTTACAGGACGTCTTAACAGAGGCTGCAAAAACGACAAATGGGCTTACGTATATCGTGAATAGCAAGAACGAACTCACACAATCTTATGCGCAGTTACAAGGAGACGCCGAGAGGGTTCTGACTGGGTTGAGGGCACTGGGGCTTAAGGCAGGCGATCCTGTTTTCTTTCAATTCTCATCGAATCATGCCATGGTCACTGCCTTTTGGGCATGTGTATTAGGCGGATTTGTTCCAACGCTTGTGTCGGCTGCCCCAACCTATCGGGAGATGAATGCTGCAGTGAAGAAGCTTCATCATGCTTGGAAGCTGCTCGAGCATCCACTCATCCTAACAGATGACTCACTGATCGAGGAGGTGCAAGGGTTAGCCTTACTGTGGCATACAGACCAATTACGTGTCGCAGCAGTTGAGCCGATGCTGACATTAGAAAGAGATACAGCCGCTCACCCTGCCGCGCCGGATGATTCCGTCTTCTTTATCTTAACGTCTGGAAGTACAGGGATGCCAAAGTGTGTAGAGCATTCCCATAGAAGTGTGCTGGCGAACGTCAAAGGAACAGTGGCAGCGAATCAATTTACACAAGAGGATGTCTCGTTAGACTGGATGCCTTTAGATCATATTGGTGGCATCGTGATGTTCCACCTTGTCAATGTGTACACAGGCTGCGAGCAGATTCGGGCAAGAACAGATGACTTTATCGCTCAGCCGCTGCGGTGGCTTGACTGGATGGACCGCTACCGTGCAACGAAGACATGGGCACCTAACTTTGCATTTGCGATGATCAATGATTATGAGAAAGAGATTTCATCAGGGTCTTGGGATCTGTCGGCGATGACCTGCATGATCAATGGGGCAGAGGCGGTCGTTCCAAAAACCATCCACCGATTTCTACACCTGCTTGCTCCGCACGGCTTAAAGGGAGATGTGATTAGACCGGCTTTCGGCATGTCTGAAATCTCATCAGCGGTTGTGTTTTCCTTTGCGATTGAGCGTGGAGATGAAAACAGCGGGGTTCTGACCTTTGAAGAAACATCGCTGACAGAGCAGCTAAGACCAGCAGAAGCACGTGAGACAGGAACCGTCAGTTTTACAGAGCTAGGCAAACCGATTCCAGGTATCACGATACGCATCGTCAATCATCAGTATGAGCTTCTTCCGGAAGATCATATTGGCCGTGTGCAAATAAAAGGTCCAACCACCATGAAGGGCTATTACCGGAATGACGAAGCGAATCAAGAAGTATTTCAAGCGGATGGCTGGTTTCACACGGGTGATTTAGGTTTCCTGCACGAAGGAAGGCTGACACTAACCGGTAGAGAAAAAGACATGATTATCATCAACGGGAAAAACTATCACAACTATGAAATTGAAGCCATAGCAGAGGAAGTACCGGGAGTAGAAACGAGCTTTGTGGCTGCTTGTTCCGTCCGAATGGAGGCTTCTGCATCCGATGAACTGATTCTCTTTTTTACACCGAAGCTGTATGAGCCGGCTTATATTATGAGGGCAAGTCAGCACATTAAATCCCATATTGCAACAAAAATGGGCTTGTCTGCATCTCGCATCATTCCTGTCCAGAAGCATGCATTTCCCAAAACCAGCTCTGGAAAAATAGAAAGGGCACAGCTCAAGACAAGATGGCAAGAAGGCGAATTTGATGAAATGATCATGGAAATGGACATGAGACTTGAAAATGAACATACCTTGCCTGATTGGAGTTATCAAAAGAAGTGGATACCTGCTCCACTTGATGCAGCTGACAAGCAGATCATAGGGGACGTTGTGATCTTTGCAGATCCATTAGGACTGGCAGATCAATTGAAATCTTTTGCAAACAGTGAACAAACATACATTACGGTTGAACCGGGTCAAGCGTTCAAACAACTCACACACACTCACTTCATCATCCACCCGAATCGGCCGTCTGACTACGAACAACTCTTTGAGACGCTCCGTTCGTATGGCGTTTCGGTGAAACACATCATTCACCTTTGGAATTATACAAACCAAGAAGACAAGCTTTATGTGGCCAAGGCGAAACAAGCGCAGAAAACGGGCAGCATGAGTGCATTATTTTTAACAAAAGCCATTTCCGTCTATGAGGAGCAGGTGGCCATCACTTTTGTCTCAACCCATGCGATGAATGTGCCGGAGGATCACATCCACGATGTAGAAAAAGCAACGACAGCCGGACTGATGACAGCAGTTCAGCATGAATGGCCGTTTATCAAGGTGCAATGTCTTGATTTTTCTCTAGCAGAATCGGTATCTAGTCATTCCCATGCAATGGCGATGATGGCAGAACTCACACATGACCAAGACCGTCATGTCGCTGCTTATCGTCAAGGTGTTCGTTATATTCCCTTTTTAGCACCTCTTCATTTGGAAAAGGAACAGAAAAGGAAAGAGCCGCCATTTGAATCATCTGGGCTTTATGTCATAACAGGCGGGCTAGGCGGAATTGGACGTTTAGTCAGTGAACACCTACTGACATCTTATCAAGCCCATCTCGTGTTGCTTGGAAGGAAAGAGAGAGAGGCACTTTCTAGTGACCAGCAAGAGACATTGTCTTTGCTAGAAAAAAAGGCAAAAGTGCATGGCGGCAAGGTTCTGTATGAGAAAGCAGACATCACGGCTGAAAAAGAGGTGGAAGCGATCATCTCTAGACATGAGGTCGCTGGAAATCAAAGGCTGGATGGCATCATTCATTTCGCAGGTATCATTCAAGAAGAACTACTTGCTGATATGACATCTGTGTCTCTGAATGACATGTACGAAGCGAAGGTATATGGAACGATTGCGCTTCATGAAGCTGCCTCCAAACGCAGGAATGTTTTATTTCTTTCCAGCTCGTCAGCCCGAACGCTAAAGGGCGGTATGACTGTCGGCGCCTATTGCGCTGCCAATGAGTTCGTGGAACAATTTGCTCATTATCAGAAGCTGACATCTACAGTGAAGCCATATTGCTTTAGTTTCAGCATGTGGGACGAGATTGGCATGAGTGAAGGCTCCATGATAAAAGGCATGTTAAAAGAAAGAGGTTATCTTCCAATTTCAAAGCAGGCAGGCTTCCAAACGATGCTCGCATGTCTGATGACAGATGCTCCGCTCATTTATGCGGGATTGGATCGATCGAAGAAAGAGATTCACGAGATGGTCCATGCGGATGCGGAGATGCAAACAGAGCAGACCTTTTACGTCTTTTTCAAAACTGATCAAACAAAGGCGGTGGAAGAGCGGCTGTATCAATCGATTCATACATGTTTACAGTCCCGTCTATCTGGTGAATATGCCGTACATTTGTTTCCTGAGGAATATTGGAAAGAAACAGAAGATGGATCGCCAGACGAGGCATATTTTCATGAATTAATAGAGGAAAGCGGAATGGATTCAGACAACAGAGCACCTCACACAGAAACGGAGAAACTGCTCGCACACATTTGGTCAGAGCTGCTCGGTGTCTCAGATGTCAACTGCGGCGATCATTTCTTTTTACTAGGAGGTCATTCGCTGAAGGCGACGCAAATGCTGTCTGCGGTTAGACAAAAAACAGGGTTTGACGTGCCGCTTGCTGTGTTGTTTGAACATACGAGACTCGGAGAATTAGCAGACTGGATCGATTCAAATGCCAAAGCAGATGAAGTGATTCCGATGAGAAAAATGGAGAAGGGTCAGGAAATTCCGATGTCTTATGCCCAGCAAAGACAGTGGTTCCTCTATCAATTAGAGCCGGATCTGCCATTTTACAATAATACAATTTCGTTTCGGATGAATGGGCCTTTAGATATCAAGGTGCTTCAGGAAAGTCTGCATCATATGGTGAAAAGACATGAATCGCTCAGAACGTCCTTTACGATGAGCGGGGATGAACCGGTACAGGTCATTCATGAACAGATGGCCCTGCCAGAGCTTGAGGTGATGGACCTTTCAGGCATAGCGTCACAGGAAGAGAAAGAACAAAAAGCGACTGAATGGGCGAAAGAAGAGGCATCCACACCTTTTCAATTAGAACACGAAGCGCTCTTTCGAGTGAAGCTGATTCGACTTTCATCCGCAGAGCATATCTTGCTTATGTCCATTCACCACATCGTGTCAGATGGCTGGTCGATTGGCATTGTTGCAAGAGAATTATCTGAGTGGTATACAGCGGCGATCGAAGGACGGGAGCCTCACTTGCCGGCATTGCCTATTCAATATGCGGATTACGCACTGTGGCAGAAGGAGTATTTGACAGGAGAGCCATTGCATAAGCAGCTTGCCTATTGGAAGGAGCAATTTGCGGCACCTGTTGAAGATTTGGTATTGCCGTATGATCATCCGCGGCCGGCCGTTCAATCCTACAAAGGGAAGACGAAAACATATCAGCTGTCGAAGTCACTGTCTAAAAAGATTGCGGCGCTATCCAAGAAAACAGACAGCACACTGTATATGACCTTGCTCTCGGCTTTCTCTACGCTTTTACATCGATTGTCTTCACAGGATGAGTTTGTCATTGGCTCGGTCATTGCTGGGAGAAATCGAACGGAAATGGAGCATTTAATCGGATTTTTCGTGAATACATTGGCGCTTCGGATCGACCATAGCGGGAATCCAGCCTTTACGGAATTATTAGAGCGAGTGAAGGAGACAACTGTCGGTGCTTATGCACATCAGGATGTGCCGTTTGAGATGGTGGTCGATGAATTGAATATTGTGCGTGATGCCAGTAAGCAGCCGCTGTTTCAGGTCATGTTTGTTCTGCAAAACTTACCGCTGGAAGCATCTCCAATGGGGGAGGCGACGTCGGTTTTAGCCATTGAAGATAATGATACAGCGAAATTTGATCTCTCCCTGTTTGTGTTTGAAGGAGCTGAAGGTCTTCAGTTAAAACTTGAGTATCAAGCAGATTTATTTTCTGATGACACGATGGAGCGATTCCTCGCATACTACGAGCACCTGCTTGAAAGCATTTGTGAAAATCCAGCGCAGCCGATCAGACAAGTGAATTTCCTGCCAGAGAAAGAAAAGCATCAATTGCTCTATGAATGGAGCGGAAAGACTGATCAACCAAAAGGTCCGCTACTCATGACGGAACGATTTGAAGCGCAAGTGAAAAAGACACCTCATGCAGTGGCGCTCGAGTTCCAGGGAGATGAGTGGACGTACCAAGAGTTACATGAGAAAGTCGATCGTCTAGCAGCCTATTTGCAGCAGCGAGGCGTGACGCCGCATGAACCAGTTGGACTGCTCATCGACAGATCGCCTGAAATGATTCTTGGGGTGCTGGCCATTGTGAAAGCAGGCGGGGCTTATGTGCCAATTGATCCTGAATATCCAGATGCCCGCATTGATTATATGCTGAGAGATACAGGGATTCAGCTTTTACTGACAAAAAATGAATGGCTGAAAAAAGTATCCATCCATCAAACGGAACTCATTTGTCTTGATCAAGGGTATGAAGAATTTTTACCAGAAGCAGAGGTCATGCCCGCTGCACTAAGACCTGATGGACTTGCTTATATCAATTACACATCGGGGTCAACTGGACAGCCAAAAGGAGTACTGATCCCGCATCAAGCGGTCGTCCGGCTTGTGTGTGAAACAGACTATGTCACCCTTAATGAACAAACGCGCATTTTACAAATCGCCAGCTTCTCTTTTGATGCTTTTACGTATGAAATATGGGGTGCCCTTTTAAACGGGGGAAGGCTCATACTGACGGATCGAAATACCATTTTATCAATGGATACATTAGCGGAAGCACTAAAAACTCATCAGATTACAACAGGGTTCTTGACTGTTCCGCTGTTCAACCGTTTAACAGAAGAACATCCAGAAGCTTTATCTGGACTTCATGCATTATTGGTCGGCGGAGATGCCTTATCAGCCGCTCATATCCGAAAAGCACTGCCGTATTTGCCTGAAGGGCTTTTAAATGGTTATGGACCAACAGAGAATACAACATTCTCCTGTGTACATCACATTCGGGCACTGGAAGAAGATCAGGCGACGGTCCCGATTGGACAGCCTATTGCTTATTCACAAGCTTATGTATTAGATGACCAAATGCAGCCAGTTCCGCAAGGCGTCATCGGCGAAATTTATGTTGGCGGCACAGGGCTAGCACTTGGTTACCTTGGAGATGAAGAAAAAACAGCATCATCATTTATCCCGCATCCTTTCCAAGAAGGAGCGCGTTTATATAAAACAGGCGATATGGGCCGCTGGCTGTCAAATGGCATCATTGACTGTCTTGGAAGAATCGATCATCAAGTGAAAATTCGTGGACACCGCGTGGAATGCGGAGAAATTGAAGCCGCTATGCTGACATTTGATGACATCAAAGAATGTGCCGTTATCCCGCATCAGCACGAGAGTGGTCATAAGCGATTGATCGGTTATGTTGTCCAAAAAGGCGGCATGACCACGCAAGACATTCGCCATAACTTAAAAGACATTCTGCCAGATTATATGGTACCAAGCCTATTAATAGAGCTGGATGAATTACCGCTCACGCCAAATGGCAAGGTAGACCAAAAGCGTCTTCCGCCGCCAGAGTGGAGACAAGAAGAAGTAGAAACAGCCATTGACAAAGCAGCTACTGAGGAAGAACGTGTGTTAGAAAAAGTGTGGTCTCAGCTGCTTGGCGCTCCTTCTATTGGCGTCCATGATAACTACTTTGAGCTTGGCGGAGATTCCATTATTGTCATACAAATGGTGGCACGCTTAGCACAGGAAGGCTACGTCATCCAGCCGAGAGATGTATTTGAAAAACAGACCATCTCACAACTCGCACAAGCGATGAGAAAGGCAGAGGTCTCTACGGTCTATGATCAATCACCTGTGACAGGAGAGGTTCGTCTTCTCCCGATTCAATCATGGTTCTTTGAGCAATCGATGACCAATCAAGATTATTGGAATCTATCGGCGCATATTGAAATGAAGCGATCTGTTCCACATGAACAGTTAACACAGGTTCTTTCAAAACTGGTCGATCATCACGATATGCTGAGAGCTATATATACAAAAGAGGCAGATGGCACATGGATTCAAACCATTCGTGAGCCTGGTGTCACACCTTGTGTCACATTCTTTGATGTGACAGATGTGTCTCAAGAGGAAGCACGGGAACAAATCCGCTTGGAGACAAGTGCCTGTCAAGGAACATTGTCATTAGAGCGCGGAGAAGTGATCAAAGCGATTCTTTTCCATACAGGTGAAGACACGTCTGAGCTCTTTATTGCTGCACACCATCTCGTCATGGATGGCATATCATGGCGCATGATACAAGAAGATGTACTAAATGGATTGAAACAGCTTGCTACGGGGCAGGACATCATATTTGCGAAAAAAACCGCCTCCTATAAGCAGTGGGCAGATGCCTTATATGAATATGCACAAACAGATCAATTACAAGCGCAGGCCTCTTTTTGGCAAAAAATCAAGGATCAAGAGGAAGAAGGTTCTCCTTTCCAACTGCCTGCGCTTTCTAATATAGAAGAACATGCAGAGATCCTGTCGGTTCAGCTCACAAAGGAACAAACAGATAGGTTACTTAGACAGGCCTCACAAGCATACCGAACAGAGATTAACGATTTACTGTTATCAGGACTCACGCAAGCCATTGGAAAGCCAATGCTCATCACGTTAGAAGGGCATGGACGCGAGGATTTATTTGAACAGATGGATTTGTCACGGACAGTCGGCTGGTTTACAAGCTCTTATCCTATTTTTATTCCTTTTATTCAAACCGATGTTGCAAGACAAATCAAAGACGTCAAAGAAACCTTACGTGCTGTGCCGCAAAAGGGAATCGGCTACGGTTTGCTTCAATATATGACAGAATCTCGTTTACTCAAAACGGTAACGCCGCAGATGAGCTTTAATTACCTTGGTCAGTTAGATCAGGCAGATGGCGAAGCCAAGCTTTATATAGCAGACGAACGAAATGGACATGTTCACGATCCGAAAGCAGAAAGACAGCATTTGATCGATGTGTATGGATATGTGACAGATGGTCAGTTGCAGATGAATTTTATGATCAATCGAGAACTGCTGCAAGATCAAGAGGTGCGGTTGTTACCTGAGCGTTTTAAAGAAAAAATGGAGATCATCTTGACGCATTGTGTTGAAACGAGCGGCGGCTTTACACCATCTGATTTTCCGATGGTTCAGCTCACGCAAAAGCAAATAGATGAACTTCCAGACAATGTAGTCGATGTGTATCCGCTGTCTCCAATGCAGCAAGGAATGCTGTTTCATGAACTGCTAGATCAAGCCTCACAAGCTTATTTTGGTCAGGTGCATATGACGCTCCAAGGCTTAACAAACGGCGATGCCTATGAACAAGCTTGGAATCTTCTTGTAGAACGTCATTCCATTTTGAGAACAAAATTCGCTTGGGAAGGGCTGAAGGAGCCTGTTCAGTTCATTCAATCAGAAGGAAGCATCCACCTCACTCAGCACGATGTGCGCCACCTGAGTGACGAGGAGCAAGAAGAGACAATCGAACACTTTTTAGTATCTGATCGTTCAAAGGATTTCAATTTAGACCATATAGATGAACCGCTGATTCGGATTGCTTTATTCCGTTGTGATGAGGAAAGATGCACGTTTGTCTTTAGTTTTCATCACATTTTAATCGATGGATGGAGTTTGTTCAGCTTTATTCAGGAATCCTTTGCGCTGTATCGCTCTCTTGTGGACGAACGAGAGATCAGTCTTTCTACAGTCCGTCCATATAAAGATTTTATCGAATGGCTGCAAAAGCAGGATCAAGAGAAGGCGCAAGAGTTCTGGCAGCGTTATATGTCAGGCGTAGAGGAAGCGACACCGCTTCCAGGAGACGGCGAAGAACATGCTTTAGACCAAGAAGCAAGCATGGCGCAGTCCAGCATCAAATTGACGCCAGAGATGCAGCAGAAGCTGGAGAAGATGACAGGCAAGCAGAAGGTCACGTTGAGCACACTGATTCAATCAGCGTGGGGACTGCTCTTGCACCTTCATTCAGGCGCAGAGGATGTCATATTTGGGGTGACCGTATCTGGCCGGCCAGCCGACTTACCAGAAGTGGAAAGCATGACAGGGCTCTTTATTAACACATTGCCGCTTCGTCTTTCGATCCATTCGGACTGGACGATTGCGCGATTGCTCGCCCATACACAGGAAACCGTTTTTCAGATGAGAGAATACGAGTATACCGTACTGCCAGATATTCAGCAGATGACGGAAATTCCAAATGGAGAGGCATTGTTTCACAGCATTGTCGTGTTTGAAAACTATCCGATTGAATCCATTGAGCCGTATGGCGTACGCATTTTAGACATCGCCAGTCATGAAGAAACAAATTATGACTTAACCCTTGTCGCAGTGCCGGGAGATACACTGGAGCTTCGGATCACATACAACTTACATCAATATACAGAAAAGCAAATACAAACGCTGATGCAGCAGCTGATTCACACACTTGAAGCCATGACAGAACAAGTGGATACGCCGCTATCTTCCTTCACAATTGTGACAAATGAGGAAAAAGAGCGGATGATCAGTGATTGGGCGAAAAACGCACATGTCAGCGTGCTATACCCAGACCAAGAAGAAGTCTATGCAGGCGTACATGATCCTGCCTATGAAACGGAAATATATGTCCTGAATGAAGAACATCAGCTCATGCCGGTTGGATTTCCTGGAGATATTTTTATCGGCGCAAAAGAGATCAAAGCACTTTTTGGAGAGCTAGCCGATTGGATGGAGGCGCATAAAATTCCGCATCCATTCAAACATCAAACAGGCGAATACCTTTATCCGACAGGGGATGTCGGCGTTTGGACAGAAGAAAGCAAGATTCAGATTTTGGATTGGATGTAGGAGGAGAAGAAGAATGCTAGTTAGTAGACGAAAAGGAAATGCAGCAAATCATATTGTCAGGATCAATGGAAAACGAATCGATCTCAAAGCATTAGAGAAAGTCTTCATGCTTCACTTTCCACTAAAGGAATGTGCGCTCATCCCGAAGAAAAATCAAGAAGGAGGCCTATCGCTTGTGCTTTTTGCACAAGCGAAGGACCCTTCGCTGACAAGAGAGGATTTGATGAAAGGCCCGCTTCATCCTGATGAAGTGCCAGCCACACTCGTCCTAGTCCCTTCCTTGCCGCGAAAAGAAAGTGGAGCGGTCGATACCGAGGCGCTGCTTGCCATTGATGTACTAGATGAAGAGGAACGAAGAAAGATAGAAGAGCGCACGAAAGCCATAGATGGAGTAGAGGAAGCAGCCGTTTTGATAGAGAGTCAGACAGAAAAACAAACACCCTATCATTTAGATGACCTCTTCCCAGATAGACAGCGTACAAATGGAAACGAATCGTTTTCAAAAGATGAAGTCAGCCAAACCATACAATCCTCCGCACAAGAAAAACCACCAGCTCTTGTTTATGGAGGTGATGTGATTAGAAAACCTGGTACACCAGTCACATTGACAGAGGTACTGATCCGAGCCGCCTTTATGTCACCAAATCGCGGAGTCACGTATCTCAAAGAAGGCGGTCATGAGGTGATCCAGACTTACCCGGAATTGCTCACAGGAGCGGAACGTGTCCTATCTGGATTAAGGGCAGCCGGACTTTCAAACGGCGATCAAGTGCTGCTTCAATTGAAAGATCATCAAGATTTTATCACGGTATTCTGGGGCTGTATTCTCGGTGGAATCATTCCAACCCCAGTCTCTGTACCGCCTGTGTATGATGAAATGAATCAAGGCGTGAACAAGCTCAAGGGCGTGTTTCAGCTGCAAAATGAGCCATTCATTATTACAAACGAAGCGAGTGCTGAGGACATTGCAGGGCTGCGTGAAACATTTGAATCAAAAGCGATTCCGATTTTAACAATCGAAACATTACTTGCCTGTGATCCAGATGAACAGCATTATGAGCCAGAGCCGGATGAGCCTGTGCTTCAGCTGCTGTCCTCAGGAAGTACGGGTGTGCCAAAGTGTATCCGGCACAACCATCAAAGCATTTTATCTAGAATCATTTCCTTTGAGCAGGCAAATGGTTTCACGCATGAGGATGTATCAATGAACTGGATGCCGCTTGATCATGTAGGGGGCATTGTCATGTTTCATGTACATGATGTGTACCTCGGCTGCCAGCAAATTAGTCCATCCATTGATCAATTTATCGAACGGCCGATGGTGTGGCTGGATTGGGTAGAAAGATACGGTGTCACAAGGACGTGGGCGCCAAACTTTGCCTTTGCGATGATGAATGAATATGAAGACGACATTCGCAAAGGGAGCTGGGATCTCTCCACCTTGACCTATATCATGAACGCCGCCGAAGCAGTTGTTCCTAAAGTGACGCAGCGTTTCATGCACATCATGGGTGAGCACGGATTAAGCCGCCATGCGATGGTGCCGGCTTATGGCATGTCAGAAACATCATCAGCCATTGTCCAGTCAAAAGAATTCATGCGTCATGATGATCAGGGTGGACAGCTGACCATTGATCAGACCTCATTAACAAGTGAGATTCAATATGTGACGCACGATCATCCGCACAAGATGACTTTTACAGAAGTCGGTGCACCCATCCCTTCTGTATGGATTCGGATTGTAGATGAGCATCACCAAGTGTTGCCAGAAGATCAAGTCGGCCGCTTGCAGGTGAAGAGTCCAACGATTATGATGGGCTACTATCAAAATGAGGAAGCCAATGAAGAAGTATTTGCGGAAAACGGTTGGTTTCATACAGGAGATTTAGGATTTATTCATGAAGGGCGCCTAGTCCTCACAGGACGAGAAAAGGATATCATCGTTATCAACGGAGCGAACTATTTGAATTACGAAATTGAAGCCGTTGTGGAAGAAGTTGAGGGGGTTGAAGTCACCTTTGCCGCTGCGTACGGCATTTACAATCCCGAATCAAGTAATGACACACTCGCCGTCTTTTTTGTCACCCAGAAGGATTCGATAGAGGATCAAATCACAATGATTCAGCAGATTAGAGAGAGCATCATTCGCAAAATGGGAATCGAACCTGACCATATCATTCCGGTGAAAAAAGACCAATTTCCGAAAACAGAAAGCGGAAAAATCCAACGTGCCCAACTAGGTGCGGCACTGAAAGATGGGGTATTTCATGACATTGAACGTGCACTTGATCTTGCTTCAGAAAATGAACAAACCCTCCCAGATTGGTTCTTTAAACGTATTTGGGTAAAAGAGAATATCGGTCCATCTCAGCCAGTATCCACTGATCATGTACTCGTATTTGAGGATGAAAAAGGGCTTTATCAATCGCTTTATACACAATTTGAACAAATGAACCTGCCTTATGTTTCTGTAAAAAAGGGTTATGAATTTTTACGCCTGTCAAAAGGGATGTATCAGATGAACCCTCGAATCAAGGGGGATTACGTCAGACTTGTGGCGGCGCTTGAAGCCGATGAATTAAAAATTGGCCGTATGCTCCACTTGTGGAATGTATCAGACAAGGAGATGATGGCGAGCCCTGCGCAGTTCAAAGAACTGAATGCAAGCACTAGCCAATCCATTTTGTATTTGTATCAAGCATTGAGACAAGAAAATAAAGAGCCGATGCGTCTCGTTGTTGTCACAAAAGGTGGTCAATTTGTAAAACCGCAAGATGAGCTTCATGTGGAGAAAACGTCTCTTGCCGGATTATTAAAAACCATCCCGCAAGAATGGGAAGGGGCAGAAGTGTCTCACCTTGATATTGAAGCGGAGAATGTGGAACAGGATGCCAAGCATATTGCGGACGAACTAGGTGCGATTCATTTGAAAGCAGAAGTGTCTTACCGGCATGGCCAGCGCCTCGTACCAAAGCTGGAAAAAGTGAATATGATGACGGCACCTCAGACAGAAGGGTTTTTAGAATATGAAGGCTTGTACTTGCTGACTGGCGGGCTTGGCGGTATTGGATTTGAACTGTCTAAGCAAATGCTCCAATTTGGCTTGAAGCTCGTGTTAATTGGACGGACATCCCTTGAAGAAGACAGAGAAAAAGAGGCGTCATTCTCACAACTGAAAGATCTGGGAGACGCCCTTTATGTACAAGCCGATGTGACGAATTTATGTGACGTCGAGCGGGCGATTTATGAAGCAGAAAAGCATTTCGGACAGTCGATCCGAGGAGCGCTTCATTTAGCCGGTGCTGGCAATGTATCTGAGCACTTTCAGCATGTGGATACGTACACATTGGCTCATACAACAGAAGAAGATTTCGTCAAAGAACTTTCAGGGAAGGCAGATGGCGCTTGGGTGCTGCAAGAAGCCTTCAAGCATGACCCGTCAGTTCCACTCGTCTTTTTTGGATCAGTGAATGGCTATTTTGGCGGCACAACATTTGGTGCATATTCTGCTGCAAACAGCTTTTTAGATGGACTCGCACATGCCCTTACCTATCATGAGGGAAGAAGAGCGATTTCCTTGAATTTCAGCATGTGGGATAATCTTGGTTTGTCTCAGGGACATACTGGGGCCGCGCTAACCGTTCGCAAGGGCTTTCAATTGATTGGAAAAAAACAAGGACTCCATTCATTATGTCTAGGTGTTCGGCTGAATGAAGCGCATCTATTTATCGGCCTAGATGGGGCGAATCAAGAAATCGCTGAACATCTTCAACCAGCACCAATACCATTTTTTGAAAAGAAACTGTACTATACGGTGCAATCAGGCAAAGAAGTGGATGCTGACAAGATCACAGGCATCATAGAGGGGAAATGGGACATCAGGCAAGTGGAAGATATACCGAAAAAACAAGATGGCTCTATTGATCATGAAGCCCTCAAACAGTTCCATCACAAACACGCACAGCCGTTTGAAAAGCAATTGCCAGAAACGAAGACAGAGCAGGTGCTTGCGGCCATATGGGAGGATATTTTAGAAGTCGATCGTGTGTACAAAGAGGATCAATTCTTTGACCTTGGTGGACATTCATTAAAGGCCACTCAAACGATTTCACGTATTAATCATGAGTTTTCACTAAAGGCGCCGCTAAAAATATTATTTGAAAGCAAGAATCTGGCACACTTGGCACAAATGGTCGATGACATCAATGGAGCACCAGCCATTCAGGAAGCCAGCATTCCAAAGCTGGAAAAACGAACAAGCTATGAGCTGTCACACGCTCAGCAGCGAATTTGGTTCTTATCTACATTAGAAAAGAGCCATCATTACAATATATTAGGTGCTTGGAAGCTGATGGGCCAATTACACATCCAAACGTTAACAAAGGCGATCGGTCTCTTAACAAAACGTCATGAAGCACTGCGCGCAACATTTCAAACCATTGGCGGCAAGCCGGTTCAAGTCATCCGTGAAGACCTTCCGCCATCAGTAACCGTTGCGAACTTCTCATTATTTAATGAAAAAACAAGAGCGAGAAGACTGGAACAGCTGATTCAGCAAGAGGCGAACCGCATCTATGACTTAGAACGGGGACCGCTTGCGCAGTGGACAATTGTTGATATGGGGAAAGAGGAATATTACTTGCTTTGTGCGCAGCATCATATCATTTCCGATGCATGGTCGCTCAGCCTGCTTATTCAAGAATTACAAGTCGTGTATGGTGCGCTATTATCAGAGAAAACGCCTGAGCTACCTGCACTTGAGGTTGAATGGACCGATTATGTTCATTGGGAGAATGAGCAATTAAAGAACCACCAGAAGGCTCAGAGCTATTGGCTTGAAACGTTACAAGGAGAGTTGCCGGTATTAGAGCTCCCGTTTGACCGTCCTCGTCCGCCGGTTCAAACATTTAATGGGGCTACAGAGCAAATCGTGATAGATGAACCGCTTGTTCGTCGTTTACATGCCTTGTCGAGGCAGCAGGGGACAACACTATTTATGACGATGTTGTCAGCCTATTATGTCCTGCTTCACAAGTTGTCTGGACAAACAGATGTCATTGTTGGATCGCCGATCGCTGGCCGTGATGTCGAACAATCAGAGAAGCTCGTTGGCATGTTTGTCAATACGTTGGCGCTGAGACAGGACGTTTCAAAAGCCGATACCTTTGCCGATTTACTGGCAAAGGTGAAAGAAATGACGTTAAAAGCCTTTGAGCATCAGCATTATCCATTCGACAAGCTTGTGGATGACCTTTCAATTGATAGAGACCTAAGTCGTTCACCAATTTTCCAAGTCGCCATGGGGTATGTCACTGATTCGCTGGATATCAACCTAAAAGGACTGACATCGGAACAAGTGATGGTCCATCATACCGTCTCTAAATTTGATCTCACCTTGCATGTATTTGAGCAGGAGGACAAGCTGTCTATCCATGTGGAATATAATACGGATTTATTTGAGCAAGAAACGATCCACCGGTTGATGAATTATTATCTCAATTTGTTAGATGGCATGACGGCTCAGCCTGAACGGACATTCGCTGACTTTTGCGTCATGGACAAAACAGAACAGAATGCCATGATCATAGGGAAAAATCAAACTGACACGCCTTATCCAAAGCGTACGCTGCAAGAATTATTTGAAGAACAAGTGCAGCGTGACCCGCACCGGATTGCTGTATCTTATATGGAAGAGCATATGACGTATCAAGATTTAGACGAGAAAGCGACAAAACTGGCTGCCTATTTACAGTCAAAGGGCGTTGGACCAGATTCACTTGTCCCGATGCTGTTTGATCGTTCGTTTGACATGATGGTCTCAGTTCTAGGGATCGTCAAGTCGGGTGCTGCTTATGTACCGATGTCACCTGAGTATCCAGATGCCCGCATCGGTCTGATCGTTCGCGATACACAAAGCGATATCATCTTAACCCAGTCGCATCTGATCAATCGTTTAGACGATCTGAGCGGCACAAAAATTGAAATGGACAAGCCGTTACCAGAAACAGACGCAGTGTATCAAAGGGAAAAATCGATTGTAGGAGAAGACCAGCTTGCCTATGTTAACTACACTTCAGGCTCAACAGGCACACCAAAAGGCGTGATGCTTCCTCATGCAGGTGTGGTCCGCTTAGTGAAAGAAACAAACTATATTGAGCTTGGTTCAGAAGATAAAATGCTTCAGCTGTCTAACTATGCATTTGATGCCTTTACCTTTGAATTATGGGGAATGCTGCTCAATGGCGGTCAGCTGGTTCTGATCCCGAAATATGCTGCTCTGAATATGGACGAATTAACTCGGTTAATCAAAACGCATCAAGTCACAGCCAACTGTTTGCCAACTGCATTATTCAACCGGCTGATTGAGCATGATCCAAAAAGTGTGGCTGGATACCGTACATTACTCGTTGGCGGAGAAGCCATGTCTAGTGAGCATGCACGAAAGGCATTGCCACATATGAAGGGTGTGCTGATCAATGCTTACGGTCCAACAGAAAACACAACATTAGCGACCACTTATCAAGTCACACACGTACCCGAGGATGCAAGATCAGTGCCAATCGGTGTGCCAGTCGCCAACTCAACGGTTGTCATACTAGATGATCATCTCAATCCAGTACCTACAGGCGTCAAAGGAGAAATCTATATCGGCGGAACAGGGCTGGCAAAAGGATATCTGCATGACCCAGAGCGCACGCAGGAGCGGTTTATTGACAATCCATTCCCGGCATTAAAAGGGGACAAACTGTATCGTTCCGGTGACCTAGGGAAATGGCGGTCTGATGGCAGTATTGAATACCTTGGCCGAAAAGACAACTTGGTCAAAATTAGAGGCTACCGAATTGAATGTGGAGAAATTGAGACAGCCCTGCTCAAACACCCACAAGTAAAAGAATGTACCGTCATTGCTAAAACGTACGGCAGCTCAAAACGGCTGGCAGCCTACCTTGTCACAGATGGAGGAGAGCCTGTTCCCGGATGGAAAGCATTTTTACAGGAAAGCCTGCCAGGCTATATGATTCCAAGTTACTTTATCGTACTTGACGCAATTCCCGTCACAACGAATGGGAAGGTCGATCAAAAAGCATTGCCGGAGCCGACAGACGCAGTCTCATCCTCACATGAAGACGATCAACCGGTAACAGAAACACAGCAGCTGATTGTGACAGCTTTCAGTGAAGTGCTTGGTGTCAAACGAGTAGGAATTCATGATTCATTCTTTGATTTAGGCGGAGATTCGATTATGAGTATTCAAGCCGTTGCCAAATTAAAAGAAAAGGGTGTCCGTGTTGATCCAAAATGGATTTTCATGCACCCAGCGCCAGCGCAGTTAGCGGCATATTTGGACACAGTGCCAGAAACAGGCGAGCCTGTCGAAAGAGCGCCGAAAGACTATGTGATCGAGTTGAAAAAAGGGGATCCGGCTGAACCGAGAATTTTCTTTGCACCGCCTGCTGGTGGAACGGTGATGGGGTATATCGATGTGGCCAAGCTCATGACACATGAAGGAGCTGTTTACGCCTTGCAGTCTCCAGGCTTGTATGAGGATGAAGAACCACAATTCCTTCATTATACAGAGCTTGTCACCATTTTTATTGAAGCCATTGAAACATTCTATCGACCAGGCATTGATTATTTGGCAGGGCATTCCATGGGCGGACATCTTGCTTACGGAATGAATCAGAGACTCTGTCATGCAGGAAAAGCGCCAAAAGGATTGATCATTTTAGATACGGTTCCGGTATTAAGAGATGAGGCAGATCAAGCGCTTCATGCCGATATGAACGAAGAAGAAGTGAAAATGCTGGCCCTCGTTCTGGGTATGGGGAACCTCGTCGGCATCAAACCAGAAGCATTACAAGGGCTCAGCTTCCAAGAAGTGAAGCAGAAAATTCTCAAAGAAGCAGAAAAGGATGAAGTCGTTCATCAATTTATGAATGATCACTATTTAGATAAATACTTGCAAATGCAGACACATAATACCATCATGTCACAAGCCATTGAATTAGAAAAAGACCCATTCTCTGTGCCGTTTTATATTATACAAAGCAGCGATCACGCCACAGATTTCCAGAAGAAATTTGCCGATTGGGAAGCTTACACGAGAGAAACGTGCTCGTATTTTCAGATAAAAGGCGACCATGTGACCATGATGAAAAGACCGCAGGCAGATCAACTTGCGCAGATTCTTGAAACGATCGTAAAGGGGTAAGGACGTATGAACCAATTATTTAAAACCTTTGAAAAAAAATCAGATCTGATTCAGCTTATTTGTTTTCCTTTTGCAGGCGGATATTCCGCCTCTTACCGTCCGCTCTTTGAACAGCTGAAGGACACGGCCGAAGTGACAGCAGCAGAGCCTCCGGGTCATGGAACGAACCTCATGCCGCTTGAAACAAGCATTGACCGGCTGGCTGAATTGTATAAAGAAGGACTGACAGGCAAATTAAACCGTCCATTTATTTTGTTCGGACATTCCATGGGCGGACTTGTGGTGTACAGGCTGACTCAGCTGCTAGAAAAGGAAGGCATCGATCCGGCAGCAGTTGTCATTTCTGCCATTCAGCCGCCACAAACAAAAAGACAAATATTGACCCATTTATCGAATGAAGCATTTGTTCAGCATATCGCTGAAATGGGCGGGATTCCAAAGGAATTGTTAGAGAACAAGCCAATGATGGATTACTTTACACCATCCTTACGTGCCGACTATCAAGCATTAGAATCCTTCCAGCATACGGACAAAACGATCATTGAATCACCCGTTTATTTATTGAACGGAAAGCAAGATAAAAAATGCATGGAAGACGCAGCCGGCTGGCTAACATGGGCAAACTCCATCGAACGCACTGATTTCGAAGGAGGCCACATGTATATCAACACACACCTCGAGCAGTTCGCAGAACATATGAGGCATGTCATTGAGCAGACAACAAAAAGGCAATTCATCAGCCAATAAAAGAAAACAACGGCCCCGTCAAACGAGGGCCGTTTTCTTTAAGAATTCCCCTTCCTCACCACATTCCCGCCAATCACTCCGCCAATGACGAGCACAGCCCCGATGAGGTGAACCATATCAATCGTTTCATGTAAAATAAGCACGCCAGCGGCAATGGTAATGAAAGCAGAAAGATTGTTAAAGATACTCACCTTTGCTGCTTCAAGGTGGGAAAGAGCATAGTTTGATAAATACGCTGTGAGCAGTGATGAGAGAATGCCTAAAAAGAGCATAGACCATACAAAGGATGGCTGCGTAAACGGACTGAAAAACTGCGGTAGTGTAGCATTTACCGAGTGCCGAATGAGAGCAGCAGCATTAAAGAAGACAAATCCAAAGAATGTCATCACGAAAGTCAGTTCAATGACATGGAATCGCCGTGTCATCACCCTGGCAAATACGCTATAGGCACTGGATGATAAGGCTGAAAGTAAGATTAGCACATAACCAATGAGATGAGAATGTTTCACATCAATTCCCTTCACCACAAAGAGGAGCATCACGCCGGACACAGAAAGAATGGTAAACAGCACCTGAATCGAGGTAGGACGTTCTTTTAAACACCATGCTGCCAGCACCATTGTCAAAATGGGGATGGTCGCCTGAATAATGCCAGCCTCTGATGAAGAGGTGAACATCAGCCCCCACACTTGAAATGCAAAAAACAACACAGGATAAAGCAAGGAAAATGGCACAATGTAAATAAGATCACGCCATTGAATGGAAAAACGGTACTTTTTTCGTAAAAATGGAAATAACAAAAGAGCGGCTGCGAAAGAAACGGTAAATCGGTGTGCCAATACATCAATCGGATTCGCTGATGCTAAAGCCACTTTGACAAACAAGAATGAAAAACCAATTATACAGGCGTATGCGATCGAGGCAGCATACGCTTTTTGTTTTGACATATCCATCAGAATTCTCCTTACAAGAGCATGCATGCTTCAGTTGAATTGACCGGTTCTGTCTTTTTATCGTAAACGGATCAAGTAAAGTGTACAATAAGAGTTATTGATATCTGTACCGGTACAAGGAGGGTAGTACTGTGAGGAAATATGATCAGCTTGTGTTGAATATAAAAAACAAAATCGAGAGCAGTGAATACAATGCTGGAATGAAAATTCCATCCATTCGTCACTTAGCGGCTGAATATGCTGTGAGCAAAAGCACTGTCATAAAAGCACTAGACACATTAGAGCGTGAACACTTGCTGTACTCTGTAGAAAGAAGTGGCTATTTTGTCGTGAAAACCAATCAGTCAGCCGTTAAGAAGGGCAGCACATGGATTGATTTTGCTTCCTCTGCGCCTGATCCCATTGTGTTTCCATATGTCGATTTTCAGCACTGCATCAATCAAGCGATTGATCTGTATCAAAATGATTTATTTATCTATGGCACCACCAATGGATTACCATCTTTACTGCCAATCATTTCAAAGCGTTTAACGGATTATCAAGTGTTTGCCTCTCCAGAACAGATCGTTATGACCTCTGGTATTCAGCTGGCTTTATCGATTTTAAGCACCATCCCGTTTCCAAATGGAAAACAGACCATATTGGTCGAACAGCCAGGCTATCACCTATTCCTCCAATACTTAGAGAAAAACCAGCTGCCTGTCCGGGGGATTCAGCGTAAGGAAAAAGGACTCGATCTTCAGGAATTGGAGCGTATCTTCCGAGAGGAGGATATTCGCTTTTTCTATACGATGCCAAGGTTTCAAAACCCGCTTGGAACGAGTCTGTCGAAACAAGAAAAAATAGCGATTGCAGCCCTTGCCGAAGCATATGATGTCTACATCGTTGAAGATGATTATTTGGCTGATTTAGAATTCGATACAAAAAGAGACCCGATTTATTCATATGATCAGGCGGGGAAGGTCATTTATTTAAAAAGCTTCTCAAAAATCATTTTTCCAGGGCTTAGAACAGGTGCTGTCGTCTTACCAAACGAGCTGATTGGCCCCTTCAGTGAACATAAACGGCTGATTGATATCGACAGCTCGATGCTGTCGCAGGCTGCTTTAGAAATTTATTTGAAAAGCGGGATGTTTGAGCGTCATAGAGAAAGGATGCAGGCGACCTATAGAGCTCGATCCAAACAACTTGTGGCCTGTTTGAAAAATGATCAAGGCGCTTATGAGCTGGGAGAAGAGGAGCCAGCGACCCATACCCACATTCGTGTCGACCGGTCCATTCCGATGAATCAGCTCATTCAGCAGCTAAAAAAGGCTTCTGTGATGGTTCAGCCGATTGACCGCCATTTCATTTCTACTTATCAAAAGGAGCCTATACTTCAGCTGAACATTTGGCATGTAAAAGAAGAGGAAATCGCACGAGGCGTCGGTTTGTTAAAGTCATCACTTCAACAAATCACACGTTATTAAGGCGAGACAGCATGTTCTCACAAGTGAGTATCTCGACGTGCTCAGCCGCAGCGGGTTTTCTTGTACAAACCGCCATTTGGTAGGCAGGATCAAGTGAATATGTTTGGACAACGCAAGGGGCTTCGTGATCAGGTAATCTCAAAGTAGCCTGTCCATCCTCTGACAAGCGAGCGGTAAAGGATGAAAGACCATAGGATATTCCCTTCCCTGTCAGCTTGATAAAAGCCTCCTTCATGGACCATAAATGAAAGAAATAGGCTTCCTGCCGTTCTGCCGGCTGTGAGAGTAAATCTTGATATTCGTCAGCTGAAAAAAATCGCTCGGCAATGGCTAAATCAATCGGTTTGATCTCTTCAATATCAATGCCAACAGGCGCATCATCTACTGCGCCCACGACCCAATCACCAGAGTGAGAAAGATTAAAATGAAAAGAAGGAATTTGCCGGACAACAGGCTTTCCATTCCCTTCTGTTTCAAAAATGATCTGTTCCATTGGCAGTGCGTACATCTCATGAATGATGTGACGAATCAGTACCTCACCTAAAAGCGTTCTTCTTGCATCGATCAAAAAACGAAAGCGCTCAGCGGCGGCGCGTTTTTCAAGTGACACAAAAGGCTTCAGCTGTTCTATTTGTTTTCGTGCATTTTTATCATCTAAAGGTTGTAATTGAATAGCGAAAATCTTCATAACGGACCTCAATTTTTTACATTTATTGTACCATTGGATGAACACATGCAAAAGAGAAACAGACATCCTGTTCAATGAAAGCACAAAATGACAGGAAGGTGCGGGCGGTTCTCGATATAGTGGAAAAGGAAGGAGAGGGAAAAATGATTCACTTGATCATGGATAGTATCAATTATATGGAAGAGAGGCTGGATCAGCCTTTGCAGATCGAAGAAGTGGCAGAGGCCGCCTGTATGTCTAAATTTCATTATCAGCGGCTATTCCATATGCTGACGGGAATTGCAGTAGCAGAATATATTCGCAAAAGACGATTAACCCTTGCGGCAGAAGAATTCATGACCAAGCAAGTGAAAGTCATTGATGCGGCGGTGAAGTATGGCTATGAAACCCCAGAGTCGTTTGCGAAAGCCTTCAAGCGGCATCACGGATATACACCGGCAGCAGTGAAAACAGGCGAGTATACAGTGAAAGCCTACCCCCGTCTCTCCTTCGAACTTCAAATAAAAGGAGTCGAACCGATGCATTATCGAATTGTGGAAAAGGATTCATTTTTAATCATGGGCAGAAGACTAAAGACAACAACAAAGAATAGCCAAAACAAACAGGATATTCCCGCCTTTTGGAAGCGTGTCAATCAAGAAGGATGGACGGATTCACTGGCTCATGCAGCTGGAGAACTCGGATATATCGGTGTATGTGCGCATTTTGATGAAACGCTTGAAACATTTGACTATATCATTGGGATTGAGCAAGGTGAGGAAGAACCAGATTCGACCATGACAGTCGAGCAGATTCCGGCCAGTACGTGGGCTGTATTTCAGTCAAAGGGGCCTGTCGAAACCGCTGTGCATTCAACATGGACACGTATTTTCACAGAATGGTTTCCTGCCTCAGGATATGAGCATGCTGGGGGAATGGAGATGGAAACGTATCCTTTAGATGGAGAGATAAATTCTCCAGATCATGTGACATTGATTTGGATTCCAATCCGTAAACAATCATAAAAAAGGCAGCGTATCTCGCTGCTTTTTATCCTTGTGTGAGGACGTGAACACCGTTTGGATCGGTCGTATTCATCCCATGAGAATCCATCATCTTCACTTCAAGTAAAGAGAGACGTTCTCCCTTTTTCCAATGAATAGGTTGTGTCAGACCGTCCAGCAACTGATCGACCGCAGGTGTATGAGTCAAATCAGGTACTGCGATCGTCATCTCGGCAATTGCTTCTTCACCAGTTTCAATCACATCTGTCCGCCGCTGCAATTCAAGCCTTAAGCGCATAGGTGTAGAAAGAAACGTTCTTCGCTCCCCAGTCTGGATTGCACAGTTTCTCTTTTGTGCTTGTACCAGCAACTGATCATATTCATCATCAGTCACTAGAAAGCCGATGTGATCAAAAAGGACTTTTTTACTATAACCAAATGTGATATTGATCTGTCCCTTTCTCATCTCAATGATTCGGAAAGAGGGCTTCTTCTCTCTAAAATCATCCCATGTAAGCGGAGGGGGAAAGGAACCTTCCTTTGCGAAACGCCCCTTTACTTCAAAGTCTAATGAGGTGTACGCCTTCTCCATCTCCTCAACAAATGGTGTCCAGTAATGATAATGGAAAAGCTGCATCAGAGGATCATCTCCTGTTTTTAGAATATTGCGTCTATTTAGTTTAGCACAAAACAAGCCATTCATTTAGTAGAATGGCTTGTTCTTATCGGGTAAGGGTTTGAACAGGTTTCTCCGCTGTTTTTGTAATGAGCAGCTGCAGAAGCCGAGTTGATTGCGGCAAGGAAAAGCGAAGGACGAGTCCTGTAAAGATGGCGGTCAGAATCGTTCCAATGCCAATCGGTCCGCCGAGCATCCATGCAAATAGAAGCACGGTTAACTCAATACCATTTCGAACCCACTGTACGTTCAGCCCCGTTTTTGCTGAGATGAGCAGCATTAATGAATCCCTTGGCCCAGCGCCAAGATTAGCTGAGACATAAATGCCAACGCCATACCCAGACACAATCACGCCCGTAATAAACACATATAAAGCAGGTAAATACCCATGTGGTGCAGGTAATACTGCATTAAAGAAATCAATAAACACGCCGATCAGCACCATATTGAGAAGGGCGCCGATCTTTGGAAAAGATTTCGTGAAAACAGATGTCAGTGTCACAATGAGTGCACCAATAATGATGGACCATTGTCCAATGGTTAAACCAAAATGCTGAAACAGTCCATAATGAAAAGCGTCCCAAGGACCAATGCCAAGGATTTTTCCTTTCACTGTCAGCGATAGTCCAAAAGCAAGTACAATCAATCCAACAAAATAAAAAAACCAACGTAAAAGATGTTCCCGCTTCAAAAGCTTTCCCTTCTTTCTTAAACACTCGATTTCAATCGTAACATACTCGCACGCCCCTTTAAATGGCTTTGCTCAATTGTAATCGCTTACTCGATAAAAAGAATTTTTTCCATAAAAAGAGCAGAAAACATCAAATGTTGGAGCAAGACTTTTGAATTGTTTTTTTTAACAAAGCGAACCAATAATTAACAATTTTTATGAAAACAAGAAAAAAATTCAATATAAAATGACAAAAAACCAACCTTTATCCAATTAAAGAATATTCAAGATAAAATAGAATAGATTGTATGTAAATTGCGTCGTTAGGCCTGTTTTTATTGATAGATAAAATATTTGATACACGATAAAAAAACTTGTTTTATTGGAAAAAACATAGATGGATCAGATGTCGAAAGCTGTATATGACCAAAGGGCTATTTTTGTCGAAAATAGTCTTTTGGTCATGTTGAGGGTTCTGAAATGTTACTGATATTCTTTACCAAAGTGTGGGAGGTGAACTGGTACATACCATTATGATTTAGAGCAGGGAAAAGGGGATGTTAAAAAAAATGAACATATTAAAAAGAACGAGTCAATTATTTCTTATATTGGTGCTGATTGCTGGGAATTTATTAACAGTTTCGCCACCTGTTACGAAAGCCGCTGGGACGGTGGTTGTCAATAACGCAGATTCCTACATGATTGGAAATGGGAAGTTAGTTCTTTATCAGCTTGATGGGCAAAATCCAACAAACGTAAAGGCTAGTGTACAGGTGAAGGGAATTAATTCGACTGTAGTGAACGGTGTTGCTGTGAATGACCAAGAAAACACTGTGTATGCAACTACGACAGCAAGTGGAGAGCCAGTTCTTTATAAAATAAATGCGACCACTGGACAAGCAGAGCGTGTAGGTGTTTTAGGCGGAAGAGCGCCTAATGCCGTTGTTTATAACGGTAAATATATTCATTCGTATGAGGTTGGTGGAGAACCCTACCTTGCAACGTACGACTTAGCAACTGGTCAAAAAACGGCCAAGAAAATTGTTGGTTATGACGTTGGCCCTGGCATTGGCGGAGACATTGGCGGAGACCTTGTAGTCGATAAGGATGGCTATCTTTGGTTCGCATCTAATACCAGTGGGTCCATTGCGCAAATGAATCCTGAAACAGCTGAAGTCATTCGAGTGATTCCAATCACAAATGCAGATGGTAAACCTATTGAGGGAGGAGTACGAGGAATTAGCTTTTTGCCAAATGGACAAATGCTATTACAATCAGGAAAAGATGACTCTATTGGTCATTCTACTCTTTTTACACTTGATGCGAAAACATTAAGTACAACATATATGGGCACTGCAGGTGATTCATTATCTTACGACTTAGCTTCACGTGTGAAGCCCGAATTCGATCCATATCCGCCTAACCTTGAATCAGAAAAATCGGTTGCTTTACAGAAAAAAGCAGAAGGCAACACAGATGAAAAGAATCCAGAAGTAGGCGACACTTTGCTTTATACAATTAGAGCAAAAAATACGGTGCAATACGGCGTTCTTAAGAATCTGACCATATCAGATAATCTTCCGAGTAGTTTAACCTATGTTTCTGGATCTCTTAAGGTAGACGGTACAAGCGTAACTGATGCCAAAGATCAAGACAAAGGTGATTATACAAACGGCACTGTGACAGGTCAAATAGGTGATGTGAAAGACACTGATTGGCACACCGTGACATTTGAAGCGAAAGTAGCAAAAGGTCAAGCTGGCAAGGATATTCAAAATACAGCGAATGTCGAAGGGGATAATACACCACCAGACAAACCAACAACAAATATAGAAATTTATCCTCGTGATCCAAAGCTTGAATCGGAAAAATCAGCGGTCTTACAGAAAAAAGCAGATGGTAATACAGATGAGAAGCATCCAGAAGTAGGCGACACATTGCTGTATACCATTCAAGCCCGTAACGCTGTTGAAGATAGTGTAATAGAAGACCTTGTGATTTCTGATAAGTTACCTCAAGGATTATCTTATGTACCAAATTCTCTACAGGTAGATGGGAATCCAGTCACAGATACAAAAGATGACGACAACGGTGATATGACAGATGGAACTGTCACTGGAACGTTCGGTGAAGTGAAAGATGTGAAATGGCATACCGTGACGTTTGAAGTCACAGTTGAAAAAGGTCAGGCAGGCAAAGACATTCAAAATACAGCCAATGTCACAACCGGCAACACACCGCCAGACAAGCCGACAACGAATATAGAAATCTATCCTCGAGACCCGAAGCTGACTTCTGAAAAATCAGCCGTCTTGCAGAAAAAAGCAGATGGTAATACAGATGAGAAGCATCCAGAGGTCGGAGATACCCTTCTTTATACGATTAAAACTAAGAATACGATAGAAGACAGTCTCGTTGAAAACTTAGTGATTTCGGATGAACTGCCGGAAGGATTAGCGTATGTGCCGAATTCCCTTGAGGTAGACGGACAAGCGGTCACAGATGAGAAAGATCAAGACAATGGTGATGTCACAAACAGAACCGTCTCAGGACAATTCGGTGACATTAAAGATACAGACTGGCATACAGTGACCTTTGAGGTCACGGTTGAAAAAGGACAATCTGGTAAAGATATTCAAAATACAGCCAGTGTCACAGGTGACAACACACCTCCAGACGATCCGACAACAAAAACAGAAATCTATCCTCGAGACCCGAAGCTGACTTCTGAAAAATCAGCCGTCTTGCAGAAAAAAGCAGAAGGTAACAAAGATGAGAAGCATCCAGAAGTGGGAGATACCCTGCTTTATACAATTAAAACAAAGAACACGATAGAAGACAGCCTTGTGGAAAATCTAGTGATCTCAGATCAATTACCAAAAGGGCTGAAGTATGTCGCTGGGTCTCTTGAAATTGATGGAGAATCCGTTACAGATGTGAAAGACGACGATAGCGGTGACTACACAGATGGAAAGGTCACAGGTTATTTTGGTAATGTGAAGGACACAGACTGGCATACCGTGACGTTTGAAGTGACAGTTGAAAAGGGACAGGCTGGTCAAGACATTCAAAACACTGCCGAAGTAACAGGTAAAAACACGCCGCCAGATGATCCAACAACGAAGACAGAAATTTATCCTCGTGATCCAAAACTAGCATCAGAAAAGACAGCGAGCATTCAGAAAAAAGCAGAAGGGAACACAGATGAAAAAACACCACAGGTAGGCGATACCCTTCTTTATACGATCAAAACAAAGAATCTTGAAGAGGACAGCATCGTCGAAAATCTCGTGATTTCAGATAAACTGCCAGAAGGTCTTGAATACGTCGAAGGGTCATTAAAAGTAGATGGACAAGCTGTCACAGATGCAAAAGATGCCGATAACGGAGATTACACAAAAGGCACAGTCACCGGACAATTTGGTGATATCAAAGACACGGACTGGCATACTGTGACGTTTGAGGCGAAAGTAGCCAAAGGACAAGCAGGTAAAACCATTCAAAACACAGCGAAAGTAACAGGCGAAAACACGCCGCCAGATGAGCCGACAACCGAAACAAATATTGATCCAAGAGATCCAAAGCTTGAATCAGAAAAAACATCTGAGATCTCTCAAAAAGCAGAAGGCAATACAAATGAAAAACAAGTTCAGGTAGGCGACACCCTTCTTTACACCATCAAAACAAAAAATAGTGTAGAAGACAGTATCATCAAAGATTTAGTCGTCGCAGATCAACTGCCAGAAGGTCTTGAATACGTCGAAGGGTCACTAAAAGTAGATGACCAAGCCGTCACAGATGCAAAAGATGATGACAACGGAGACTACACAAAAGGCACAGTGACCGGTCAATTTGGTGATATTAAAGACACAGACTGGCATACGGTTACTTTTGAAGCGAAGGTTGCTAAAGGCCAATCAGGTAAAAGCATTCAAAACACAGCGAAAGTAACAGGCGAAAACACGCCGCCAGATGAGCCGACAACGGAAACAAACATTGATCCAAGAGATCCAAAGCTTGAATCAGAAAAAATATCTGAAATCTCTCAAAAAGCAAAAGGCAATACAAATGAAAAACAAGTTCAGGTAGGCGACACCCTTCTTTACACCATCAAAACAAAAAATAGTGTAGAAGACAGTATCATCAAAGATTTAGTCATCGCAGATCGACTGCCAGAAGGTCTTGAATATGTCGAAGGGACATTAAAAGTAGATGGACAAGCTGTCACAGATGCAAAAGATGACGACAACGGAGACTACACAAAAGGCACAGTCACCGGACAATTTGGTGATATCAAAGACACAGACTGGCATACGGTGACTTTTGAAGCGAAGGTCACGAAAGGATCTGAAGGTAAAACCATTCAAAATATCGCAGTTGTGAAGGGTGATAATGTTGACGAACCAGACAAACCTGAAAACTCAACAACGGTAGTACCGCCGCCGCATGTGCCAGGGGTGCCAGCAAATCCAGAGCAGCCTTCTCATTCAGAACCGGATACACCTGGTCATCATCTTCCGAACACTGCAACAGAGATGTACAACCTTTTACTAGCAGGATTTGCACTTGTACTAATAGGTGCATCCCTTATTGTATGGAAAAGAAGAAAAAGAAACGGATAATCGTCCATGTTTCAAAAAATCATCTCAGCTCTATTGATTACAGCAGGTATTTGTCTTGTGATTGTAGGATATATGAAAATCGTTGATGGACAAAGACAAGTAGATCAGTCATTCCAGTCTGCACAAGCAGCCATCCAGCAAAAGGGGAAAGCGGATTCCCCTTTTGTGCCGAAGGCTGGTGAAACCATTGGGCTATTGCACATTCCAAAGTTAAAAGCTGAGTTACCAATTGTAGAAGGAACAGCGGCGGAGGATTTGGCAAAGGGGGTTGGTCATTATCACGAGAGCTATTTTCCTAATGAACAGGGACAAATCGTTTTATCTGGGCATCGTGATACTGTGTTTAGACGAACAGGAGAACTTGTGAAAGGGGATCAACTCGTTATTGAGCTTTCATACGGTCGATTTACCTATGAAATTGAGAAAACAAAGATTGTGAAAAAAGATGATCAAAGTATTATTACACTACAACAGGAAAAGGAAGAACTTATCCTCACCACATGTTATCCTTTTTCTTTCATTGGTCCTGCACCAAACAGATATATCATATATGGGAAGCGTGTTTAGCCATTGGATCAGCCTGCAGCTCCTTCTTTCATTAACCGATTAGAGCGCTTAATCCCTAGATAAACAGGGAATCGTCTATATCATATCTAGAGATGCAGGGGGGGTCAATTTGTTAAGTAAAGACTATGTAAAGTATATAGATAACGTCGGAAGAATTGTCCTGCCAACAGATATAAGAAAAAGGTTGAAAATTCATCCCCGAGATATGGTGGAGATCTATCAAGAAGAAGGTCACATTGTGATGAAGCCGTATTGGCAGGACAAGCCCTGTATCGTCACAGGAGAAGTGACAAACTCCAACAAAGTGCTATCGGGTGGAGTGGTCATCAGTCCAGAGGGAGCGAGACTGCTCCTTCAAGACTTATTGGCGCTTCGCCTGAAAAAAGAGATATAAAAAAAGGCTGTTCTCATCAAGTGAGAGCAGCCTTTTTGATCATACTGGATTCAAAATCCGGTTTAAAAATTGCTTTGTTCGTTCTTCCTTTGGCCTTTTGAAGATTTCTTCAGGAGGACCTTGTTCGACGATCACGCCGCCATCAATAAAAATCACTTCGTCCGCCACTTCTTGGGCAAACTTGATTTCATGTGTGACAACCGCCATTGTCCAGCCTTCTTTCGCTAAATCTTTCATGACCTTTAAGACTTCCCCGACAAGCTCAGGATCAAGCGCAGAGGTTGGTTCATCAAAAAGCATAAGCTCTGGCTGAATGGCAAGTGCACGGGCAATGCCGACACGCTGCTTTTGACCGCCTGACAGCTGGAAGGGATACAAATCTTTTTTATCCTCAAGTCCTACCTTTTGCAGGAGCTGAATCGCTTCTTTTCGCACCGCTTCTTTCGGACGGCGCTGGACTTGGACTGGACCTTCCATCACATTCTCAAGAACAGTGCGATGCGGGAACAGATGATAATCTTGAAACACCATGCCTGACTTCCGGCGAAGCTTGAGCAAATCAGCTTGTTTATTTTTTTTAGAAAAATCAATCGAGAAATCATCGAAGGTAAAGGAGCCGGCATTTGGAATTTCAAGTGCATTTAAACAGCGAAGCATCGTTGTTTTTCCTGAACCTGATGGACCAAGAATCGCCACAACCTGCCCTTTGTTGATCGTAAAATCAATCGACTTTAAAATCTCATTTTCACCAAAGGATTTGTTTAAGCCTTTGACTGTTAGCATGTCGTTCCCTCCTTACCTTGCGACATATCGATCAAGTCGTTTTTCAATTTGGTGTTGAACGAGCGATAGAATGAAGCAGAATACCCAATAAATCAGGGCTGCTTCCATATAAATAAATAAAATTTGATCCAAGTTCGCCGCAGCAATTTCCTGTGATTTACGGAACATCTCTGCCACGAGGATTTGGGAGGCAAGCGATGTATCTTTCACCAAACTAATGAATGAATTAGACAGCGGCGGAATCGATACACGCACTGCCTGCGGTAAAATCACGCGGACGAGCGTTTTGCGATGGGTCATCCCAATCGAATACCCCGCTTCCCATTGTCCTTTTGGAACAGAGAGGACGGATGCACGAATAATTTCCGAAGCATACGCACCTATGTTTAAAGAAAAAGCGATGATAGCACTTGGATATGGATCAAGTGTGATATTAAATGTCGGAAAGAAATAGAAAATAATAAACAATTGCACAAAAAGCGGCGTTCCCCGAACAGCCGACACATAGATAGAAAAAATCCATCTGAGCGCTTTGATTTTAGACATTCTAGCAAGAGCTGTCACAAGCGCAATAAAAAGACCAATGATAAAAGCAATGATGGCGAGGGGAATTGTATAATAAATTCCCTGCATCACCATTGGCCAAAAAGATTGCTGAAGAAGATCCCACGGAATGACGACTCCGAGGATATTATTTTGTAACATCTTCACCAAACCATTTCTTAGAAATCTTAGCGAGTGTACCATCTTTCTTCATTTCTTTTAGTGCGCCATTCACTTTGTCAACGACTTCGCCGCTGCCTTTTCTGAAGGCAAAATACGTTTCTTGTGGATCTCCTGTTTCAAATGCAACTTTTAGGTTTTTGTTACCGCTTGTTTTCAAGTAATTCAAGACAGCCAATTTGTCATTGAACGTCAAATCAGCACGTCCTTGCTGAATCAATTGAATGGATTGTGCAAGACCTTCAACCCCTTCAATTTTAGCGCCAGCATCTGTAGCTAATTTGTTGTAGTTACTTGTTAATGATTGTGCTGCTTTTTTGCCTTTCACATCAGAAAGTTTCTTGATGTCATTGTTATCTGATTTTGTCACAACAATGGCTTGAGATGTTGTGTATTTATCAGAGAAATCATATTGATTTTCACGTCCAGTTTTACCAACTTGGTTCGCTACCACATCAAAACGTTTTGAATTCAGACCAGCAAACATGCTGTCCCATTGTGTTTCTTTGAATTCTGGTTTTAAGTCAAGACGTTTTGCGACTTCTGTGATGACCTCGACATCATAGCCAGTTAATTTATCTGTCTTTTTGTCATGGAAGGTGAAAGGAGCATATGTACCTTCTGTACCGATGGTTAATACGCCTTTATCCTGAATGGACTTCCAAAGGTCACCTGATTCCTTAGACCCAGATTGTTTATTTGCGCTGTCGTTTGCAGCTGATCCACATGCTGTGATCAATGCAACACAAGCGCCTAAAATAATGGCAAAGAACATTTTTTTCATTTTATTCCCCACTTTTCTTGTTGGTATTTACAACATATGATCTTACAGAGAAGCAACCTAAAAGTAAAGCATTTGAAACTAGCTTGAGCGAATCTCACCAACTTTATGCCTTGAACTGGTTGAACGGATAAACGATAGAACTATACCCAAAACAAAAGGTGGATAAAACCAAACGCATTCTCAAACGATGATGAAGAGAGTTCGATTGATGAGAATGTGAGATAGACTACTTAATGGCAAAATATGCTATGATTTTCACATCGAAAGAAGTTTATGTGGGTGTTGATCAGTCGACTTAAATGACTTTCTAAAGTACAAGATCCTCCAGTGAACAAACGGAATAAAAGGGAAGTGTGATCATTTGCATACATTGAAACAAAAACCTGTCATGATTTTAGTACACGAAATATATGGAATAAATGATCATATGAAGAGTATGATCGATCATTTTGACAAAGCTGGTTTTGAGGTTTATTGTCCTCATTTATTAGGACAGGCTAAACACTTCCCTTATGCCAGTGAGAATGAGGCATATGACTACTTTATGAATAAAGTTGGTTTTGATGAATCGGTAAAGATCGTATTGAATGTGGCAAAAGAGTTAAAAACGAAAAATGCAGAGAGAGACATATGTCTGATAGGTTTTAGTGTGGGGGCAACAATTGCTTGGCAATGCAGCCAATATGATCAGTTGTTTACCGGAGTGATTGGATTTTATGGTTCACGGATAAGAGATTTTCTCGATATGACGCCTGCCTGCAATACGCTGTTATTTTTCCCGGAAGTTGAAGCATCTTTTAACCCTCGGGAGGTTGCGAATGTTTTGGAGAAAAAGGAAAAGCTTTGCGTGAAAATAGTAAAGGGGCAGCATGGGTTCGCCAATCCAGATTCTACGACTTTTCACGCTGAATCTAAAAATCGCTGCTTTCAAGATATAGATGGTTTTATCAAAGAGTGTCTACAAAAGAAAAATGACTCATGACTGTTTGAAATGAGACTCGAATAGAGGGAAATGAAACCAGTGTGTCATGTAAGTTTGCATGCTGGTTTTTTCGTGCAATTCTTTTGGATATAAGGCATCCTATCAAATGATCAGAATCACCGTATAGTTGTGCGAACATTACTAAAATAAAGACTTTGAAACAGTGACGATAGAAGGAAGCATATTTATTATAAAAGATGTATAATTAGTAGGTTGTTTTGAAAATGGAATAATCACATGGAGACATGTTTTGATAACAGAACATCTTAGAAGAAGGAGGGCATCATTGTGGATGTTGGACAAAATCAGCCCGAACAATTGAAAAGGGCGATGACCTCCCGCCATTTATTTATGATTTCTCTTGGCGGTGTCATTGGGACAGGCTTTTTCCTTGGAACAGGCTATACGATTGGACAAGCAGGGCCGGTCGGAGCTGTTCTTTCCTATATAGTGGGCGGATTGATTATGTATTTAACCATGCTGTGTTTGGGAGAGCTGTCAGTCGCGCTTCCTGTGTCGGGGTCGTTTCATACGTATGCGACGAAATTTGTGAGTCCTGCAGCGGGTTTTGCGGTTGGCTGGATTTATTGGCTTGGCTGGGCAGCCACCGTGGCGCTGGAATTTTTATCAGCAGGGCAGCTGATGAGACGCTGGCTTCCACAAGTGGATGTGTGGATTTGGTGTCTCATATTTGGGCTGTGTTTGTTCTTATTAAATGCCAGATCAGCGAAAGCGTTCGGGGAGTCCGAGTTTTTCTTTTCAACCATTAAGATTGTTGCCATCTTACTATTTATTGGCGTAGGCGGAGCGGCGATGTTTGGTTTTATTCAAACGACGAGCGGGGAACCAGCTCCTTACTTTAGTCATTTTGTGAGTGATGGTCTGTTTCCGAATGGCTTGCTTGCCGTTGTCGTCACGATGATCACGGTGAATTTTTCGTTTCAAGGAACAGAGCTGATCGGGATTGCGGCAGGAGAAAGTGAAAACCCTGAGAAAACCGTTCCCCGTTCGATCCATCAGACCGTATGGCGTACACTCGTCTTTTTCGTTTTATCTATTTTTGTCTTAGCGGGTATGGTGCCTTGGAAAGAAGCGAGTGTGCTGCAAAGCCCATTTGTCACTGTGTTTGAGAGAACGGGCATTCCTTATGCGGCAGATATCATGAACTTTGTCATTATCATTGCTTTATTATCTGTGGCGAACTCTGGCCTATATGCCTCTACGAGAATGCTGTACTCTTTGTCGAAGGAAGGAATGGCAGGGAAGGCGTTTAGACGAGTCAATCAGCGGGGCATCCCGATGAATGCCTTACTGCTCACTTTCCTGTTTACAGGTATTTCGTTATTATCAGGATTCTTTGCAGAGAAAACCGTTTTTGCTTGGATCGTGTCTATTGCGGGCATGAGTGCCCAAACCGGCTGGATTACGATTACATTATCACAGCTGCTTTTCCGCAGAAGATATTTGAAAGCAGGCGGAAAGCTGGAAAACCTAAAATTTAAAACCCCTCTTTATCCGGTACTGCCGATCACTGCGATCACGCTGAATTCGATTGTGCTAATTAGTCTTGCCTTTGATGCGGAGCAGCGGATTGGGCTGTATGTCGGCGTACCGCTCATGATCATTGGATATGTTGTCTATCACCGCTATGTGAAAAAACATCAGGTGAAAAGTGAACCGCTCCAGCTGCAAATCCACGGAGATGATGAGATTCGGTTTTAATTCAAAAAAAGAAGCCTTCCCATTTGGGAGGCTTCTTTTTCAATTTAATGCACGCCTTTCATCGCTTTCTTAATCACCGGTGTAAGCAGGAGCATGACACCACATAAAATGATGGCGAGCATGCCGATGATCCCGAAATAGACGGTTTCTGGCACTTTATCAAACAGCTTGACCACTTGCGCATTGATCGCCTGTGCCATTGCATTTGAAAGGAACCAAAGGCTCATCGTTTGCGCTGAGAAGGCAGCAGGTGCCAGTTTTGTTGTGGCTGACAGCCCAACTGGTGATAAGCAAAGCTCTCCGATGACGACAAGGAAGAAGCTTAGAACGAGCCATAGTGGGCTTACAAGTGTATGTGGTCCAGACATGTAGGCAGGAATGATCATAATGATAAAGGATAATCCTGCGAACAGAAGGCCAAGTGAGAATTTAATCGGGGTAGACGGCTGTTTCTTACCGAGTCTGACCCATAACCAAGCAAATACTGGTGACAGGAGCACAATAAAGATTGGGTTCAATGATTGGAACCAAGAAGAGGCTAATGTCATGCCAAGGAAATTCAAGTTTGTTCGCTGATCTGCATATGTGGCTAAAATATTTGAGCCTTGTTCTTGAATGGCCCAGAACATCACCGCAGCTAGGAACAATGGAATATAAGCGAGTACCCTCGACTGCTCCACTGCACTCGTTTTTTTACTAAAATACATCACAATAAAATAAACAATTGGAATCAGCACACCAAGGACACTGACAAACCAAGTGAATAGATTAATCGTGAGCGCTCCTGTTTGAATGCCGATGACAGCAAAAACAGCAAGTACAATCACGATCAATGTACCGAAAATTTTGAAGTTCTTGCGTTCAGCAGCTGATAGTGGATTTGTGACATAAGTGCCGGCAAGTCCAAGATTCGGCTTTTTCGTGATGACAAACGTAATCAGTCCAACAAGCATACCAACGGCAGCGAGTGAGAAACCAAGGTGGAAATTCACTTTTTGACCGAGTGTTCCGACAATTAATGGGGCGATAAAACCACCCATGTTGATCCCCATATAGAAAATACTGAATCCAGAATCCCTTCGAGGGTCTGTTTTTGTATACAGGTCACCGACTATGTTTGATACGTTCGGCTTTAGGAGGCCTGTCCCAATAATAATCAGCCCCATACTAATAAAGAGCGCTGTTGCACCGCTAGGTAGTGCCAAAATGACATGACCAAGCATAATGAATACCCCGCCATAAAAGACCGTACTGGATGAACCAAATACCCGGTCGGCAAGCCATCCGCCAATAATGCCTGACATGTAGACAAGCGCACCATAGACAGACATGATCGAATTAGCGGTTGTCTGGTCGAAGCCAAGACCGCCTTTTGTCACCTCTGTGTACATATAATAAATAAGCAGTGCACGCATGCCATAATAAGAAAAACGCTCCCAAAATTCAGTGAAAAACAGTGTGTAAAGTCCTTTAGGATGTCCAAAAAACCCTTTTTGAGGAACACTTTTAACAATTTTATCGTGGTCAATTGTAGACATGGCATAGATCCTTTCTTAAAAAAAGAGATATGAGAAAAATGATATTCTTGTATAGTTCTTGTGTCAATATAAAACTATTCTAAAACAGGAAAATGTTAGTTCAATAGGCGTAAAGACTCAAAAAGATGGAAAATTCGCTCAAGTATAAATCATCGGAAAGTTATTCCAGAAGAATTTATATAAAATTTGAAATATCGTACAAGCAAACCTTTCCCACATGCATAGGATGACAAGAGGACATGTGTAAAAAGGAGGGGTTTTCATTGGGGGATGTAAATGAATCTGATCTGAAGAAACCCATTGTCAATGTATTAGACTTTGGCGTGATTGCTGACGGGAAAACGGACTGTACAGCGAAACTGAACGAATGCCTGGAATGGACAAAAGCACAGGGCTACTCCCACGTCTGGCTGCCGAGTGGAACGTATCTAATAGATGCGGTGTACAGGGGGGATCAATTTTTTCCTTTTCGTCATGCCGGCATACGAGTGCCAAGTCATATTTGTATTGAGATGGCATCAGATGCCGTTATCAAAGTGAAACCAAATGATTCGTGGGGATATGCAGCCTTTTATATAGGAGAGGTAGAGCATGTGACCATTCGGGGCGGGCGGATTGAAGGCGACCGTGATGAGCATGTGTACAAGGCACTCCCGCCAGAAAGAAAAACACATGAATGGGGCTTCGGGGTGTGTATTGAAGGTGCTTCCCATGTGAATATCGATCGTGTTCAAATCAACAATTGTACGGGAGACGGCATCATTGTCAGTCCGCACGGTTTATTGACCCATATCGAATCGTACTCGCCTGCTTCGTCTATTCATATTTCTGGCTGCACCATCACTGACTCAAGGCGAAACAATATGTCTATTACAGGCTGTGATGGTGTCATTGTGGAAGACTGTTTGCTTGAAAGGGCAGGGGTAAATGGGGTCGAGCCAAAAATGGGCATTGATATTGAAGGATACGGAGAAAATGCGGTCAACTTGGAGGAACCGCTGAATATTCAAATTCGAAACAACATAGTCAGAGGCGGCGCAGCCAGCTCTATCTATAATTTCAATGGCTATGGTGTGATCATTGAAGGTAATCAAACGGACAGCAGTATCTCCTATGGCTTCGCCACTGAAATGATCATTGCGAATAATTTGATTCGTGCAGTGGGTGGGGGCGTGACAAAAGCAGGGATTACGAGCTTAGGCGTGCCGCTTGATCAATCGGAAAACAATGTGATCATTATTGGCAATATGATTGAAGGGTTTGAAAAGGGGATTGATGTGAGGGGAGACAGCGTGCACATCACAGGTAATAAAATCAGTCTTTTTGAAGATGCGGCTGTGTCTGTCTATATGGCCAATCGTATTTTAATAGAAGGAAATCATATTGAGTCAGGGACAAACACACGGCTTAGAAGTGCATCGCTGCGTATTTATCAATCAGACAGCATTGTCTTTTCAAACAATACCGTCTACTCTGTCATCGATGCGGCGATGGTCAGAGGAACGAATATTCTCATTCAGCATAATCAATTCAAGGAATTCAGCCGAGGGATATGGGTGCAGGAGGGAGAAGCAGGGATCAACGGCAATCACTTTATTCAAGAAGGACATTCACAGCTCGCATCTTCGTATACGATCAGCGTGACAGGAGATGCAAAGGCTTTCATATGGCAGAATCGTTTTAAGCACTATCAAAACTATGCCGTCTACAGCAATACGACCGCTCCTTTAGAGATTAAAGACAATTCCTTTGAAGAAACGTCCTTATATGTGGTGATGTATATTAAAAATGGCTCACCCCAAATTGGAGATAACCGCTTTTATTTAAATCGTTCGATCGGACAGCCGACAGCCGTTTTTCTTGATGAGGTTGTCTCAGCACGTGTGCTGCGGAATAACATCATTAATCTCTCTCCTCAAAAAGCGATTGCCGTCCGCACCGTATCTTCCACTCATTCGGTGATTGCCCATAATGTACTGGAGCGCAGTCAATTGATGACACACTCCACGGACCGGCTCATCGGAAATATTGAAATTGATCCGCCGTAAACGCCTGTAAATCCCTTTTTTTGGAGGTTCAGAAGGCGGTTGACAATCATGTAAAAAGGGCATATAGTAATAATTATTTTTCATTTTTCACAACATTTGCCCTTTTTTTATGGATAAAACCGATTAATTCAATCAGAAAAATGTATCTTGTAAAATAATAACTTGATACAAGGAAGATATAGAAAGGATGAAGAACAAGTGTCACAGCCGAAACGGAAGCTCAAGCTAGGCGTATTCATCGCGGGAACTGGACATCATGTCGCCTCTTGGAGACATCCGAAAGCAGTACCAGACGCAGCCATGAATCTTGATTACTTTAAACAATTAGCGAAAAAGGCCGAGGAAGGGAAGCTGGATTTGCTCTTTTTAGCCGACAGCTTATCAATTAATCATACATCTCATCCAAATGTATTAACGAGATTTGAACCGCTCACCCTGCTTTCTTCGATTGCAGAGTCTACCTCAACAATTGGTTTAGCAGCAACAGCATCAACTACATACAGTGAGCCATTCCATATTGCGAGACAGTTTGCCTCACTCGATCATTTATCAGGTGGACGAGCAGCATGGAATGTGGTCACGTCTTCTATTGAAGAAACAGCGAAAAATTTTAGCGGAGAAGAGCATTTAGCGCACCACAAACGATACGAGCGAGCTGAAGAATTCGTCGATGTCGTCAAAGGTCTGTGGGATTCTTGGGAAGAGGACGCACTTATCAGAAACCAAGAAACAGGAGAATTCTTTGAGTCTAGTAAGCTTCATGAGCTGCAGCACAAAGGTGAATTTTTCTCCGTACGGGGTCCGCTTAACGTATCACGCACCCCTCAAGGACAGCCGGTGATCATTCAAGCAGGGTCTTCTGAAGATGGTCAAAAGCTTGCGGCTAAAACGGCTGAGCTCATTTTCACGGCACAAAACGATCTCGACAAAGCGAAGGAATTTTACCAAAGCTTGAAGAGAAAAGTAGAGGCTGCTGGACGAGCGAGAGAGGATGTCAGCATCATGCCGGGCATCTTCCCAATCATTGCCGATACAGTAGAAGAGGCAAAAGCGAAGTATGAAGAATTACAAGAGCTGATTGTTCCAGAGATCGGCCTTAGCATTTTACAAAACTACTTAGGGGGTATTGATCTTTCGCAGTATCCACTAGACGGACCGCTTCCAGAGATTGATCCAAGCGCGTCAAATGCCGTGAAAAGCCGCTTTGACCTTGTGATGAATATGGCGAGAAAGGACAACCTGACCATTCGCCAGCTCTACCAATCTGTTGCAGGGTCCCGTGGGCACCATATCTTCATTGGAACACCAGAGCAACTAGCAGATGTGATGGAGACATGGCTCGTTGAGGAAGCAGCCGACGGTTTTAACGTGATGCCGCCATTATTGCCAGAAGGACTTGATGCCTTCGTAGACCGCGTCGTTCCGATCCTTCAGGAAAGAGGCCTGTTCAAAACAGAATACACAGGACAAACTTTACGAGAAAATCTCGGATTAAAACAGCCAAAAAATCGCTACACGACATAAAGGTGAGGTGACTAACGTTGGGATATACGTTTCGTCTGGCAACTGAGGATGATATAGAAGCGTTGCTTGAACTGACAACAAGAGCCTATGAGCCGATTCGTGAGCTCGGCATCCAGTTCCAAGCAGCACATGCAGATATCGCCCTCGTTCAGAAAAATGTACAAAAGAACCTTTGCTATGTAATGGAAGAAAACGGAGAGCTTCTCTCCACCTTATCACTCCGTATGCCTTGGGGAGAACAGCCAGGACCATTCGGCGTTCCGCATATATGGTGGTTTGCTTCAGAACCAGCGGCAAAAAAAGGCACAGGCTCAGCCTTGCTTGAGTGGGTTGAAACGGAAGTGCTAAGGGACACACTAAAGGTACCATATGTCTCTCTTGGGACAGCTGATAAGCATCCGTGGCTCATGGACATGTATGAGCGTAAAGGCTATGTCAGAGCAGGTGAAAAGGATCTAGGCAAAGGTCATATCACCATTTACTTTAAAAAACAATTAAGATCAGATATTACACAACCATAAGAGGAAAGAAGGGTGTACGAACATGAAAAACAAAAAGTGGCTAGTTGTTCTATTTGCGGCAATGCTTGCGGTGTTAGCGGCATGCGGCGGGGGTAATCAGAGTGAAGGCAAAGATGAGAAAGTGCTTAAAGTGGGCGCTACAGGCCAAAGCTATCCATTTGCTTATAAAGAAAACGGCAAACTAGTAGGATTTGATGTCGAGGTCACAGAAGCCATTGCGAAAAAGCTAGGCTACAAACTAGACTGGCAGCTGAGTGAATTCAGCGGACTGATGGGCCAGCTGACATCTGGTAAGCTGGATACCGTATCAAACCAAGTTGCGATTACAGATGAGCGTAAACAAACGTTCAACTTTACAGATACGTATGCATACGCAGGAACACAAATCATTGTCAAGAAGGACAACAAGGACATTAAAGGACTTGACGACTTAAAAGGAAAAACGGTGGCGGCTGTTCTTGGCTCAAACCATGCCAAAAACCTAGAGAGCAAAGACCCAGACAAGAAAATCAACATCAAAACATATGAAACACAAGACGGTGTCTTAAATGAAGTTGCAAATGGCCGTGTAGATGCTTACGTCAACGGACGCAGTGTCTTGTTAGCTCAAATTGAAAAAACAGGACTTCCACTCAAAATCGTCGGCAACCCAATCGTATATGAAGAAGTCGGCTACCCATTTGCCAAAGATGAAAAGCACGACAAGCTAAGAGAAGAATTCAATAAAGCGATCAAAGAATTAAGAGAAGACGGAACACTGAAGAAATTGTCTGAGAAATATTTCAAAGACGATGTCACAGTGCCGATTAAAAAATAACAACAGCGGCGGTGAAAAGCAGACATGAATCACATTGATTGGCAGTATATGGTGACGGTTTTTCCAACCTTGATTCAATACTTGCCGATAACGATCTTCATGGCGATTGTCTCCATGGTATTTGCCATTATCATTGGTGTGGTATTCGCGCTTATAACGAAAAACCGGATACCTGTCTTATACCAATTTGCCAAGCTGTATATTTCTTTTTTCAGAGCGGTTCCAACTTTGGTTCAGCTCTTTCTCATTTATTTTGGTCTTCCGCAGCTATTCCCTGCGATGACCTCAATGGATGCCTTAACAGCGGTCATTATCGGTTTAAGTATTAAAAACTCAGCGTACTTAGCAGAAATTTTTAGAGCGGCTCTTAATTCAGTGGATGAAGGGCAGCTTGAGGCGTGCCTGTCTGTCGGCATGACAAGATGGCAGTCTTACGTCAGAATTATTTTCCCACAGGCCGTCAGAAATGCCATTCCAGCGACGGGGAATACCTTTATTGGTCTTTTAAAAGAAACATCGCTTGCCTTTACCATTGGGGTGGCAGAAATGTTTGCGCAAGGGAAAATGATTGCATCGGCCAACTATAAGTACTTTGAAACGTATTTAGCGGTTGGCATTGTGTATTGGGTGCTCACCATCATTTATAGTTTCCTACAAGACCTATTTGAACGAAAAATCAGCAAACCTTACCGGAATTAAGGAGGTGTGGACATGATCAAGCTCACCAATTTGAAAAAATCATTCGGCGACCTTGTCGTCTTAGACGGAATTAATCTTGACGTGCAAAAAGGGCAGGTTGTGGCCATTATCGGACCTTCTGGCTCCGGTAAATCAACATTGCTGCGCTGTCTAAATCTATTAGAAACGCCAGATGAAGGTACGATTGAAATTGGCGATGCGAAGCTGAATGCGTCTAAATATACACGTAAAGAAGCCCATCACCTGCGTCAGCAAACGGCCATGGTGTTTCAAAACTATAATTTATTCAAAAACAAAACAGCCTTGCAAAACATTACCGAGTCACTGCTTGTGACGAAAAAAATGACAAAACAGCAAGCAAATGAGATCGGCATGGAGCTATTGAAACAAGTAGGGCTAGAACAAAAAGCTGACAGCTACCCGGTCACACTATCCGGTGGTCAGCAGCAGCGGATTGGCATTGCCCGTGCGTTAGCGGTTGATCCACATGCGATTTTGCTGGATGAACCAACATCAGCACTCGATCCAGAGCTTGTCTCAGGTGTGCTTCAAGTCATTAAATCCATTGCCATTCAAGAAACAACGATGATCATCGTGACACATGAAATGGCGTTTGCAAGAGAAGTAGCAGATCATGTCATTTTTATGGCAGATGGTCATATCATTGAGCAAGGGACGCCAACCGAACTATTTGACGAAACGAAGAATGAACGAACAAAACGATTTATCCAAAAAGAAGCAGCGGCTGAAGAAGCATAAGCTGCTTTTTACTCTTTAGAGGGGTGAGTATCAGTGAAATCATTAGGAAATCAAGCTTTAAACAAACGTTTAATTAACATACGCCGAGCGCTTCATGAGCATCCAGAGCTGGCATTTGAAGAATATGAAACGACAAAAAAACTACGAGGCTGGTTAGAAGAGGAAGGGATCACTGTACTCGATTTTCCAGATCTTCAAACAGGGGTCGTTTGTGAAATCAAAGGAGAACAAGAGGGACCAACGATTGCTCTGAGAGCCGATATTGACGCACTTCCAATTGAAGAAGCATCTGGCGAACCATTTTCTTCAAAGATACAAGGAAAAATGCATGCATGCGGTCATGATTTCCATACCGCTTCGATTTTTGGTGCGGCCGTCCTATTAAATGAACGGAAACATGAGCTCAAGGGAACAGTGCGCATTTTGTTCCAGCCAGCTGAGGAAGTGGCGCAAGGAGCGAAACACGTCATAGAGGCAGGCGTCTTAAATGGAGTGGATGCGATATTTGGTATGCACAATAAACCTAACCTGCCAGTTGGCACCATCGGGATAAGAGAAAAAGCATTAATGGCGAGCGTCGATCGCTTTGAAATTGACATTCAAGGAACGGGTGGTCATGCTGGAATTCCAAATCACACAATTGATCCGATTGCCATCAGCGGTCAGATCACAAGCGCCCTACAGCAAATTGTCAGCCGCCGCATTAGTTCTTTGCATCATGCGGTTGTCAGCATCACACGTATTCAAGGCGGCACATCATGGAATGTGATACCTGATCGCGTCGAGATGGAAGGGACCGTTCGGACGTTTGAACCTGAAGTGAGAGCGATGATTCCAGATCTCATGAAACAAATCGTGAGCGGTATCGCAGAAGGGTTTGGAGCAAAGGCAGAAGTGAAATGGCATCCGTATTTGCCTTCTGTGATGAATGACGAGCGTTTGACAAAGGTTGTGGAAGAAACGGCAGGAGCGCTTGATCTCGCAGTAGTGGAGGCAGAGCAGTCACCAGGCGGAGAAGATTTTGCTCTTTACCAAGAACGCATTCCAGGCTTTTTCGTCTGGATGGGGACAAGCGGTACCGAGGAATGGCATCACCCTGCCTTTACGTTAAATGAAGACGCACTCCCAGTCGCTGCTGCTTTCTTCTCCGAGCTTGCGGTTCGGGCGTTGGAGTCAAGAACATGGAACTAACGAAACAGCTCGCAGAGGCAGTGCTTTCTGCTGATCCGTTGCAAGATCAACAGGCCGTTCAAATGGCTCGAAACGGTCTGTTAGACGCTGCGGCAGCAGCGCTTGCTGCAAAAGAGGATGAAGGGATTCAGAAGCTCATGGCGCTGGTGGAACAAGAAGGCGGCGCGGCTCAAATTCCCGTCATTGGACAAGGGAAGAAGGTCAGCCGCCAAGCAGCAGCCATGCTAAATGGCTACTTGATTCACGCCCTTGATTATGATGATGTGCATTCAGATGTGAGAGGACATCCAAGTGCGGTGATCATTCCGGCCTTGCTTTCCCAGCTGACAGACGGTGAGGCATATGGTGATCGATTTTTAGCAGCCTACATTACTGGCGTCGAAGTGATGGCAAGGCTAGGTGAATCCATCGGTAAGTCGCATTATGAGCGGGGCTGGCATAATACCGGAACGCTCGGAGCCATTGCAGCGGTCTGTGCGATTGGTTATTTGAAACAAGTTTCACAGAAAGAGCTGGCGAAAGCGATCGGCTTTGCTGGTGCGCAATCAGCTGGAATGCGAAAGCAGTTTGGGACTGATATGAAACCATTACAAGCTGGACTCGCCGCTCAAACCGCCGTATGGTCCATGGATTTAGCTTGCTCAGGTTTTGGCGGGAGTGAATCGCTTCTAGATGGGGAGCTGGGCTTCTTTTCTCTCTATGGGGATCAGAAACTGGCGGAAAGACGTCTGCTAGAGGAATATGGCACTGCATGGCGTATCGTGTCGCCAGGTCTATGGTTTAAAGTGTATCCGTTCTGTTCAGCGGCGCATCATGCAGCCGATGCGATCGAGTCATTAGTACAAGAACACTCTTCCTTACAGAAGAAGATCGTACAGGTCGACGTCATGTTTCCGCCTGGCGGAGATGCCGCACTCACGGAGCGGACACCTTTGACGGGAGAAGAGGGACGATTTAGTGTCGAGTATGTCATCGCACTAGCAGTGTTTGGACAACCTTTATCACTGGATGCTTTTACGAAAAAAAACATTTCACCAGAGCTGCGGACATGGATGAAGCGGGTGAATAGAGTATATGATCAAACGATAGAACCCCATCCAGACGCAGTGCCAAAAGGACGTTTTACGATTGTAAAGCTCACCTTATCTGACGGCACCATCATCAGCAAACGAGTCGATATTCCTCGGGGAGCACCAGGCTGTGCGTTATCGACAGAAGACATCATACAAAAGTTAAGCAGCGTCACCAGCACATCAAAGGCAAAGCAGCTTTTACAGGCGGTTGAAGAGGGAAATGACGCTGCCTATCTGAAGTTGCTCGTGTGATATGAAAAAAGCTCATCTTTGGAGATGAGCTTTTTTAAATGTCTTTATTCTTATAAGAGTGAATACACTCTATGACGTCAAAGAAGATATTCTCTTCGTCAGGTAACAATTGATCTTGATCTACAACAATCACATTTAAAAACGACCCTATTCTATGACAGAGGCAAAACGAGTTTTATCTTTTAGATGTATTTTTAAAGGTATCAAATCGCAAATCGACGAATTTAGTAGTACGTTTAAAGATTTAAATCATTGATATGAAGGGAGTATGAAATGTTAACGATTCGTCGTATCTATCAAAAAAATTATCCTAAAGGAAAACAAGTATATTATCAATATACATCTGAAAAATACTATGATATTCATTTGGAAACCAGTCACAATGGTTGGAACATCTCCCTTACAGAAGAAGAATTTGAAGCGCCAGTTAAAAAAAATCTAAAAGAGGAGATTTTCGATCCATATAAAGAGGATTCAGAGGTTTACGTGTCAGAGATGAATGGTGAAGAAACTGGAATTATAGTCATTCAACACATGAAATGGAATAATACATTACTCATTCATGATTTATATGTGGATAAACAATTTAAAAGAAAAGGTATTGGCAGCACTTTCATTAAAATGGCAAAAAAACGCGCTCGTGAATTGAGAGTTAGAATGATTGTATTAGAAACCCAATCATCCAATTTTCCAGCTATCCAGTTTTATTTGAAAAATGGCTTTCAACTGATTGGATTAAATGTCAACTCTTATTCAAATGAAGATATAAAGAAAAAGGAAATTCGCATCGAAATGGGGTGCCTTATAGAAAATCACAATTAGCTTCGTTAGGGCACACCGCCCTCGATATGCATGTCCAGTTCCAAACTGTTTTATATAGACCATTTATAACGATCAGGAAGCGTGTCATTTCATTCTTTTACTAAATGGGAGACTTCTTCATCTGAAAGAACGTAAATGACACTGTCCTCATCTTAGACTATCCTCTGCAATTCCTTCATTTTGCCATTCTACTATATTAAAAAAGAACAATGTGATTCCCCAAAATGTCAACTCCATCAAAAAGTATGAATAAAAGATGACCAAAGCATGATAAGTTCATGAAATCGTATCAATCCAATTGAGATTTGAGAAGGAACATGTAAAATAAAGCTACATAAAGAAAAACAAAGGCAACAGCGGAGGCTGATGATGAAAATATTAATGATTGAAGATAACCAGAGTGTTTGTACAATGACGGATATGTTTTTTCAACGAGAAGGATTTCAAGCGGAATTCGTCCATGATGGATTAGAAGGATTGAATCGATTTAAGCAAGAGGAGGATTGGGATCTGCTCATCTTAGATGTCATGCTTCCTTCAATGGATGGTCTGACCATTTGTCAAAAAGTACGGCAGATCAGTGATGTTCCGATTATTATGCTGACAGCAAAGGAAACGGAATCTGATCAGGTGCTGGGCTTCGATCTTGGGGCAGATGATTATGTGACAAAACCCTTTAGTCCGCTCACCTTAATGGCAAGAATCAAAGCAGTGAAACGACGTTTTGCTCAAACAACATCTACTCAAGAAGGAGCGAAAGAGGGTGAACGGCTAGAGACCGAACATTTTCAGTTAGATAAAAAAACGAGAGAAGTGTTTCTAGAGGGGAAACGGATCGAAAATTTAACGCCAAAGGAATACGATCTGCTGTGCTTTTTTATACAGCATCCTCGGCAAGTATTTTCACGAGAACAATTGCTTGAGCAAATTTGGGGATACCAATTTTATGGTGATGAACGAACAGTTGATGTTCATATTAAACGGTTGCGCCAAAAAATCGGAGACGGACCTAAGCCCTTTCTGTATACGGTATGGGGCGTAGGGTATAAGTTCGATGAAGATTAAATATTTTTACCAGTTGCTGATTAGTCACCTTGGGTTATTGCTCATCGCCATCATTATTATCAGCACCCTCATGTCTCATTTTGTAAAAGATATGGCCTATCAAAACAGAGTGGATGAAATGAAATCTTATGGGAATGAAATTTTGCAGAATTTTCAGCAGCTGCCGAAAGCCGAGATGAACTTCCGCCTTCGTCCATTTGAAGACATTCTCTCGACAAGACAAATTCGCTTTTTCGTCTTTGATGAAAAAGGGACTGTGCTGTCTCAGCAGCAAGAGATGCCGCCGCATGAAGCGTTACTCACAAAGGATTTGTGGGCAAAGCTCTCAAAAGGAGAAGAAATCATAGTCAAGCGGAGTGATTCACGCCGGCTTGATCAAGAAGCATCACTTGTGGCACTTCCTGTCATGGAAGACGGAAAGCTGAAGGGCGGGGTGGTGCTCATAGCTCCTATTCAAGGAGCAGAAGAGTTGATTGCTCAAATGAACCGGTATTTATATATCATCGTGTTTGTGGCATTGACGATTACCTTTATTCTCAGTCTGTTTCTGTCGAAGTTCCATGTGAATCGTATCAAAAAATTGAGAGAGGCAACTGAGAAAATTGCGCATGGTGACTACAACATTCATCTTGAAAACAAACACCTTGATGAAATTGGCACACTAGGTGAGGATTTTAATATGATGGCCAATCGTCTTCAACGGTCAAGAGAGGAAATTGACCGGCTTGAAAAACGGAGACGCCAATTCATTGCGGATGTGTCTCACGAATTGAAAACACCGCTGACGACCATTCGAGGATTGGTCGAATGGCTGAATACTGCGGATGTGCCGGCAGAAGAGAAAGAGAAATGCTATGCGCTCATCACTGATGAAACAAAACGAATGTTGCGTCTCGTCAATGAAAATATGGATTATGAGAAAATCAGGTCGAATCAAATCACTCTTCAAAAATTTCACTATCCACTCATTGATACGTTTGAAGTGATTAAGGAGCAGCTGAGCCGAATGGCTGAAGAGAAAAACAATCAGCTCATGGTAGAGGTTCACCCTGAACAAAAGGTATACGCAGATTATGACCGGCTCATTCAAATTCTCGTCAACATCACAAAGAACGCCATTCAATTTACAGAAGGCGGCCGTATTTCTTTGAGAGGGAAAGAAGAGAATGGGGAAACGATCATTGAAGTAGAAGACACGGGAATCGGCATCGCACCTGAAGAAGTCAAACACATTTGGGAACGTTTTTATAAAGCGGATATTTCGAGAACGAATACACCATACGGAGAATACGGACTTGGCCTGTCAATTGTCAAACAGCTTGTGGACTTGCATGACGGACAGATTGATTTAAAAAGCGAAAAACATAAAGGAACAACATTTATCATTCGTTTACCGCTCCCACAGGAAAAGGGCTAAACTCCGTTTAGCCTCAGCGTGTAGAAAAACCCTCGCATTCGGTGTCAGTCCTGCGTGCCGGTGCTCACGAATGTGAAATTCGCTCCGCGCCGGTACTCGTCTTTCCTAGGGCTGCAAAGGTTTTCTATCACGCTGAAAAGAAGAAAAGGGCTAAACTCGGTTTAGCCCTTTTTGGTGTATCATCACTTATTCTGTTTTGGAGAACGTTAGGCCGATATGAGCAAGTGCCTGCGGTAAATCCTTACGAATGGTGATGTCTTTAAATGAAATATTCGATTGAATCGCATTTAGCGCAAGGTCTTGCTTTATTCCTGTTAAAACAGCTGAAATGCCTAAAAGTCTTAACGTTTGCGCATAGCTGACCAAGTATTGAATGCTTTGTTCATTGAGTCGTTTTGTCCCTGAAACATCAATGACCAAATGAGAGAGCGACAGCCTGTAGCTTTCCTGTAAAATGGTTTCTAAAATATGCTGCGCACGTGTCTCTTCGATATCACCAAGAAGAGGGAGCACGGCGACACCGTCAACAACAGGTACGATCGGTACAGATAATTGCTGAATCTGCCGATTGGCCTGGTCGAGTTCTAAGACGTAACTCAACAAAGATGCCATCGTTTCAAACATATGAACATGCTCTTCTGTAAATTGCTGCGGCCTTAGATCAAGTCCACAAATGGTTCCATAGTTCGTACCATCAGTAAAATCGATGGGAACCCCAATAAATGATCCGCCTTGCAGCTGTTTCGTGACGTCTAAGTTTTTTGAACGCTCGTCCAAGCGGATATCAGGGATCAACAGCGTATCGCGATGATCGACCGCCAGCTTGCAAAATGTCTTCTCGTAAGGATTTTCTTCCCCTTCTTCAAGAAGCTGCTCGTCTTGATTTAGCACTTTCACAATCTGATTGGTGTTTTGATCATTTTTAGCAATAAACAGTGTATTCACATGAATGAATTGACTCATCATGTTTAAAATACTTGTAGAAGCATCATGAAAATTGCGAAACTGTTTTAATAGTTGTTGACGAGGCATGGATTAGGACTCCTTGTAGCTCCGATCAATGGCCGGAACAATAGTTGATTTGTCTCTATCATACAAAATCAAACGAGAAATAGATATACTTTAATGCGCAAATCGTGCGAGATCAAAAAGACTGCCGATCCGGAGATCTGACAGTCTGCTGATTAAATGGAGACAGGCACCGTGGACATAGAGAAAAATTCCTCATATAAGGCTTGAACGGCTTCTTTTTCTTGAGCCGCTTTGACGCCAAACATCATGCTCACCTCTGAAGAGCCTTGGTTGATCATTTCAATATTCACTTTGGCTTTTGACAGCGCTTTTGCCGCTCTTGCTGTTGTACCAACATTATGACGCATCGCTTCTCCTACGACCATAATAAGCGAGAGGTTCCGCTCTAGAACGACTTCATCTGCATCAAGTACAAGCTTTAATCGGTCTAAAAGCTCTTGTTCAATCTGCTGCTCCTCCAGCTGATCCTGTCTTAAAATAATGGTCATATCATCAATGCCAGAAGGCACGTGTTCATACGTAAGTCCATATTCCTCTAACGTTTGCAACACTTTACGTCCAAAGCCCACTTCTCGGTTCATCAAATACTTGGAGATATAAATACTGCAAAATCCATTGTCTGATGCGATTCCCACAACAGGGCCATTCGTATGATCCCGTTGATTTACAATTTTCGTACCTTTGGCCGTTGGATTATTGGTGTTCTTAATCTGAACAGGAATGCCTGCCCGAAAGGCTGGAATAAGTGCCTCATCATGAAATACAGAAAAACCCGCATAGGACAATTCACGCATTTCACGATATGTCAGCTCTGTGATTTCCTTTGGTTCATGAACGATCGTTGGATTGACGGCGTAGACTGCATCCACATCCGTAAAGTTTTCATACACATCTGCCTTCAGTCCATTTGCCAAAATGGAACCGGTAATGTCTGATCCACTGCGGGAAAAAGTGACGATATCACCCGCTAGACTAAAACCGAAAAAGCCAGGGAACACAATGATGCCAGAGCGTTCTCTTAATTTGTACAAATGATCATACGATTCTGGAAGGACTTGCGCTTGACCAGGCTCGTCGCTGACAAATAGACCGGCTTCTTTTGGATTCACATAGTGCGCTTCGACGCCTTGATGCTGAAAGTAGGCTGCAATCAGCTTTGCGTTATTATCTTCACCGCTTGCTTTAATCGCATCAAGATAACGCTCAGGATGAGAAGAATCAGCCTGTAATAACGTGTTTACATCTTGCCGGATGGTGTCAATAATGTCATGACCTAACCCCAGCTCATCCGCAATCGAGGCATATCGCTCGATGACAGCTTCTTGTAAATCGTGTGCTTCACCTAAACGTAAATATTGTTCACCGCAGCTAATTAATAGATCGGTGACCTTCGTATCCGTTGAATGCCGTTTTCCTGGTGCGGAAACAACGACTGCTTTTCGAGCTGGATCTGCTGTGACAATGTCAAATACCTTTTGCAGTTGCTTGCCAGAAGCAAGAGAACTGCCACCAAATTTAACGACCTTCAATGCATACATCTCCTATAGTAAAAATTTTCTCACAAATTGAATAGTTTCTATTATCAACTCTTTTCTTCAAATTATCAAGGTTTTTCTTCTCTGAATGAACAAATGTATTTTTGGGGAAGACGTTATGTGTGCATAGATGAAAAAAGAGCCGGCGATATGCCGAGCTCTTTGTCTTTATGAAGAAGAGGACGAAGAAGATAACTCCTGCTTCATCACTTTGTTTTTACGTTTTTCTTTTAAGAAGAATGAAAGGACGAGTCCAATGACCGCAATAGCACCAGACACGATAAATGACGTATTCATGCCATGAACGGCTGACTTCATTGGATCGGATAATGCTGCATTGGCAGCAGAGCTGCTCATAATGGAGACAAGCACAGCCGTCCCGATAGAGCCGCCCATTTGTCTCATCGTATTATTCATTGCTGTCCCGTGCGGAATCAAATGCGGTGGTAACGAGTTAATACCGGCTGTTGTCAGCGGCATCATGATCATTCCAACCCCGATTAAGCGAAGTGTGTAGGCCACTGTAATGAGGGTAATCGATGAATCAAGGCTGAGCATCATAAATGGCAGGGAAGTGACAGCTAATATCGTAAATCCGCCTAGAGCCAGCCCTTTACCGCCTACTTTGTCAAAAATTCGTCCGATAATCGGCGATAGGAATCCCATAAAGAGAGCCCCTGGCAATAAGATCAGCCCTGTATCAAGGGCTGATAACCCTCTGACATTCTGCGTATAGAGCGGCAGAATCGTCTCTGTTCCAATCAGTAAGGCAAAGACGAGCATACCGAGGAAGGTCGTTAAGCTAAAGATCGCAAACTTAAAGACGCCAAACTCAAGCATCGGTCTTTTCAAATTCGACTGACGCAGGATAAAGAAGAACAAGCTCACAGCGCCGACAATGAGTGAAATCAGAACGGTCGCACTCGTCCAACCATACGTTCCGACACTTGAAAATCCGTACAGCAGTCCGCCAAATCCGAAGGAAGACAGGATCACCGATAAGACATCGATACGAGTGTCTCTTTGCTGTGTGACATTTTTCATTAAGAAGAAAGCAAGAATGAGATCAATAATACCGATTGGAAGAACAATATAGAATAAGAACTTCCAGCTAAAGGAATCGACAATCCAGCCGCCAAGTGTTGGTCCAAGCGCCGGTGCGAATGAAATCACTAGTCCGACCATACCCATGGCTTGCCCGCGTTTTTCTTTTGGGAAAATGGTTAAGAAGATCGTTTGCATGAGCGGCATCAAAATCCCTGCGCCAGCTGCCTGCACGATACGTGCTGCAAGTAACACTGGGAAATTAGTGGCGAACGAAGCAAGAATGGTACCTGCTGTAAAAATGCTAAGAGCCGTTAAGACTAAGGAACGGCTTGAAAATTTCTCAATTAAAAAGGCCGTAATTGGGATGAGAATCCCGTTTGTCAGCATAAAGGCTGTGGTCAGCCATTGACCTTTACTGACATCAATATTGAACTCTTCCATGATATGCGGGATCGCTGGAATGAGAAGCGTTTGGTTTAAGATCGCAACGAACGCCCCAACGAGGAAAATCCCAACAATCACAGACCGGTTATACGATGTTGTTGATTGGTTCATATTATCCCTTCTTTATCTATAAAATAATGCTTTTCAGCTGTGACACGTTTTGAGATAAAACGCTGTGTTTGCCTAAATAATCAAGCAATGAGCTAATTAAAAAGGTTCTCGGTTGGTCCTTTGACAGTTCTTGACTCAGCAGTTCAAACGCAGAGAGGAGATCGTCCTTTTCTTCTCCGTTTGCTAGTGTGTGAAGCTCTTGTTTCATCTTTGTTAAGTACGAGATGACAAGCTTTTCTTCATCATATTCTTCCTGTGTGGAAAGCAAATAAGAGTCCATCAGCTGATCTGTTAGCACAGGCTCAATGGAGCAAGGCTTTATTGATACACGGTCCATTACACCGATGATCATTTCGGCGGCATTTTCTAATTGGATGTTCTTGTGCTCAATCGCCAACATCAAGATGAATTCTCTCATTAATCCGTTGAGGACAATCACAAGATCCCACACATAAGGCGCAACAGATTCACCATATGTGCTTAAAATGATGTCTCTGTGTCGCTGCATGATAATGGAGCGTGTCTCACGTAAATGCTTAATGACGATGGGCGAATGCTGTGAAAAAGCTTCAAAGGACAGCATATTCAAAAATTTATGATTCTCTTTAAACTCTTCAAGCTCAAGCTTAATCTTTTTTGTGAATTTTTCCTTTTTGGACAGCGTCGTTTCGGAATGAATGATCTGAGAAATCTCTCTCATTTTGCGCTGATTGTATTTAATCAGTTCCAATAGAAGAGCTTCCTTTGAATCAAACAGTTTATAAATTGACGCTTTTGATATTTTACAGGCATCAGCAATTGACTGCATAGAGACACTCATATAGCCTTTTTGAGAAAATAATTTCTTCGATACCCGCAAAATCTCTTCTTGCTTTTCGTTCATCTTCATAAGTCCTTTCCGAATCGGCAAAACCATATGGTCACAATGGAAACCGAGTGGTCACTTTTGCTATGATAACAAAACCAATGACACATGACAAGAAAATGAACTTAAAAAAATACATGTCTCAATGACATGTATCCGATTGTTGACAAAGGGCTAAAATGAACTTGATTTTAGCCCTTTGTCTTTTTTGTCATAGACGAGTAACGAGATTGTATGTTAGAACAAAATACGATACATTTATCGTATGAATAATCCAAATCATCCAACCCAAGAAAACATGAGACTCATTTCTGTGCTGCAAGCATTGGCTGACCCTGTTCGGCTGGAAATTGTCCGCTGCTTAGCAGAAGCGGGTGAGAGAACATGCGGTACGTATGATATGAACATTGCCAAGTCCACGCTGTCGCATCACTTTAAAGTACTAAGAGAAGCAGGCATCGTGAAAGTGAGAATTGACGGGAAGCACCGTTACTACTCTCTCAGAAATGACGACATTGATACCGCTTTTCCAGGCCTCTTGTCATCCGTATTAGCTGTAGACAAGGAGCGGTGGTAAGAGAGTCTTGCATCAACAAATGACAAATCCCCAAGGCATTGTAACCTTGGGGATTTGTGATGCGTCTCGTGTAAAACGGAATTAGGCCATTGAATGATCCATAGACAGATGGACAATGTCATAAATGTGAATCTGCTGCTCTATATTCTCTGGTAATGAGTCCAGAAAAGAATATTTGACGCATTTCCATTTATCGGGGTTATATACGATGACTTCACCCTTATTATTGTTAAAATGGGAAAAGAGATGGGCGATATCTAGATTTTCAAGGCAATCAGTAGGATGAATCGTCACATACTCTTCAAGAACGAATGTGCTACGATGAAAATCATCTGTTAAATGAACGGAATACGTGATGCCAATATTGATTTGTTTCCAGCCAAAAGAACGTAAAATATGATCAAATGCCCCCTTAAACACAAAATCCGTCATCCCCTCAGATTGTTTCCAAATATACAATGGGCAATAGCCATTGTGTAAACTCCTATGTTTGTCTTTTTCAGTGATCAAATAAGCTTTAAATAATAAATCCTGATATCCATCTGTTTTCCATCCATTGTTTCGTACTCTTTTTCTAATGATATTCATATCATAATCCGCAGGCAGATCCACATGATATTGCATGGCATGCATAGAAACACTCCCTTTCAATAGCCATCATAATCGACTTCAAACCAGTTGAATAATACATATTTGTGTTATTGTTATCACAAAAAGTGATAGGTGATCATGATGAATATAAATGATTTGATTATTTTTATAGAGGTGTATCAAAAAGAATCGATTAATCAAGCGGCTAAAGCTTTAGGGTATGCGCAATCCAATATTTCTCAAAGAATCAAAGCGCTTGAAACTTTATATGATGCAACATTTTTTATCCGGCATCATCATGGAATCAGTTCAACAGGACAGGGGGATTTATTTTATCAATACGCTCAAAAAATCGTAAAAGAAACGAAGGACATTCAACAAAAATTGACTTCACAGAAAAAGACCGTTTTATGCTCTGAACTTCTATTTAACGTTTTGTACGAGCAGCATGTTTTAGAGGATATTCAAGCCACTGATTTTATCATTGCTTCATCAAGTACGATCAACAAAAAGTTAACAGAGGATGTGTATGATCAAATTATTTCTTTTAATCAAATGGAAAAAGCGGAATATCAATTAAAAGAGGTAAAGAGCTTGGCATTGAACGTATATGGAAAATCCAAAGAGATATACGATGATGATATTTCATTGGTCGTGAATCGTGATCAGCTTTGCCCATTAAGACATGAGGCCACGCGTATGCTGGGTGATCGAACCCTATTTGAGTTAGATTCGTTTGAAGGAATGATCAAAATCGTTGAACAGGGAGATGGTATTGCGTTACTGCCAACCAACTTAAAAAGCCTTCAAACACTCGTGAAATTGCTAGAAAAAAATATTCACATCAACTATTACGTTTATGAAAGAATGTGATCGTAACACTCCTCTATGGGTATAGTCCCGTCAAAGGAGTGCCACGATTCATCTACATGAGCTGTTTTATTTCCCATAAATCGAGTCATACAGGCGTTTCACCGCTGGCTTAATATCCACTGGCCGCATATGAGAGAAACCGAGGACAAGCGGGACAAAGCCTTCTTTGTGACCAGGCACATGCTCATCAAGGGTAAAACGGTCCATCCCGTACATTTTCAGCTTTCGGTCTTTGGCACGCTGTAAAATCTCATGCTGCGTACGATCTGAGCGGAATTCTGCGATAAAATGCAGCCCTGCATTTTCCCCGATAATCCGTACGTTGTCACGAAAGACAGTGTCGAGCTCTCCAATGAGCTGTTTTCGTTTTTCCTCATATAGCCCATTCATTCTTTTAATATGCCGCTGATAGGCGCCATCTTTTATAAAATAAAGAAGGGTGTATTGTGTAAAAAGGTTAGCCGTTTGAATAAAAAAGTGCTGTTCTTCTTTATAGCGTCTTAATAAATGCTGCGGCAGCACCATGTAGCTGATCCTCAAGCCGGGCAGCAATGATTTCGAAAAGGTTCCCATATAAATGACTTTGTCATAGCGGTCAAGGCTCTGCAGCGCCGGAATGCTGTCTGTGCCGTACTTAAATTCACTGTCATAATCATCTTCAATGATATAGCGATCTGGCTGATCAGCTGCCCAGTTTAATAGCTGTATCCGCCTAGAAATCGGCATGATCACCCCTGTTGGGAACTGATGAGAAGGCGTAATGATCAAGACATTTGGCTCTTTCTTCTGAATATCGCTCATCCGCACCCCTTTTTGATCAATGCCAATCGTTTCAATCCGGTGATGATTGTTTTTCAGCATTTGATACAGTCTGCGATAGCCGGGGTTTTCTAATCCGTATATTTGATCAGCTGGAAGGATGCTAGATAACGAATGAATGAGCGACTGTGTACCTGCACTTAAAATGAGCTGTTCAGGGTAGCATTTGACCCCTCGTGCAAGTCCAATCAGCCGGGCAATTGTTTCCCGCAGCTCATAGACGCCTTGTGGGTGCGGCAGCTCACCAAAGGCGTCTTGGTGGAGATGAATCGCTTTTTGCTCACTTTTCAGCCAACTTTTAAAAGGAAAATTAGCTGTATCAACAGAAATATGAGAAAAGGAATACCAGTCATCTCGCTCAATCGGATTCTCTTTTAAATCTGCTGGAAGGGAAGAGGGTTTCAGTTGACCTGATTCATGAAATGTTTCCAGTGATTCCACAAAAAAGCCTTTCCGTTCAACTGAATATAAATATCCCTCGGCAAGCAGCTGCTGATAGGCGCCATTCACTGAATTGACGCTGACGTTTAAAGTATCTGCTAACTCTCGTTTAGACGGTAATTGATCGTGCGGCTGCAGGTTACGGTTTAAAATTTCCTCTTTAATTTTTGTATAAATTTGATGATAAATAAATCCGTTTTCCCCTGTTTGATCTAGTTGAATTGTCAGCATCTCGTCATTCCATCCTCTCTGGTACCATGAAAAAAATGATATTGGTACTTTCTATCATACCAAAAAATATTCAGAATAATAAAAAAGACATAAAGGGGATGGATGACAATGAGTCAAACGACAACAAACCGTTTTTCAACAGAGGAATGGCAGGGGAAAAGAGATCAATACGTCGCAAGAGGCGTAAGTAATGGCAACCGTCATCTTGCAGCGAAAGGGAAGGGAGCCGAGCTTTTCGATATTGATGGCAATCGTTTTATCGATTTTGCAGGCGCCATCGGTACATTAAATGTAGGACACTCCCATCCAAAGGTTGTGGAAGCAGTCAAAGCGCAGGCAGACAGCCTGATTCACCCAGGATTTAATGTCATGATGTACGAATCCTATATCGAATTGGCAGAAAAGCTATGCCACCTCACACCAGGCGACCACGACAAAAAAGCCATTTTCTTAAATTCAGGTGCCGAAGCGGTTGAAAACGCAGTGAAAATTGCCCGTAAATATACGAAAAGACAAGCGGTTGTCTCATTTACAAGAGGCTTCCACGGAAGAACGAATATGACGATGAGCATGACAAGCAAGGTCAAGCCTTATAAATTTGGATTCGGACCATTTGCGTCAGAGGTTTATCAAGCGCCGTATCCTTATTACTATCAAAAACCTGAAGGATTAAGCGATGCAGCCTACGACGAATACATCATCGATCAGTTCAATCAATTCTTTGTCGCAACCGTTGCACCAGAAACAGTCGCTTGTGTGGTGATGGAGCCAGTCCAAGGGGAGGGCGGATTCATTGTACCATCGAAGCGTTTTGTCCAGCATGTCGCTTCATTCTGTCAGCAACATGGAATCGTATTCGTGGCAGATGAGATCCAAACAGGATTCGCAAGAACAGGGAAATACTTTGCGATTGAACACTACGATGTGGTGCCAGACTTAATCACTGTGTCAAAATCACTTGCAGCTGGCCTGCCGCTGAGCGGTGTTGTTGGCAGAAAAGAATTACTTGATGCAGCGGACCCAGGGGAGCTAGGAGGAACGTATGCTGGCAGTCCATTAGGCTGTGTGGCAGCTTTGGCTGTACTTGATATTATTGAAACAGAACAACTGAATGAACGATCTGAACACATTGGACAAGTCATTGAGGACAAAGCGAATGAGTGGAGAAGTCAGTATTCATTCATCGGGGAAGTCCGGCGATTAGGGGCAATGGCGGCCATTGAAATTGTGGAAGATCAAAAAACGCGTACACCAGATAAGAAGACAGCCGCAGCGATTGCAGCCTATGCAAACAAGCACGGACTACTCTTATTAACGGCAGGGATCAATGGGAATATTATTCGCTTTTTAACACCACTTGTCATCACAGATGAGCTGCTGCAAGAAGGACTAGGGATCATCGAAGACGCCTTCACAGCACGCTAAACAACAAAGGGGGATGGTTGTATGCAAAAACAACAAATGGCTAAAACCATGTCGCAGTCAGACGTACTGTTTTTATCCATTGGTGCAATGCTTGGCTGGGGCTGGGTTGTACTTTCGGGAGATTGGATTTTAACAGCTGGATTTTTAGGAAGTGTGATTGCCTTTGTCATAGGGGGCATTCTCGTCATCTTTATTGGACTAACGTATGCAGAGCTTTCCTCTGCGATTCCAGAAACAGGCGGAGGACTCGTCTTTGTCCAGCGGGCATTTGGGATCAAATCAGCGTTTGTCTCCGCATGGGGCGTATTGTTCGGTTATGTGTCCGTGATTACGTTTGAAGCGGTCGCACTTCCGACAGTCATTGACTATGTCATTCCAACACAGCATGTTGGTTTCCTATGGAATATAGGAGGATGGGATGTTTACTTTACATGGGTATTGATTGGATCTGGCGGTGCACTGTTTTTAACAGCTCTGAACTACATTGGCGCAAAGCCTGCTGCCATTTTTCAATCGGTGTTCACAGTGGCCATTATCCTGACAGGTTTTCTTCTATTAGGCGGAGCTACATTTAATGGAGATTTTGCAAACCTTGAGCCGATGTTTCAGGGCGGGGTTGGCGGTCTGATGGCTGTGTTAGTGATGATTCCCTTTTTATTCGTTGGGTTTGATGTCATCCCGCAGGTAGCGGCGGAGATTAACGCACCTAAGAAGATCATCGGGAGAATTTTGATTATCTCCATTGTGAGTGCGGTTGTATTTTATCTGCTCATTGTCTTTGGAGTAGCGGCAGGATTGTCAAAAGGTCAGCTTGAGGCTTCATCACTGGCAACAGCAGATGCCATGGTACAGCTTCTTGGTCATCAGGCGTTTGGGACTGTGCTTGTCATTGGTGGTGTAGCAGGCATTGTGACGAGCTGGAATGCATTTATCATTGGTGCAAGCCGTATCCTCTATGCAATGGCGGAAAGAGGCATGATTTCCAAATGGTTTGCGTATATTCATCCGAAGTATAAAACACCGACAAATGCCATTTTGTTCTTAGGTGCACTTGCATTTTTTGCACCATTACTTGGCCGTCCTGCCCTCGTGTGGATTGTTAATGCAGGCGGTGTGGGTATCATCGTTGGGTATTTGATTGTGTCCATTGCCTTTATGAAACTTCGCAAGACAGAACCTGAGCTTGAGCGTCCATACCGCATTAAATATTGGCGGACGACCGGCGTTTTAGCCATTGGCCTTAGTTTCCTTTTTCTTTCATTTTATTTTCCTGGGATGCCGGCCTCCTTATCATGGCCAGCTGAATGGATTTTGCTTTTAGGTTGGGCACTCATTGGGTATATACTATATGTAATGAATCCAAGAACGAAGGAGAAGGTAGAGCATGACAAACGAACTCAAAGTGTATAATCCTGCAACCGGAGAAGAAATTGCCTCAGTTGCTCAGCATACAAAAGAACAGATTGAAGCTGCGATCACTCGCTCACACAAAGCATTCAAAACATGGGCCAAAACGTCAGCCCATGAACGTGCAAATATCATTCGCAAATGGTTTGATCTCATGATCGAGCATAAAGAAAGGCTCGCAAAAATCATCACAGAAGAAAACGGGAAGCCGTATCAAGAAGCATTAGGGGAAATCGTCTATGCCGCTGGATATATTGAGTGGTACGCAGAGGAAGCAAAGCGGATTTACGGCAGAACGATCCCGTCTCATACGACAAACAAACGCCTATTTGTCACAAAGCAGCCAGTTGGTCCTGTTGCTGCGATTACACCGTGGAATTTCCCTGCGGCGATGATTACAAGGAAGGCTGCACCAGCGCTTGCGGCGGGCTGTACGTTTATCGTGAAACCTGCTGAAGACACGCCGCTTACGGCCATCGAACTTGTCAAATTAGGCCATGAAGCCGGAATTCCAGAGGATGCCTTGCAATGGGTGATTGGAGATGGAAAAGAAGTGGGGGGAATCTTCACAGATAGTCCATTGATCCGCAAGATCACGTTTACTGGCTCAACACCAGTTGGAAAACATCTCATCAAAAACAGTGCGAGCACAGTGAAACACGTTTCTATGGAACTTGGCGGTCATGCCCCGCTGATCGTAGATAAGGACGCCAACCTTGAATTGGCTGTGAAACAAGCAGTGGCATCTAAATTCCGTAATGCAGGTCAGACGTGTGTTTGTGCCAATCGATTAATTGTCCATGAAGAAATTCATGAAGCATTTGCGCAAAGCTTCAGCAAAGAAGTGGAAAAGCTGAAAGTAGGAAATGGTTTTGAAGAAGGCACGTCCATCGGACCGATTATCAATAAGCGAGGCTTCGATAAAATTGTCGAACAAATTCAAGATGCCGTGGATAAAGGGGCGAAAGTTCTTGTCGGCGGCGATACACATTTTGACGATGAGAAGTCGTATTATTTTGTTCAGCCGACGGTGCTAACTCATGTCGATCCTTCAATGAACATTATGCATGAAGAGACGTTTGGTCCAGTGGCACCCATTACGACATTTAGCACATTAGATGAAGCCATTGAATTAGCAAATGATACACCTTTTGGACTTGCGGCTTATTTCTTTACAGAGAATTACCGCAATGGTCTCTATATATCTGAGAATCTAGATTACGGGATTATTGGCTGGAATGACGGGGGACCATCCGCTGTGCAGGCACCTTTCGGCGGTATGAAAGAGAGTGGTATAGGTCGTGAAGGCGGCATCGAAGGCATCGAGCCTTATTTAGAAACGAAGTATGTGTCAATTGGTTTAGACGAATAACATGTGAAAAAGACTGTCCGAGAAGTCTCGGCAGTCTCAGCGTGTAGGCAAACCCTCGCATTCTTTGTCAGTCCTGCGTGCTGGTGCTCACGAATGTGAAATTCGCTCCGCGCCAGTACTCGTCCTTCCTAGGGCTGCAAAGGTTTTCTATCACGCTGAAAAGGAAGACAAAGGGCTAAAATCAAGTTCATTTTAGCCCTTTGTCAACAATCTGTGACTGTCCGAGAAGTCTCGGCAGTCTTTTTTATGTTAAACAGCCGGTGGGAAAAGTTGATCCACCGTTTCTTTTGTTTCTTTGAGAATCTCGTGGATGTCGTCTGCAGATGCTTGTTCCATGCTGCTGAACAAGAGCCGTTCGACTGGCTCAACGCCGATCAGATCGAAGGCGGCTGTATCTGTCGTCATGTGATGGCTGGGGGTGATGATCATATTTGAATCAAGAAAGGTCCTCGGTGCATCATGCGTATTAATAATGACCCCTTTTTTGTCTCGAAGCAGATTTTTCACCACTCCGTTTTCATTGATCTCATACGCAAACCCCTCTGAAAAAACGCGCTCCACATAACCCTTTAGCATCGCCGGCAAGCCTGTCCACCATATTGGAAAGATAAATGTGAGGACATCAGCTTGTTGAATCAGCTTCTGCTCTCTTTGAACCGGTACCGGCACATGCCCATTTTTCATGGCAGCCTTTTCTGCTGTTGTCAGCTCTGGCGGAAATCCAATGGCATACACATCACGAACTGTCACATCATGACCATTGTTCAAAAGAGTGCTTACAACAAGATCTAATAGGGTTTGATTTAAGCTTTGCTGGGGATGAGCAAATATGATTAGATGGTTCATCTCATAGCCTCCTAGGTGGTCATGTGTCTCATTATGGCATGCACGAGTATCCTATTCAATCCTATATTGGAAATGATAGGTTGGGAAAATAAAGAGCGACCGCTTGAAAAAACGATCGCTCATGTAAGGTTTATTTCTTTCTAAAAGCAAGACCAAGTGCAATCAATGCCACAACTAAGGCTGCAATGGACAGACCAAGAACAAGTGGTGAAGAAGAAGCAGAGGCTGTTTCAGATGCCTTTTCTTCTTTTGGTTTTTCTTGACCATGTGAATCCGTTACGGTATTAGACGCAACAATATTTGTGATCGAATGAGGCTTATCAGCGTCCTTGTCGCCAGTCCATTCAACTACTGTTCCATCCTTGTAATATTGATACGCATCCCATGCCGCTTCGCCGGCTTTTTCAGGGTTTTTTGCGACAAACACGAATTGCTGGAACTGTCCAGCAAGGACACCATCGCCAGTTGCTTCCCAAGTGACTCTTGTGACTTTTCCGTTTTTCTCTTCAGTTGTTGTTTTCCAGCCAGGTACTGGTTCGTATTGCTGGAATTCTACGCCTTTAGGCATCGTGATGACAACCTTTGTTGTCGGACTGTCGCTTTCAGAAGGTACTTTTAACGTATAGGTTTCCCAAGCATTCGTTGCGGATGTATCAGGTTTGACTGTCACGTGTGCACTCACAGGAATCGCCAGTAAAAATGAAGCGAGAAGCATTGGTAATAAAGCTTTAACGTATTTTTTCATATGATATGAACTCCTTTTAGTTTCTTCTAATGAATGTCGTATCGATGTTGTCAAAAGAACCAGTTAATGCATGAATCTCAATTTTCCAAGTGCCTTTTTCATTTAGTAAGAGGTTTTCAGCCGAGAAGTGTCCATTCTTTAATCGTTTCAGCTGAAATTCGTTAGGCGTTTCATCACCGAACAAGGAGACTTTGTGGATCTTAGCTGTCACTGATTGAATGTCTGTGATCGTTTGTCCATCCTTCTTCGTAAATGCCACCTCGAACGTGTTTTTACCAGGAGCATTCGGGGTAATGCTCAAAGACACAAGGTCACGATGCTCCACCTGATTGGCTCCAAAGAATGGCTCTGGTGCAGGCGGCGGAGGACTTGGGATATTGGTGAATACGGCTGTTAATAGTAAAATAGCGATCCCAATGATCCACTCTGCTCGTAAAGATACGTTTCGTCTCTGCTTCTTTTCCCATCTCAGCATCAAATAATGGACGAGCCCAAGAAGACCCATGATGATAAATAAACCAAGTTTGATTAAGAAGGTGCGTCCATAAGCTGATTGGAAAAGGGCATCAAATGATTGCAGAATAAAAATCGCATTCACAAACCCAGAAAACACAATCAGTCCAACTGAGAGCAGTGCCCACGGATGAAAAGCTGTCAGGGTGCTGCGTATGAGCGGCTGATCTTCATTCGGCAGTTTCTTCATCAAAAGAAGGACAATGGCTGTTAAGCCGCCGACCCAAATAGATGCAGAAACGAGATGAATGAAATCGAGTGACGTTGTCAGTATTTTATTATCTGTAGCGGCTGGATGACCGATTTGTGCTTTCAGCCAAAGAAGCACGATGAAAATGAGCAGTGGAAACAGCCATACCCGGAAGGAAGTGAAGTTTCCTTTTTTCATCGCCACAATTGTCCAGATCGTCAGTAGAACAAATGACGCCATTAGCATCATCCACAGACTCCCGCCCGAAGTCGACGCAATGGTTTCTTGTAAAAGCGATGGTTGAAATGCTCCTAAAAAGGACACGTCTGCCGCTGATTTAGTTTGAATCGGCAGCTGGAACAAGAGTGCTCCGCCCATCATGATCAATGAAACAGTTAAGAGTCGCTTCATTCGCCGAGCTAAAACGTCGGTTATGACCGCTTTAAACCATAGAAGCCCAAATAAAATGGTTCCAAGAAATAAGCTGAATGACGTATACAGAAAGGCTTTGTCAATGGTTGAAGCCATGTCGATGGATTCACTTGATTGTCCTTGATCTAATTGATCAAATCCTCCATCCGCTTTTCCGATACTAAAAGGAATCATGCCAGACACAGAGTGTCCATCGGCTGATACTGCATTCCATTGAATGGTGTAAATTCCTTTAGGTAAATTCTTTTTTAAAGCTGCTTCCATGATCTTTTGCTCTTTGATGACCGTATCTCCTTGATCGACACGATCCCCTTTTGCATTGAACACCTTAATGGCATGAAATCCACTTTCGATTCCTTCACTAAAGGTGATCGAGACTGCAGGAGGCTGCTGATCCAGCTCTTCATTTGCCACTGGATTTGAGCTCACTACATATGCATGAGCAAATGCCTCTTTTGGCATGAAGAAGGAGAACATGAAGATGAGCAGCAAAAGCCACTTACTATATTTCAACAATGTAAATAACCGCCTTTCTACCTATGAAAATGTCTCATGTATCAGAAAGAAAGCGGCAGTAAACTGTGAGTCACAGAAAAACCGCTCTTTCTATTGTACCGCCCACTCTAAAAGGTAAACGAAACAAATAGCAAGATGGTTCACTTTTTCTGTGTCATGTCTTGTCTGCGCAGACGTTTCTTGAATGTTTGATCAATATAAGCCTATTCGATTTATGTAGAGGAAACAAGAAGTGACCATTTGAAAGTTGTGAAATTCCAATGAATTTTCGAGGAAATGCCGGCTGATTCACCTTTTCAGCCACTATCTTCTATGATCTGAAAGAGAATTCACATCATTTTTCAATTTTGTCACACACTAAGTGACAAAGTGACATTTAGTTTCAATTGAAGGGAAAGTGAAAGCGTTTTACGATAGGTATAAGGGCTTCACTGACTCTTGTTCTTATATCTTTTGACCTATAAAGCCCGAAATAAAGGGAGAGAAGAAAGGGGTTTTCACAGATGCAGGAAAAAAGCGGATTCCGCGTGAAAGTACAGCGCTTTGGAAGCTATTTAAGCGGCATGATTATGCCGAATATTGGTGCATTTATTGCATGGGGACTCATTACAGCTTTGTTCATTCCAAGTGGTTATCTTCCGAATGAGCAATTAGCTACACTCGTTGGACCGATGATTAACTACTTACTGCCGCTCTTAATTGGTTACACAGGCGGTAAACTCGTCTATGACCATCGAGGCGGAGTGCTCGGTGCTACGGCTACGATTGGCGTCATTGTTGGCTCAGACATTCCAATGTTTTTAGGTGCCATGATCATGGGACCGCTTGGCGGTTATCTCATAAAGAAAATCGACCAGCTGTTCAAAGACCGAATCAAATCTGGCTTTGAAATGCTTGTGAATAACTTTACGGCAGGTATCCTCGGTGCCATTCTCGTTGTCATTGCATTCTATGCCATCGGCCCAGTGGTACTAGGTCTGAATAAAGCCCTTGCGGCAGGTGTAGATATCATTGTCAATGCTCATTTACTACCGCTGGCAAGCATCTTCATTGAACCAGCAAAAGTATTGTTCTTAAACAATGCGATTAACCAAGGTATTTTAGGTCCGTTAGGGGTGGAGCAAGCAGCGAAGACAGGGCAGTCTGTTCTGTTCTTGCTTGAAACAAACCCAGGGCCAGGTTTAGGTGTTCTTCTTGCGTATATGTTCTTTGGAAGAGGAAATGCGAAACAGTCTGCACCAGGTGCCATTGTGATTCAGTTCTTAGGAGGAATCCATGAAATTTACTTCCCGTACATCTTAATGAAACCAAAACTTATTTTGGCTGTCATTGCAGGGGGAGCAAGTGGTGTCCTGACGTTCACATTATTAAATGCAGGATTAAAAGCTGTGCCGTCACCAGGAAGTATTATTGCGCTTATGCTGATGTCTCCAAAAGGCGGTCACCTTGCCGTTTTAGCAGGTGTTGTCGTAGCAGCTATCGTATCGTTCCTTGTCGCATCGGTCATTTTGAAAGCATCTAAAGAAGTTGACGAAGATTTAACAGCAGCAACAGAAAAGATGCAGGACATGAAAGGCAAGAAAAGTGCAGCAGCCGCTGCTCTTACAGCACAAAATGAAAATGCTGAAGCTAATGAGCAAGCAGCATCTCCAAGTGATGTCAATCCAGATGCCGTGAACAAAATCATCTTTGCCTGCGATGCAGGGATGGGGTCAAGTGCAATGGGTGCGTCCATTCTGAAAAACAAAGTGAAAAAGGCAGAGCTTGATATCGATGTGACAAACACATCGATCAGCAACATCCCAGACGATGCGGATGTGGTCTTTACTCATAAAGATTTAACAGACAGAGCCAAGGCAAAGCTGCCAGGCGCTGTGCATATCTCAGTGGATAATTTCTTAAACAGCCCGAAATATGATGAGCTGATTGAGAAATTGAAAAAATAACATGACGAAACGGGTTGAGTCCAATTTTTCCTAATTGAACTCCCCGTTTTGGTTGTTTTCCTGATTTTTATTCTAAAAAAGGTGTGTGATCATGTATGAAACAAGTACTTTCTAAAGACAATATTTTTCTAAACGAACAAGCAGGTTCTAAAGAAGAAGCCATCAAAAAAGCAGGCGAAGTCCTCGTAGCAAACGGCTATGTCACAAGTGATTATGTCGACAAAATGTTTGAAAGAGAAAACATATCTTCTACATTTATGGGGAACGGCATTGCGATCCCTCATGGAACAGAGGATGCGAAAGCGGCTGTCCTTCATTCAGGGATTTCCATTATCCAAATTCCTGATGGCGTTGAATACGGTGAAGGAAATGTGGCGAAAGTCGTCTTTGGGATCGCTGGGAAAAACAACGAGCATCTTGATATTCTTTCTCAAATTGCGATTGTCTGTTCAGAAGAAGAAAATGTAGAACGGATCATTCATGCAAAGGATCAGGATGAACTGATCGCCATCTTTAACGAGGTGAACTAACATGAAGGCACTTCATTTTGGAGCAGGGAATATTGGCAGAGGGTTTATCGGATCTTTGTTAAAGACATCAGGCTTTGAGCTTGTCTTTACCGATGTGAATGAAGCGGTCATCAATGAGCTGAATGAAAGAGGAGAATACACGGTTGAACTCGCAGCACCAGGGCAGAAGCAAGAAGTAGTCGGGCCCGTATCAGCGATCAATTCCTCGCAAAACCCAGCGGCATTAACAGAGGCCGTTGCCACAGCCAATTTGATTACAACAGCTGTTGGACCAGCCGTATTGAAGATCATTGCCTCATCGATTGCTGAAGGATTAAAACAAAAAAAGCCGGACCATATCATCAACATCGTGGCATGTGAAAATATGATTGGGGGAAGTGCTCATTTAAAAGAAGCGGTGTTCTCTCATTTAACAGCAGATGAGCAAGCAGCGATATCACAAACCGTTGGCTTTCCGAACGCTGCGGTTGATCGCATTGTTCCGATTCAGCACCATGAGGACATTCTCAAAGTGTCGGTTGAGCCATTTTTCGAGTGGGTCATTGATGAGACGGGCTTTATTGGAGATGTTCCTCAAATTGACGGAGCGACCTTTGTCCAAGATTTGACGCCGTATATTGAACGGAAGCTCTTCACCGTCAATACAGGACATGCACTAGCGGCTTATGTCGGGTATCAGCAAGGCGTAAAAACCATTAAAGAAGCTGTTGATACACCAGACATTCGTCAGATAGTCGAAGGTGCTCTTCATGAAACGGGCAGTTATTTAATTGAAGCATATGGCTTCCGAAAAGAAGAACATGATGCGTACATTCTAAAAATCATCAAACGATTTGAAAATGCTTTTATTTCCGATGAAGTGACTCGTGTCGCACGCTCTCCTCTTAGAAAGCTGGGAGCAGATGACCGTTTAATCGGTCCAGCGAAAAAGATCAAGCAGCCAGTGTACTTAATCAAAGGGATCGCTGCTGCTTTGGCTTACGACTTTGCAGAAGACGAAGAAGCGGTTCGCTTGCAGGCATTAAGGAAAGAAAAAGGCATTGAAGGTGTGCTTCAAGAGGTATGTGGACTCAAACCTGAAGACGATCTCTATCAAGCCATCCTCAAAGAAACCGAGCGATAATCAAAAAATCCCTTTCTAACGTGAAAGGGATTTTCAGCGTATAGACAAACCCCCGCATTCGGTGTCAGTCCTGTGTGTCGGTGCTCACGAATCTCTCATTCGCTCCGCTCCGATACTCGTCCTTCCTAGACTGCAAAGGTTTTCTATCACGCTGAAAAGAAGACAAAGGGCTAAAATCAAGTTCATTTTAGCCCTTTGTCAACAATTCTGAGATCCCTTTCTAACGTGAAAGGGATTTTTCTATGACTTTTTTAATACTTTCCCCTGCATGACGATATATGTAGTAAGGGGGAATTAGAACATGAAAAAGAAAGCGTTTGCTTCGAGAAGTGTCTTTTTTCAATTGATGTCAGCCATTATCGTTATTACAATTTTAACAGGCGGACTTGTAGGAACAACGGGGTATTTTTTAGCGAAAAATGTCTTAATTGATGCAGGGAAAGCAGATTTAAAACACATCGTAAATGGAGCGATGGCCACTCTTGAACAATTGAACGACCGTGTGGAGAACAAAGAACTGACGCTTGAACAGGCGCAGGAACAAGCCCGTATTTACTTGAGCGGGCCTAAAAATGACAACGGCAAAGGGTACCAATTTCAAAAATCAGATTTTATCTATAAAAATAAAGGCTACCTTGTCGCATATGGAGCCGATTATTCATCACAGGTTCATCCGGTTAACGACATTGGCGTCATCCCAGATGATACGACAAACCGTCAAAAAATGGTCGCTGGAGCCACAGCAAAAGGCGAGGATGCACACTATATCACCTATATGGATAAAGACGATGCCACGGGGGAAGAAAAGCAAAAACTCGCTTATATGAACCAGTTTACACCGTGGAATTGGAGTATAGGAATCGCCGTATTTCAGGATGAATTTTATAAAGAACTAGAGCAGATGAAGCTCTATATTATTCTCATTACAGCAGGTGTCGCTCTTTTAAGTATGGGTGTCTTTTATTTGGCAGCCCGAGGTAAAGTGAGACTGCTTAAGCAAGTCACGGCTGCTTCAAAAGAAATTGCGGCGGGCAATCTTGAACGCACCAGCTTAAAAGAAACCTCGGATGAAATTGGGCAGTTGGCAAAAGGCTTTAATCATATGTCAGGAGAGCTTAGAGCACTTGTGAGCGGTTTGCAGGAAACGAGCAGCCAGCTCGTCGAATCTGCGACAGATCTATCCGCCATCTCTGAAGAAACATCCGCCAGCAGTGAAGAAATTGGCCGAGCAATTGGAGATATCTCAACTGGGACCCTTCATCAGGCATCAGACCTTGAGGTAGCCAATCAACAAATGACTCAGTTCAATCAATCCATTGAAAACGTCAAAGAACAAAGCGACCAGATCAAACGAATTTCAGACCAGTCGAACCAATCTTCCCAGCAGGGTCAGCAAATTGTCCAGCAATTAAAACAATCAAATGAGCAATCCATTCAGGCATCTCAAGGCATTCGATCAGGGATTGAGCAATTAAGTACAAAAGTACAAGATATTTCACAAATCACAGATACCATTGAAAGCATTTCAAATGAAACGAACTTACTGGCCCTGAATGCGAGCATTGAAGCAGCTCGTGCAGGAGAGCATGGCAAAGGATTCTCGGTTGTGGCGAGTGAAGTGCGGAATTTAGCTGAGCAGACAAAGCAATCAGCTGTTCAAATCCAGCAGATGATTCAAGGCATTAAAGAAGAAACGACGTCTACAGCTGGCATGATGTCAAAAACAATGGATCGTTTTGCCGAGCTTGATGAAGCGGTTCACGCAACAGAACAAGAATTCAATTCCATCTCTACATCGATTTCACAAACCATCGTTGAAACGAATGCGATGGCAAAAGAGCTGAACACCTTACTAGAACAAAACGACCTCATCACAAAAGCGATGCATGGTGCAGCGCATATTTCTCAAGAAAATGCCGCAGCGATTGAAGAAATCACTGCATCTACAGACGAACAAGTCACCGCCATCTCCAATGTGGCGAAGGCAGCAGAAAGGCTCAATGAGCTAAGCATGCGATTGAATCAAGATATTGCACGTTATCGTTTATAAGGTATGGTCAAACGGACGTCGAAAAGTCGATGTCCGTTTTTTATTTAGACGACTTTCGTCCGTATTGCCCGTCGCTTTTGATTTGTTTGGTACGTTCGATAGGCTTTCCAAGCATTGGCACATAAAAGCCCTGTGAGTAAGTAAGATAAGCTGTTAAATAAATAGAAGTCCACACATGAAACGACAGCACACAGGATACCAAAGATGATTTGATCACGATTCTTTGCTGGTGAAGTAGGTGGATCAGTCAACATAAAGAATGCAAGGAACAAGACGGCATTTAAGTAGGGCGTCATAAAAGCAGATGAAGCATCCGTTAAGCCAATGAATCCCAATATGAGGTGGATCAGGCCGTATGCTGCTAGAAAGGCGAAAACTTGCGGGAACTTTTGTACGCGGCTTGTCACCAAATAACCGCCGACCACCACTAGGATTATAGTCCACCAAGGTAGAAGAGACATACCGCCCCACCAGCTTTGATTGGAAGAAAATAAAATGACTGAGAGCCATAAACCAAACGCAGCTGGATTCAAAATCGGTTTCTTTTGATAAGTGATGACATGCTTAGATAAAATGGCTGCTGCGGCTGTGAAAACAGAAACAGCAAAAGAAGTAGCTGGACTGAGAACAATGCCAATAATCAGCCCTGTGAGCAGAGCTCCATCAGGGAATGTGTGTTTATGACGTTTCCGAATCACTCTTGTAATAAAAGTGTCAAGAATTAGTGCTGTCCCGATGCTGGTGGCAACTGTAGTGAGACCACTAAGAAATCCAGTGTGCAGACTGCCGGCGGCTAGAAGAACCAAAAGAATGGCAATGACATACCGTTTCGGCGTCCGAATGTAGGTTTTTAGTGAAGGCGATGATTTCAAAAATGTTTGGTCTGTGGTTGGTGCTGGCTGTATTTCCATGATGGAACCTCCTTCATCTCCGGTGTTAGGGTCATATCAGCATCTTGATCCACCATCACGGCAGGTATTTCATGCTCGGCTAAAAAAGAATAACCTCCTTCTCTACCTAATAAAAAAGCAGCTGTAGAGAGACTATCTGCGAGCATACCGAGTGGTGCAATGACGGTACAGCTTAACAAACTTTGTTCAGACTGTTTCGTTTGAGGGAGAATCAAATGGTGCGTATGAGGATCATTACGGCTGATCCGTTCATAGCTTCCAGATGTACAAATCGCACAATTAGTCGTTTGAATGACCGAGATGTTGGTCTGTTTGTGAATGGGATGCCGAATCCCAATTGTCCACTCTTCTTGTTGTTCGTTAAATCCAGATACCAACACATCCCCACCAGCATTCATCATAAAGCCTTCCCATGCTTCAAGCTCTTTTGCGGCAAGATCGCACGCAAATCCCTTTGCAATAGAACCGAAATCCAAAATCAGCGGTTTGTTCAAATAAATCGTCCGATTCTTCTCGTTTAACTGGACGTCACGGTAATGAACAGCTGTATGTGGTACGTCATGTGATGAAAAAGTTTGTCCTGTCGTGTATAACCGATTGAATCCTTTTTGTTCCATGATTTTTCCGATGGTTGGATCATACTTGCCATTTGTTAACTCGGCTAACTCTAGCGCATAGGCTGTTAAATCGAAAAGCATTTCACTGACTAATACCTCTTGCTTTGAACGATTGGCTAACTTCATGACTTCAGAATCAGAACGGAAACGGCTAAAACGATGCTCGATATCGTAAAAAATGGAAAAGGCACGGTCGATGTCTTCTAAAACAGCTCGTCGATCTTCTTCATAGGCAACCACTTGAATATTGATAACAGTTCCCATAGCCAGCATGGATTTTTGAAAAGTAATGAGTTTTTGTTGTCCTAACCATTTCATCATAGTGTCTCCTCTCTATGCCTTTGCCTGCTCTAAAGCCTGAGCAACGGCTGTTTCAAAATCCTGAGTACTTAATGTTGCACCGCTCACCGTATCTACATCAGCACTTTGTCTGATAACCACTTCATTGGGTAATGATGAAATGGAGCTTTGCCCGTATCTAGTGTTATCACTCGTAATCTCGACAGAAGTGATATTTCCTTGTTTGATGGTAACAGATACACTGATAGAGCCAATCTCATTTGATCCAGTACCAGAAAAAGTACCATCCTTGAGTTCAGTTTCTGAAGTGGTATCTTCTGTTTGAGTGGCGGTAGTATCTGATGTGAGAGATGTATCGTTTGAAGAAGCGTCTGCTTGTGTATTTGATTGTGCTGTTTGAACGGCTTGAGCGTGATGGGTAGTTGCATAACCAGTGATGTATAAGCTGCTGATGGCTGCGGTGCAAAGACTAATCATTTTCTTATTTATTTTTGCCATGATGTATCCTACCTCCTATTACGATCTACTATATAGAAGAAATTTGAACAAACCATGAACAAGAAAAGAACGATTTTAGATAATGGGTATGAAGAACCATGATATTGCACGTTATCGTTTATCATTTATTTTTGACTGTGGTTCATTTATCAGGTAGGATGAAATAAATCTAAACCTTGCTCACGCAATCAAAAGGAGTGTTTCGGCCATGAAAAAGAAAATATTGATGTTCTTACCTTGTGGCTATGGATACTCCACTGCTGTTTTCTTTTAGAATAGACAAATATTGGTGAAGTCTGTCTACAGGAAGAAAAACACGCAGAAAAATCATAGTGAGTGAGGGATTTACATGGAAAAAATCACGAGAAAAAACCCAGAAAGTATGCCGAAACCCGTTGGCAACTACAGTCATATCACAAGGGTGCCAAAGGGTGCGGGGTTATTTGTGACATCAGGTCAAGTAGGGACAGGAGCGGATGGACAGATCCCATCAAGCTTGAACGACCAAGTAACCAATACGTTTGAAAATATAAAAAAAATCCTTGCATCAGAAGGATTGAATGAAGAACACGTCATCAAAGTCAATATTTGGGCAACAGAAGAAATTGATTGGGATCATCTATATCCACAGTGGGATGCAATCTTCAAAACCGCATATCCATCAATGACCGTTGCCTATGTGACGGCATTAGGATGGACAGAGCTGAAAATCGAAATAGAGCTATGGTGTGCAGATATTTAATCAAAAAAAGAACAGTGCAAACTGTTCTTTTTTAATAAGTATTTATGAAACAACTTGGAATCGCTTTGTAATGAATGCACCGAGAAATGCACAGGCTGTGTAGATGATGATCCAAATGAGAAAGGTTTTATTTCCACCAATAGAGGTGAACATCAGAATCACACTCGCTACCAGCACAATCAAGGTGGGAAACCAAATGTTCTTTAAAAACAATGTACCGAAAATACCAATCAGCACAGAGATCATAGGTAAACCAAATACAACGAATAAGACAAAAACAGCCATGTTGATCACTCCTTTGAACCAAATCAACTATTTACATAAAAACATATAATAGTGCAGCACCCATATGCGGAAGGGCAAAGATGATGAAAAGAAACGCCGTATCAAGACGAAACATCCGGTGTTCTTTTGTTTCAGAGTGATAGGCCGCTCGTGCCTCGTCCCCGTTGGTCCATGCACCCATAAGAAATCCAGACACGACGAATGCAATAATAGAGATTCCACCACTGACAAACCCAATCCATTCATGGTGCTGTAATATGAGCGCCGCACTGCAAATCACCAGCATGGAGCAAACACCAACAAAAAAAGCATGTTTCTTTCTCATTACGCTTCACTCCTTCGGACAGCTATTAGGAGACCGCATCACATATTTCAATGAAATGTCCATCAGGATCAGACACATAACTGACCGTTTGTCCCCACGGCTTCTTAGCAGGTTCCTTGATGACAGGTACCCCTTTTTCCTTCAAGGACGCAATGGTTTCATTCACATCATCCACAACAAAGCCAATCTCAAACGTTTGTGACGAGCTAACTGCCTCTGGAACAGGTAGACCAAGTGCCTCTTTCACATCTTGGCGTGAATTAATCGATAAGGTCACTTCTCCTGTATCAAACTCAACATAGGATTCAACTCTCAATTTAATCGGGAAACCGAGGATATGATGGTAGAACTGAATACTTGCTTCAACATCGTTTACATATAGAATGGTATATTTCATTTTCATATGGAAAGCTCCTCTCTTCATATACGTGTCAAAACCGGAAAGGTTTCCCACTCATTTTACCACATAGGCAATAAGATTCATTTAATTCCAAAAAAACCAATATTTCCACACTAATAGTCTTGAAAAACAAAATGTGGTGACATATGATAAAAATGTAAAATGAGAAAAAATAGGAGGGAACTTACATGTTGAAAAAAATCATGGTGGCTGTCATATCTTTCGGTCTTTTACTTAGCTTTACACAAGTTGACACTCACACAGCGGATGCAAAGACAGTCAAGTACAAAAACTGCAAAGCACTCAACAAAGTGTATAAAGGCGGCGTGGCAAAAAGCAAAAATACGAAAAACAAAGGTGGAAAAACGAAGTACAAGCCTTATGTATCAAAAGCACTTTACTTAAAAAATAAACATCTTGACCGTGATAAAGACGGCATCGCATGTGAACGTTAAGAAGAAGAAAAAAGACCTGTCACAAGGTCTTTTTTCTTTGGGATCAAACTCGTCCCTTTGTGCCATCTTCATCTTTATATTAAAATAAAGATAGATTCAAAAAATGATACAAAGTGGGGTACTCAATTTGTCAACACAAGCTGATAAGAAAGACATCCGATTGATTGCCATTGATATGGATGGCACGCTGTTAAACAGTGAGCACGTCATTCCTGAGGAAAATAAACAAGCCATTAAAGAAGCAGAAGCCAAAGGGGTCCATGTGGTGATTAGCACAGGACGTACGCTGATGACATGCCGAGAGCTGGTCGAGCCGCTGAAACTCTCTTCCTATCTTGTCACAGCGAACGGAAGTGAAATTTGGGATTCAAACTTCCAGCTGATCGAGCGAGAACTACTGCATCCCGATCACGTTCAGATGATGTGGGATCTAAAAAACAGATACGAAACCGATTACTGGGCATCTACTGTGGATAAGGTGTGGAGGGGAGAATTCCCAGAACGCATTCATGACCACGAATGGTTGAAATTTGGTTTTGATATTCATGACGATGCTGTTCGTGAGGAAGTCCTCCATACATTGAAAACAAATGGACAGCTAGAAATCACGAATTCCAGTCCAACCAATATCGAAGTCAATGCAGCAGGCATTAACAAAGCGGCAGCTCTTGCAAAAGTAGCAGAACGCATTGGCTGTACAATGGACAACGTCATGTCACTTGGCGACAGTCTGAATGATATGGCGATGATTCAAGAAGCCGGATTAGGCATTGCAATGGGCAATGCACAAGAAGTTGTGAAAGAAGCGGCTGATTGGATTACGGCTCCTAATACAGAACACGGGGTAGCAAAAGCCATCCAGCATTGGGTGCTGTCTAAATAAACGAGTAGAAAAAGTGAGAGGACATGACCTCTCACTTTTTTATTTTCTACTAGTTCTATTGTTATATTTTCTGACAATTTCATGTGCAGTCTATCCAAAGTTGGTATAATCAATATAAATTCGAATATTCGGACTTTCTATTCCGAAATTCGGAACGACAAGGAGGGGTCCTATGTATCAAGTGGATATTAACTGTGATTTGGGAGAAAGTTTTGGTCAATACACCATCGGTTCAGATGAACAAATTCTTGAATATGTTACCTCAGCCAATATTGCATGCGGTTTTCATGCGGGAGATCCAACTGTGATGAGAAAGACGGTTAAAATGGCACTGGATAAAGGGGTTCAAATTGGTGCACATCCAGGTCTGCAAGATTTAGTCGGTTTTGGCAGACGTCCAATCGCTATCTCAGCAGAGGAAGCCTATGATCTTGTGATCTATCAAATTGGTGCACTTTCAGCCTTTCTGAAAGCAGAAGGCGGCATGATGCAGCACGTCAAACCACATGGCGCCCTTTACAACATGGCGGCTAAAAATACTGAATTATCTGAATCAATTGCGAAGGCTGTGTATGATATTGATCCTAACCTTGTGTTATTTGCGCTGTCAGGCAGTGAACTTGCGTCAGCAGGGGAAAGAATCGGTCTTCAAGTGGCACATGAAGTTTTTTCTGATCGGACGTATCAACCAGACGGGACACTGACATCCCGCCGTGAACCTCATGCACTCATTGAAGAGGATGAAAGGGCGGTTCAGCAGGTCATCCGTATGGTAAGAGAGGGAAAAGTGCAGACAGTGCAAGGGGAAGATGTTCAGCTCAAAGCAGATACGGTGTGCATCCACGGGGATGGCAGTCACGCGCTTCAATTTGCAAAAACCATTACAGCGAAGCTAAAAGAAGCCACTATTCAACTCAAGGCCTTTCGATAAATCGTCATCAAAGGGGGAAACAGCATGAAAAGAGAGAAAGCCAAACAGATGAAAGCTCCAAAAGGGAACCGTTCTATGCTGATGGGCGCAGCCTTTTTAATGGCAACGTCCGCCATTGGACCGGGATTTTTAACACAAACAACGGTGTTCACACAGCAGCTCGCAGCTAGCTTTGGGTTTGTCATCTTGATTTCCATTTTACTAGACATTTTTGCGCAAACAAATGTATGGCGTATCATTGCCGTCTCGGAAAAAAGAGGACAGGACATTGCCAATATGGTTCTGCCGGGGCTCGGATATGTGTTAGCCTGTTTGATTGTCATTGGGGGTCTTGCCTTTAATATTGGAAATATCGCTGGTGCGGGTCTCGGTTTTCAGGTCATATTCGGCGTCGATCCCCGCATAGGGGCTGGGGTCAGTGCAGTCATTGCCATTCTCATTTTTGTCATCAAAGAGGCAGGAAAAGCGATGGACCGATTCACACAAATCGCTGGTTTTGTCATGATTGGTCTGATGCTGTATGTGGCTATTTCTACAGCACCGCCAGTTGGAGAAGCGGTTATGAGAACTTTCGTGCCAGAGAAAATTGACATGTTATCAATTGTCACACTTGTCGGCGGGACAGTTGGTGGCTATATCGTTTTTGCTGGTGGTCATCGTCTGCTGGATGCTGGCATTAAGGGGAAGGAAGCATTGCCGCAAGTGACGAAAAGTTCCATTTTCGGTATTTTGATCACATCCGTGATGCGTGTGGCTTTGTTTTTAGCCGTTCTAGGAGTTGTCTCAAAAGGCTTACAGATTGATCCGTCGAACCCGCCTGCGTCTGTTTTTCAATTAGCATCTGGAAATGTTGGATATAAAATGTTCGGGATTATTATGTGGGCTGCTGCCATTACCTCAGTCATTGGAGCAGCATACACCTCCGTTTCCTTCTTTAAAACCTTCTCACCAAAAATCGAGAAAAATCAACGAGGCATTATCGTTGGATTCATTGCGCTCTCGACCATTTGTTTTATAACGATTGGAAGACCTGTGAACATATTGATTTTGGTTGGGGCCATCAATGCATTGATCTTGCCGCTTGCACTCGGAACATTGCTGATTGCTGCCTATAAAAAAGAAATTGTCGGTGATTATCGCCATCCATTCTTTTTGACCGCAACAGGTGCGTTTGTTGTTGTCATCATGGCAATCATGGGCGGATATACCATCATGAATGAAATTCCAAAACTATGGAGCTGATCACATGAAAGCATATCAAACCTATAAGCCGTCACAAATAAGGGAATTGATTCGTAAGCAGAAGATCACAGGCCCAACGGCTGGCTTTGCTGAGGGATTTGCGCAAGCCAACTTAATGATCGTCAAAAAAGGGCTGGCCTTCGATTTTCTTTTATTTTGTCAGCGGAATCCGGCTTCGTGCCCTTTGCTTGATGTGCTCGACCCAGGTGATCCAGTGCCAAGGCGTTCAGCACCTGATGCCGATATTCGAACGGATTTCCCTAAATACCGTGTTTACAAAAAAGGGGTTCTTCAAGAAGAGATAACAGATATTTCTTCCTATTGGGAGGATGATATGGTGGGCTTTCTCATCGGATGCAGCTTTACGTTTGAGCATGCACTGATGCTGAATGACATTCCTGTCCGCCATATTGAAGACGGTCATAATGTCCCAATGTATCAAACGAACATTCCATGTGAAAGGGCAGGTGTATTCCATGGTCCGATGGTTGTCAGTATGAGGCCGATCCCAGCGCATCAAGTCACAAGAAGTGTTCAGGTGACATCTAGATTCCCATCGGTACATGGCGGTCCTATCCATATAGGTGATCCAGCTGTGATTGGCATTGAACATGTAGATCAACCAGACTTTGGAGAACCATCTGTGATCAAAGAAGGGGAAGTCCCGGTGTTTTGGGCATGTGGTGTGACGCCGCAAGCCATCGTCATGCACACTAAGCCAGACATTGCGATCACCCATGCACCCGGTCATATGTTTATCACAGATGTAAGAGATCAAAAGCTCGGTGTCCTGTAGAAAGAGAGGTGTCATAAGAGTGGCATTTTCAACGATAAAAGATACGATCACGTTCCACCCGCTAGGAGACGCAGCCATTGTCATTCAAGCCGGGACTGACATAAGTGAAGACATTCATGAGCGTGTGAAGCAGCTGTTTTCATGTATTGAACAGCATCCATTTGAAGGATATGTGGAAGCTGTTCAAGCTTTTACAAACGTGACCGTCTTTTATGAGCCCTATAAGGTGTATCAATCTGCTGAGCTTAAGCAACGTGCGATCTCTCCGTATGAATGGGTCAAAGACTATATTGAAAACCTCCTTGAAGACAACTGGCAGGAGGGGAATCAGGCAAAGCGTCGGATCGTCGACATTCCTGTATGTTATGGAGGAGAGCTCGGTCCTGACTTAGAAGAAGTCGCCCGTATCAATGATTTGACGCCTGAAGAAGTTGTACGCATTCACACATCCGGGACGTATCTTGTCTATATGATTGGGTTTGCTCCTGGGTTCCCGTTTTTAGGCGGACTTTCTGAAAAAATTGCAGCTCCGCGCAGACAAACACCAAGAATGTCGATTCCAAAAGGATCTGTGGGTATTGCGGGGAAGCAGACAGGGGTTTATCCGATATCTACACCCGGAGGCTGGCAGCTCATTGGACAAACCCCTTTGTCCTTATTTCGGCCGAATGCTGAGAGACCTAGTCTACTAAAGGCAGGGGACGAGGTTCGATTTGTTCAACTGTCTGAAAAGGAATTTTTCAGCATGAAGGAGGAAGATCGTTGAGTATGCATGTCATCAAGCCAGGAATGTTCACCACCATTCAAGATAAAGGGAGAATAGGCTATCAGAAGTACGGTGTTTTAACGAGCGGCGGCATGGACCCGCTCTCACTCCGAATCGCCAACATCCTCACCGGGAATCAAGAAAACGAAGCGGTGCTGGAAATCACTTTAATGGGGCCCGGCCCAGTGTTGACATGTCAGAAGGATCAGCTGATCGCCGTGACCGGTGCTGATGTGGAGATTGAGATTGACGGGGAACAAGTGCCTCTATGGAAACCGCTCTTCATTCGAGCAGGAAGCACGATCACCTTTGGCCCTTGTAAGAGGGGATGCCGCTCCTACCTCGCTGTAGCCGGTGGATTTGATGTTGAGCCGGTGATGAAAAGTAAAAGTACGTATGTCAGAGCGAAGATAGGCGGGGTAGAAGGGCGTCCGCTAGAAAAAGGAGACGTCCTGCCGATTGGAGAACCGTCACCACTGGCGGTGAGCCTCGTTCACATGTTAAAAAGCAAAGGGGAACGTGCGCCAGAATGGACAGTCAATCATGCTCATTTTTTGCCTCTCGGGAAATCACCAGTCATTCGGGTGCTGGCAGGCAGACATCTATCTCATTTTCAGGAAGAATCGCAGCAAGCTTTTTTCGAACGGTCTTATCAGGTCACTCCCCAATCTGATCGTATGGGATGCAGATTGAAAGGAGAACCGATACGTTTAAAGCAAAAGATTGAATTGATTTCAGAAGCGGTTGCTTTTGGCTCTATTCAAATTCCTCCTGACGGCCAGCCGATTATTCTGCTCGCAGATCGCCAGACGACAGGTGGATATCCCCGTATTGGTGAGGTGGCAACAGTCGATTTGCCGCTCATTGCGCAGGCGATGCCTGGAGCGAATCTCACGTTTCAACAAATTGACCGCCAAGAAGCAGAGCAAGCCTTATTCACACAAGAAGCAGAAATGAAGGACCTGACGGCAAGATTAAAACTCGAAGCATTTTCGTTTTAGAAAAGGTGAGAAACATGCAGAACACAAATAAAACCGTTGTGAAATCAATGGAGATATTACGGCTTTTTATCACTCGCGAACAATTAACGTTAAATGACATGATTGAGCTCTCGAGCATGCCCAAAACATCTGTACATCGAATGGCCAACTCGTTAGCCGATATGGGGTTATTAGAAAAGCATCCTTCAGGTGTTTACCGATTAGGATTGATGTTCCTTGAATACGGTCAGCTTGTCGCCGATCGCCTCGATATCCGTAGAATTGCAAGGCCCTTTATGGAAAACTTGCGTGATGAGGTAGGTGAGGCTGTTCAGCTCATTATTCGTGAAGGAGATGAAGCCATTTATGTGGAGAAAATGGAAGGAACGCAGCCTGTCCGGCTCTATACCGCTGTCGGAAGAAGATCTCCATTATATGCGGGAGCTTGTGCGAGAAGTATTCTTTCCTTTTTGCCAGAGGAAGAGAGACTTGCCTATATTGATTCGGTAGAGCTCGGGAAAATCGGGATCGGAACCATTACCGATAAAGATGTCCTGCGAAACATGATCGAAGAATCAAACAGACGCGGCTATACGTTAAGCTATTCAGAGCTTGAAAACTATACTGCGGCTATTGGAGCGCCCATTTTCAATCATCACGGAGAAGTGGCAGCAGGCATTAGTATTGCAGGGTTTGAGGCAGGCTATCAAAAGGAACGGCTTCCTTATTTAATTGAGCAGGTCAAAAAAGCGGCCAGTGGCATTTCAAAAGAATTAGGTTTTGCATCTGAACAAATAAAAAGCCAATGACCGTTAAGATCATTGGCTTTTTGCGTGTTCATGATTAGAAAGTTTTACCTAAAGCTTTTGCACGTTCGATCGCATCTGCTTTAATTTGTTCTGCTTTTGCAGGCTCAGCATTGTGACCTTCAACAATAAGACCTTCGAAAGAAGGAATACCGAAGAAGTTTGCAATTGTTCCAAGGTAACGGTGACCTGCTTCTAGTTCAGCAGCAGGACCTTCAGTGTAATATCCGCCACGTGCTTGAATGTGTAGCGCTTTTTTGTCTGTTAGTAATCCAACAGGACCTTGCTCAGTGTATTTGAATGTCTTACCAGCTACAGCAACAGAGTCGATGTATGCTTTAAGAACTGGTGGGAATGAGAAGTTCCAAAGTGGTGAAACAAATACGTATTTGTCAGCAGAAACGAATTGATCGCTTAATTCGTTTAGGCGAGCAACTTTCGCTTGCTCTTCAGCTGAAAGTGTATCGAAGCCAGCACCAGATTGAAGCTTGCCCCATCCAGCGAATACATCTGCATCAATGTGAGGAATGTTTTCTTTGTACAAATCGATATGTACAACCTCGTCACTTGGATTTGCTTCCTTATAAGATTCGATAAATGCTTTAGCAGTAGCCATACTGTAAGAAACTGTTTCATCATGCGGATGTGCAGTGATGTATAAAACTTTTGCCATGTTTATTCAATCCTTCCTGTTTCAATGATTTTTTTAGCGTACCCCAAAGATACACTGAATATGTGGCATCTTTAATCATATTGGAATGCTATGAAAAAGATGTAACAAGCACAGTTACATAAAAACTGATATTTTCATTGTAATCACTATATAGTTTGAAGTCAAGGTATAAAGTCTTGAAATCAAGATAAAAAGTTTGTAAATTTTTCTGAAACGCTTCAAAGCTGCGATTTAAGCAAAAAAACCCTACTCCCATTGAACAAAAAATGGATCGATATCGCAAGTAAAGTGTTTGTAAATGCGCCCATCCTGCGCTTTTGAAAAAAAGGTGGATGCCTTTAAGCCATCTGCTACAAGCATTTGTTCTTCTTTTTCGTATATATAAGAGAAGGCAGGAGAGAGTGAGGGATAAGAGTGGGACGATCCTATGTTGCGATTGGAGATTCCTTAACGGTTGGGGTGGGGGCACGTTTATTTGGCGGCGGTTTTACGGAGCGATATGCGGCGAAGCTTGAAAAGAAGCTGAATATACCGGTGAAACTGTCCGTATTTGCGAAATCAGGGTTAACAACGGAAGAAATCTTGCAGCTTTTTCAGCGGTCTGATGTAAGACGGGCGATTGCTCATGCTGACATCATCACCATCACAGGCTGCGGGAATGATCTTGTTCAAGCTGTTCTGCAGTATGAAAAAGGTGAAGATGAAAAGACACTGCTGCAAGCGTCTATGCATTGTCAGGCGAATTTTAGCAAAATGGTTCAAGAAATCGCTCTGATAAAAAGAGGGCAGCATCAACCATACTGCGTATATTTATTGAATTTATATAATCCTTTTCCTGAGATTCCGATCGCCGAGAGATGGCTGAAGCAATACAACCATCACCTTCGCCAGCTTGCTACGAATCCACATGTAGAAGTGGTGGATATTTACGGTGTATTTGAAAGTCATCAAAGCGCATACTTATCGATTGATCAATTTCATCCGAACCACAAAGGATATGAAGCAATGGCAGAAGCGCTGTTTCAAAAATCCGCTAAGCAACTGTGATCCCGCGGGATTACAGTTTTTTTCATTCTTTTAAATGAAGGGCTGTTTCGATATGATAAAAGAAACTAAGACAAAAGAGGTGGATGCATGCAGGAGATGAGTGCGTATTTTCATGAATTGAAAGGAACAGCTTATGAGGTAGGAAAGCAGCAGGCTATTTGGCTGAAGGAACGCCCTTTGCTTAAGAAACAATACATTCAATCAGAACCGTTATCAAAAGAGGCTGTGAAGGAAACAAAGCAGCTGGTTCGACCGTTTCTTCCTCAGTTAGAAGAAGAGCTCTCGGGATTTTGTGATGCTATGCAAATAGATGAAAGCGATTTGACCTTTTTCTATTCTTCGCATCTTCAGCCAGGCTGTTCCCATTGTGTGATGCAGAGGAATGAGGCTGCCAATCAACAGACGGTGATGCTTCGCAACTATGATTTTTCTCCGCTGTTTGATGATATGCGTCTTGTATCTACGCATGTGAAGGGCTCAGCAGTCCATACAGGCTCATCATTAATCTTATTTGGTCGATCGGATGGGATGAATGAACATGGTCTATCGGTGACATTTTCTGCATGCGGTCCGCCTATTGGCAACGAACCAGGCTTAAAGCCGCCGGCTGTTGCTGGCTTGCAAGTATATCATGTCATTCGTGCTGTGCTAGAGTCCTGTAAAACGGTGGAGGATGCCGTCCGTTTGGTACAGGAAATGCCTGTCGCGTCTAATGTTCACCTCATGCTTGCTGACCGGAAGGGAGAGGCGGCTGTGATTGAAATGATTGATGGGCAAAAAAAGGTGAGAAGGCCGGAGCGTGGATTTATTGCGGCTACGAACCATCCGCTCGCTGATCACACGGCAAAAGGGTTGACGAAACATCATTCTGTTGTCAGGTACGACATGTTAATTCAAGCTTTAGAAGAACAGCCGTCAAGCGAGTCTCTGACAGAACTATTTCAGACAGAATACCCTGCTGGTCTGACTGTGCACAATTATGAAGAGCTGTTTGGTACGATGCGAACCGTCATGTTTCGGCCGGAGGAAGGGACGATGGAGTATTGCTTTGGCTCTCCCGTCTATCATCCTACCTATTCATTAAAGGTCGGGGGCGCACTGCCATTTCATGAACAAACGATTCAATTTCATCAAAAGGATTATGGACCTTCCTTTTGGAGAAACGTGTGAGTCTTTCATTTTGTCACAGCCTGTGTGCCAAATTTAGATCAACTTCAGGTTGCATCGATCAGTGAAAGCGTTTTATATTAAAGTGTGACAATAGACCTATTTAAGCAGAAGGAGGCATTTCATGTACATAACGGCACGAGAACAGAAAGTGATCAAATATATGATTCAGCAAAATCGTTATGTCACCATTCGTGAGATCGCCGATTCTGTTCAGGTAAGTACAAGAACCATTCATAGAGAACTTAAATCCATTAAACCTATTTTAAAGAATTACAACCTATCACTTGATAAACAGCCGGGGAAGGGCTTGAAGGCGGTCGGTGAACAGGAAGACAAACAGCGGCTTCTGTCTCATATTTCAAATGAAGACCAAATTGAATATAGTTCTGATGAACGGAAGCTCTTAATCCTGTGTGCCCTACTTGAAGCAAAAGAACCGGTGAAATTATATACACTTGCAGCCGACTTGCAGGTCACAAATGCGACCATCAGCTACGACTTAGATGAACTGACGGACTGGATCGCTCCTTACGGTTTACTGCTTATCCGCAAGCGTGGGTACGGCATTGAATTAAAAGGACCGGAGGAAGCCAAACGAAAAATTGTCGGGAACCTGATCGTTGACCGTCTCGACATTCAATTATTTCTCGAAACGATTGAGATGAATATTAAACATCGAACGAAAGCGACTGAAAAGGTGTTTGGGGTAGTCAGTCGAGGACAGCTGCTCAAGGTAGAAAGGCTGCTCTTTCATTTGAAAAACAGACTCTCTCTCTCGTTGTCAGATAGTGCCTATATTGCACTTGTCGTTCACTTAACCTATGCCATTGAACGCATTCAAATCGGTGAAACCATTCGGATGGAAGAGGAAGAATTGCTTGAATTAAAGCGGACGAAGGAATTTGAATCTTCACTCAGAATCGCACGAGCATTAGAACGCATGTTTAATGTAGAGATTCCTGAAGCTGAAGTTGGATACATGACCATCCATTTGCGCAGTGCAAATCGAAGCTTTACGGCAGAATACCGCATTGATGAGATTGAGTTAGATATCGCGCTGAGAACGAAGAAACTCATTGACTTTATTTCTCATAAAACAGGCTATCATTTAAATGAAAACGATTCATTGTATGAGGGACTCGTGTCTCATCTTGAACCAGCTATGAACCGATTAAAAGAAAAGATGCGGATTTATAATCCGCTCACACAACAAATAAAAAAAGACTACTTCTTGCTGTTCATGGCGATTGAAGAAGGTGTGGAGCGCTTCTTTCCTGAGATCGAATTTCCTGAGGATGAAATTGCCTTTATCGTGCTTCACTTTGGTTCGGTGCTTGAAATTAAAAAAGAAGAAACCAAGATTCATGCATTGGTCGTTTGCTCAAGCGGTATCGGTTCGTCAAAAATGCTCGCATCACGATTAAAAAAAGAATTGCCTGAGATCGCCAAATTCGATCTATCTTCCTTAATGGAGCTAAAGGAAATCGACGCTGCAAGCTACGACATGATCGTATCAACCGTGCCGATCCCCTATGAGCATATTGATTACATTATGGTCAGCCCGCTCTTAAACGAGGATGACGCAGTGCGGGTCAAGTCTCATATTAAACGAAAAATTCCTTATCTGATTGAGAAAAAAAGAGCGCAGGAATCTGCAAAAGAATCGGTGGAGGAAACGGTTGATATGATAGGAATGGCAGAGCAAATCACGAATTATATGTCAGTGATTCGCAGCATCTTGTCCCATTTTACAATCGAAAAAAAGAAGACGACGGAGCAGCATGAGTCAACAATGAGAGAGCTGATGCGTCAGGTTGAAAGTCAAGGCTATTTAGAACGTGCAGACGAAGTGACAGCCGGTTTGCTTGAGCGTGAGCAGCAAGGTGGTTTAGGCATTCCAGGAACCGAGTTTGCTCTTTTTCACTTAAAGCATGATCTCATTAAGAAACCGGTCTTTCATATCTATGATCTTGATGAGGCATACGAGATCAAAAGCATGGATGGCGGGCAGCAGCTTATGTCCAGAATGCTCCTCATGCTAGCGCCGCTAGAGCTTGGCAAAGAAGGGTCTGAAATGTTTAGCCTGATCAGTTCATCTATCATTGAAAGCGAAGAAAGCATGGCGCTTTATGGACAAGGAACAAAGGAAGAGATTGAACAGAAATTACATCAACTTTTTTATCAATTTGTCAAAGAGGCAAAATGGTAAGAAAAAAGCCGAGAGCTTATTCGCTTCTCGGCTTTTTTGCTGTGACACAGACAGCGAGGGTGGGACGAATCTCCTCATATTCAACAGAAAACTGATCAAATCCAGCAAATTCTAAGTCATTGAGGATGCTTTCGCTCATTTCTTTTGTTCGATTGGCGTCCGCTCCTTTTTCTCTTGGTTGCATCACAATGACGAGTGTTCCACCCGGCTTCAAGGTGTGATAAAGGTTGAGTGCGCCAGCCTTTGGGTCATCCCAAATCGTATAATTGTTAACAGAAAGTACTTTGTCATACTGATCTGCCGGCAGGCGCGTTTTTTCAATTTTCCCGACATACAGCCTGACCTGCTTCTCTTTGGATCGTTTCTTTATACGCGAATGCGCCTGTTCCTTCATAGTTGAAGAAGCATCTAGTCCATCAATGTGAAGATCGTCAAAATGCTTGAGCATATGTTTGATGCTATAGCCGGGGCCATAGCCTATTTCCAATATGTTTTCACCATCTGATAAATCTAAATGCTGGATCGCCCATTGATTCAGTGCCTTATTTTCATTTGCCATAATAAAACCTGCGATGCTTCCGAGCCAGCCTTTTGGTCTGCTAAAGGTTTTAGAAATGGTTGACAGCATGTGAGAACGCTCCTTTTTTATGTTTATGTAACCGATTTTTCCCATCCTGAAACCTGTCAGTTTTCAAAACGCATCGATGACGCATAGGGATGTTTGAGTGAAAAAATGAAGTGGTAATGAAAGGATACATCAACAAATCAAGGAGGAGCTTACACATGGATTTACGTGAATACTTAACAAATGGCATTCCGCGCCAAACGCAGGATCAGCAGCCAGGCAGTGAAAGAGAAATGAATCCTGCGCCGATCTATGAGGATGAATCGTATAAAGGGTCTGGTAAGCTAAAAGGAAAAGTAGCGCTGATTACAGGTGGAGACAGCGGAATTGGACGTGCCGTTTCTGTTGCGTATGCCAAAGAAGGAGCTCATGTCGCGATCGTATACTTAAATGAACATGAGGATGCAGAGGATACGCAAAAACGTGTAGAACAGGAAGGCGTCAAATGTTTAACAATTGCAGGGGATGTCGGGGACGAAGCCTTTTGCGAGAAAGCGGTAGAAAAGACAGTTGAAGCCTTTGGACAGCTGGACATCTTAGTCAATAATGCGGCCGAACAGCATCCGAAAGAACGTATTCAAGATATTTCTAGTGAACAGCTTCACCAAACCTTTAGAACCAATTTCTATTCCTATTTTTATTTTACGAAGAAGGCACTCGATTACTTAAAACCGGGAAGTTCCATTATTAATACAACATCTATTAACCCGTATCGAGGCAACAAAGTGCTCATTGATTATACGGCGACAAAAGGGGCCATCAACGGCTTTACTCGTTCTATGGCACAGTCGCTTGTGAAAGATGGAATTCGGGTAAACGGTGTAGCACCCGGTCCAATTTGGACGCCGCTCATTCCATCTACATTTGATGAAGACAGTGTCGAAAGCTTCGGGGCCGAGACCCCAATGGGAAGACCAGGACAGCCTGTGGAGCATGTGGGCTGCTATGTACTGCTTGCTTCGGACGAATCGTCTTATATGACGGGACAGACACTTCATGTCAACGGCGGTTCCTTTATGAATACATGATCAATAGCACGCCGCCCAGATTTGATTGGGCGGTGTGTTTAGTATTTCTTCCGATTCTTCTGTACAGATGAGACAGACCATATGATAATGCCCACAACAACCGCTGCAATAACAAGTGAACTCAAATGGAACATCGTTTCATGATGCATATTCAACATCCCCTTTCAATGTGTCCGTTTTCTATAGCATCAGCTAGAAGATGTCTTTTTATGAAAAACACATTTCTTTGTTTAATGAATGGATTGTCGTGGAAACCTAAGAGTACGGATGACATCTTGAAGGAGTGAAGATACATGTCACAAGAAGAGTTAAAGCAAAAGGTAATGAACTTATTAGACGAACAAAAAGTGGGAACATTGGCGACTGTTGAACAAGATAAGCCGCATACCCGCTATATGACTTTTTTTCATGAAGGGCTGACATTATATACACCAACAAGCAAAGAAACACATAAAGCGGATGAGATTGAAAAAAATCCGAATGTTCATATTCTCATTGGTTATTCAGGTGAAGGATTTGGGGACACATATGCAGAAATCGCAGGTAAAGCCACATTAACTGATGATCCAGAACTGATCGACCGCCTTTGGTCTGATGAGATGGAGAAATGGTTTAAAGGAAAAGATGATCCAAACCTAGTGATCCTTAAGATTGACCCAACCTCCATTCGTTATATGAACGAAGGAAACCGGACACCAGCAGAATTATCACTTTAACACTTGCGTAAGTTGGGGGAACGTGTTATAGTTTTATATTAAGTGTTGAAATAGCAAATAAATAAAGAAAGTAAACTTTCTTTTTTCTATGACATAATGAGAAGCAATAGAGCTTCTACTTGATAAGAACGAGACGCTGTCAAAGCGAACAAACTTATTCTTTTCCTTCTGCAACCGCCCCCTATAAAAGCGGAAGAATGGAAAAAAGACGTTTTGATTTACAATTCACACTGGCACGGCTTCGGAGCCGTAAGGACGAATGAGAGGTAGGGCTTTCGTTGTCTTGTTATCCAGAACTTCCATGGCGTTTACTTTCAAACGTAGGTTCACTCGGAACACATATGACACACTGATATGATCGAATCTTAATTCATACACTCCGTGACGGAGATTAAACATTGATTATTTATTTGCATGAAAAGAGTAAGAAACGGGCTGCCATCTATTTGGCAGCCTTTTTACGTTTTAAACAATAAAATAGGAAAAAGGAAGATAAAAGCGGACACCGTCCGCATGATATCTCCTTCAAAAAGATCCGCCGCCAACAATAGAACAACGAACACTCATCGACAGAAAGAGGGAATGCTTCATCATTACTCACTTCGCCCTTTCTTCTGATACCTCCAAATCCGGCCAATAAAAAAGAACATCACCGTAAACAAAATAGAGAAGATCAACATGTCCAGCAGTGTCACACCTCTATCTGGATGCACAACCCCAAACCAAACCCATTGAAGAACAAAAGAGATAGCAAAATAAAAGATGGATTCTTTCATGAAATTCTCCTTTTTACTTGTTTTTTTGACTGTTTAGCCATACCATCCAGATGAAAAAGGAACAAATGGCGCATGCGAGCAAAGTGACAGGAGGCAAGGTGTGCCAGCTAGTCAGCCCCTTTACAAAGCACATATAAAAAAAGAAAATGGTAATAGATACGAGCACCCCTTGCTTGAACCAACGGGGAACACGCAGCCAAGCCGCTAGAATGATCGATGATAGCTTATCCATTGAGATAACATCCTTTTTTTGAATCTGATTGGATTTTATCGTAAATAATCAAATATGTAAAATATGGATTTAGAAAGTTGGAATGGTATTCTGCTAGCATGAAACATTCTCGCTGCACTGACGTATAAGAAAAAGGAACTCCATGAAAGGAAGCGATCAAGTGAAAAGAATACCAGTGATTTTCCTCAGGTATATTGTCTTCTTTATTCCAGCAATCATTCTTAGTGTCTTGGTGTGGAACCATTACCAAGATGATTTGTCAGCAGGGAAAGCGACGCAATATGACGTCAAACAAATATTTACATTCGATGAAGGAAAACGAGTGGTGAGTGCTGTATCAAAAAACCAGCAGCTCCATTTTGCAATGTATGATCCTCAATCAGGAAAAAGAATCAGTGAATGGACCACGGAAAGCGATACGTTTAATGAAATGCTGCCATCCACTCAAGGTCACAACCTCTTACTTGCTTTAAAAAATAAAGAGGGGCAGCTGTTGATCGAGAAACTAACGCCGAGCGGGGAAAAGAAAGAGCTCGTTAAGCAAAAATTACAGATTCCCTCATTTTTAAAAACGAATACATATCAATGGAATGGACGACTCTTGTTTACAGGAGAAAAGGAAGGCGCTGCTGCGGTCCTCGGTGAGCTAAAGAATGGTCAGTTTCATGTGCACAATCTCAACGAGCTGAAGCTGCCAGCAAGACCTGTTTCCATCGATGTCGTCATGAATTCTTTTAGAGGGCAGACCCCATTCCCCATGTTTGAATTGACTTTGAAAAATGACCAGAAGGCGTATGTCAGCGGAATCTCAAACGAGAAGCATCAGCTTGGGGTCTATGTCTCCAAAAGTGCTGAACCGTTTAGCCTCATTGAAGATAAAGTCGTGCAGCAGCTGCAAAAAACGATCGGATCATCACAAAACGTTGCTGTCGCTGTCGAATCCACCTATCCAAAAAGACCAAAGAAAGTGGATGCAGAGGGAAGGCTTGGGGAAGTCGTCCCAACACCAAAACCGATTTACCAAACCTTTATCTACCAGCTGAATGAAGAAGAAGTTCTTCTTGCAGGCTCTACAGCAAAGGACGAAGCAAAAGGCAAGCTGACTGGTTATATTTATAATCATCGCACGAATAAGGCGACGTCTGCCAGCAAGCTTTTTCAGTCGTTGTCATATGAATCTTTACAAAAAGAAGATCTCTCTTTTCATAAAAATGTGAAGAGCAATTGGCTCTATTATTCACTTGGCAACCAATTAACAGGGGCATTTGAGGCGAAAAGCAAACAGCTAAAGGAATTTCCTTTGCAAAAGGTCATCTCAATCGAAAATGCCAGTCCAGCCCACCAAACGTCTGTTGACACCTTTATACAATATGTCATGAAGGGCGGACCACTCATTCTCAACTGGGCGATATGGCTCTTTATCCCACTGCTGTTATTTGTGCTAGCGATCTTCCTGCCGCCGATTTTGAGACTGGTGAGAAAGAACAAGATAAAAGACAGTGTCACATTAGAAGCCAATATTGTATCTGTCAAAGAAACGGGTACCTACATCAATGAACAGCCGCTGGTCAACATGCAGCTTCAATTTCAATATGATGGGGAAAATATCGAGAAGGCGGTTAAAACGGTTGTATCCTATACTCAGATACCGCAACCGGGTCAGCGTATCGCCATTCTCTACAATCCGAAAAAGAAAAAAGCGATGCTCTTAAAAGAGGGTGACTTCTCGCAGCCAAGCGAGCCAAAGTTCATCAAAGGCGCTATTTTAAGAAACATAGAATCATATGGAACCGTAGGACGAGGCACCGTCTTATCGCTTACATTTGAAGCAGATCAGAAAAGGTATACCATTCCGATGATTCAAGCCGCTGGTTTTGAGTTTAGAACAGGAGAAAAAGCCGATCTCGTTGACATCAGCGGTCAGTTGAAAATGGCAGCCTATGGGCATGAAGTGCGGAATCGTTCGGGGAAAGACGTGACATTAACAGGAACGATCCAACGGGTGAAGCAATATCCAGTCACAATTCATGATCAGAAGCCTATTATGCTGGATGTGACGGTTTCTAGCGGAGATCAATCCATCACAAAAACGGTCAGTCAATTCATCCCTGACCATATGGAGGTCGCGCCAGGAACTCAAATCACGATGCAGACAAAACAAGAAGAGCTGGATAAAGAAATCAGTCTTATGCAAGAGAAACAAGGAAGTGCAAAAGTGACTCATGTCACATTTTCCGGTGTCATCGGCAACCAGCCGTTAGCGATCATTCAGGTTGAGAGAGATGGCATCATGTATGAAGTGAAGCAGCCGATCGATCCAATCACTAGCGTCTTGCCTGGTGATGAATTATGGGTGGCGTATCACGACATGACGCGTCAAGCAGCCATTGTGAAATATGCATCGATTTAAAAAAGCGTTCCCCAGCGTGAAAAAAAGGGCTAAAACGAATTTCGTTTTAGCCCTTTTTGATTAAGCTTTTGTATCATATTGGCGGAGCACCTTATCGTAGGCGAAGTTACCGAAAGGAATGAAAGCCGCAAAAAAACCAGCGATGGACCATTTCAAGTGCCAGCGAACTTTAAATGTCACATATGCCAAAATGAGCATATAGATCACAAACAATGCGCCATGAAGAGAGCCCACAATGGTGACCGCCATCGGAATATCCGCAAAATATTTTAGAGGCATGGCAATTAAAAGAAGGGTTAAAAGAGACATACCCTCAATAAAACCCGCCTGTCTCAGACGGCTAATACTTGTATGCATATACAAATCCTCCTGTATAAAAGCTAGTTTCTCATCTTCTAATATAAACGAAAGATCGTCTGGACATGCTGAAATCTACGAAAAATTCAAAATATGTTCATGGAATGCTTAAAAAATGGGAAAAGTCCTTTACTCCTTGTTTGTTTCAGAGAGTACTTGCTTTAAGTGCATCACATCATGCAATAAATGCTCCGTCATTGCTTGAACGGCTTCTGTGGAGCGGCGCTTTTTTATTTTAGAATAGATGGCTGCATGCTCTCTTTGAATGATTTCAGCACGAGCCCCGCCGCTAAAATGAAAAATGCGGCAATAGTGAATGAGTGCATTTACGTGATTCAATTGTTTGGATAAGCGGTCATTGTGACTCGCCAAAATGATTTTTTGGTGAAAGGCTTCATGTAACTGGACGATCTCTTTAGAGGGCAGCTGCTGCTTGATCGCTTCGTCCGCCTGCGTGAGAACCTGCTCAATTTCATCCATTTCTCTTTGCACGGCTTCCTTACAGGCAAGCTCAACAGCAAGTGTTTCTAAAGCTACCCGAATTTGATAAAGCTCCTCTACATCTTTTTCTGTTAACGTATAGACGGAATAGCCTGATCGATGATCCGCGATTAAGAGCTCGTCTTTTTCTAACAGCCTCATCGCCTCTCTTACTGGTGATCGGCTTACGCCAAATTGTTTGGCAAGCTGTGTTTCATTGATGCGCTCTCCTGGCTGAAACTGGCCATCAAAAATCATTTGCTTCAGCTGTTCATAAAATTGCATGTGATACGGTGTTGGTCTTTCCATCTCGAATGAATTCATGCCATCATTCCCTCTTTTATACATCATCTTTTGTCTCATGTTATCCAAGTTTTTCCCTCTAGGCAAGCCTGCATCAAAAAGTCAATATCGTACAATCCAAGAGAAAAGGGGTGTGCTACACTTATGATCAGTTCAGCGAAAAGAGGGATCGACATGAACACACAAGAGGAACGAACTGTACATTTTGATCAAGACTTACAAATAGAGGCATATCGCTTTCATGGCATCATGCAAAAGTTCCCGAATCATTTTCATACATATTATGTGATTGGATTTATTGAAGACGGTCAAAGACGTTTGGTCTGCCAAAATCAAGAATACATCATTGAAAAAGGTGATATCCTTCTTTTTAATCCGTATGATAATCACGCATGTGAACAAATTGATCACAGGACACTCGATTATCGCTGCTTAAATATTGAAGCAGGTGTGCTAGAGAAGGTCTTTCAGCACAAACCGCATTTTAAAGCCCCTGTGTTTTCACAAAGTGAACTAACAAAGCCATTATATGATCTACATCAAATGATCACAGAAGAAGCTCCTGCTTTGAATAAACAGGAAACCTTCTATTTCTTTATGAAACAATTGATTGAAGCCTATGCTGATACCTCAGAGGAAAAAGCATCAGCCACACGTGCCAACGAACAAAAAGTCCGAGACGTACAGCAATATATCGAAACACACCTCACGGAAAATATATCGTTAGATGACTTAGGCGAGCTTGTGTCCATGAACAAATATTCATTGCTGCGTGCTTTTACAAAGTTTAGAGGCATCACGCCGTATCGTTATTTACAGACAGTCAGAGTGAACTTTGCGAAGGAGCTTCTCGCCCAAGGAGTGAAGCCTGTAGATGCGGCTGCCTCCGCTGGATTTTCTGATCAAAGTCATTTGAGTCATTTCTTTTCAGAATTTATTGGGCTCACGCCAGGGCAGTATCAGCAAATTTTTGTAAAGCAGGTAACAGCTGATGAAAAATAAACAGCTGCTCGGTCATTTAGCGGCCATGTTCACCATTTTTTTATGGGGATCTACCTTTATCTCTACCAAAATATTATTAACGGCTTTTTCTCCAACAGAGATTTTATTTTTCCGTTTTTTTATAGGGTACTTGGCTCTGATGATCATCTATCCGTTTACGATGAAGGTGCAAAGTAAAAAGCATGAAGGGATGTTTGCGCTGGCAGGTTTATGCGGTGTGGTCTTATATTACTTTTTAGAAAATGTCGCACTTACTTATACGTTCGCTTCGAATGCAGGTGTCATCAGCTCCGTTGTCCCATGCTTCTCTTTTTTATTGGCTTATTTTTTATTAAAAGATGAGCCGCTGCACAGCCGGTTTTTCATAGGCTTTTTCATCGCGATGACGGGAATCGTGCTGATTAGCATGAATGGAATGACGACGTTTCAATTGAATCCACTCGGTGATGCCTTAGCATTAACAGCAACCATCGTCTGGGCATTCTATTCCATTTTATCGAAGATGATCAACCAATATGGCTACCATATCATTCAGGTAACAAGGCGTGTCTTCTTTTACGGACTGCTATGGATGATTCCACTGATCTGGCATTTTAAGGTTCGTTTAGACTGGGAGCGGTTGACCAATCCATCGTTTGCCTTCCACTTGCTGTTTTTAGGCGTCTTTGCATCTGCTATTTGTTTTCTGACATGGAGCTTTTCCGTGAAGACGATCGGAGTGGTGAAATCAAGTGTGTATATTTATGGAGTGCCTATTATCACGATGATCATTTCAATGATCGTTCTTCACGAGAGCTTGACCTTCATGTCTGGGCTTGGAACAGCACTGACCTTAGGAGGTTTGCTGCTTTCAGATAAAAAAAGTGCGGGAAGAAAGAAACAGAAGCCCCATGTGCTGATGCAGGATAAAAAGGCGCTTTGATCAAAAAAAGCGTCTTTTGTCCATTGTAAGAACACGCACTATTTAGTAAACTCAAATGAAACGGTCGACGGTCGACCGATAACAAAGGGGGAAAAATCAATGAAGCATGTTTCAATTGCAGCGATACCAGGTGACGGGGTTGGAAAGGAAGTTGTGCCTGAAGCTATTCGAGTTTTGAAAGCGGTATCAGATGTGCATGGCGGTCTGTCTTTCACCTTTCAGGACTTTCCGTGGAGCTGTGAGTATTATTTAGAGCATGGCGAAATGATGCCAAAGGATGGATTGGAACAACTAAAAGCCTTTGACAGCATTTTCTTAGGAGCAGTCGGAGATGCCAATTTAGTGCCGGATCATGTATCACTTTGGGGATTGCTCATTAAAATTAGACGTGAATTTGAGCAGGTGATCAACGTTAGACCGGCAAAACAGCTGAGCGGCATTCGCTCCCCGCTTGCTCACCCAAAGAATTTCGATCTTCTTGTTGTAAGAGAAAACGGTGAAGGTGAATATAGTGAAATTGGAGGCCGCATCTATCAAGGGGAGGATCAGCTTGCGATTCAAAATGCCGTCTTCTCTAGAAAAGGGACAGAACGTGCGATGCATTTTGCTTTTCAATTAGCAGAAAAGAGACGAAAGCATGTAACAAGTGCAACAAAGTCAAACGGCATCGTTCATACAATGCCATTTTGGGATGAAGTGTTTCAAGACGTCTCAAAGGACTACCCTAAGGTGGAGGCAGATTCTCAGCACATTGATGCGCTCTCAGCCTTCTTTGTCACAAGACCAGAGAAATTCGATGTCATCGTCGCCAGCAATTTATTTGGTGACATTTTGACGGATCTTGGTGCCGCCATAATGGGTAGTATTGGCGTCGCACCAGCAGCCAATATCAATGTAAATGGTAAATATCCATCTATGTTTGAGCCAGTACATGGATCAGCACCAGATATCGCTGGAAAAGGCATCGCGAACCCTATTGGACAAATCTGGACCGCTAAACTCATGCTTGATCATTTCGGAGAGGAAGAATTAGGCACACACCTTCTCGATACGATTGAATCTGTCACAGCAGACGGCTTTTTAACGGCAGATATCGGCGGAGCCTATCAAACACAAGAGGTCACAAACGAAATCATTAAACGATTGAAGAAATAATCCGTCATTAGAACCGCATCTCCACGTCTGCTATAATAAAAGGATGGATAGAAGAAAGAGATGTGAAATTTCGTGTCAAAAACAGTTGTATTAGCAGAGAAACCTTCAGTAGGACGTGACCTTGCACGCGTACTGAAGTGTCATAAAAAAGGAAATGGTTTCTTAGAAGGAGATCAATACATCGTCACGTGGGCGCTTGGCCACTTGGTGACACTGGCTGATCCAGAAGGCTACGGGAAAGAATTTCAATCTTGGCGCCTAGAGGATTTACCCATTATTCCAGAACCACTCAAGCTTGTCGTGATGAAAAAGACAGGGAAGCAGTTCCAAGCGGTCAAAGCGCAGCTGGCGAGAAAAGATGTAAAAGACATTGTCATCGCAACAGATGCTGGACGTGAAGGGGAGCTTGTGGCAAGGTGGATTCTTGAAAAAACACATGTGAAAAAGCCTCTAAAACGCCTATGGATTTCGTCTGTTACAGACAAAGCCATTCAAGAAGGGTTCAAACGATTAAAAGACGGCAGAGAGTATGATAACCTGTATCGCTCGGCGGTGGCGCGTGCAGAGGCAGACTGGATTGTAGGGATCAACGCAACAAGAGCGCTGACAACGAAGTTCAATGCGCAGTTATCCTGTGGACGTGTGCAAACGCCAACGATTGCTATGATCGCCAAGCGAGAGGAAGACATTCAGCAATTCCAGCCGAAGCCGTTCTTTGGGCTGACTGCACAAGTAGACGGACTGACGCTGACTTGGCAGGATGCAAAGACAAAACAAAACCGTACATTCCAAGAAGATGTAGTGAAGGAGCGCTTGGCAGCCTGTAAAGGAAAACCTGCAGTGATTGATGCACTGAAAAAAACAGCGAAAAAATCCTTTGCTCCAGGATTGTATGACCTGACAGAATTGCAGCGTGATGCCCATAAACGCTACGGTTTTTCAGCAAAAGAAACATTGTCTACACTTCAGCGTCTGTATGAGCAGCATAAGCTCGTCACGTACCCGCGTACGGATTCACGTTTCATTTCGGCAGATATCGTGTCTACATTAAAAGATCGACTCAAAGGAATGAACGTTAGACCTTACGCGCAGCATGTGAATCGCATTTTACAATCAGGCATTAAAGCACATAAAGGTTTCGTCAACGATGCCAAAGTGTCAGATCACCATGCGATCATTCCAACCGAGGAAGAGCTGTATCCAGGTGCATTAAGCGATAAAGAGCGTAAATTATATGACCTGATTGCCAAGCGATTCCTTGCTGTACTGATGACCCCATTTGAATATGAGGAAACAACAGTGATCGCCAAGATCGGCAGTGAGACATTCACAGCGAAAGGAAAAATTGTGCAATCAGCCGGCTGGAAAGCCGTGTACGATGATTCCTATGAAGACGAGGAATCAGCCGAAGCAGATCAGCACTTGCCGGCATTAACAGAGGGGCAGTCACTTGACGTACGCCAATTAAAAGAGACAAAAGGCGAAACGAAACCTCCTGCTCGTTTTAACGAAGCGACCCTTTTATCTGCCATGGAGAACCCGTCTGCATTTATGGAGAACAAGGAAAAAGACTTAGTGAAAACCCTTGGCGAAACGGGTGGATTGGGGACAGTGGCAACTAGAGCTGATATCATTGAGAAACTGTTTAACAGCTTCTTAATTGAAAAAAAAGACAAAGACATCTTCATCACATCGAAAGGGAAGCAGCTACTTTCTTTAGTACCTGAAGATTTAAAGTCACCTGCGTTAACAGCGGAATGGGAACAAAAGCTTTCTAAAATTGCGAAAGGCCAATTGAAAGCTTCTCAATTCATGAGTGAAATGAAGTCATATGCAAAACTAGCCGTATCTGAAATCAAACAAACGAACCAAACCTTTAAGCATGACAACATGACAGGCACACATTGCCCTGACTGCGGAAAACTCATGTTAAAAGTGAACGGGAAAAACGGCACCATGCTTGTTTGTCAGGATAGAGAATGCGGACATCGAAAAAATGTGGCAAAGAAAACAAATGCACGCTGCCCGAACTGTCATAAAAAGCTTGAGCTTCGAGGAGAAGGTGATGGCAAAATATTTGCCTGTGTTTGTGGTCATAGAGAGAAACTGTCTGTTTTCGAAAAACGCAAATCACAATCCAATCAAAAACGAGCCAGTAAGCACGATGTGTCCAAATATATGAAGAAACAAAAGAAAGTGGAAGAACCAATCAATAACGCACTTGCAGAACAATTAAAGAAACTAAAATTAGATCAATAGTTGTGTAAAAACCCATGTGAATTCGCATGGGTTTTTTGTTTGTTCGAGTATTTTGACATGTTGTTTTTCTGTAAATGGGAATATGTAAGCGAAAAGACTCGTAATTTGGTATAAAATATTTATTTTCATTTAAACAGAAACGCTCTATAATAAATCGTTAGATGCTTAGAGAGAACAAGGATTGAAAGGGGACACGAATGGACACACCCATATATCGTACGTCTATCGCTATACTTATTGTCATTTTACTAGGCGGATGTACCTGGAAACAGCAGCAGGTGCCAGCTCAATCAGAACCTGCAAAACCAGTATTGTCAGGAGAATATTTTATTACGCATCACTTAATGACAGATCAAGGCATGATTCGCACCTCGCTTGCGGAGCAGCCTACTTACTTATCAGAATCGCTCGGACTTTGGATGGATTATCTTGTTAGAAAAAAAGATCAAACATCTTTTGATCAACAGGTAGACGTCCTGCGCACTCAATTCTTACTGGAACATGATCTTCTTAGCTGGCAAATCGAATCTCATCAAAAAAGCAAAGTCAATGCTTTAGTTGATGACTTACGTGCAGTAACAGCGCTTCAAAAAGCAGATCAATTGTGGCAGAAGTCAGTGTATCAAACCACAGCCAAAAAAATCGCAAAAGCGTTAAAAGACAAAAACATGTTCAAGGGTATGTTGACCGACTATTATGATGCATCGACAAAACAAACTTCACACACAATCACACTTTCATATCTTGACCCAAAAGCAATCAAAGAACTAGTATCCCTCCACCTATTCACAGAAAAAATGATGAACAACCAATTGGCCATTCTAAAAAATGCACCGAGACAAAAAGGATTTTTTCCAAAATCCTATGACATAGCGAAGAAAGTCTACTCATTTGATCAGGAAATCAACTTGATCGACCAGCTTTATACGGCTCTTTATGCCGAACGTGCACAGGTTGATACAACAGTCATCATGAAATGGCTGAAAACCAACTTCCAAAAGGAAGGAAAACTGTATGGACGATATAAACTGAGCACATTACAGCCAGCAGTGACGTATGAATCGCCTTCAGTCTATGCACTGGTGATCTTATATGCACTCAAACAAGGAGAAGATGATTTTGCAAAAGACGTCTATCACCGAATGAAAGAGCTGCAAATCCAAGATCCTCTCAAGCCTTATTACGGAGGCTATATGAACGAAAAAGATACACACTCATTTGATAATTTATTGCCTCTAATTGCAGAAAGGGAGCTTCTAAATGAAAAGGTTATTCAGTAACACCTATCGCACGTATTATACGGTGCTCCTCACGTTTGCGGGACTCATTTTATTTATGGGCTACTTGAATGGACGTGATGCGGAGAGTGTCATGATCATCACACTCACATTTGTCGTGATAGGATGCGGCATTTTATTTGGTATTTTGCCAGCATTGGTTTTTACTTTGTTGATTTTGTTCTTTATAGGAAGCGGGATGTTCTTTACAGAGCTTGGTCACACAAATTCACTCTTTTCTCATCAAACGTTGCAAGATGTCGTGATATGGGGCGTGGCGCTTCTCTTTTTTGCTATTTCTGCTGGAAACGTGCATGAGCGAATAAAAACGATGCGTTACACCATTGACCAACAAAAGAGGGCCATCAAACAATTTGTAGCGATTGACTCAACCACAGGATTTGACAATGCAGAGCGGATGAGACTCGAGTTGTCTGAGGAAATGAAACGAGCAGAACGATACAAACAGCCATTCGTCTTTATCCTTCTTCATATGCACTACTCAGCGGAATTCAAAACATTATATGGAGAAAAAGAAATGCAACATCTTTTCCAGCAACTCAGTATGAAGATTCGCGAAAGTGTGAGAGAAACCGATAAGAAATTTCGATTATCCGAAGAACGAATGGGTCTCTTGCTCACTCACACACCTGAAGAAAATGTCTCGATCGTTCTTGATAAGCTAAAGGACAAACTGCAAACGCATGTCCTGCTAAATGGCCGTGAAGTGACCTTAACCTTTCATGTCTGTCATTTAACAAGCAGCTCGGATTATCGGACACCAGAGCAATTTTTAGAAGAACTAGAAAACGAGATGATGATGAATGAACTTTAATGTTTTGACGAAATGTTGTTTGTTAATCGTTCTTTTCTCTATGCTTTCAATCAAAGACAGTACATCAGCCAGTGCACTTGAGAAAGAGTCCAGGACCCTCATCGTCTATTCCACACAATCAGGTGAGACAACGCCAACTGTTCATATGCTTGATGTACTTGTGGGGCATTTTTCCGCACGAACGACCATTTTATCTGATGAACAAATCACTGAAAAGAACCTCAATGACTCTCAGCTAGTTATCTATATAGGTGAAGAAAAGAGAACGTTGAAAGCACAAACCATTCGTCTTATAAACGAATCAAAACGCTTAATCGCAATAGGATACAATGCGGAACAGCTTCGTCCATTCTCCAAGCTTACTTTTCACAAACAAGATCACATCAGTCAAATCAAAGATACTGATGATCAAGAATACCGTCAGCTAGAGAGAGGAATCACAGCTCAGACAGTTCAAGGGACAGATCTGCAACGTAAATTCTTATTGAAGAAAAATCAAGCTGAACAGCCATTTGTGATTCAAACAAAAGAAGGTGCGGCATATGTCGGATTGCTAAATATCCTTCAGCACGACAAGCTGCTTGCAGAGGTGCTGGAAAGTCTCCTGCCGGCTTCTAATCAAACGACGACAAAGTACTTACAGATTGGGAAGATTAACCCCGTCACGGATGAGAAGCAGTTACTTGAACTTGGACGATACGTAACAGCTCGCCATATCCCTTTTCTGCTGGCGGTGACCCCTATATGGATTGATCCAGCAACAGGGGATGAAGTGACGCTCAGTGACCGGCCTAAACTTGTCCACGTGTTAACACAATTGCAAAGCAATGGAGCTAGTGTCGTTCTTCATGGGTTTAGCCGTACGTATCGAACGGAGGAGTCGGGTAAAGGCTTTGAATTCTGGGATGTAAAGTACGATCAGCCCGTTACGTCAAATGAACCAGAGAAAGCTGATCAGCAGCTGAACAAAAGCTTTTTTCCGAATGAAAAAGGTTTTAATGCGTATATCACATCCATTCAACATCAAGAAGCCATCTATACAGAAGAAAAGCTGACAAAAGGCATTGAACTGCTCGCGCAGCAGGGATTATATCCGCTTGCATTTGAAGTGCCAAATGACGCCATTTCCCTGCAAGGCTATGAAGTGATTTCCCGCCATGTGTCCAGTCTATTTGGACAGGTGCAGCTCTCAGACCGTACATGGAAAACAAGAAGTGCATCACCGTTTTTGTCGACACCCGCCATGCTTCATGGCATGACTTTATATCCTGAACAGTCTATAGATACAGCGTCTGACCAAGAAGGTGCAAACATACTGACAGAGCAGACAATTCAATCCATGCAGCATATCCAATCCGCCGCCATTGGGCTGTCCTATGATGTGGAAGCGGGGATAGATGGGCTGCAAGATGTAATCACACAAATGGATGCGATCCCTTCTAGTGAATGGCTAGATTTAAAGAAAACAAAACAGACTGTTCAAACTCAGAATGTCCAGATCAAAACAGCAGGAAATGGACAGATTCAAATAAAGCAATCCAATATAGCTGAACCAAAAACAAACAAACGAAGCGGGATGGAAAATATGCTTCGAATACTCACAATGGTGGTGCTGCTCTTTATTGTGGCATTTGCTTTTTACACATTGTATTTAAGGCTGACGATGAAAAAACGGATCTTTAAGGAGAGAAAATCAGGTGGCTGATATCTTATTTTACCTATCATTAATACTGATTTGGATCATGCTCCTATATCATATGTTTCTGATGCAGGGAGGCTTTCAGCACTATTTAACTTACGAAAAAGTGCTGCCTAAATGGACGAAACAAGGGAAAGATCTGCCGACCGTCAGCATTCTCATTCCAGCACATAATGAAGAAGTGGTCATTCGGCAGACGCTAAAAGCCATGGTCCAGTTATCCTATCCCAAACACCTTCTTGAAATCATTGTGATTAATGACAATTCCTCTGATCGTACAGGGGAGATTGTGCAATCATTTAGTGAGCTATACGATCATGTTCATATGATTGAAACAAAGCCGCCATTTGCAGGGAAGGGGAAATCTACTGCACTGAATGAAGGCTTGAAGGCTTCGACAGGAGACGTTATTTGTGTATACGATGCAGATAATATGCCTGAAAAGAAAGCCGTCTACCATTTGGTTCTTGGATTATTGAATGATCCTAAAGCAGGTGCTGTTGTCGGGAAATTCAGGGTCATCAATGCAGCCAAAAACCTCCTGACAAAATTCATTAACATAGAAACGATCTGCTTCCAGTGGATGGCGCAAGGCGGGAGATGGAAATGGTTTGGCATTGCGACGATACCAGGCACCAACTTTGCGATCCGCCGGCACATTTTAGAAGAGCTTGGCGGCTGGGATGTCCATGCACTAGCTGAAGACACTGAATTAACAATTCGTGTGTATAATCTGGGCTATGTGATTCGGTTCTTTCCTGCTGCGATTACATGGGAACAAGAGCCTGAAACATGGAAAGTCTGGTGGCGGCAGAGAACACGCTGGGCTAGAGGCAACCAATATGTTGTGCTCAAATTTTTAAGGCAATTTATGAAATTAAAACGAAAACGAATGATTTTCGATTTATTCTATTTTTTCTTTACGTATTTCTTATTTTTCTTTGGTGTACTGCTCTCCAATGGCATTTTTATCGTAAACTTATTCGTTGATCTTCACTTATCTGTGGGAGCTGTGGCACTCATCCTATGGGGGTTAGCCTTCTTCCTCTTTTTAACAGAAGTGATGATTACGTTAAGCATAGAGAAAACAGAGCTGACCAAACAAAACATTCTCATTGTCGTTCTCATGTACTTTACCTATTCCCAAGTATGGATTGCGCTTGTCGTGTACTCCTTATGTGTAGAGGTGAAAAGCCGATTATTGAAACAAGAAGTGAAATGGTACAAAACCGAGCGTTACAATCAACAACAAAAGAAAAGCGGGTGACATATTGAAATCGTTAAAATGGTTGATTTATATATTAGGATTATCCTTAGCGATCCAGCCTTTTTTCCTGGCAGGTCAAGCAATGGCGCAATCCAACCGAGTTCAAGTCAAAGATGAGTGGATTCATTTTTCAAAAGAAAGCAAAACAAAAACGCAGCATCTATCAGAAGACGTAGTGACCTTATATGGGCAAGAAGACCGCACTGAATTTACCTATCAAGTGGATCAGGAAAAAACAGAGTCAAGCACATTGACGTTCAATATAGAGGCTTCACCATTATTGATTTCACCTTCCTCATTCACTGTTATGATTGATGGAGAGATCGAAAAGACCATCCCTGTATCAGGGAAAAACCAGAAGAAGTCGATTCAAATCAAGTTGAACAAAGCACAATTGAAAAAAGGTACTCACCGCATTCAGGTCACATTTTATGGTGTTTTAAAAGAAGGCGTGTGTATCAACCAAGAGACACCTGCCAATTGGCTAAAAGTGTATCCTGAAAGTGAACTTGTATTCAAAGGAATTCAAAAGAAAGACCTCGCATTAGACAACTTTCCATCACCTTTTATTCAAACGGGTGATCAGAAAGAACAGACAGACATTGTAATTCCTAATTCACCGGATGGAGCTGAATTAGAAGCAGCCATCAAAGTATACCGTACGTTGAAAAACAAAGATCGCCAAAAAGAGATCAAACTTATCCAAGAAAAGGACATCAAGCAAGTGACGCACCCAACGATTGCTGTGGGAGCTAAAGGAAGCTGGGATGGACGATTGAAAACGATTGAACAAGCTGCAGGAATTAAAACAAAAAGCAGTCATCTTACGTTAGCGATGAGAACTTTGACAGCAAAGAAAACAGAACAGCCCATTTTATTTGTGACAGCGGAAAAACCTGTGACAATTGCTGAAAAAATCAATGTTCTGACTCAGTCAGAATTAACGGGTCAACTGACTGGAACGGACTTACTGATTCAAAAGACTGCAGCTCAAACGTCTAAACCATCTCACAAGATTCGTTTGAAAGATTTTGGCGGAGATGATGTCACGGTTGGGACCAACAAGACGGCATCCGACCACTACTATTATCCGAAAGCGCTACTGGCTAACCAAAAATCTGGTGCAAAGCTCAATCTTTCATTCAAAAAATCTGATACTGCAGCAAGCAAAACAGAACGGTTAACTGTTATGATCAATGACGAACCGCACGACGTACCATTAACAAAACTAGGCAACAAAGATGCGAATGGATTCTATCATGTCTCGATTCCAGTAGATTCAAAGGTACTTCAAAAAAATGAATATATTGATTTGCAATTTGTCACAAGTGGTTTTAAAAACATGGAATCCTGCAGACATACGGATGAAGAAGGCTGGATATTCATTGACAAAAATAGCTCTTTACAAATACCAGAAGGAACAACGAGTGAAAAGCCAGATTTAGCCGCATGGCCGCTCCCGTTCACTTCGAAAAATACATTGATCATCATACCAGATCAAATCAAACGTGAAACAATCAATCAAATGGCCATGTTGACGGAATCTTTTAGTCAGCCAGAAGTAGCTCAATATCATTTAATAAAAGCTTCTCAAGTCACAAATGAACAATTGAAAAATCACCCTCTCATTTTTATCGGAGGTATTCAAACATTCTCTCTTCTGAAAGAAAAAGCAGCCGATCTCGTTGTTCCGGTGAAAAAGGATCAGTATGATGTATCTTCTTTCGGCATGATCAACGAAACAACGGCTCGAATTGTATGGACGCAGCCATCTGTTTGGAATAAAGAACAGACAATGACAGTCTTTTCAGGAATGACTGCAGCTGAAGCTAACGTGTCAAATGAAGTGATGCAATTTCTTCAAACAAATACAGAAAAAGCAACAGTTGCAATAGAGAGTAAAAACAAAGGCGTGTTTTCTAATCATCAATCCGTCAGCAGCACATCGAGCAGTCTGAAAACAAGTGAAAAACAAAGCAGCAGCGAGTCTTGGATTTACTTTGCGTGTATCGCTGCACTCATCCTTTTTGTGCTTGTGATGATTGTCTATTTCGTACGAAAAAACCGTAAAAAGACTGAGTTCTAAACGATCAAAAGACCTTGAAAAAATCTCTTTACTTTGGTGTCAAACGGGAGTATGATCTCTTTTATAAAAGACCAATCGCTGAATCATTTCGATGAGCGGGGGAACCAATTGTGGTGGTATAAAACACCACGTGGGGTGAATCCTTTTAAGGTAGGGCAAAATCTCATGCGCCCGAATCCGTCAGCTAACCTCGTAAGCGTTAAAGAGAGCAAAGACCAACCTGTGATCTAAACAATAGGCACAGGGGCATTCTATTGCCTCTGTGTCTTTTTGGCGATCCAAAATTTTGTAACTCAAATCGTTTGACACTAAAGGAGCGGGCAACACATGTACAGTTTGATGAAGCGTATTTTAATTGGTAAACCATTAAAATCACAGGCAGCAGGAGAACAAAAACTATCAAAAATCAAAGCTTTGGCATTATTGTCATCAGACGCATTGTCGTCAGTCGCATACGGTACAGAACAAATCTTGATTGTTCTATCAGTTGTCAGTGCGGCAGCGTTTTGGTACTCACTCCCGATTGCAGGTTGTGTATTAATTCTTTTAATGGCGTTAATTCTATCTTACCGCCAGATTATTTATGCTTATCCAGAAGGCGGCGGGGCGTATGTCGTCTCCAGCAGAAACTTAGGTGAAAAACCAGGGCTGGTTGCTGGTGGATCATTACTCGTCGATTACATTTTAACCGTAGCAGTGAGCATTTCTGCTGGGACCGATGCGATCACATCGGCTTTTCCAGCTCTATATCCATATCATGTCATGATTTCAATCGTATTAGTTCTAGTGATTATGGTGTTAAACCTTCGTGGACTGACAGAGTCGGCATCTATTTTGGCTTATCCTGTGTACCTATTTGTCTTTTCATTGCTCATTTTAATTGGAGTGGGCGGGTTTAAACTATTAACAGGGCAAGTGCCGCCAGCACCTGAACATACAGCATTTGGCACACATGTATCAGGCATCACGTTATTTCTTTTATTAAAGGCATTTTCGTCTGGCTGTTCTGCTTTAACTGGTGTTGAAGCGATTTCTAATACAATTCCATCCTTTAAAAAACCAGCTGCACAAAATGCAGCGAGAACTTTATTGATGATGGGGGGATTACTGGCCGTTCTATTTGTAGGAGTGACATTGCTTGCGTTTGGTTTTGGCATCTCGCCAAAGCCAGAAGAAACGGTTGTGTCACAAATTGCATCAGACACATTTGGACGGACATTTTTCTACTATGTCATTCAGGCTGTCACAGCTTTAATTTTAATATTAGCGGCAAACACAGGCTTTTCAGCTTTTCCATTATTGGCTGTCAACTTAGCAAAAGATAAATATATGCCGCGCATGTTTACAGTGAGAGGAGATCGGCTTGGTTATTCCAATGGTATTATCTTTTTAGGTGTAGCTTCTATGCTGCTTATTTGGCTATTTGATGGGAAAACGGAACACCTCATTCCACTTTATGCTGTCGGTGTGTTTATTCCATTTACCTTGTCTCAGACAGGTATGTGTGTAAAGTGGATTCGTGAAAAACCACAGGGATGGAAAGTGAAAATGCCTATCAATATCGTGGGAGCACTTATTTCATTTACGGTTTTCATGATTCTCATTTTGACCAAGTTTCACCTTGTATGGCCAGTATTTGTTTTCATGCCAATTGTTCTATTTATTTTTCATTCTATTAAGAAACATTATCTGTCTGTTGGAGAACAATTGCGTTTATTGAATGAAACCGAGCCTGTCGAAATCAAAGGAAATGTGGTCATCGTCCCAATAGCAGGTGTCACACGTGTCGTCGAACAATCTGTGCAATATGCAAAATCCTTATCAGACCAGGTCATAGCGGTTCATGTATCGTTTGATAAAGAGAAAGACAAGAAAATTGAAGCTGATTGGGAAAAGCTGAATAGTGATGTGCGTCTTGTGATTTTACATTCGTCTTATCGAAGTCTCATTCACCCGCTTGATAAATTTCTTGAAACGATTGAAGCGAAAGCAAATGCACATCAATATAGAGTGATGGTGCTCGTCCCTCAATTTATTCCGAAAAAAAGATGGCACACCATTTTGCATAATCAATCTGCTTTCTTATTAAGATTCCGTTTATTATGGAAACGGGATATTGTTGTCGCCACTCTTCCATATCACTTTAAAAAGTAGCAAGAGCAAGTTGAAACGTTTGATCAAAAGGGTGCGGTGGTATGGAGTAAGAAAAAAGGAGTTTTCTCACATGCCGCAAAGAACCGCAGGAAAAGAAGTAACAGCGCTACTGGAAGAGTGGGGCGTGAAACATATTTATGGAATGCCCGGCGACAGTATTAACGAATTAATCGAAGAACTAAGGCATGAATCAAGCAAAATTCAATTTATACAAACAAGACATGAAGAAGTGGCAGCACTTTCAGCAGCAGCTGATGCGAAACTAACAGGCAAACTTGGTGTTTGTTTATCAATTGCTGGGCCAGGTGCTGTCCACTTATTAAATGGACTATACGATGCAAAAGCGGATGGTGCACCTGTATTAGCGATTGCAGGGCAGGTTGCCTCAACTGAAGTAGGCAGAGATGCATTTCAAGAAATCAAATTAGAGCGGATGTTTGACGATGTTGCTGTCTTTAATCAGCAAGTACAAACAGCAGAAGCTCTGCCTGACTTATTGAATCAAGCCATCAAAGCTGCTTATACCCATAAAGGGGTGGCGGTTCTCACTGTCTCAGATGATTTATTTTCTCAGAAAATTAAGCGGAGTCCCGTTTATACATCTCCTCTTTACGTAGAGGGAGACGTGCGGCCCAAGAAAGATCAACTGCTAAAGGCTGCTCAACTCATTAACAATGCGAAGAAGCCAGTCATCTTAGCAGGAAAAGGATTAAGAAATGCAAAAGAAGAGCTTCTTTCGTTTGCAGAAAAGGCAGCTGCACCGATCGTCATTACACTTCCTGCAAAAGGTGTTGTTCCAGACAGGCATCCATACTTTTTAGGGAACCTAGGTCAGATCGGGACGAAGCCTGCATATGAAGCGATGGAAGAGTGCGATTTATTAATCATGCTTGGAACCTCCTTCCCATATAGGGATTACTTACCGGAAGACACACCTGCCATTCAATTGGATATCAAATCGGATCAGATCGGTAAAAGATATCCAGTAGAAGTGGGGATTGTAAGTGACAGTAAAAATGGTCTTCATGAACTAACCTCTTATATTGAATATAAAGAGCAGCGCGGTTTCCTTGAAGCTTGTACAGAGCATATGATGAAGTGGCGAGAAGAAATGGATAAGGAAAAATCTATTGCCACATCACCGCTTAAACCGCAACAAGTCATCGCTAGATTAGAAGAAGCGGTCGATGATGATGCCATTCTTTCAGTTGATGTCGGTAATGTGACGGTATGGATGGCACGTCATTTCCAAATGAAGCAGCAGGATTTCATTATTTCCAGCTGGCTTGCCACAATGGGCTGTGGTTTACCTGGCGCAATATCAGCTAAATTAAACGAACCAAACCGCCAAGCCATTGCTGTCTGTGGTGACGGAGGCTTCACAATGGTGATGCAAGATTTTGTGACGGCGGTAAAATATAAACTGCCAATTGTCGTTGTGATTTTAAACAACAACAACCTTGGTATGATTGAATATGAACAACAGGTAAAAGGCAACATCAACTATGGTATAGAGCTGGAAGATATTGATTTTGCAAAATTTGCAGAAGCATGCGGTGGTAAAGGAATCTCGGTGTCATCACATGAAGAACTAGCACCAGCCTTTGATCAAGCACTTCAAGCTGAGAAACCTGTGATCATTGATGTTGCGGTGACCAATGAACCACCGTTACCTGGGAAAATCACATACACACAAGCAGCAGGCTTTAGTAAATATTTATTGAAAAAATTCTTTGAAAAAGGTGAGCTGGATATCCCTCCACTCAAGAAAAGCCTCAAACGCTTTTTCTAAACAGCAGGTAGTCGGTCCTCCAATTAGGGGGACTGACTTTTTTGTTGAACAAGGAAAAACATTTCAATTGTCACTTGTTTTCTTTTGTATAAAAATATCCAGACTGGATTTTTGTAACTTAAAGCCTATTTTTCCAATTCGATGAGAAAGGTAAAATAGACTTTATGATCAATAATGGAGGGAGTGGATTTTTCTGGGTAAGATACTTGATGCAAAAGCACTAACCAGTGCCATGGATACAAGGGCGAAACACTATCAGGCACTCCGTGAAGAAATGGTTGATTTAAAAAAAGCGCTACAGGGCGTGACGAATCTAGGTGATGACTTTACTGGAAAAGGTGCCGATAATATTAAAAGCTTCTACAAAGAACTCGCCGGAAATGTGGACATGTTCATCAGCTTTATTGATAAGCAAAAAGCCTTTCATGAAGGTGTTTCTGGAACGCTTGATGATACAAACTTTGGCGGCGATACCTTTGTAGAAGAACACTTTTTAGACAACGCTGTACATATGGGCATCAAAAACGCCAAAAGCATTGTAAAGGATCAAAAAAAAGCACTCAAAACGATTTTTCAAGATATTGATGACCTCATTTCTCTGGAGGTATTTGATAGTAAAACCTTTGACGAAAAGATTGCAGATGCGGAAGATGAACGCAAGAAAACGGTTAAAGATTTAATAGAACTTGATCAAAATCTAAAAGATGAATATGCTTTGTCAGAGACTGAGGAGAAGGCTACAATGGCATTGTACGCAGAAATGATGAATGCGACAAATGACGGAAAATCCATTTCGCCTATGAATTTTGACAAGAAAGCGTATCAAAATAGCGAAATCTACAAGGCAAAAAGCGATATTGAGAAGCAAACTTCTGAATATCTAAAAATCAAAAAAGATCAAGAAGAAGCCCGCAAGATCGCAAAGGAACAAGAAGCACTCGCCAACCGTCCGTGGTATGAAAAAGCTCTTGATTACGGAGGAAATATCGTCAATGAACTGACAGGAGTGAACGATGCAAAACGCGCCGCAACGGGCGTTGATCCGATCACAGGTGAAGAACTCACCGCAGGACAGCGAGTCGCCGCAGGTGGCATGGCAGCAGCAGGCTACATCCCGATTGTCGGCTGGGCAGGACGCATTTTCAAAGGTGGAAAAGCCGTCTATAAAACGACTCAAGCCACGTCTGCCGCAGTTAGAGCAGTCGACATTTACAAGACATCACAGAAGTCTTTTGACGCCCTGAAAACATCTCAAAAAGGCTTATATGGACTCACCGCAACAAACGGCTTCAGCGAAGCGATTACGGGTCGAGATATGTTTGGAAATAAAGTCTCGAAAGAACAGCAGGAAGCGAGTATGAATGCGGCGCTAGGGATGCTTTTACCGTTTGGGGCGAAAGGGTTTCATGGGAAGATGGGGATTAAAAAAACAAGTGGTTTAAGTAAAATACCTGAAAATAGCATTAAACATTCTAATAAAGGAGATTTCACAACAAACCCTAAAACAGGGGATATTTCAAAAATGAAGGGTGGAGGACACGGACAACACAATATAAAATTCTTACAAGAAAATAATATAGAATATAATATAAATAAAGTATATGAGAACGGTGTTAGGATAGGGAATGTGCCTGGTCATAAGGTGAAAGCAAAACGAACAGGTTCTAACCAATCTTGGTTCCCAGAAAACTGGACAGAATCTGATATTGCGGCAGCGGGTGCCAAAATTGTTGAGTCACCTGATTTTTCTAAAGTGGAAAATGGAGTGGCTATCTTTGGTGAATATAAAGGAGTAAGAGTTGGAGTTATTAAAACCAATGGAGAAGTAGGAACTATTTTTCCGGATGCTACAAAACAACCTTAATGTGGAGGATCAAGATGGACATTGAAAATACATTAAATAGAGTATTAGATAAAAGAAAAAAATTAGATTTAAATGATGATTACGGTATACAGAAGAGTTGGGATGAAATAATAGAAATTCTCGGAGAAAACGAAGAGAGAACGTTGGAATATTTAGATCGTTGCAGTAAAGAAGATTTATATTGGATAAGTGAAGTGTTTGAAGACATATCAGAAGTTTTACAAAGTAAGGAATTAATTAAATGTTTGCGTAGGTTGGATAAAAAATATCCTGAATTAGAGATGAAACAAGATATTGATCTAGCAGAAAGCTATATTGAAGATTAAATTTTATGATCTATTTAACTAATAATAATATGTTAATCTAATCCAATCACCACAAAAAAGGAGAATCAGCCATGCTATGGATTTTCACACAAAACCAGCAAAGTCTGGTCCACGTCAATGAAGTCACAGTACAGGGTAAAAAAATTGAAGGGATCATGGGAAATGATTCTTGGACAAAAACTCTCGGCAAGTATGACTCAAGCGATCGAGCAGCAGAGATTCTGCAAGACATTGTGAAGACGGTTGAAGAAAATCAAGGTGCATCTATTACATACCGAATGCCTCATCAATAAAAAAGAAACCACCTTTTCCTAATGGAAAGGTGGTTTCTTTTTTATGAAGGTGTTTTAGTAAAGGCTAAAAATAACGGGATGCCTGTGCCGACAAGTGTAGTGGCGAATAGGAACATACCGCAAATGAATAGAAAATGACTGGCTGAAAAGACGAGTGCCAGAATAAGAAATACGATGCTGAGTCCTGCCATGCTATATGATGGGACAAAGCGGCGTTTGTATGTGGCTTTCTTTGTTAGGAATGAGAAGAAAATGCCAAATAATAAAGGGACAATCCATAAGTAAAATAAAATAATAAGAGACATACATCATACCTCGATTTTTTCCTTCTATTTTATCAGATGCCAATCACAACGGATACTACAAAGCTTCACTTTGTAAAATAGTTCATGCAATCGACACAATTAAGTGGGCTGATTGATCGAACTCGTTTTTTGTTTCATATATTCAGGCTGTAAAAGTGCGTACACACAGTGATCGGCAAAGTGGTCGCCCAGCCATTCACATTGTCTTAATATGCCTTCAAGTGAAAAAGATAAACGCTCTGCGATGCGTCTGCTTTTTTGATTATCAACAGCGGCCCTTATTTCAATGCGATGCAGACCGCACTCTTCAAATAAATAGTGAATGACCGCTTTGCATGCTTTTGTCATGATGCCTTTTCCTTGATAGCCTTCCCCGAGCCAATAGCCAATGGAAACCGTCCGATTAATCCAATGAATTTGGTGGGTGCCAATGATACCAACGAGTTCTCCATGTGACCAGATTCCAGCCTGAAAACCATTGTTTTGCAAAGCTTGCTGCATGGCACCTTGAATAAACGCCATGCTGTCTTCTTCTGTCTGCGTCGAATCGACCCATAGCATCCATTCACGTAAGTGCTCTCTTGAGCGTTGGATGAGCAGATACAGACTTCTCGCGTCTCTTGGTTCAAGCAGACGCATGGATAGATCTTGATCCTGATAAAAAAACATGTGATCACATCCTCTCAAGGGAAATTCTACCACAACCCGATATAAAAGACAGCCTGATCACTGTCTTTTACATAAACGTATCCACAATTAAAAACAGATTAAGTGCGACAACAAGAGCTGCTATCACCCAAGATATTCCGGTCACCCAGCGAGCATTCGTCAAATCGCCCATAATTCGTTTTTTACTTGTAAACAAAATGAGCGGAATTAAAGCAAACGCAATTCCAAAGGATAAGACCACTTGACTCATCACAAGCGCAGATGTCGGATTGACCCCAGATGCAATGATCGCAATAGGGGGAATGATGGTAATTAGCCGGCGGACATACAGCGGAATTCGGTACTGAATAAAACCTTGCATAATAATATCGCCTGACAGTGTACCGACAGAAGAACTGGAAAGTCCAGCTACAAGCAGACCTACACCAAATAAGATCGCTGATACAGGACCTGCGAGAGTTCCAAAATGCTGAAATGCTACATCTAAATCCTCAACAAAAAGACCATTTTTAAAAAATAAAGCAGCTGCTACAATCAACATGCTGGCATTGATGGCGCCAGCAACTACCATCGCAATGAGGATGTCTAAAAACTCAAAACGAAAAATCAGCTTTTTCTCTTTTTCCGTTCTGCCGACGACTCTTCTTTGCGTTAAGGCTGAATGGAGATAGATCGCATGCGGCATCACCGTAGCGCCTAAAATACCAGCGGCAAGCAGTACGCTGTCTGTCCCTTCAAACCTTGGAATGAACAGTCCACCGGCGACACTTGCAAGATCAGGTTTAGCCACAAAGGTTTGTACAGCGAAAGCAATCACGACAACAAACAGCATGCCGGTAATTCCTGCTTCTAACGCTCGATAACCTCGTCTTTGGAGCTCTAAAATGGCAAAAGAACCGATCGCTGCAATAATCGATGCTTCAAGTAGCGGGATACGAAAGAGTAAGTATAAACCAAGGGCAGCCCCGATAAATTCGGCTAAATCTGTGGCGATAATGACGAGTTCGCCCTGAATCCATAAACCGATCGAGACTGGTTTTGGAAACTCTTCTCGAGCAATTTCAGGTAAATTTTTCCCTGTTGCGATTCCAAGCTTTGCAGACAAAGACTGGATGAGTAAGGCCATGAGATTGGATATGAGAATGACCCATAACAGAAGGTAGCCATATTTCGAGCCAGCCGCAATGTTGGTCGCAAAGTTTCCTGGATCAATATAGGCAATGGCGGCGATAAAAGCAGGCCCGAGAAAAGGAAGGAGCCTTCTAAAACCTTTCACCTTTCCTTCAAGTGCACGCTCCGCTGCCACTGACATGTGGGCTTGTGCCTCGATGTATTTGTTTGTCATATGTCATCACCTAGATTCTACAAAGTTTTGCTTTGGCACAAAAAGTTTCCTCGATGCAATTTTTAATCATCATATGCCCATCTTCATGAAAAGTCAACTATCTGAACTAATAGGTTTGTTTATCATATGTAAGTGAAAAAAATAGATACCTTGTCAATCAAAACATAAAAAACACCGCCTCTTATCTTAGGCGGTGCATCCTCTGCTTCCTCTTCTTTTGTATCGTTTTTTAAGAAACCCTTGATCCAACGCTGCGGAAGATCAAGCTTAAAATAATGACAAAAATGGCTGCTCCTAAGATCGCTGGAATGATCGCAAATCCTGCCAGACTAGGACCCCACGTTCCAAGTAATCCATGACCAATCCAAGCACCTGCAAGCCCAGCAATCATTGAACCGATCCAGCCTCCTGGTACACTGCCTCCAGCGAGTGCACTCCCAATGAGACCAATGACAATCGCCACAACTAATGAAATCAGAAATCCTAACATGTTGATCACTCCTCTTTTGTTTGTTTACTAAGCAATAACCGTTTTAAAAGAGATTAAAACCTTTCGGAACCACTTCAATGTTCGATACGTATGATGGACAAGGATTGTGTATAATAACAGACATATACTTGAACGGCATCTAAGGAGGCAAATGGCATGGAGGAAAGAGAGTGGCTAAAAGCACAATTAAAAGAGATTGAAAAATGGGAGAAAGACCAGCAAAAGGTATGGTTTTGGGAGAAACTCAGCCGGCTTCCATTTCAAATGCTGGACAAGCTGACCCCTGCCTTTATTCAAAAGAAAATCGGTGTGTTATTAGATGAGATGGGGCACTACATTCAATCAGGCGGTGTCTATTTGACGTCAGAGAAAGGCATTATTCATCAATTTCAAAAGAAATGTGCTGATGAATCGATTCAGCGTATTGAAGATATTGAGGCGGCTCCGATCGAGGTCATGGATGCCATTAGTGATCAGATGGGGAAAAACCGAACAAACCTCGCCACTGTGCAAGGTGCGACAACAGGTGTCGGAGGTATGTTTACATTAGCGGCAGATATTCCGGCTGTCCTCGGTCTCTCTTTAAAAACATTACAGGATATCGCCGTCACCTATGGCTATGATCCGAAAAATAAAGAAGAACGAGTCTTTATCATTAAATGTTTACAGTTGAATTCTGCTGACGTTGTTGGGAAAAAATCAATATTAAAAGAGCTGAAGAGCTATCATGCATCAGAAGGGAAGCACGAAAACATGATCTCTCAAATTCAAGGATGGCGTGAGGTCGTATATAACTACCGTGATTCGTTTGGCTGGAAGAAGCTGTTTCAACTTGTCCCAATTGCGGGGATTTTGTTTGGTGCAGCGTCCAACCGCTCACAGTTAAAAGGAATTGCCGAAACAGGCATCATGCAATATCGAAAGCGCAGAATATTAACAAGATTAGAGGAGCTCGCTCAGCAAGAACAGCGAGACTCCGGCGCATAAAAAATCCCTCTCTAAAAGGGATTTTTTATTTGGTCTCAGCATCTTCTTCAAACGCTTGAATCGGAGAATATTCATAGCGTGCCCGGAGCTCGCGGATTTGTTTGATCAAGGTGGAACCGATGATCCTTTCTGCTTCATCATACAAAGGATCGAGCGCTTTCATCCATTTTTGCCGCTCTGCTGGTGTTAATTCGTGTATGGCAATTGGAGATTCGCGTTTAATATCCTCCAGCTGATCCTTGTTCATTTGTTCGGCATGTTTTTCATTCCATGCCGTTGTTTCTTCCATCGCTTCGAGTAAAATTCGCTTCGTCTCAGGTGTTTGACGATCAAAAAAGGATTGATCTGTTAAGACGACATACCCTAAATACCCGTGATTACTGATCGTCATATAGTCTTGTATATGATAGAATTTTTTTGAATAAATATTTGAAATTGTATTTTCTTCACCGTCTACTTTTTTTGTTTCTAGCAGCTGAAATGTTGAATTAAACGATTCCTGATAGGGTTTTGCGCCAAGAAGCTTGAATTGCTTTTCAATCATGTCACTTTGCATAATACGGAGAGATTGTTTTTTTAAATCACTAGGCTGCTTGATTGGGCCTTTATTCGAAGTGATTTGCTTAAAGCCATTTGTCCAGTAGGCCATTCCCTTTAGTCCGTCTTTTTGCAGTGTGCCGAACAGTCTCTGTCCAATCGCACCATGTAACCCTTCTTGGACAGCATCGTAGTTAGAAAAGGCAAAGGGCAGATCAAGTGCCAGCCATTCAGGGGACAGCATGCCGAGCTTTGACGTAGACGGAGCAATAAATTGAACTTGATTCTCTTTTAGTGCATTAATTTCTTCGATATCAGAATAAAGACTCCCGTTTGAAAAGATTTGAATGCTGATCCTGCCGTCGGATTTTTCATGAACAAGCTCAGCAAATTTCTTTGCAGCCAGCCCTTTTGGGGTGTTATCTGCGACAACATGGCTGAATTTGAACACAAGCTGATCCTTCAGCCCTGTCTGTTCATCGTCGAAGGTAGTCGCTGATTTAGGCATCATATGATAAAAGCCAAAGTATAAAGCGGTTACAAAACCGATGATGAGCAATAGCGTATAGGCGAGTAAATTCTTCATGCGTCAGATCCTCCTTATGTCAAGGATACTTGACAGAGGAAGAATTCGTAAAGATACAGGTGAAAAAATGATGAGAAATCGACTGAAATTACAACAATTATCTATTAGATGGAAGCTCACCATCCTCACATATTTCGTTGTCATTTTTGCCCTTTTAATCGGAGGAATTGTTCTGGTCGGGGGAATTCAGCAAACAGAGGAACGAGAACTTCGAAAAAGGCTCATGAACACGGCAAGAACAGTAGCTGAGATGAATGAGGTAAAGCAGGCATTGGATGATCAGACAAAGGAGCGTGCTCGGTTGCAGCATGCCATTGAAGAGATTCGGATTATCCAAGATGCTGACTACATTGTTGTCATGGATATGGATCACGTGCGATTGACACATCCAGTGAAAACAAGGATTGGCCAGCGCTCTGAGGGGACAGATGAAGAACCTGCCTTTGCAGAGCATATCTATTTCTCAGAAGCACAGGGAGAGCTTGGCACAGCCATTAGAGCCTTTTATCCAGTAAAGGATGAAAAATTTAACCAAACAGGGGTTGTACTAGTCGGAAGAACATTGCCGAGTATGGCAGATATATTAGGAGAAATGAAGCAGGATATCCTCATGATCCTTTTGCTGACGCTCAGCTTCGGGCTTGTCGGTTCATTTTTGCTCGCCCGTCATATTAAACAGCAAATGTTTAAGCTGGAGCCGCATGAGATTGTCAGAATGCTAGAGGAGCGCACCGCTACCTTTCACTCCATTAATGAAGGGGTCATTGCCATTGATAACCAGCACATGATCACCATTTTTAATGAAAAAGCAAAGCAAATTTTCAGCGTGACAGGTGATGTAGTGGGCCGAAATATTTGGGATGTGCTATCAGATACAAGGCTTCCAGAAATCATTGACCGCGCAGAACCCGTCTACAATGAAGAAATTCATATGAGCGGAAAGCGGATCATGAGCAGCAGAATTCCGATTGTGATGAAAAAGAAAATCATCGGAGCGGTTGCGATTTTTCAGGACCGGACAGAGGCGGCCAAATTGGCGGAGGAATTAACCGGGGTGAAGAACTTCGTTGATGGCCTGCGGGTGCAAAATCATGAACATATGAATAAGCTTCATACAATTGCGGGATTAATTCAGCTGGGGAAAGTCGATCAAGCACTCGATTTAGCGTTTCAAACGACCGAAGAACAGGAGCATGTGACGGACTTTCTCCACCGTGTGATACAGCATGACGCAGTGGCAGGTTTATTGATGAGCAAGATAAGAAGGGGCAAGGAGCTTGGAATCAAGGTTGAAGTAGATGAAAATAGCAGTCTGCGCGATTTCCCAGAGCGGCTGGATCAGCATGATATGACGAAGCTACTTGGCAACCTGATCGAGAACGCCTTTGCCGCGTATGATACTGTAGAAAGAGACACAAAACTCATTTCTATTAGTATTGATCAAACAGAGGATGTCCTTGCGATCTTAATTGAAGATTATGGATCTGGAATAGAAGAGGACATGATTCCTCATATTTTCGACAAAGGCTTTACTCACGGTAAAGAAGGCGGAACAGGCTACGGACTGTATATTGTAAAAACGATTATCGACAAAGGGATGGGAAATGTAGAAGTCACATCAAGCATCGGCATTGGTACCACCTTCTCAATCGAATTCCCAATGACAATAGAGGAGAGAGACAGATGACCCAGATTAAGGTGCTATTAATTGAAGATGACCCGATGGTGCAAGAAGTCAATAAAGAGTTCATTAAGAGTGTCCCTGGCTTTCAAGTTGCGGCTGTAGCAGGAAATGGCGAGCAGGGCATCCAGCTAATCAAAGACATTCGCCCAGATCTTGTGGTGCTCGATGTGTATATGCCTAAAAAAGATGGCGTCAAAACACTGCAAGACATCAGAAAGCAAAAGATGCAGGTGGATGTGATTGTTATTTCGGCAGCAAAGGACAAAGAGACGATCGGCACCATGCTTCAAAATGGTGCCCGAGATTATATCATTAAGCCATTTAAGTTTGAACGGATGAAGGAATCTCTTGAAAGCTATAAAGCGTTCAAATCAAAAATTCGTACCGCAGCAGAATTTTCTCAAGAGATGCTCGATGATATCATACGAAAGCCTGCAGTTAAGCAGGAAGAGACATGGCTTCCTAAGGGGCTGAATGTGCATACGATGAATGAAATTAAAGCCTATATGCGTATGCAAGAAGGAGCGCAGTCTGCAGAGGAAGTCGCCAATGCACTTGGGATTGCACGTGTCACGGCCCGCCGTTATTTAGACTTCCTTGTAAAAGAAGGCGAGCTGAAATTAGATATGCAATATGGCGGGGTCGGACGCCCTGTGAATAAATATATCGTACATTCTGACTAAGAGACCAAAAAGACCAAAATGTACGATATGTCCATAAGCTTCACAGTCTTTGATGAAATCGCTATCATTTACCTACAGATAACAGTTAAGCGTTTACATCAAAGGGTGAGGGAGTTGATTTTTTATGAAGAGGCTATTGAAGAACCTGTCATTTCAGGTCATTGCAGCTGTCATTATCGGGATCATTGTTGGGATGGTTTGGCCAAACGTCGGGAAAGAAATGAAGCCGCTTGGTGACACATTTATTAATGCAGTGAAAATGGTCATTGCACCCATTATTTTCTTAACCATTGTTCTTGGAATTGCCAAGATGGGGGACATGAAAAAGGTTGGAAAAGTTGGGGGAAAAGCTTTTATCTATTTTGAAGTTGTGACGACGCTTGCGCTTGTCATCGGACTGTTTGTGGTCAATATCATGAAGCCGGGAGCGGGTCTTGACTATAGTAAGCTTGAAAAAGGGGATGTCTCGCAATATACCCAAAATGGGGGACAGGGTATCGACTGGATGGAGTTTGTCACACACATTGTGCCATCTAACATGGTAGATGCCTTTGCAAAGGGAGATATTTTACAGGTCTTATTCTTCTCTATTTTATTCGGTGTTGCGCTCGCTGCACTTGGCGAGAAGGGGAAAGGCATCATCGAATGGCTTGATAAGCTGTCGCTTGTCTTCTTTAAAATCATTGGTTACATCATGCGTGCCGCGCCATTAGGGGCATTTGGAGCAATGGCTTATACAATCGGACACTTCGGTTTAGCTTCAATTAAACCACTAGCTAGTCTGATGCTTTCCGTTTATATGACGATGTTCTTGTTTATTTTCGTCGTGCTGAACATCATTTGTAAAATGTATGGCTTCAGCCTGTTCGGTTATCTCCGTTTTATCAAAGATGAAATTTTAATTGTTCTTGGCACAAGTTCTTCAGAATCTGTCTTGCCAAGAATGATGGATAAAATGGAACGCTACGGGTGCTCTAAGTCGGTTGTTGGACTTGTCATTCCGACAGGCTATTCCTTTAACTTAGATGGAACCTCAATCTACTTGTCCATGGCCGTGGTCTTCTTAGCGCAAGTGTTTGGGGTGGATCTATCCATCGGACAGCAGATCACGATTATCCTTGTTCTGATGCTCACATCAAAGGGAGCAGCTGGAGTCACAGGAAGCGGATTTATCGTGCTGGCTTCTACACTTGCTGCACTTCAGGTTATCCCGCTAGAAGGTCTTGCACTGCTATTAGGGGTCGACCGTTTCATGAGTGAAGGAAGAGCGATTACGAACCTGATTGGAAATGGAATTGCTACAATTGTTGTAGCGAAAAGTGAAGGGGAATTTGACGAAGCGAAGAGTAAAACAGCGCTTCAGGAAATGCGAAATATCAAGCAGGCTGTTTAGTATAAAAACAACCAAAAACCGAAACCTTATGTCTACATGGGGTTCGGTTTTTTCTTGTGTAAAAAAAGAAAAAACATAAAAGCTTGATTAATTTAGGACGAATCGTAAGACCTCATTGACCTTTTGTTATATAATTTACAGAAAGATCCGATATAATGAATAGGAGATCCAACGAAAAATAGACTTTAGTCCTGGCAGGTGTGTAACGTATGGCGGCATTTTTTAAATTGTTCGAAAAACCTGGTATCAAGAGGTTTTCAGTATTTGTAGTATTAGCCACAGCATTATATCTATTAAGAGGAATGATGAATTTAATCCTCCTAACCTTCATTTTCACTTTTTTAATGAACCGGTTAGAAGAGGTCATAAGAGGCTTTTTAAATCGCTTCCTGAAAATAGGACAGAAATCAGTCATCACCATTTTGTACATCCTTCTGGCTGGTGGATTGACGTTTGGCGGCTTTGTGTTTGTGCCCATCATTGCTAAACAGGTGGAACAGTTATTTCATTTAGGGAAAAAGATTGCAGATCATCCACAAGATTTACCCTTCTTTGACGTCGTCACCAATGTGTTCGGAGATTTCAAAATATCTTCTTTCTTCGAGAAAGGGTTTAATTTCCTCTATACATACTTAACAGATTTCAGCACGTTCAGTATCCAGGTCATTATGTCCTTAATATTAAGCATGTTCTTCCTGTTCGAAAAGGAACGCCTCATTCAATTCATGAATAAGTTCAAAACGAGTAAAATCTCCGTGTTCTATCATGAAATTGCCTTCTTTGGACGTAAGTTTTCCAGAACATTTGGTAAGGTACTTGAAGCACAGTTCATCATTGCAACAGTTAACTGTGTCTTAACGACAATTGCGCTTGGCATTATGGGCTTCCCGCAATTATTTGGATTAGCGGTCATGGTCTTCTTGTTAGGTTTAATTCCGGTAGCGGGTGTGGTCATCTCCCTCGTTCCACTCAGCATCATTGCGTATACACTTGGAGGCGGAATGTACGTCCTATATATTGTGCTGGTGATCGTGATCATCCATGCCATTGAAGCCTACTTCTTAAATCCAAAGCTCATGTCAGCTAAAACAGAGCTCCCTATTTTCTTCACGTTTATTGTCCTGATCTTTTCTGAACACTATATTGGCATTTGGGGACTGATTATCGGCATCCCAATCTTTGTGTTTATCTTAGATATCTTGGAGGTCACAAATAAGGAAGAAAGTAATTAAAAAGTTCATATGAACCTGTTTACAATTTTCTAAAAATAAGGTATAAATAGTATGAAAATATCATATTACCACACGCTTAATCCTTCTAAAGGAATGGGGGACCCAAGTTTTTGGGGTGAATTTTTCTTATTTAAGAAAAAAGGACATCTCTTCGTCCTAACCCGTCAGCTAACCTCATCAGCGTGAAGAGAGTAGACAGTGGTACACGTATGGACACGCAGGCCCACGAGAAGACTCTCTCGTGGGCCTTTTTGACGAGGAAGGGGAGATTTTATTGAAGCTTGCGACGAAAATTATTATTGCTTTAATTGTAGGTGCAATCACAGGACTACTGCTCAACATTTTTGCTCCAAATGTATTCAAAGTGTTAGACCCTTATCTATTTACACCTCTAGGTCAAATCTTCTTAAACCTGATTAAAATGTTAGTTGTACCGATTGTCTTCTTTTCGATCACACTTGGTGTAGCAGGCCTTGGCGATCCGAAAAAACTTGGCAGAATCGGCGTAAAAACCATTACTTACTTTCTACTCACTACGACTTTTGCCATCATTATTGGCATTTCATTGGCCTTACTTATTAAGCCAGGCGCATTTGGCAATTTTGATACGAAAGCGGCAGAATATTCCGCTAAGGAAGCCCCATCAATGGCAGACACACTACTCAATATTATTCCAACCAATCCAGTCCAATCTCTAGTTGAAGGAAATATGCTTCAAATTATCGTCTTCTGTGTATTTTTGGGTCTTGGCATTGCCTTGCTCGGTAAAAAAACAGAAGGTTTGCTGAAGCTGTTTGAACAAGGAAATGAATTAATGATGTATCTTGTCGGTGTTGTGATGAAATTCGCACCGTACGGGACATTCGGTTTGATCGCAACGGCGATTGGCAGTCAGGGGCTCGATGCTATGAAAGCGATGGGACTTTACTTCTCAGTCGTCTTAATTGCGCTGATCTTGCATTTCTTCCTGACCTATGGGTCAACCGTTGCCCTATTAGCTAAACGAAATCCAATGGCATTCTTCAAAGGATTTTCTCCAGCGATGGTTGTGGCATTTAGTACATCAAGCAGTAACGCAGTGCTGCCAGTATCGATGGAAACAGCTCAAAAGCGCTTAAAGGTGCCAGAACCTATTTCAAGCTTTGTGCAGCCGCTAGGTGCGACCATTAATATGGATGGTACAGCGATCATGCAAGGGGTTGCGACTATTTTTATCGCACAAGTGTATGGAGTTGAATTAACCCTTGTTCAAATGCTGACAGTTGTCTTAACGGCAGTACTAGCAAGTATTGGCACAGCAGGTGTCCCAGGGGTAGGGCTCATCATGCTAGCCATGGTTTTAAATTCCGTGAATCTTCCAGTTGAGGGCATTGCGCTGATCCTTGGCATAGACCGCTTATTAGACATGGCTAGAACCGTGGTCAATATTACAGGTGACGCAGCATGTGCGGTGATTGTTTCTGAAACCGAGAAGAAACATGAGAAGGAAGCACCAACACCTAATTTATCACTGTAACAACAAGAAGGGCTGACTGGATCAGCCCTTTTTTTCGTGGAACGGCTTGTCTAGCGTGATATACTTTTTACAGGATGAGCGGCCGTAACTGCCGCCATAGGTTTTACATCAGAAGGAGGAACCACTTTGCAGTCTGCTGTTCTACACATAGAGAACGTCGATAAACAAATTGGCCGGCATCAAATTTTGCAACATATTTCGATGGACATTAGGCAAGGGGAAATTGTCGGTTTACTTGGACCAAATGGGTCTGGAAAAACGACCTTGATTCGATTGATTGTTGGCTTGATGAAAAAAAACAACGGCCGGATCATCATTAATGGATATTCTCAAGATGATGATCATCTAAAGGCGATGTCATCTGTTGGGGCGATCATAGAAAATCCGGAATTTTATTCATATTTAACAGGTTTTGAAAACCTTGAGCTGTATGCGTCTATGCATGATGGAGTTTCAGAAGAGCGCATTTTTGAAGTGGTAAAAAGAGTTCGTCTGGAGCACGCCATTCACCAGAAGGTCAAAACGTATTCACTAGGGATGAAACAAAGGCTCGGAATTGCACAAGCCATTTTGCATAAGCCCAATCTGCTCATTTTAGATGAACCAACAAATGGGCTTGATCCCGCAGGAATGAAGGAGTTTCGAGAGCACTTGCAAATGCTTGTACAAGAAGAAGGTGTCTCTGTGTTATTTGCTACACATCTTTTGCATGAAGTAGAAGAGCTTTGTGACCGCATGATCATCATCCAAAAAGGACAGATCAAAGCCAATACAAACCTTCGCGACATGGAAGGAAAAGAGCAGGTGCTGATGAATATTCAGCCAGTAGAAAAGGCAGTTTCATGGCTAGAGACGCAAGGATATACATATGAACAAAGGGAGCAGCATGTGCTGGTTCAACTGAAAAAAGACCGTGTGCCGGAGCTGAATAAACAGCTTGTCTTAGCAGAATTTGATGTACTTGAAATGACGCCTCAAAAACAATCAATTGAAGAGGCCTTTATGAAATGGACGGAAGGCGGGACGGCAGATGCTTCAACTCATCAAGAATGAACATAAAAAAATCACGAGACAAAAGATCACATTCATTGCACTTGGACTGATTGTTGTCTTTCAATTGACGATGGCACTAGCATTAAAACGAGTCATTTCCGGGCTTGGCGGGCAAGATACAGTCGCGAACTATTTTGCTTATTCCACGAATGTTGTGTTTATTTTACAAGTGTTCGCTGTCGTGATTGGCGCCACATTGATCTCAACAGAGTTTCAAAAAAGAACCATCAAGTTCTTGTTGATTCGGCCGAAGACAAGGCTTCATATTTTCTTGTCAAAATACATCACTCTTGTGCTGATGGTCCTTTACCTGTTTGTTTTTTATTATGTGTTCGCTTTTCTTTTTGGCCTTATTTTCTTTGGTACTGATTTTGATGAAAGCACTGGGCGGTTATTTCTGCACACATTTGCTGTGATTGGATCACAGTGGGTGGAAGTGGTCATGATGGCAAGCTTTGCTTTTCTGTGCTCAAGTTTGTTTAGAAACAGTCTGATTGCACTTGTGACTTCATTTTTCGTCTTATACGCGGCGAAATCATTAGTGTCGATCATGTCTCTGTTAGAAAATCAGTGGGGGAAAATTCTACTTTTCGCTAATACGGACTTCACACAATACAGTTTTCAAGGTCCGCCGCTCTTTCAGGGCATGAGCCCTCTGTTTTCGCTATTCATTGTAGGGGCGCATTTCGTTTTCTTTGTTGGTGCTGCTTGGCTCCTTTTTTGGAAGCGTGATGTAAATGTGTAAAAATTGTGTCAAATAACAAGAAAAATTCGTGACATCTTTGTGAAAACGAGTCTGTATTTCACGATAACCGGCTGATTTTGTCTTATAATAAGACAGAGTCATGGAGGTGGCACTATCGTGAAAAATTTTATTACGGCTTTACCTATTTTGCTGCTGTTGTCGTTTTCGTTTGTGTCTTTTGCCTTCCAGTTTGATCATCTTGTTTATTTCAGACTAGCGCTAGGGATCTTTTCATTAGCGGGTCTTTTCTTTCTGTATACACTTAAAAGAAACATGAAATGGTTCATGGTCTATTTATATGCGAGCTGGATCGTTCTTGCTGCCGTTACGACATTTGAAGAACCCGTGTTTTCACAATTCTTCTTCGGTGGTTTAACGATGACAATGGGTTATCTAACATATATGCTCATCTATTTAGGAATGAAACAAGACCGTGTAGCGAAATCACATTAAAACAAAAGCCGATAAAATCGAAGAATAGATTTTATCGGCTTTTTCTTTTCTTCAGGCAAATAAAAAAGCAGCCATCTGTTTGACTGCTCTTCTTGTGTTTATGATTCACGTCCAGCAGCGGCAAGCTGCTTCTGGTGCTTTTTGTCGATGGTTGCGTATATACTTTCCATCATCTTAGGGTCTCGCATGATCGCTTCCTTGTTTTCTTCAATCAATTGCTGATACGTTTTGATTTTCTTCTTAGACATGTAACTCAACGCTCCTTTGGTAGAATGGACTCTATAAGATTTCACACAGATGAAATTGATAATCACTTTCAATTAGCAACTCCATTATACAAAGCAGAATGTCATAAGTAAAGATTCAATTCAGAAAATTCACGTAACCGACATATTCCCATCCATATCGACGATGAATTCTTTCCCAGGAAATAATCCGCTGTCAAACCTTGTCATGAAATCAGATCAAACATTCCTGTCGATGTTGAAACATTTTAGCCGCACATCTCGTCTTATGAAGAGATTTGATTTAAAAGGATATAAAAAAAGACACCAGCATGAGTTGGCTGATGTCTCCATTCAAATGAGTTATGAAACGTGTTCTTGAAGAAACTCTGTTACTTCTTCAGGTGATTTAGCGTTGGCACTGTGTAAATGACCTGTTTTTTCGCCATTTTTGAAAATTAACAGGCTAGGAATTCCCATGACCTGATACGTTTCCGCTAACTCAGGAAAGTCGTCTTTGTTTATTTCAAACCATTCATTCTGAGCATAAGCCTCTAAGATGTCTGGAATGAACATGTCCATTCTAGTGCAATCAGGGCACCATGTCGCAAAGAATTTAACGATGACCTCTTTGTCTGATTGAATGATTTCGTTGAATTGTTCAGTGCTTGTAATTTTTTTCAATTTGTCACAACTCCTTTTCAATGTCATTTTAATATAAAATAAAGGCGAATGACATACAAATGCTCGGGGGGCGCTTACAACCTTTACAAATCATTTCAATTCCGTAACAACAAAAATTAATTAGAGCATTTTTGCTTGAAAGTGATAAGATAGTAAAGATGAATTTTAGTGGGGGGAGTATCCATTGAAAATAAGTTTAGGATTGGTTTACGGCGGAAAGTCAGCCGAACATAATGTATCACTGCAAACAGCCCTTGCAGTTACAAAAGCACTTAACACTGAGAAGTTCGATATACATCCAATTTATATTACAGAAGAGGGCGAATGGCTAAGAGGAGAAAAACTCACTGAACCAGTATCAAACGTCAAAATGCTTCAATTTGAACAAAATGCAAAGACGTTTTTACCAACTTCTTTAAATGAAAGCATGTTTCCACAGCCTGCATCAGCTGATGAAAAGATTGATGTCGTCTTTCCATTGCTACATGGGCCAAATGGTGAAGATGGGACCATGCAAGGGTTACTTGAACTATTGAATATCCCGTATGTCGGTAACGGCGTTCTCGCGTCTGCTGCGGGTATGGATAAAGTCATGATGAAAGATGTGTTTGCTCAAGCTGGGCTTGCGCAGGCAAAGCATCTTTCCTTCAATAAAAAGGATTATGAGAAAGCCATATCAGACAGTCTAGAACAGGTAGAAGCAGTTCTCGGGTATCCTTGTTTTGTGAAACCTGCCAACATGGGATCAAGTGTCGGAATTAGTAAATGCCGCAGTAAAGAAGAGCTGCAAACAGCATTTGATTTGGCTTTCCAATATGATCGTCGTGTTGTTGTGGAAGAAGGCGTTGTAGGACGAGAAATTGAAATTGGTGTATTAGGAAATGACGAGCCGAAATGCTCAGTCGTTGGTGAAATTGCACCTAAAACAGATTTTTATGACTACAAAGCAAAATATGAAGATGGCGATACAGATTTGATCATTCCTGCGAGTGTGTCAGAGGAAGAGTACAAGACGATTCACGATATGGCGATTAAGGCATTTAAAGCCATTGATGGATCTGGCCTCGTACGTGCAGATTTCTTCCTAACAGAAGAAGGCGAAGTGCTGATCAATGAAGTGAATACAATGCCAGGGTTCACACCTTTTAGTATGTTCCCGCTGCTTTGGAAACATACTGGTGTAGAGTATCCTGAGCTGATTGAGAAGCTGGTGTCACTTGCAATTGAACGCCATCAAGAAAAACAAACCATTAAAACCACTTTTTAATGTAAGAAGCAAGCAGACACTATCCTACAGGTAGTGTCTCTTTTCCTTCAAACGTGAAATGAGAAAGAGAGGCGAAAAAACATGATCAAACGTACAGTGAAACAAGTCGCCCAAATGGCTGGTGGCACATTATCGAATGAAGCTTTTGGCGAAGAACAGATACACGGAGTGACAACAGATACACGAAAAGTATCAAAAGGCGCACTATTTATCCCGCTTATTGGGGAACATTTTAACGGTCACACTTTTGCTTCAAAAGCAGTGGAGCTTGGAGCGGCAGCGGTTCTTTGGAATCAAACAGAAGCGAATCCACCGTTCGATGTACCTGTCATACTTGTAGAGGATACTTTGACAGCACTCCAACAGCTTGCAAAATCATACTTAAAAGAGGAAAATCCTCGAGTTGTCGGTATTACTGGAAGTAATGGCAAAACAACGACGAAAGATATGATCCATTCAGTCTTACAAACGACATACAGAGTCCACAAAACGGATGGCAACTTTAATAATCACATTGGACTTCCACTGACCATCCTTGCGATGCCAGAAGGAACCGAGATTGCTGTACTAGAGATGGGCATGAGTGCAAAAGGGGAAATCGAATTTTTATCTAAACTCGCTGAACCTGATGCAGCTGTCATCACCAATATTGGAGAATCTCATATGCAGGATTTAGGATCAAGAGAAGCCATTGCAGATGCAAAATGTGAGATCACAAAAGGGTTAAAAGAGGATGGGACTTTTTATTATTTAGGAGACGAGCCTTTACTCCGCCAAAGAGCAAATGCCCTGGCACGCAGCGTAAAAATGTTTGGAGAATCAGAGGACTGTGATATCAAGGTGATTCACATCCACCAACTCGCTGAAGGCACTGAATTTCAAGTGGAGGGATATGCTCAAGGGTTTCTCATTCCTGTATTAGGGAAACACAATGTAAAGAATGCTCTTGCAGCTATTGCAATCGGCCAGCATTTCGGTCTGAATGAAAGACAAATTGCCCAAGGGCTAATGCAAACGAAATTGACAGGCATGCGTTTAGAACTGTTTAAAACAGATAAGGGCATCACGGTTATCAACGATGCGTATAATGCGAGTCCTACGTCGATGAAAGCAGCGATTGATCTTGTAGGAGATATGGATGGCTTTGCTAACCGCATTCTCGTACTCGGAGATATGCTGGAGATGGGCAGTGAAGAAGAGACCTATCATTTTGAAGTAGGGGAGTACATCAAGCCTGAGTTTATTGATCATGTTTTAACGTTTGGCCGTCTTGGCGCATTCATTGCTGAAGGAGCGAAGAAAGCATTTGGAGACGACCGCGTGTCTTCTTATATGGACAAAGAAGAATTGAAGAAAAAACTAGCGGATGTGGCAGGACCTGACGATGTCGTTCTGGTCAAAGCTTCCCGTGGCATGAGATTGGAAGACGTTATTACTGCACTATAAATCAGATCGGCAAAGAAGGTGACAGGGTGATTGGCTGTCTATGTATACACGGTTTTACTGGTGCCCCGTATGAAGTAGAGCCGCTTGCGGAATATTTAAAGCAGACGACAGATTGGACGGTACAATCTGTCACGCTTCCGGGGCATGGGGAGGAACTTCAGCTCAAAGGCATTCTCTATCAGGAGTGGATTGCCACCGCTGAATTAGAACTCTTATCCCTTTACCGAACATGTGACACCATTTATTTGGTCGGCTTTTCTATGGGCGGGATGATTGCCTCATATTTAGCAGCGAAGTATCCAGTGGCCCGTCTTGTTCTGTTAAGTGCTGCTGCTAAATATGTAAACCCAAAACAAATGATTCAAGACACAAGGCAGATGGTGAAGGAATCCTTGTCTGGTTTGATTGAGACGAACCCATTGTATGATCGATATCGTCATAAGCTGACGAGTACACCGCTATCAGCTGCTGTAGAATTTATGAAATTGGTGAAGCAAACGAAAGGTTCTCTTGAAAAGCTTCATCTACCTGTCTTGATCGTTCAAGGTGAAAGTGATGGGATCGTCCCCGCTTCTAGTGCAGAATTCATTTATCATAAAATCCCGTCCCGTCAGAAAGAAATGTTCTATTTACCTGATTGTAAACATCACGTTTGTCATGAGCCTTGTGCACAGCAATTGTTTGAGAAAGTCGAACAATTTCTAAAAAAAACAATTTAATCTATAGAAAAGCTAAAATGTGGCTAAACTAATATAAATTGAATCCCACTTGTTAAAATTTGCATCATTTTTGTCGAATGAGTGACAGGCCTATGTTACAATAGGTAAGAAAAGGTGGTCGATTCGGTTGTTTCAATATGACGGAAAAACCTTTATCCCGCAGTCTAATTCGAGCAATGGGGAAGTATCGGAAGGAACCATATTTCAATATCGTCAGGACGGGAATATTTTAACGGGCACATATCAAGGCGGCAGTATTCAATCTGGCGTGCTTGTAGGAACTGTGAATAAAGACGGAGCACTTCATTTTAGATATCACCATGTAAGTAAGGATGGCAGCATGAGAAGCGGTTCATGTCATTCCACTCCTAAGCAGCTGGATAACGGAAAAATTCAACTGTTTGAAAAGTGGAAATGGATGGACGGAGATCAAAGTGAAGGTGAATCGGTCATTGTCGAGCAGTAGATATATCCATTTCTGTCTTGTTGAAAAACAAATAGTGTAATGGTAAGATATAATGTAGGGTAATTCGGGCTTTGTATATAATGGACCTGTCCTTTCATACAAAGGGCAGTTTTTAATGATCATTCACGAGATTACTGAAACAGCAATTAGAAGGAGTTTGAATAATTTGACTATAACGTTTCAAGATTTTCAATTAAGCGAAAGTCTCATGAAAGCTATTAACCGCATGGGATTTGAAGAAGCAACACCGATTCAAGCGGAAACAATTCCTCTCGGTCTTCAGAATAAAGATGTCATTGGACAAGCACAAACAGGAACAGGAAAAACTGCAGCGTTTGGTATTCCTCTTGTAGAAAAAATCGACCCAGCGTCTCCAAATATCCAAGCGATTATCATTGCGCCAACAAGAGAATTAGCGATTCAAGTATCTGAAGAGCTATACAAAATTGGCCAAGACAAGCGTGCGCGCGTACTTCCGATTTACGGTGGACAAGATATCGGTCGCCAAATCCGTTCGCTCAAGAAAAATCCTCATATCATCGTAGGGACTCCAGGACGTTTACTCGATCACATTAACCGTCGTACAATGCGTCTTCAAAATGTTGAAACAGTCGTGCTTGATGAAGCAGACGAAATGCTAAACATGGGTTTCATCGAAGACATTGAATCGATCCTTTCAAATGTACCAAGTGAACACCAAACACTTTTATTCTCTGCGACAATGCCTGCACCAATTAAGCGTATTGCAGAACGTTTCATGACAAACCCAGAACACGTAAAAGTAAAAGCGAAAGAAATGACTGTATCTAACATCCAGCAGTTCTACTTGGATATCCATGAACGTAAAAAGTTTGATACATTGACTCGTCTTCTTGACATTCAATCACCTGAACTTTCAATTGTCTTCGGCCGTACAAAGCGCCGCGTTGACGAATTGACTGAAGCACTGAACCTTAGAGGTTATACAGCTGAAGGAATTCATGGTGACTTGACTCAAGCGAAACGTATGGTTGCGCTTCGTAAATTCAAAGAAGGTTCAATCGATGTGCTTGTAGCAACAGACGTTGCAGCACGTGGACTTGATATTTCAGGCGTAACACACGTGTATAACTTTGACGTGCCACAAGATCCAGAAAGCTATGTACACCGTATTGGACGTACTGGACGTGCTGGACGTACAGGTATGGCGATGACATTCATCACACCACGTGAAAAAGATATGCTTCGTGCGATCGAGCAAACGACTAAACGTAAAATGGATCGTATGAAAGAACCAACACTAGATGAGGCAATCGAAGGACAACAACAAGTAACCATTGATCGTCTGCGCACAATCATCAGTGAAAACAACTTAAACTTCTACATGACAGCAGCTGCTGAATTATTAGAAGATCATGATTCTGTTACAGTGGTTGCGGCTGCCATCAAAATGATGACAAAAGAGCCAGATGCAACGCCTGTTCGTTTGACAGATGAAGCACCAATGGTTTCAAAACGCAATCGTAACAACCGCAGCTCTTCAAAACGTAGAGACGGTGGCGGCGGAGGCGGCTATCGCGGAAAAAGCCGTTCATCTTACGGTGATAAAAAGCGTTCTTCAAATGACCGCAATCGTTCTTCTAACGATCGTCGTCAAAAGAAATCTTATAACAACTAATTCAAAAGCGAATCCTTTGCAGGGTTCGCTTTTTTTAACAGGCCTAATGAAACTTTTTAGGCTTTCTTTCGTAATATATTGATAGAAAAGTAAGAGAATGGGGGAAGAATGTGAGAAAACAGCCGCAACGTCAAATCAGCTTAAATGGATTAAAAGTATGGCGTCTTCAAAATGGAATTATCTCATTGATTTTCTTATTCATCATCATTGGGGTATTTGTAGCTAGTTATTATTTTCAATGGCCATATTGGATTGGAGCCATCCTCATCGGTTTGTGGATTTTACAGGTCATCTTCGGAATCTGGCTCATACCGAAAATCCGTCATCACATCTGGCGCTACGAAGTATTTGAGAACGAAATTGAAATACAGCACGGACTGATACGTGTCACACGTGTCATTGTGCCAATGGTACGTGTTCAGCATGTGGATACATCCCAAGGGCCGCTTTTAAGGCGCTACCGGTTGGCATCTGTTCAAATTTCTACTGCTGCGACAGTGCATGATATTCCGGCACTGGAATTAGAAGAGGCAGATGAGCTTCGCGATTACATATCTCGATTAGCAAGGGTGACGGAAGATGATGTCTGAACCAAAACGTGTACATCCAATCTCGATGTTCATTGATTTTATATCAGATGCCGTATCCATGATCAAAAACTTCATTATCCCTTTTTTCGTGCTTATTTTTGTGAACTCGAATTCAAGTATTCGTTTTTATGCGTTTATCATTCTTGGTGTGCTTCTTTTATGGAAAGCTGTTTCAACCGTTTTAGCATGGAGACGATTCACCTACCGAATGGAAGACGATGAATTTCGAGTAGAATCAGGTGTCATCACCAAAAAGAAAAAGTATATCTCATTAGAACGAATTCAAACGGTGAATACAAGTGAAGGCATCTTCCAGCGGATTTTCGGTTTGGTTCGGGTGCAAATCGAAACGGCAGGCGGGACGGATGGACCTGAAGTGAGCCTGACGGCCATTACAAAAGCAGAAGCTGAGCAATTAAAGCAATCGATTTTCAACCGGAAGAAAAGCTTGCAACAAGAAGAAATGAATGATGAAAATTTAGATCTCCCTGATCCTCTGACAGCGCAACAGCCTGTAGAAAAAGAAATCAGTGTTTCCTACCGAATGGGTATACCAGAGCTGCTTTTGGCTGCGACCACTTCAAGCGGAATCGGCGTCATTATTTCTGGGTGTCTCGCCATTTACACACAAATAGATGAAATTCTGCCTTTGGACGGATTCTTCAAACGGTTTTCTTTTTTAAGTCATGCGAGTGTTGAGATTTATGCGATTCTCATATTTATTGCCGTATTGATTGCGTGGATTCTTAGTGTTGGGGTAACAGCCCTTCAATATGCGAATTTTAACGCAAAACGAAAAGGGAAAGACATCATCATCACAAGAGGACTCATCGAAAGGCATCAAATGACCATTCCGCTTGCGAGAATTCAAGCAGTGAAAATCAAAGAAAATATTCTGCGTGAACCATTTGGTTTTGCGACGGTCATGCTTGTCAGCGCAGGAGGTTCCATTACAGAAAAAGAGACTTCTTCTGTCTTATTTCCACTCATACGGAAGAAAAAAATCAATGAATTGTTAACGCAATTTACAGATCAATATCAGCTGGCACCAGAAAGTGAATTGAAAAAAGTGCCGAAGCGTTCACTGAAACGTTATCTGATATCTTACGGATTTGTTCCATTACTTGTAGGTATAATCCTTTCTGTACGTTTTCCACCATGGGGATATTTGGCGCTGATTCCATTACCATTTGCCTTGTTTTTTGGGTATTTAGCCTATAAACAATCAGGATATGTGATCAAAGATCAACTGATTCAATTAACGACAAGAGGTATCGGCAAGACCACCGGAATTGTTTTAAGAAAACGAATGCAAAACTATACGATGACCCAATCTTATTTTCAAAAGAAAGGGAGGGTGGCAAGTATTCACACCTTTGTGAAGTCCTCTGCCTTGCTTGATTCCTTTGGTGTGCATCACCTTGAAGAGGAAGACGCTGCACGTGTATGCGATTGGTATTCCTATGAAACGAATCAATCAACTTAAACCAAAAAATGTCGATCAGCTCCCGTTAAACAGAGTGATCGACATTTTTTATGAGCTTAATAGCGTCGTTTTTTTGAATGGAAGAATAGGGTGATCGGTGCTAGGATCATGCCGCCTATCAATCCAAATAAGTGGGCCATGATGTTGATGTTCGAGTTGACGAACGTCATAATGACAGAAACGCCGAGAATCGTTAAGATGACCTGAGAATTACCACGGTCCATCATATGTGGTTTAAATAGGACAAGATAAAGATAGACGCCAAATAAACCAAATATCGCACCAGAAGCCCCGACATGTACGTACTCTAAAGGCTCCACCCAATAGGTTCCGAGATTGCCAATGAATCCAGCACCCAGATAAATCACAAGAAATCGAACCTTTCCAAGCAAATACTCAAGTGCTGGAGCGAATAGGAAGAGCGACATGGAATTGAACAGAATATGTGTCAGACTTCCGTGAAGAAAAATAGGCGTTAAAAGCCGCCACCATTCTCCTGCTGCAACACCATAATTAAAACCAACGAGATGGTCCTGCCCAAGCTGGATCATTGGAATAGGGATTGCAAATAAAAGCCATAGGCCGATTTGCAAAGCAAGGATCGCTGTTACGATTGGATACGATCTAATAAATTGTTGAAAGCTCTCCGTTCGAATAAACATAACAAACCCCTTTTGACTAGATAATGGTAAGTTTATAGTAACACGTTTATGAAGCGAACAACCAAATTAGTACGAGTATCATAGGAGGTACCTCATGATTAAAGGAATCGGTATGGATATTGTAGAGATCGGCCGGCTGTCACGAGTGCTTAGCAGGCAGCCCCGTTTACCAGAAAGAATTTTGACTTTACGTGAACAGGAAGTCTTTCGCACACTAAGTGAAAAGAGACAGCTGGAGTTTCTAGCAGGCCGTTTTGCGGCGAAGGAAGCATTCGCAAAAGCATACGGTACGGGAATTGGTCAGTATGTCAGCTTTCACGACATCGAGATACAAAAAGATGCGAACGGAAAACCTCTCATCAAAAGTGAGAAAACAAAAGAAGACTACGTTCATGTATCCATTACACACACAAAAGAATATGCTGCAGCACAAGTTTTAATTGAAAGGTTGTCAAGCTAGTCTGCATATTGTTTGTCCCCCCTTCATATATTGGGTAGTGCGATAAGGAAGGGCGAGTTGCTAACAGGCTTTGATGGTTCGCGGTACGCAGTTAACTCTTGAGGCGTACTGTTAAAGTCAAACAAGCGGTTTCTTCCTTTTAACACAATTAACGAAGGGGTTGAAAAGGGTGAGAAAAAGCTTTGTTTTGCTTGTAACGGGGATCCTTTTTGTACTGATTCTCTCCGCATGCGGTCAAAAATCTCAACAGGATATCGTTGGAGATTTAAACAAAAAGGCAGAGGAAATGACATCATACAAAGCCAAAGCAAAAATGACCATTGAGACAGGAAATGATCCGCAGGAATACCATGTGGAAATTTGGTACAAGAAGCCGGAGCTTTACCGTGTCTACTTAGAAAATCCGAAGAAGGATCAGAGTCAAGTCATTTTAAGAAATGGCAATGGTGTATTTGTGCTGACACCTTCATTAAACAAAAGCTTCCGCTTCCATAGCGATTGGCCGAACAACAGCAGTCAGGTGTATTTATTTGAATCACTTGTGAAAGACATTAAAAATGACAGTGCAGCTCAGTTCAAAGCAAAAGAGTCGAAGTACGTTTTTGAAACAAAAACCAACTATCAGCACAACCAAATGCTGCCGACCCAAGAGATTACCTTTCATAAAAAAACAATGGCGCCTGCCAGTGTGAAAGTACTGGATAGCGATAAAAAGCCAATGGTGAAAGTAGAATTCTCTCACTTTGAATTCAACAAATCCTTTGACAAAGACGCCTTTGATGAGAAGAAAAATATGACACTTTCTCAAATGGATGTTGCCACAAGTGCAGATCCATCTGACAGCTTTGCGGTGAAAACACCTGTGGATATGCCAGAGGGCGTGAAGAAAATGGAAGAGAAAGAAATGACAACAGATGCTGGAAAGCGGTATGTGATGACGTATGGCGGAAAGAAATCCTTCACGCTTATTCAGGAAAAAGCGCGGGTAGCAGAAGCGTCTACGCCTGTGACAATGAATGGCGAGCCAGTCGACCTTGGCATGACAGTGGGTGTTCTGACAGACAAATCTCTTTCTTGGACATCTGATGGAGTTGACTACTTGATTTCTTCAAGTGATTTATCGAAAGAAGAACTCTTAATGGTCGCCAAAAGTGTAGAAGGACAGTCAGCGAAATAGGCGAGATTCTTAACATAACAATAAATCAGCCCTGTGCAGGGGCTGATTTTCTTTGAGTTGTTTCACATTATTCTGGATTTTTAGTATCATAATGAAGTATTGAATCATTCAATAGGGAAGTGTGATGAATGGACACAAATGCCTTTTATAGAGACACATGGGCAGAAATTGATTTAACAGCAATTAAGCATAATGTTTCACATATGAAAGATCATATCGGTCAAAATGTCCAACTAATGGCCGTTGTGAAAGCCAATGCATATGGACATGGAGATATAGAAGTGGCAAGAGCTGCCCTCGAAGCAGGAGCAGACCTGTTAGCCGTCGCTTTTTTAGATGAAGCCATTTCTTTAAGAAATAAAGGTGTAAAAGCACCTATTCTTGTGCTCGGCGCAGTACCGTCAGAGTATGTCAAAGTCGCCGTTAGATACAACGTTATCATGACTGCTTACTCGATCGATTGGCTAAGAGAAGTCGTCAAAGTGATGAAAGGGCAGATGGGACAACCCATTCGTTTCCACTTGAAAATCGACAGCGGCATGAATCGGTTAGGCGTGAAAACAATCGAGCAGGTGAGCGAAGTAAAAGAGCTTGTCCACGATCATTCTTTTTTACAGCTGGAAGGAGTATTTACTCACTTTGCCACAGCGGATGAAAAAGATGAAAACTACTTCGGTATGCAGGTTGATACGTTCAAAACATTGCTTCAACCGCTTCATACGGACAAACTGCTCATTCATTGTGCCAACAGTGCAGCCGGTCTAAGGTTTAAAGACACTTTATTTAATATGGTTCGTTTTGGCATCAGTATGTACGGGCTGTCACCGTCGGAAGAAATCAAAGATGAATTGCCGTTTCAACTGGAAGAAGCATTATCTCTTCATACAAAACTTGCACATGTAAAGCCCATTCAAAAGGGTGAGAGCGTGAGCTATGGTGCAACTTATACAGCGAATCAAGATACATGGATTGGTACGATTCCAATCGGGTATGCAGACGGCTGGATCAGGAAGCTTGCTGGAACAGAAGTGCTCGTTGGCGGAAAACGCCGAAAGATTGCTGGAAGGGTGTGTATGGATCAATTCATGGTTGATTTGAAAAAGGACATTCCGGCAGGGGAGCCAGTCGTGCTCATCGGGGCACAAGGCGAAGACAAGATATCTGTCGATGAAATAGCCAAGCGGCTTGAAACCATTAACTACGAAGTCACATGTTCTGTTGGCTACCGCGTCCCAAGAGTCTATATAGAGGACGGCAAAAGGGTTCATGTACGTAATCCGCTGCTTCAAGGCGGGCCAAGCTTTTTATAAACAGCATCCACGGGAACGATGTTCAAACTGACATCGTTCTCTTTTATTCTACAAAGGCATCATAAACATCCTCCCATTTTTAGAGATTTTGGAAATACCGTATGATTTTCGGAAAAAAGCGTATAATGGGAAAGAGGAACTCCATTATCATCTTGATTTACGGGTGGCGAGCCGCTTCATGTTCTAATAAGAAATCATGAAAAAACAGCTTTGCTTGTGCATTGAATAATGGTATGATTAGTCTTGGAATGGATCGATACGGTATCCGTAAGTTTTGTGGAGGTGTATGTTTTTTGTCTGAATCCAGCGCAACAAACGAAATGAAGATTCGACTGCCGGAGACTTTGATGTCTGAGATCGAACGAGTAGCAGAGCAGGATAAGGTAACAAGAAATGAATTGATCTACCGAGCGACAAAAACGTATATTCGTGAACGTAATATTCGACAAAATCGTGAATCGATGAGACGCGGCTACATGGAGATGGCGAAAATTAATCTGAATATCTCTTCAGAGGCACAATACGCAGAATTTGAGGCTGAGAATACAGTTGAGCGATTAGTCAGCGGGGGTTAAACATTTGATTGTTAAACGCGGTGATGTTTACTTTGCTGATTTATCTCCTGTTGTTGGCTCCGAGCAGGGCGGGGTTCGCCCAGTATTGGTGATTCAAAATGACATTGGAAATCGCTTCAGCCCGACTGCTATCGTTGCAGCCATAACAGCCCAAATACAAAAAGCGAAATTACCGACTCACGTCGAAATTAATGCAAAGCGCTACGGCTTTGAACGAGATTCTGTCATTCTTTTGGAACAGATTCGTACGATCGATAAACAAAGATTGACAGATAAAATCACACATCTTGATGATGAGATGATGGAGAAGGTTGATGAAGCCTTACAAGTTAGTTTGGCTCTTATTGATTTTTAATATGGTGATACTTGGTTGCTCTATTGGGAGCAACTTTTTTTGTGTTCAATTTTTTTTAACGTTATAATGAAGAAAGACTAAAGAAGAGCTTTAAATGTAAGTAGGGGGTAAAACATGTCGAATCATATCGTGTTAGCTTTTGCAAGAAAGCACCAAAAGGAATTAGAAACAGAGTGGACGGACATTTTAAAACGACTCGGAGAAAAAGAAACGGACATGATGCTGAACGACAAAATGTATGAAACCATCTGTTCGGAATATGTTCAACTCATCATTACATCTCTTTCAGAGGGGGATAATGAAGATTTTGAAGAAAAAGTGCAAAATTTTGCTTTGAAAATCGTTCAAATGGGTATATCACTTAAGTTACTGGCAAACGGTCTAACGGAAATCCGTACACATTTATATGAAAAAATGAACGATGACAAAGATACAACACAAGAAAGTCATGACCTCATCTGGCAAATCGATCGATTCATCACACCCATCCATAATGAGATCTTAAACCAGTATTCCATCTCATGGGAAAAAACCGTCAGCCTTCAAAAAATTGCGCTGCAGGAACTTTCTGCCCCGCTAATCCCTGTGTTTGAGCACATCACCGTCATGCCACTTGTTGGCACAATTGATACAGATCGTGCGAAAAAAATTATGGAGAACCTGCTTAATGGTGTCGTCAAACATCGCTCACAGGTCGTCCTGATTGATATCACGGGTGTACCTGTCGTAGACACAATGGTGGCACACCATATTATTCAAGCGTCAGAGGCTGTGAGATTAGTAGGAGCGAAGTGTTTACTTGTCGGTATTCGCCCAGAAATAGCCCAAACGATCGTTAACCTTGGAATTGATTTATCTCAGGTTACAACAAAGAATACCCTTCAAAAAGGAATTCAAACTGCTTTGGAAATGACAAATCGAAAAATTGTTTCATTGGAGGGATAACCAATTGAGAAATCACCCGAAGATTCCAATCTTAAAATTATATAATTGTCTTCTGATTTCAATACAGTGGGAGCTTGATGATCAAACAGCTCTTCACTTTCAAGAAGACTTACTGAATAAAATTCATGAAACAGGAGCAAACGGTGTGGTCATTGACTTAACATCCGTCGATATGATTGATTCATTTATCGCAAAGGTATTAGGCGATGTGATCACCATGTCCAAGCTCATGGGGGCAAAAGTTGTATTAACAGGAATACAGCCGGCAGTCGCTGTGACGCTTATTGAACTTGGCATTTCACTGGAAGAAATTCAGACAGCACTAGATCTTGAACAAGGGCTTGAGACACTGAAGCGGGAATTGGGGGAATAGATATGAAAGACCAATCCTGTGTAAAAATATTGACGGAATGGGACATAGTCGCAGCAAGACAATTGGGGCGCAATGTTGCAAAAGAACTTGGTTTTGGAACAGTTGACCAAGCAAGAATTACGACGGCCATTTCAGAATTAGCTCGTAACATCTATTTATACGCTGGTAAAGGTCAGATTTGTATAGAAGAAGTGATGGAGCGCGGAAAGCGTGGACTCAAAGTCATCGCAGCCGATGAGGGGCCTGGCATCATGGATATACGTAAAGTAATGGAAGACGGATTTTCTACATCAGGCGGACTCGGAGCAGGCTTGCCGGGCGTCAGAAGACTGATGGATGAATTTAAATTAGATTCCGCACCAGAACAAGGAACTGAGATACAAGCTGTCAAGTGGCTTCGCTAGGAGGGAAACCATGGATTTTAAGGAGGTAATGGAGCAGCGGTACCATCAGCTGCTCAGTCGTTATATCAGTGATTTAACTGAAACATCGCTTTATCAAGCTCAAAAATTTAGCCGTAAAACCATTGAGCATCAAATACCTCCTGAAGAAATAGTGAGTGTTCACCGAAAAGTGATTCAGGAGCTTTACCCTGATTTGCCGGAAGATGTCTTTCATTCACTAGACTTCTTAATTGAAGTCATGATTGGATACGGACTTGCCTACCAGGAGCATTTAACACTAAGAGGCATCCAGCAAGAAATTAAGTCGGAAATTGAAATTGCTGCAAATGTTCAGCAAACCCTTCTGGAAACGAAAATTCCAGAAGGAGATACATTTGATATCGGAGCCATCAGTGTGCCGGCAAAACAGATGAGTGGGGATTATTACCATTTCGTAACAGATCACGATACAATCAATATCGCGATTGCAGACGTCATTGGGAAAGGCATTCCAGCTGCGCTCTGTATGTCGATGATTAAGTATGCGATGGATTCCTTGCCAGAGTCAGGCAGCGGCCCAACGAAAGTGCTCAAAACCCTTAATCGTGTGGTCGAGCAAAACGTAGACCCAAGCATGTTTATCACCATGTTTTATGGCAGCTATAATAAAGAAACACATGAATTTAAGTACGCATCGGCTGGACATGAGCCGGGCTTTTTCTATTGCAAAAAAGAGAATCAATTTTACGATTTAGATGCAAAAGGTCTGGTCCTTGGAATTGCACCAGATTTTGATTATAAGCAGTATGAGAAGCATTTGGACGTAGGGGATATGGTGATCTTATTCTCTGATGGTGTCACAGAATCCAAATCGGAGGATGGCTTCCTAGAGCGTGAGGATATCAAAGCCCTGATATCTGAGAACCTATCCTATTCAGCTCAGGAAATGGTGGATTCCATCTATGACAGCTTACTCAAGCTGCAAGAATTTCAGCTGCATGATGATTTTACGTTACTTGTCCTCAAAAGGAAGGTTTAGAAAGTGCATAGACGGGTATATAAAATTCAAGGAAACAAGAATTTCGAGGTGAATGCATAATGAATATGTCTGTAAAAGAGCATCAAATAGATCAAAAAACAAAAATTAGTGTTAGTGGAGAAATCGATGTGTACTCTGCTCCTCAGCTAAGAGAAACACTCATGCCTAAAGCCGAGGCGGGAGAGCATCTAGAGATCTGTTTGAAGGATGTTACGTATATGGATAGTACAGGATTAGGTGTATTTGTTGGGTTGTTTAAAGCAGCTCAAAAAGCAGGTGGAACACTAAAGCTTGAGAACTTATCAGAGCGGCTTGTAAGGTTGTTTGAAATCACTGGACTAAAGGACATCATTGACATTTCTGCAAAGTCAGAGGGTGGGGTACAATGAACGAAACAGTAGATCTAATCGAGATGAAAATACCGGCGAAACCAGAATACGTAGGCATCATTCGTCTGACTCTTTCAGGCGTTGCAAGCCGGATGGGCTATGCCTACGAAGAGATTGAGGACTTGAAAATTGCCGTCAGTGAGGCATGTACAAATGCAGTTCAGCATGCCTATAAAGGTGCAGATGGCGAAGATGGAGAGGTAGCAGTTCGCTTTCTTGTCTATGAAGATCGTCTAGAAATCATTGTCGCTGATAAAGGCGGTAGCTTTGACTTTAAGCAAAAGCAGGAAGACCTAGGGCCGTACACATCTGCTCATACGGTGGATCAATTGGCAGAAGGAGGTCTTGGTTTATACTTAATGCAAACATTGATGGATGAAGTCGAGGTGCAAGCAAACTCCGGAGTTACCGTGGCGATGACAAAGTTTTTAAACAGGGAGCGAGTTGACCATGACACAACCATCCAAAACTATGAAACTAACTAAAGATGAAGTGGATCGCCTCATTCAAAGCTATCAATCCAACCAAGACGAGCAGGCGCAGCTGACACTAGTTGAGTGTTATACAAATCTTGTGGATATGCTCGCGAAGAAATACTCCAAAGGAAAAAGCTTTCATGAGGATTTAAGACAAGTTGGAATGATTGGTCTACTCGGCGCAATTAAGCGTTATGATCCACTTGTCGGTAAGTCATTTGAGGCATTTGCCATTCCAACCATTATCGGGGAAATCAAACGCTTTTTACGTGATAAAACATGGAGTGTCCATGTACCAAGACGAATTAAAGAGCTTGGACCAAGAATCAAGATGGCAGTTGATCACCTGACAACGGAAACACAAAAGTCACCTAAAGTACAAGAGATTGCAGAATATCTAGATGTAACAGAAGAAGAAGTTCTTGAAACAATGGAGATGGGCAAAAGCTATCAAGCGCTGTCTGTTGACCAAGGCGTAGAGGCAGATTCTGAAGGAAGCACTGTGACGATTTTAGACGTCGTCGGCTCACAAGAAGAAGGGTACGAACGTGTAAACCAAAAAATGATGCTTGAAAGTGTGCTTCACGTTCTGACAGATAGAGAAAAAGAAATTATCAATCTCACGTATTTGCAAAATAAAAGCCAGAAAGAAACAGGCGATTTACTCGGCATATCTCAAATGCATGTATCAAGGCTGCAGCGGAAGGCTGTTAAAAAGCTACGAGATGCACTGTCAGAAGATGCGTCTATGGAGCTAGGGTAATGAAGCAGATCGAACAGCATGAGCATGTAAACGCCATTATCTATCAATCGAACAAAGAAGGAAAATCATGCTGCGGGGACAGTTTTTTTATTAAAGCAGATGATGAAGAACTAATTTGTGCTGTCGCAGACGGATTAGGCAGCGGCCAGTTCGCCAATGAATCATCTTCTTTAGTCAGCGAAATTGTCGAAGAATATGGACATGAGGATGTAACAACCCTCATTGATAGATGCAATCAGGCCATGAAAAATAAACGCGGGGCCACTGTGGCCATATTAAAGGTGAATTTTTCCCAGCAGCAGTTTACCTATTGTTCGGTTGGTAACATTCGTTTTATCTTGAATGCACCTTCTGGCGACTATATTTATCCACTTCCGACATCAGGATATCTTTCAGGTAAACCTAGAAAATACAAAACATACACCTATTCCTACGAAAAAGGATCGACATTCATTATGTATTCAGACGGACTGAATGTGCCAAACATGCGAATGTGTTTAAAGCATAGCCATTCAGTTGCAGATATCGCCAAACAACTTGAAACATACACACAAGACAAGAAAGACGATCTCACCTATGTACTTGGTCAGCTTACATGAAATAGCTGACCTTTTTTCTGTTTTGCCGGTTTTTTTGATACACTAAAAGAGAAGACACAGTGAGAGGATGCAAAGTATGAAGACATCTGACTTTTTATTGAAACAAATTGCGACAGAATTAAAGCTTTCAACAAAACAAATTGGAAGTGTGATCCAGCTATTAGAGGATGGCAACACCGTCCCGTTTATTGCACGTTACCGGAAAGAACAGACAGGCTCGCTAGACGAGGTGCAAATTCAAACCATTTCTGAACGCTATACATATATCCAAAATGTGACGAATCGAAAAGAAGAAGTGATTCGCTTAATCGCTGAACAAGACAAATTAACAGATGAATTAAAACAGAAGATCGAACAGGCGCATAAGCTGCAAGAGGTCGAAGATTTATATCGACCATTTAAACAAAAGCGTAAAACAAAGGCAAATGTAGCCAAAGCAAAAGGACTTGAGCCGTTGGCGGAGTATTTACTGAAGCTGCCAAACGATGAGATCGAAAAGAAAGCATCGGCTTTTATCAATGAAGAAAAAGAAGTCACAACAGCAGAAGAAGCACTGGAGGGCGCCCAGCACATTATTGCTGAACAGCTTGCGGATGATCCTGATATGCGGAAATGGATTCGCAGTGAGACGTACCAAAAGGGAAGTCTTGTCACATCAGGAAAAGACGTTGAAAACGATGAGAAAAACGTCTATGAAATGTATTACGACTATCAAGAGCCGATTAAAAAAATTGTGCCTCATCGTGTACTCGCGGTCAATCGAGGCGAGAAAGAAGGGATTTTGAAAGCAGCCATCGAACCACCTGCTGAAAATATTCGTTTCTACCTCGATAAACAAGTCTTAAAAGGCAAGCAAACGACGGCGAGGCCTTATATTGAAGCGGCCATTGATGATGCATATAAACGCCTGATTCAGCCATCAATTGAACGGGAAATACGAAAAGAGCTGACAGAAAAAGCTGAGGAACAAGCCATTCATATTTTCGCTGAAAACTTAAGAAAGCTCCTTCTTCAACCGCCGATGAAAGGGAAACGTGTACTTGGGGTGGACCCTGCGTTTCGTACAGGCTGTAAATTAGCCGTCGTGGATGATACAGGAAAAGTCCATCATATTGGCGTCATTTATCCGCACCCGCCTGTGCAGAAAAAAGCGGAAGCCAAACAAAAAGTGAAAGAAATCATTCAATCATCCAACATTGAAGTCATTGCGATCGGAAACGGAACAGCCTCAAGAGAGACCGAACAATTCATCGCAGACTTGATCCAAGAGCTGGACCAGCCAGTTTCATATTTGATCGTGAATGAAGCAGGGGCAAGTGTATACTCTGCATCTGCGCTGGCAAGAGAAGAGTTTCCAGACTTGCAAGTGGAAGAAAGAAGTGCCATTTCCATCGCCAGAAGGTTGCAGGACCCATTAGCAGAGCTTGTCAAAATAGATCCAAAATCTGTCGGTGTGGGACAATACCAGCACGATGTGAGTCAAAAGCAATTAAACAGCTCGTTAACCTTCGTGGTGGAGACGGTCGTCAACCAAGTCGGTGTGAACGTTAATACAGCTTCACAGGCACTGCTGCAATATGTGTCAGGTCTTTCAAAAGCCGTCGCAGGGAACATCGTCAAGCGCCGCGAAGAGATTGGCAGATTCACAAGCAGAAAAGAGCTGAAGGATATCCCAAGGCTTGGTGCAAAGACTTATGAGCAGTGTATCGGCTTCCTGCGCATCACAGATGGACAAGATCCACTTGACCGCACAGGTATTCACCCTGAAAGCTATAAAGAAACAAAACAGTTTTTACGCATGATTAAGATGACGCCAGACGATCTTGGTACAGAGCAGTTAAAAGAGAAAATCGCAGAGGTCAAGCTAGACGAAGCCGCACAGCAGCTTGACATTGGTCCAATTACACTCCAGGATATCATTGATCAGCTCACAAGACCTGAGCGTGATCCGCGCGATGAAGTACCAAAACCTCTTTTGAAAACAGATGTGTTGAAATTGGAGGACTTGAAGCAAGGGATGGAGCTACAGGGAACGGTGAGAAACGTCGTAGACTTTGGCGCATTTGTTGATATTGGTGTCAAGCAGGATGGACTTGTCCACATTTCGAAGCTGAGCAACCGCTTTGTGAAGCACCCACTTGACGTCGTGTCAGTTGGTGACATTGTGACCGTATGGGTAGACTCCGTTGACCAGGCAAAAGGCCGAGTGGCTCTTTCGATGCTAAAACCAGAGTAAACAAAAAACGAGGCGCACCTTAGGATGGGGTGTGCCTTGATGTGACTGAATGTTTTTTTCTATAGAAGTACCAGCATTGATTAAGCAATTTGATTTGATAATGATTTTTCTCATAAAATGCTTTCTGCATCTGATTTTTCAGCCAGTTGGGCATCGCCCATTCCTCCTTTGATCAAAACAGTGGGTGTACCTTCAATGTATGCAAAGGGGAAATTGTCCCGTTCGAGGTTTTTATAGAAAGGAACGATCTTGATTGAACGAGAGAGAGTTACAGCAGTTAACAGAAGACATTTCAGAGCAGTTCTTTGGTAAGGCGTTTCGCCATCAGGCTGTTTTCAATCCCCGTTTAAAAACGACAGGCGGGCGATATTTACTTGGAACACACAATATCGAATTGAACCGCCGATACCTAGAAGAACATGGACGAGAAGAATTAATCGGGATCATCAAGCATGAGCTGTGTCATTATCATCTGCATCTTGAGGGAAAAGGCTATCAGCATCGTGACCGATCCTTTAAAGAGTTATTAAAACAAGTAGGAGCCCCGCGTTTTTGTACAGCTCTAAAGACCGTACAAAATAAACGACGTGGACAGAAGCGACAAGAATATGTTTGCACAGGATGCGGTCAGTATTTTATCAGGAAAAGGCAAATTGATACCTCTCGTTATGTGTGCGGCGTCTGCAAAGGAAAATTAAAATGGCAGCGTACAATCGGTTCAGAGTGATATGCATTCCTTTATGGGGTGCTTTTTTTGTGAGATGAAGTAGACATATTGAGACAAATAGAGACGCGAGTCTCATTTTGTCTCTTTTTTCATCGATGTGAATCGCTCAAATCCTAAGCTTTCAAGCGCCATGATGTTGGCACGCTTTTTGCTTGTATAGAAGTGCAAGCAAAAAAGATAGGAGGTTTTATCATGGAAATGGCACTTACAAAAGAAAAAGCCGTTTGGATGTATCAAAAAATGCAAGAAATTCGCCAATTTGAAGATCAAGTACACACGCTTTTTACAAAAGGGATCTTGCCAGGTTTTGTCCATCTTTATGCTGGTGAAGAAGCTGTTGCTGTAGGAGTCTGCGCTCATCTGAATGAACAAGACAGTATTACAAGTACACACCGTGGCCACGGTCATTGTATCGCCAAGGGCTGTGATCTAAAAGGAATGATGGCAGAAATCTATGGAAAAGCCACAGGTCTTTGTAAAGGTAAAGGTGGATCTATGCACATTGCAGATTTTGATAAAGGAATGCTCGGTGCTAACGGGATTGTTGGAGGCGGCTTTCCACTTGCGTGCGGGGCAGCCCTCACGGCTAAATATAAAAAGAAAGATAATGTAAGCGTTTGCTTTTTTGGGGATGGTGCTAATAATCAAGGGACTTTTCACGAAGGAATCAATCTCGCCGCCATCTGGAAACTGCCAGTCATTTTCATCGCAGAAAACAATGGTTACGGGGAAGCGACGCCATTTTCGTATGCTTCAAGCTGCAAATCGATTGTGGATCGAGCCGCCAGTTATGGTATTCCGGGTATTCAAGTGGATGGAAAAGATGTGACAGCCGTTTATCAAGCAGCAGAACAAGCGATAGAACGAGCAAAAAATGGAGAAGGTCCGACATTGATTGAATGCATGACATATCGGAATTATGGTCATTTTGAAGGAGACGCTCAGCGCTACAAAACCAATCAAGAAAAAACCGAACATCAAGAAGAGAAAGATGCGATCACTCTTTTTAAAAATGAATTATTAAAGCAGCAGCTGCTAACGGATCAAGAGATATCAAGTATTGAAGCGTCTGTAGCAGAAGCGATAGATGAAGCCGTGAGATTTAGTGAAGAAAGTGAATATCCAGATCATACTGAATTGCTAACTGATGTGTATGTTTCGTATCAATAAATCTGAAAGGAGAGAGGGAAATGACAAGAGAAATCAGCATGTCTAGTGCTTTGAATGAAGCGATTAAACTGGCAATGAGAAGAGACGAAGATGTCATTTTAATGGGGGAAGATGTTGCAGGAGGTGCTCATGTAGATCACTTACAGGATGATGAAGCATGGGGCGGTGTACTTGGTGTAACGAAAGGAATCGTTCAGGAATTTGGCCGTGAACGTGTCCTTGATACACCGATTAGTGAAGCTGGCTATGTAGGCGCGGCCATGGCAGCTGCTTCAACAGGGTTAAGACCAATTGCGGAACTTATGTTTAATGATTTTATCGGTACTTGTCTCGACCAAGTGCTGAATCAAGGCGCAAAATTTCGATACATGTTTGGCGGAAAAGCAGAGGTACCAATCACGATTAGAACGACACATGGGGCGGGTTTTAGAGCAGCAGCTCAGCACTCGCAAAGTTTGTATGCACTATTTACAAGCATCCCTGGATTGAAAGTAGTTGTGCCTTCTTCACCTTATGATGCCAAAGGACTGCTGCTGGCAGCGATCGAGGATCAGGACCCTGTCATCTTTTTTGAGGACAAGACGCTTTACAATATCACAGGAGATGTGCCGGAAAGGTATTACACACTGCCACTTGGAAAAGCAGATGTGAAGAGAGAAGGATCTGATGTAACCATCTTTGCAGTAGGCAAACAAGTGCATACAGCACTCGAAGCGGCAGAGCAATTAGCTGCCCAAGGAATTGAAGCAGAGGTGATTGATCCAAGAACCTTGTCACCGCTTGATGAAGAGGCCATTCTGACTTCAGTAGAAAAAACAAATCGACTTGTCATTGTCGATGAAGCAAATCCAAGGTGCGGAATTGCCGCTGATATTTCTTCTCTTGTTGCAGATAAAGGATTTGATTTACTTGACGCACCAATCAAAAAAGTGACGGCTCCTCATACACCGGTACCATTTTCACCACCTCTTGAAGATATTTATCTGCCAACACCTGATAAAGTTGTGAACACCGTATTAGAGATGATTGGCAAGAGTTATGACAAGATCTTGAACTAGAGAAAGGAGAGAGGGAGATGGCTGTCGAAGTTGTGATGCCTAAATTGGGCATGTCGATGAAAGAAGGAACGGTATCTGTTTGGAATAAAGAGGTCGGTGAGACCGTAAATAAAGGAGAAAGCATTGCAAGTATCAACTCAGAAAAAATTGAAATGGAGATCGAATCACCTGCAGAAGGAACCATATTGGATATAAAAGTGCCCGAGGGAGAAGGTGTACCGCCTGGCACGGTCATCTGCTATATCGGTGAAGGAAATGAACAGGTGGAGAGAAAGAAAGAAAAAGAAATCCAGTCAAAACCAAAGAAAGAGAGAAAAAAAATCTCCCCTGTTGCCCGTAAAATGGCGAATAGCGCAAACCTAGACATTGATACGCTAGTGGGGACAGGACCAGGTGGAAGAATTACGAAAGAGGATGTGCTTCGTGCACTTCCTGAACGGAAAGAGAAGAAACAAAACGAGACAGTGCAACAGCCTATTAACATGATGCGGAAAACAATTGCCTCAAGAATGATGGAAAGCCTGCAAACAAGTGCACAATTAACCATTACGATGAAAGCGGACGTGACAAAACTGAAAAACCTACAACAACAGCTGAATGAAACAGCCATCGCACGTTACGAGACAAAGTTGACCATCACCGATTTTGTAGCCAAAGCAGCGATCCTATCGTTGCTAGAACATCCTGCGATGAACAGTCAATATCATAACGGAGTTGTTGAAACTTTTGAGAATGTTCATCTTGGGATTGCTGCTGCGTTAGATAACGGATTGGCTGTACCGGTCATTCAGCATGCGGAGCGGTTAACGCTGATAGAGCTGGCGAAGGGCATTAAATTGTATGGTAAAAAAGCACGTGAAGGAAAGCTTCTACATGACGAAATCAAAGGTTCTACCTTTACCATCACCAATCTTGGAGCGTATGGTGTAGAGCATTTCACACCAATTTTGAATCCGCCGGAAGCGGGGATCCTTGGTGTCGGAACAATGTATGACACCCCTGTTTATCGAGAAGATGAATTGTGCAAAGGGACCATCCTAACACTCAGTCTTACGTTTGATCACCGCGTGCTGGACGGGGCGCCTGCCTCTGCATTTTTATCAACGGTCAAAGCACACTTAGAAGAACCATTATCCATTCTTTTATAGAAAGAAGGTGAATGTACCATGACACTGGTCATTATAGGAGGAGGACCAGCAGGTTATGTGGCGGCCATAACAGCCGCCCGTTTTGGCAGAGAGGTTGTGTTAATTGATCAAGGTCAGCTGGGAGGTACCTGCCTCAATGACGGCTGTATCCCGACCAAAGCACTTTTGCAAAGCGCCGATATGTATGAGCATGTGAAATCGGCTGGACATTTTGGAATTGAGCTTCCAGAACATGAGCCTATCATTCAATGGAATGCTGTCCAAAAGCGGAAACAGTCTGTCGTCAAGCAGCTCACTGATGGTGTTCGTTACTTGATGAATAAAAACAAAATTACCGTGGTAAATGGGAAGGCTTCATTTCTATCAGCACATGAGCTATTCATAGAAAGTGAAGGGAAGTCTGAAATCATTCAAGCCAAACAAATCATTATTGCAACAGGGGCTGTGCCTGCGGCTTTACCGTTTGCACCTTTTGATGGCGAATGGATCATTCACAGCAAGGAGGCCATGTCACTTTCTTCGATCCCAGATTCACTTTGTATCATTGGGGGCGGGGTGATTGGCTGTGAGTTTGCGAGCATCTTTAGCAGAATGGGATCAAAGGTTGTCATGGTTGAACGGGCAGTGCACATTTTACCAGAAGAAGATCGTGATACAGCACAATGTCTTCACGAGCAGCTCGAAGAAACGGGTGTAAACATTTTGACGTCCGCCACAGTCAAACAGCTTGATTCCACTTCAAGAAAAGTAGTGGTGGAGAATAATCAAGGAGAACGTTGTGACATCCAGTCGGATCTTTGCTTAATGGCGATTGGCAGAACTCCGCAACTTGGGGAGTTGAATCTTGATCAGATTGGAATTGAATTTGATAGAAACGGAATCTACGTCAATGAACATATGCAAACCAATCTCCCGCATATTTATGCGTGCGGTGATGTGACAGGTGGTGTCCAGCTTGCTCATACTGCCTTTCATGAAGGGACGGTTGCGGCTTCCCATGCATCAGGTGAACATCTAAAGGTCAATGAACAAGTGATTCCGAGGTGCATCTACACCTCTCCAGAAATCGCGAGTGTTGGTTTAAATGAAGAGAGTGCTAGAAAACAATATGAGGAGATTCGGATAGGGACATGTGCATTTTCTGCAAATGGAAAAGCATTAATCTTAAATCAACCAGCCGGTCACGTAAAGGTCATTGTAGAGCCGCAATATCAAGAAATATTAGGCATTTCAATCATTGGACCGAATGCAACAGAAATGATTGGACAAGCGGCGGTGATGATGCATGCAGAGTTGACCGCTGATACATTAGAGCAGTTTATTGCGGCACATCCGACACTTTCAGAGGCAATACACGAAGCCGTTCTGCAAACCATTGGAAGAGCGGTGCACTGCTGAAAGAGACTCCTTTTCTATCCAATTGACTTCTTGGGTTAGCCAATGATAATTGAAAGCGCTTTTATGTTTATCTATAATGAATAAAAAGCCCCCAGAGGAGAGGATGGAATGAATCCGACGCCTTGTTATTTAAATACGTGGAAACGTTTTGTTCGTGAAGGTTTGCTTGATCAGTCTCGTCTGAATAAGAGAGTGGCAGAATCATGGCACAGGTGTAAACAGGCAAATGTGAATCCGTATTTAGATAAAGGACAGTCGTTGTTAGAAAAGGAACGATTCAGTGCCCAAAAAAAGAAATATTCATTATTCCTAAATGCGGCTCTTCCTTACTTAAATAAAATCAATCAGCAATTAAAAGATTCTGATATGCTGGCCTTACTCATCGATGCAGATGGTTATGTGCTAAGTCTGACAGGAAGCGAAAGAACGATGGTGGAAGCCAGAAGAATTAATTTTATGGAGGGTTCACGCTGGACTGAAACAGATGTAGGGACAAATGCGATCGGAACGGCACTCGTCATCGGAGAAGCGGTGACGATCAACGGAACGGAGCATTTTTCTATCGCCTCTCATCATTGGAGTTGTTCAGCTGCTCCAATTCGCGATGCGGACGGTACGATCATAGGGGTGATTGATATCTCCTGTATGACGGATAACAAGCACCCTTTTATGCTTGGAATGGCTTCAACGGTTGCATATGCCATAGAGAGAGAAATTCAAGTCCAGCAAAAAAGGAGAGAGATGGAACTAATCACTCATTGTCTCCAGCAGGTGGAAGCAGATGAACCGTATGTAGTCTGTAATGAAAAAAAGCAAATTGTGTCTGCCAGCAGGTCGATTAGAGATCGATTTTCAGACTGGCATGGAATGGATGTTGATCGGCTTAAGGATCATCCATTTGTTATCCGGGGAAAGCAGATCATTCAATCAGAGCAAGATGGGAAGGTGCTAGGCATATCCCTTTCTCTTGAAGAAGTAGCGAAAAGCAGCATGACCGTTTCTTTTGCTCAATTTCCCGGGGAATCAGGAACAAGTAAGGTATTTCAACAGACGCTTAGTGAGATGAAGAGAGCGGCACAAACAGATGCTCATGTGTATATTTGGGGAGAAACAGGGACAGGGAAGGAACTCGCCGCTAGAGCCATTCACTCCGCCAGTGAAAGGCATAAAGGGCCGTTCATTGCTGTTAATTGCGGAGCCATTCCTGAAAGCCTGTTAGAAAGTGAGCTGTTTGGCTATGCTGAAGGTGCTTTTACAGGAGCAAAACGCCACGGAGGTAAAGGTAAATTTGAACAAGCCCATAAAGGAACACTCTTTCTAGATGAAATAGGCGAAATCCCATATGCGATGCAAGTAGCGCTTCTTAGGGTGATAGAAGAAAGGGCAGTCGTACCGCTCGGCGGGACACACGAAATCCCTTTGGATATTCGAATCATTACAGCGACTCACCGTAATATGAACGAACTGCTGAAAGAAGGAAAAATACGAGAAGACTTGTATTACCGTCTTCATGTCTATCCGATCAATATCCCGCCGCTTAGAGAAAGAAAAGAAGACATTCATGATTTGTATCGTTATTACCAAAAGAAGCATCACTGGAATGCAGCGTTTCCTGAATCATTTTTTCAGAAATTACAGGCGTATCATTGGCCAGGAAACATAAGAGAGCTTTTTAACCTGTTTGAACATCTAAGGGTCCTCTTTCCGAAAGGCGGATGGATTGGTGAATCGCAATATGCTTCAGTATTAGAGGCGATTGATCAGAAAAAACAGAAGCTGCATCCAGCAGAGCAACCGGAGACTTCAAAAGAACTCACATTCAGGGAACGCATTCAAAAGCAAACAGTGATAGACGCACTGCATAAAACAAAAGGTCATGTGTCAGAAGCAGCGAGGTTAGCAGGAGTGCCAAGAAGTACTTTTTATAAGTGGATGCGAAAGTTTCATTTGTCTTAATCTTATGAGGAAGGCTGCATCAAGGCCCTTGGTCTACGTGGAGGTCGGGGGCTTTCTGCCAAGTTAAACAAATGGCATGGAAAAAGGCTTGACTGTTATATTAGTATATGTTAAATTATAAAAGCCGTCGCAAATGGAGCAGGAATGAAACGTTTAAAAATTCTTGACACATTTTTCTGGCATAGATATAATGAAACATGTCTTATTATTCCGCAGTAGCTCAGTGGTAGAGCTATCGGCTGTTAACCGATCGGTCGTAGGTTCGAGTCCTACCTGCGGAGCCATAATGGAGAAGTACTCAAGTGGCTGAAGAGGCGCCCCTGCTAAGGGTGTAGGTCGCGCGAGCGGCGCGAGGGTTCAAATCCCTCCTTCTCCGCCATTATGATATGGCCCGTTGGTCAAGCGGTTAAGACACCGCCCTTTCACGGCGGTAACACGGGTTCGAATCCCGTACGGGTCATGTTTTGTTATTTTGATTCGTTGGGCTATAGCCAAGCGGTAAGGCAACGGACTTTGACTCCGTCATGCGTTGGTTCGAATCCAGCTAGCCCAGCCATTTTTTTATATATGTTTTTCTGCATAGCAGATGAGCCATTAGCTCAGTTGGTAGAGCATCTGACTTTTAATCAGAGGGTCGAAGGTTCGAGTCCTTCATGGCTCACCA
>NZ_JBQEOD010000008.1:0-54272 GCF_052044955.1 Bacillus sp. 22446
CGGAGCGAATTTGACATTCGTGAGCACCAGCGCGCAGGACTGACACCGAATGCGAGGGTTTGTCTACACGCTGAAACCCGCCTCAGTGGCGGGTTTTTTCATGAGCAGCTGCTGTGACTTCGAAATCAACAGACGCTTTTGGGATGCCGTTGATGATGATGGTTAATGTATGAATGCCCTCATAGTGCTTTCTCGTTGTCATATTTTGAAACGACTGTGACCGGACAAATTCTCTATGCAGCGCCGATCCTGTTTCAAATTCTGTGATTTTAAATACCTTTTGATTGCGTGTACCACGAGCTTTCACGTAATCAACGGCATACTCTACGCGCAGCTTTAATGGCTTATCAACCTGAAGAATAAAATGAAAGGTCAGCTTCTCTCCAATACGAACGGGGTCTTGCGTCACCTTCAAATCCGTTACTTGGATAGACGGATCATCTCCATAGCCAAATAAAGCCATGATATCTGGATCGCCTTTTTTCAATAACGTACGGGATGCATGTTTGACAATCCAGTTTGTATGTTCATTGGTTCCATACCAGCTTTTCACCATTTGCTTCATGAGGTCTGGCTGAATTGCAGAAATATCATTTAAATGATTCGCCACACTTTTTTGCACATACTTGGCCGAATCTGACTTCAAATTTTCTAAAATGGGCAGCGTGACAGAAGGGTCCTTTTTCAGCGCAGGGACGGATAATCCCCACGGCAAACGAGGCCTGCATCCTTCACTAGCGAGACGGCGAATATGTTCATTTTGATCCTGTGACCACACAAGCATCTGCGCCAGCATTTTCTCTTGATCTTGTATGAGAAAAGGTCGAACGGCAAATTCAGCAGTGGAAAACGGTGTAAAGAATTCAAGTGCTTTGATCGAGATATCCCAATGGTCAACACCATATGTCTCGACATAGTCTGGAAATACGAGCGCACTGAGCCCTGTAAAATGCGGTGCTGTCTGACGCAGTACATCGATTGCCTTCTCATAATCCTCAGGCAGACAGGCGTGCATCGATTCAGTCACTCTTCTCATTCGTCCTTTTAACTCCAGTTGCTCCCAATCCTCTTGAAACACGAGCTGCTGAAAGTGATCAGCATCAAATACCTTTGACGCTTGCGCAAGTTTTTCTGCTAAATGTTGAATAAATGGTTCATTATATACATGTTTTAAAGGTTCGATCGTGTCCGCCTCCCATAGCTCAATATCATTATTTTATCCTAAATTGTCAAAAGCGGCATAACAACAAGCTAAAACAGCCCAATTCCGAAGAATTGAGCTGTTGTCCCGTTATATAAACATATTAATAATCATAATAAATGCAATGGCGCTAACGGAAATGATGGTCTCCATAGCCGTCCATGTCAAGAACGTCTCTTTGATGGTCATACCAAAATACTCTTTGATCAGCCAAAAACCAGAATCATTGACATGAGACAAAATCAGTGAACCCGCTCCTGTTGCTAAAACAAGCAGCTCTCTGCTCACATCCGGCATGGATGCAGCGATTGGGGCTACAATTCCGGCCGCTGTCATCATGGATACTGTAGCTGATCCTGTTGCCACACGAATAACCGCAGCAATTAGCCAGCTAAGTAAAATCGGTGAGATTGGGGAGTGTTTGGCTAAATCAGCAATATAATCCCCAACGCCTGAATCGATCAGTACATTATTGAACGCTCCGCCTGCACCAATCACAAGCAGAATGGAAGCGATCGGTCCCAAACAATCGTTACTGAATGACAGCACTCGGTCACGGCTCATCCCTTGTATAAAGCCAAGGCTAAAGAAAGAATACACTGTTGCAATCAATAAAGCTGTTATGGGATCTCCAATGTACTTGAACATCTGATACCACATACTATCCTCTGGCAAAATAATATCCGCCAACGTGGCAAGCAGCATAAGAATGACCGGCACCAAAATGGTAAACATCGTATTCGCAAAACCAGGAAGCTTCCGATCAGCATTTCGTTCCGTGAATTGCTTTCTGAGCATCTCTGGAACTGGTTTATGTATTCGTTTTCCAATCCACTTACCATACAACGGTCCAGCAATAATAGCTGTTGGCAAACCGACGATGATTGAAAAGAAAATCGTTTTCCCCACGTTGGCATGATAGATGCCTACTGCTGCCATTGCAGCTGGATGAGGCGGGACTAGCCCATGCACAACAGACAAGCCTGCGATTAATGAAATCCCAATCGTCACGAGCGAAATGCCCGTTTCAATCGCAATGGTAAAGAGTAAGGGAATGAGAAGAACAAATCCGACCTGGAAAAAGACAGGTATCCCCACGATAAAGGCTACAAACATCATCGCCCAATGCACATTCTTCGTCCCAAAACGACTGATTAGTGTTTGAGCGATCCGCTCAGCGCCCCCTGACTCAGCCATCATTTTCCCAAGCATCGTCCCAAGCGCTAGCACAATCGCCAGTAATGATAACGTGTTCCCTAATCCCGTTTTAATCGATTGAATGATTTCCTGTAAATCCATTCCTGTAGCAAAGCCTACTAGCATAGAGGTAATGATCAAACTCACAAACGGATTCAACTTAGCGACTGTAATGAGAATGAGTAAAAGGACAATCGCCGCAATCACAATGAATAAAAGCATGTTCTCCCACCTTTTCCCCGATGTTTAACGATTTTGTTTTAATTGCAACGCACTAATGACATCAAATTCATCCTTCAGTTTGTCATAGAGACGCTCATATAAATAAAATAGCTCTATGTATGTTTCGTTGTTCTTCATATTTGGTTCATGGCGGGCAGAAATACGAATCCATTCCTGCACCTCTTCTATCTCTTCCATATGACCTAAACTATGAAGTGCAAGGACAGCCGCCCCAAGTGCGGAAGCCTCGTAGCTTTCTGGTACGAGCACTTCTCTGCCCATCGTATCGGCCAAAATCTGTCGCCATAGAGGGGATCTCGCAAATCCACCAGAAGCCCTGACATCCTTCGCTGGACCTGTTAAATCTCTTAGTGCCACACCGATCGAGAAAACACTCATAATGACGCCTTCTAACACGGCTCTAATAAAGTGCTCGCGCTTATGCTGAAGACTGATCCCGAAGAACGTGCCTCTTGCGTTTGGATTCCAATAAGGTGCACGCTCACCTGTTAAAAATGGTAGAAACAGCAGCCCTTCTGAGCCAGCTGGAACCTTTTCTGCAATATCAATCATTAGATCGTAAGGGTCTACACCTAGACGCTTTGCTACCTCCACCTCGGAAGACCCAAATTCATCCTTGAGCCATCTCAGCATAATTCCGCCGTTATTGGTCGGTCCTCCGACGACCCAATGCTTGTCCGTCAATGCATAGCAAAATGTTCTTGATTGCTCATCTGTAATTGGCTGATCTACGACTGTACGTACTGCACCACTTGTCCCAATCGTGACTGCTACCTCACCTTTGCCAATCGCACCAACACCAAGATTCGCTAGTACACCGTCATTTGCACCCACAACAAATGGTGTATCTTCTTCAATGCCCATTCGCAGCGCAATTTCTGGCTGAAGCCCACGCAGCTGATGCGTCGTTGGAACAAGTTCAGACAGCTGATTCACCTGAATTCCTGCAATACGTAGTGCCTCCTCGTCCCATTGAAGCGTTTCCAATCGGAACAGTCCTGTTGCTGATGCGATTGAATAATCGACCACATACTGACCAAAGAAATGATAAAGAACATACTCTTTGATGGAAATGAATTTTGCTGCCTGATTGAAGACGTCAGGTGTCATTTCCTTGATCCATCGTATTTTTGAAAGCGGTGACATTGGATGGATCGGTGTTCCGGTTCTTTTATAAATTTGAAAGCCATCTAAGTCCGTTATGATTCGTTTCGCTTGTTCTGCACTTCTGTTATCAGCCCAAATGATACTGTTTGTTAATGCTTTTCCATTCTCATCCATGACGATTAAGGAATGCATCGCCGTACTAATCCCCACACCTATGAGGTTTTTTGCATCAAATGCTGCTTTCGTCAATGCGCCTCTTACACTCGCAATCACAGCATCTAAAATATGTTCAGGGTTCTGCTCAACCCATGCTGGCTGGGGGTGAATGAGGTCATAAGGAACAGAATGCTTTGATATGACTTTCCCCTGAGGTCCAAATAGAACCGCCTTTGTACTTGTTGTTCCAATATCCAAACCAATTACCGCCTGGTTTCCCTTCATCTGTATCACGCCCAATCATTGATTTGAAATAAATTGTCGTGGTGCCGGTGTACCTGATAAATCCCATTATAGGAATATTTTTTTCGACATTCAACGCTCAAAAAGAAAATAATTTTCACTAAAAACCTCAGAATCGTTACCACAACAGCATTTATCACTAACAGAAAAATTTATTTTTGAAACCATTACACTCTTTTTTGAGAAATGGTTTCTCTCATTTGCTTTAAGTTTGTTAAAGTTTCCTGCTGCCTTAAATGTGCAAGCGCAAAATATAGCACATCAATCACAGTAAGCTGGGCAAGCCTAGCGGACATCGCTTCCGTTCGGAAAGCCGTTTCTTGCGTTGATGTATACAGCGTGACATCTGCAAGCTGACTCAATGGAGAACGCTGATAGCTTGTAATGCCAATGGTTTTCGCTCCTTTTTCCTTAGCTGTTTTCATCGCATCCAGTAAATCCTTATTTCGACCAGAATGAGATATACCAAGCACTGTGCTCTTTTGATCAAGCAGACCTGCCGACATCGCTTGAAAGTGAGAATCTGTATGAACAATACAGTTGATGCCTGTTCTCATAAATTTGTGAAAAGCATCTGTGGCGATGAGACCAGACCCACCGCTGCCATAAAACTCTAAGCGCTCTGCTTCATGGATTAATTGTACGGCTTTTTCTACATCTTCTGGATTCAACAATTGAAAACTATCCTTTAATGCAGTGATGTTCGCCTGAAATACCTTTTGCATAAAAACGGCAGTATCATCGTCAAGACTCATCTCTTCATCTACATAATCAGGCTTCGTTTGGTCTATTTCCTGGGCAATAGCAATCTTCAAATCTTGATACCCCTCAAATCCAAGCCTTTTACAAAGACGAAAAATCGTTGCCTCTGAGCTCGCTGTCTTTTTGGCAAGCTCGACAATCGACAAATGGATGATGTCGCGGGGCTCACTCGTAATGTGCTCAGCAATTGCTTTCAGTTTTGGCGGCAATCCTCTGCTTGCTGCCCTTATCTTATCCATACTACTTAAACTGACAGAAGCCAATTGACTTCACTCCTTCCTCATTCATGTGAGCGCATACATTTCCTCATGTTCCCATCTTATAAAAAAGAAGCCTGTTTGCACAGACTTCTTTTTTAAGAATTCAAGACTTTGATCATTAAATCAAAAAACCCTTCAGCATCTACATCCATACACACTTGAAGGTTGCGATCTTTTCCCCATTGGTGCTGTAAATCACATATCATTTGACCATCGCAGAACTCACTCTTCGTCTCCACTTCTACATGAAAAGCCTGTGTATTCACAAGTTGTTTATCAATTGAAAGACTTATAGCAAGCGGATCATGCATGGCACATGCCCACACCCCATTCCGCTCAAAATAGCGCTGGCGGTAAATGCTTGTGCTCTCTCTGATATAACTAGCTAACGTTTCATTTTGAATGGCATCAATTCTCTCATCCGTTAACAAGACCTGTCTCGTGACATCCAGCCCTACTTGAGTCAGTGAAGGGAAACCAGCCTCCAGCACCAATTTCGTCGCTTCTGGATCTGCATATGTATTAAATTCCGCAACCGGTGTGACATTCCCCTGTCCCTGCACGACACCCCCCATAAAAATGACTTCTTTCACGTGATGAATCAGCTCAGGACATTTTTTTACCGCAAGGGCTAAATTCGTTAACGGTCCTGTCAACACAAGCGTAACCTGCTTCGAATACTTCAGCACTTGGTCAATGATAAAATCAGGCGCAAAACCTTCATCTGCGGTCTTCTTAGGCCGGGCGTCCTTTAAAGCGCCGCCAATTCCATCCTCCCCGTGCACCCGATGTTCATAATGAGGGGCTCTCAAAAGAGGCGTCGCTGCACCTTTGATGACAGGGATTTCCTCTGCCTCAACCAGCTCAAGCACTTTACACGTATTCAACGTCGCCGCTTCAACAGACACATTCCCGCACACCGTTGTGATCCCCAACATATCAAACCGCTTACTTTTCACTGCAAGCAAAATACCAATCGCATCATCAATTCCAGTGTCTACATCCAAGATCAATTTCTTTTTATTTGCCATGGATGAAATCTCTCCTTTAAATGAAAGTGTTTTTATTGATTAATAGCATATTACTTTAGTCATCATTTATAGGGAACAAACTGATAACGGATGTTTTTTACTCTTTTTCTCCAATATCCTTGAGATACTGTTCACGTTCTTTTTTAGAGAGACTATTCAAAAAATTTTCTTTCACTTTAGGTTCATCTTTATATTCATCCCAGTCTATAAAACGATCTGATAAATCAGGGGAATGACTCATCGAACCGATTTCGTTAGTTTTGTATATTAATGATGCAGAAAAGTGATATTTTTCTGCATCATTATTTATATATCCATCAACTGTGATATAACCCATAGGGCTTATAGATACATTCTTTTTAAATGTAATAGTTTTAATAAAATTGTGAATATCTTCTTTATGTAGGCGTTCTTCAATTTTTGGCTTCATCTTTTCTGCGAATTCTTCTGCCTTAACTTGATCGCTTTTTTCTTCCACGATAGTCTTACCTCCAGAATCACTTGATTTTTTTTCCTTAAATTGTTGTAGTATAAGTGTCACTACCAAAATGATTGCAATAGTGAACAAAAGAAATACAATTTTCAACGTGCTTTTCATCAAAAATATCCACCTTCAAATATTTTATTAATAGATTTTCTCGCTCATATTATAGATATTTAATATACTTTAAATTATAATATTCATGATAAATATTACAGGAGTGACAATTTTGTCTAAAAATAGATCACACTTTCAACTTAGCGACAAAGACTATAATTTTATTTCGAATGCATCTTATAAAATAGATAATTATAAAAAATATAGTGACATAGCTATAAGCCAGGACAGGAAATTGTATGTTATTGACTATAAAGAAACAGAAAAAGGACTTAACGCATTGACTCTCGTTTCAACGGATGACTATATTAGATCCGGTAAAGGCAAAGACCTCACAAAAATCAAAAACGCCGTCATCGCCTACCGCGGCTCAGAACCGATTGGGGCAGGCCAATATAAAGATACCATTAAAAAACATGGAAAAAAAGAGTCAGATGATCTTCTTTCTACCATTTTGACAAAGCTGCCTCCTTTTAGCCAGTCACAGACGTCAAAGGAAGTCACGACGAAGGTGACGACAGGGACAACGACCTATACAAATGAGATTGTACAAGATTGGTTGATTTCAGATACGAAGTATTTGATTAAAAATATCCCTTTTGAACACGGCGCAGAGAATCAAATGGTGCAGGCGGACCGGTATGCGAAAGAGATCCATAAGAAAATGCCGAATGCGAAGATGTATGTGACAGGGCATTCACTTGGCGGGTCAAATGCTTCTTATGTTCTTGTCAAAAATGATTTTATTAAAGGCGGGGTCACCTTTGAGAATCCGAATATTTACCCAAATCTATCGGATGGTCTGCAAGCCAAAGCATTAAAAGGTGATTACCGTAGTAGATTAACAGAATATATCAATCTCAATGACGGGCTATCTCTCTTAAATCGTCATACGACAGAAATCGGTCGTGTGAAAGTGATGTATGATGCCGCTTTACCTGAAGGCGTCGATTACACTGAGGACTCCTCAAAAGCCGTCCAATTTATGAAAAATCTCCTCAATCGGGCAATGAGTGTGAATCCTTCACTTGATGCGAATTTATTTCTTGAAGCCCTCGCCGGCAGCCATGGCTTAGACCGGTATTCCTTTTCGTCAGATGGCTCCGTTCAAACCATTGATGATATGTTGAGAAAAAACCCTTCTCTCACTGCCGCCATGTTACATCAATTGAACCAATCAAATGTTCACCCGCAAAGTGTGGTAGCGATTTTAATCAAGTCGCATGTTCTTATGAACACAGGTCGTACATTCTCCACATATGCCGAGCACCATATGCAGCAAATCATTCGCAAAATTGAGAAACTCGATGACAAAGTGGATCAATCAGTGGAACGCGTTCGTTCAAGATACAAACAAATTGTCGGTTTTGGCTCGTATGATCAGCTGACGGCTTCAGATGTGGATGCTGTCATTCGCCACTTAAAAACAGAGGGTCTTGAAAATGAGTTCTATTCGGTCAAAAAGTATGATGCAGCGATTGATCATGCGATGAATATGAAAAGGTGGTTGGACTCAATATCAGATGATATGAGCCAGCTAGGAAAACAATACCACGATGCAGATACGGCCCTAGCCAAGAACATGGGTATTTCTTAAGGAGTACGACAAATGGAATTTTCAAAGAAACAACCAACAGATGCAGATCGTTTTTTGCAAAGAATGACAGATACGCATACATCAAGCTCCATCTTCTCTCAAGCAAACTTTAACACGGAAGACATGACACCAGCAGAGCTGGCTGCTTTGAAGGCAAAGATCAAAGAAGAACAGAAAACAGCGCTGATCAGAGCCATCCGGCATCAACTTCAAAATGAATTTGCAGAGGATCGCCAAGAAGCCAAAAAAATAGTAGATCTGATTGATGACCTTCTGATTAACGTGTACAAACATCAAAAGAACATCCAAACCCATATGTCAGGTGAAGCCATTGACGCCTTAATCGAAAAAATCGAACAAAGACTCACATTTTTTGAGCTGAAAGAAGATGTTCAATCCGCCATCGACTCGATCGGCATTTAAATGAACCTGCCATCCGGTGAATCTTTTCCCCGTCTCACTCGTATATACTAAAAGAGTGATTGATTTGAAAGGAGATCTGTTTGTGGGATATATGTTGTTATTTTCGGTTGTGATCGGTCTTGTCCTGACCCTTTTGCTCACACCACTCAGGTTAATCGTTAGAAAAAAAGGGACTGAACAACAGGTGCCGCTTATGTGGATTGCGGGACTTGCCCTGCTGTTTATCATCGGGATTTTCGGCTTCTACTACATCACCAATTTAGACCGCAACCCATCATCACTGTGGCTCATTGGACTTGTTGTGACAGCAGCAGGTGCCTTTTTATCAGTGGGATTGGAGCGGAAGATCAAGGGCGTTTTATTTCTCATATTATTGTTGCTCGGTGTTTATATGGCAACCGCTTTTCTATTCAATGCAAATGAGAAATTCGACGTGTCTAAGATGGATCAAAAAGTCGAAATCAAAGCGTTTGATGAGACAGAAACACCTGCGAGTGTACCACCGCAATTTGCTCGCAATAAGATGAAGAAATCGTTCGGACAGGTGCCAAACACGAGCTACTACGAGCTTGGCAGCTTGCAAATTCAGAAGGTCAATGGTGAGTATGTGTATATCGCACCCGTCGAGTTCTCCGATTTCTTTAAATGGATTCGTTCTGGTAGCACACCAGGTTACTTTACATTAAGTGCGACCGACTCATCTGCCAATCCAAAGTTTGTGAAAACCGAGATGGTCTATACGCCTTCTTCCTATTTCAATAAGGAAATTGAGCGGCATATCCGTCTTCAGTATCCAGATTTGATTTTCTATGGAGATACGCAGCTCGAGATCAATGATGATGGCAAGCCTTATTACATCCAAACATTTGGAGATTTCATCTCTGCACGAAACGGGTTTAAAGCTTCAGGTGTGGTTGTTGTGGATGCCAAAACGGGTGAAACGAAGAAATATTCCTTAGACAAAGTACCAGCCTTTATTGATGGCGCTGTTTCGCCAGAGGCCGTCAGTCTGCAAAATAGTTACTTCGGCAACTATGTTCATGGTTTCTGGAACAGTATGTTTGGAAAATCAGATGTGAAGCTGCCTTCAGACGAGGGAACGGAAGCCAATGTAAGTCCAGTGTTTGATTCAAAAGGGGATATGTATTACTTCACAGATTTCACCAGTCCAAAAGAGGGCGTTGATTCCATGCTCGGGTATGCACTGACAAATGCCCGAACAGGAAAAGCTACGTATTATACGGGTAATCTTGAAGAATCCTACATGGATTCACAGGGAGCTTTGCAAATTATTGAGAAACGATTTATCGAGAAGAAATGGAAGGGCCGCATGCCGATTCTTTATAATTTCTACGGGGAAGCCAGCTGGCTTACACCTGTTCTCGATTCAAACGGGTTCCTGCAAAACTACTTTATTGTTTCGGCAGCCAATCCTGAGATCGCCGCATACGCTTCTACACCAAACGAAGCACTAAGAGCCTATAAAACAGCTCTTCAAAAAGGCGGCGGTACCGTCAATAGTTCATCAAAGCAAGAAAAGAAAGAGTCAACAGGCAAAGTGAAGAGGGTGTATAAGGAAAAGACCGGTGATTATACAACCGTCACCTTCTTACTAGACGATGGGAAAAACTACACCATGTCATCTGAAAAAGAGCCTCTTATTATTTATTTAAAAGAAGGCGATCAAGTCACCATGAAGTACACAGATACAGGTGAGATTTTCCTACCAGTCGATGAAATCAACATCAAAGGATTATAAAAAAAAGACGTTTCTCCTACTGCGGAGAAGCGTCTTTTCTCTCTTTTCTCAACAACTCAACAAGCAATTCCTTATTCTTATTCCCACCTGTCATCGGGGATTCAACATATGAAAATGTCCGTTTAAAGTCCATTCCCCTCACAGAAATGACAGCCAATTCCCCGCCAATGCTGCCCCGCTGGAGCACATATTTAGATAAAACAGACAGCCCCATTCCATGAATGACAGCTTCTTTAATCGCTTGATTGCTGCTAAATGTCACAAAAGTCCGCGCTTTCAGTCCATTTGATTTCAGGACGTGCTGTAAGTATTCTCCTGTCCCAGATCCCTCTTCTCTTGTGATCCATGTTTCATTTTGCAATTGATCAATGGTGACATCCTTTTTCTTTGCAAACGGATGGTCTAATGGGGCAACGATATACAGTTCATCCTCTAGGAACGTTTCTACAGAGAGTTCTTTGTCATTGGTTTGTCCTTCAATCAGTCCGATGTCGACATGGAACAACCGAACATGTCTAGCGATCGCCTCTGTATTATCAATGACTACCTCAATATCAACATGCGGATAAAGCTGATGAAATTGTGCCAAAATTTGCGGCAGCACATACTCCCCAATGGTAAAACTCGCTCCAATCGTGAGCTTCCCTCGTGCCAGATGATGATGCTCATAAATATCCTGCTTCGCCTGTTCATATAAACGAATGATTTGTTTTGATCGATGGTACAGCATATCCCCAGTTGGCGTCACCGTTAATTGCTTTGGCGAACGATTAAGCAGAACCGTCTGAAATTCCTGCTCCAAGTTCTTAATGTGAAGACTGACACTAGGTTGAGAAATCCGCAGCTTCTGGGCTGCTTTTGTAAAGTTCTTCTCTTCCACAACTGTCACAAATGTCTTCAGTGCATCATAATACATCTGTCCCTCTCCTATCAGAAATCTTAATCCTACATCTTCAATACATATATTTTACTAATTCCTTTCCAACTCGTAAAGAACAGTCTAAACCAATCAATTTAATAAAAATATTTACTAATTTTTTTAAAGACTCTATACTGAAAGGAGATATTTTCTATAGGAGGTGCTGACTTGGCAGCTAAAATAAAGGACATTGCGGAAAAAGCCGGATTATCCATCGCCACCGTGTCTCGCGTATTGAATCAAGATCCCAACCTATCGGTTACGGATCAAACACGTGAGAGAGTATACGCGGCAGCAGAAGCTTTGTCCTATCAAAAAAAGACATTCAAACATTCACTAAAAAAAATTGCCTTTCTCTATTGGATGACCGAAAAAGAAGAGCTTGAAGATATTTATTTTAAATCCATTCGTCTAGGCATTGAGGAACTCACCAATACCAGAAGCTTAAATGTTACCGCTTACAACCCGTCTGATGGTCTTCAATCGATTGATCCTTCTACAGAAGGCATCATCGCCATCGGTCGATTTAAAAAAACTGAGCTTGATCAATTATATGCGATCACAAAACATATCGTCTTTATTGATACATCACCAGATGAAGACCGCTTTGATTCTGTGAAACCAAACCTGAAACGAATTGTAGAAAAGATTATTGATTCTTTTATCGAAAAACAGCACACATCCATCGGATTTATTGGCGGGACAGATCTTGATCTCAATACAAATAGGCGGATTCCAGATATTCGTGAAACGACCTTCCGCCAGTACATGACAGCACACAACAAACTGGATGAACAATTGGTCTATATCGGCGACCACTTCTCTGTAGATGAAGGCTATTCATTGATGATGAAGGCGATCGACGAGCTCGGCGATCACCTGCCAACCGCTTTTTGTGTCGCAAGTGATCCTCTTGCGATAGGCTGTTTACAAGCATTAAATGAACGCGGTTTTTCTTTACCAAATCGAGTGAGTGTCTTTAGTATCAACGATATTCACGTCTCTCAATATGTGTCACCACCGCTCACAACTTATCACATCCATACCTCTTTACTTTGCGAAACAGCTGTCGATTTACTTTTAGAAAGACTTGTTGATGGCAGAACATTACCAAAAACCGTGCTGATTGCCTCAGAACCTGTCTTTCGGAAAAGCACGATATAAACAGCTGGAAGGCCTGCCGTATATGGTGGGCTTCTTTTCTCTTTATTTCAGTAAAAAATTTTACTTAATAAATTTAATAAAATGTGTTTACTTTTTTTACTCAAGTTGATATTCTCACATTAAGAAAGCGTTTTCTTATCATCTGTGAAAAAAGAACGAGAGGGGATTACGAATGAAAAAGGGAAAATGGGCGACATTATCGGCAGTCGTTGGTACTGCTGTGCTGCTACTGTCAGCATGCGGACCAGGAGATGACAATTCAAGCGGTACACAGCCGGCATCTACAGGTACAAAGACCTTGCTAGTGTGGGAGGATGTCAAAAAGTCTGATGGGATTCAAGACGCCGTCAAAGAATTTGAAAAACAAAACGATGTGAAAGTCAAAGTAGTCGAAAAAGCATATGCCGACCAAATTGAAGCGCTTCGTCTTGATGGCGCAGCCGGCACTGGTCCAGATGTCATCACCATGCCTCACGACCAAATTGGATCAGCTGTCACAGAGGGATTGTTACAAGAAATCAAACCAGATCAAAAAGTAATCAATTCCTTCACAGACGAATCGATTCAATCACAAACGGTAGATGGTAAGCTGTATGGCCTGCCAAAATCCGTTGAAACCACTGTGCTTTTCTATAACAAAGACCTTGTGAAAAAGGCACCAACGACACTTGATGGCTGGTATGACCTTTCGAAAAAGCTGACAAAGGACGGGAAATACGGTTTTGTTGCGAAGTGGGATGAAATTTATTACGCACAAAGTGTATTAGGCGGTTCAGGCGGCTATATTTTCAAACAGAAAAACGATGGGTCTTATGACGTCAATGATATTGGTCTTAATAACGATGGTGCCATCGAAGGCGGAAAATACATTCAGACATTCTTTAGCGAAGGTCTTTTCCCGAAAGGCATCATTGGTGAGCAAGGAATCAATGTCCTCAATTCCTTATTCACTGAGAAAAAGGCAGCGGCTGTGATTTCTGGTCCATGGTCATTTGGTCCTTATAAAGAAGCGGGTATCGACTATGGCGTGACGGAACTGCCAACACTCCCTAACGGAAAACATATGAGCTCGTTCTTAGGTGTAAAGAGCTACAACGTCTCCTCTTATTCTAAAAATAAAGAACTTGCCGAGAAATTTGTTGAGTTTATCACGAACGAAAAAAATTCGAAAAAGCGCTTTGAAGTCACAGAGGAAATTCCACCAGTGAAAAAGCTGATGAAAGACCCAGTCATTACTGAAAACGCAAATGCGGATGCTGTTTCAAAGCAAACGAAATATGCCACGCTGACACCGAACAATCCAGAAATGGCAGAGGTGTGGAAGCCGATTGACAGTGCATTAGGACTGATTGCGACTGGCCGTACCGATGTGAAAAAAGCATTTGATGATGCGGTCAAACAAATCGACTCGCAAATTAAAGCGAATCACTCCAAATAAACATCAAGCGCAGGTAGCTGTTCATCTATCATGCTGCCTGCACTTGATCTAATTTCATATGAAGTAGGTGTTAGACGTGACGGGTAACCTTGAACTAGACCGCACACACATAGTGGAATCAAAGACACACCGGAGACGGGCGCTAATGTTCTCTCTTATACCCGGGATGGGGCAAATATACAACAAACAGTATGGCAAAGGGGCACTCTTTTTCCTGTTTGGCGTTTCTTTTCTAGTAGTGTTTTATGATTTATTCAATATTGGCTTCTGGGGGCTGTTCACACTTGGTACGATGCTGCCTCGTGACAACTCTGTTTTCCTTTTAGCAAAAGGAATTATTGCACTTTTAACAGCTGGCTTTGGCATCGGTTTTTATGTACTCATGATACGAGATGCATTTATGAACGGAAAGAAACGTGATCAAGGGGTTCCGCTTCATTCCATCCGTGCTCAATACCATCAGCTCATCGACCAAGGCTTTCCTTACTTAATGAGCACTCCTGCTTTCTTTTTACTTCTATTCTCTGTTGTCTTTCCTATTATGTTCAGCTTTGCGCTGGCCTTTACAAACTATGATTTATACCACTCGCCTCCTGCCAATCTCATTGATTGGGTAGGCATCAAAAACTTTCAAAATATCTTTTCAATCGATATTTGGAGAGACACATTCATTGATGTACTAGGCTGGACGGTCGTATGGACGTTGGCTGCATCGACCCTTCAATGTGCTGTCGGCATTTTCCTAGCGGTTCTGCTCAATCAAAAAGATTTAAAAGGAAAACGGTTTTTCAGAACGATTTTGATTCTGCCGTGGGCTGTTCCAGGATTTGTGACCATTTTGGTGTTTGCTGGATTGTTTAACGACACGTTTGGTGCGATTAACAATACCCTTTTTGCATCGATTGGAATTGATCCAAAACCATGGCTGACAGATCCATTTTGGAGCAAAATCGCTCTTATTGCGATGCAGACTTGGCTTGGTTTTCCTTTTGTGTTCATTATGACAACTGGCGTTTTGCAGGCCATTCCTGAAGATTTATACGAGGCTGCAACCATTGATGGGGCAAATTTCTTTCAGAAATTCCGTTCCATTACATTACCGCTTGTCCTCTATTCAATTGCACCTATATTAATCACGCAATATACGTTTAACTTTAACAACTTTAATATCATCTATTTATTTAATGGCGGGGGGCCGCCTGTGGCTGGCTCAACTGCTGGGGGAACGGACATCTTGGTTTCTTGGATTTACAAACTGACGATGCAGTCTTCTCAATATGCACTCGCTGCCGCTGTTACGATCTTACTGTCAATCTTCGTCATTGCCATTGCACTTTGGCAGTTTAAGAGAACGAATTCATTCAAAGAGGAGGACATGATGTGATATGGGATCAAAACAGAATAAGCTCATTCGTCTGAGTATCACTTATTTCATCCTTTTCATCGCCTCCGTATGTATTCTATATCCACTTCTTTGGACGATCGGCGCTTCCTTTAATCCTGGGAATAGCCTGATGAGCACAAGCATGTTTCCGAAGAATCCAACGTTCAGCCACTTTACAGAACTCTTCTTCGGTCAGGGAGCACTTTATGCAAAATGGTATTGGAACTCAATGAAAATCAGTATTGCGACTATGCTCTTAACGTTGATCCTTGTTAGCTTTACAGGTTATGCCTTTTCTAGGTTCCGATTCAAAGGACGCAAGAATGGACTGATGCTCTTTTTGCTGCTGCAAATGATTCCTCAATTTTCAGCACTAATTGCCATTTTTGTATTGGCTCAAATGCTTGGACTCATTAACAGCCACCTCGCATTGATTTTGATTTATGCAGGCGGACAAATCCCGATGAATACGTATTTAATGAAAGGTTATCTTGATGCGATTCCAAAGGATCTCGATGAATCAGCCAGAATGGATGGCGCAGGGCATTTCCGGATTTTCATCCAAATTATTATGCCGCTTGCCAAGCCGATTTTAGCCGTTGTTGCCATCAACTCATTTACAGGACCGCTGGGTGATTTCATCATCTCCAGTGTCATTGTCCGCTCACCCGAAATGTATACGCTCCCAATCGGTCTATACAATCTTGTATCAGACAAAATGGGTGCCAGCTACACGACCTTTGCAGCCGGGGCTTTACTCATTGCGATTCCAGTTGCTTTATTGTTTCTTGTTTTACAAAAACAATTTGTATCCGGCCTCACACAAGGCGGGACAAAAGGATAAGGGGAGATTTGATGAAGAAATGGTTGCTTGTCACTGTTGTCGTTTTCTTTCTGATGGGGTTAGGTATTCTGCCTGAAGCAAAGGCTGATACGATTTCGGTGAAACCGATCAATGGATTGCAAGGTGATTTCATCAAAGGAGCCGATATCTCCATGCTCGCAGAAGTGGAGCGAAGCGGCGGCAAATACTACAACCAAAACTGGCAGCAGGTTGATCCGCTCAAGCTATTAAAAGAGAAAGGTGTCAACTATGTGCGCATCAGACTCTGGAACCATCCATACGACAACCAAGGCCGTGCCTATAACGGCGGGACTAACGATTTAAATACCGCCATTGCTCTATCGAAACGTGCAAAAGCACAAAACATGAAAGTGCTGCTTGATTTTCACTACAGTGATTTCTGGACCGATCCCGGTAAACAGTTCAAACCGAAAGCTTGGACCAATCTCTCCCAAAGCGATTTAGAGAAAGCGGTTGGCACTTACACAAACGATGTGCTCAAAGCGATGAAAGCACAAAACGCCCTGCCAAATATGGTACAGGTCGGGAATGAATTGAATTCAGGTATGCTTTGGCCCAACGGAAAGAGCTGGGGTGAAGGCGGCGGTGAATTTGACCGGCTCGCTGCTTTGCTAAAAGCGGGAACAAATGCTGTCCGCTCTGTCGATTCAAACATCAAAGTCATGCTTCATCTTGCACATGGAGGGGACAATGGTGCATCTCGCTGGTGGTTTGATGAAATCACCAAACGAGGCGTTTCGTTCGATACGATCGGTTTATCTTACTACCCGTATTGGGACGGGGGATTTAGCGGTCTTACTAACAACATGAATGATATTAGCGCCCGCTATAACAAAGATGTCATCGTGGTAGAAACCGCCTACGGCTTTACAACAGCAAATGGTGACAACCTCGATAACTCATTTAACCAAGATTCAGTCAATACAGCCGGTTATCCAGCATCACCACAAGGGCAGGCATCTTTTATACGAGATCTATCAGAAAAAATTTCACAAGTAAAAAACAATCGCGGGAAAGGGTTCTTTTATTGGGAGCCGCTTTGGATTCCAGCAAAAGGTGCTCCGTGGTCTAGTCAATACGGGCTCGCTTATATTCAAACAACCGGGACAGTCGGGAATGCTTGGGAAAATCAGGCCATGTTTGATTTCAACGGAAAAGCCCTGCCTTCTCTTGATGTATTTAAACAAATGACACCGTAATTAAACAGATAGGACGTGACAAAATGGGAAAGCGTTACCCACTCGTTCACCCAAATGTGAAAGGCTTTTTGCATGGTGGCGACTATAATCCTGATCAATGGCTCCATATGCCGGAGATCATTGACGAAGATTTTCGATTAATGAAGCTTGCACACTGTCAAACATTCTCTATCAATATTTTCGCTTGGAGCAAGCTCGAGCCAAAAGAAGGGGAATATGATTTTGCCTGGCTGGATGATATCATGGACCGCTTGGCAGCGCAGGGAGCTCACGCCATTCTCGCCACGCCAAGCGGAGCAAGACCTGCTTGGCTCTCGCAAACATATCCAGAAGTCTTACGCGTTGAAGCAAACCGCCAGCGTAACTTACACGGACTTCGCCATAATCATTGCTTTACCTCACCAGTTTATCGAGAAAAAACGAATACACTCAATCGTTTGCTCGCTGAACGCTACAAGGATCATCCAGCGCTAATCATGTGGCACATTTCAAATGAATACGGCGGTGAATGTCATTGTGATCTTTGCCAAGAAGCATTTAGAGACTATTTGAAAGACAAATACAACCATGACCTTGAAGCTTTGAATCAAGCATGGTGGACGGGATTTTGGAGCCACACCTTTACCGATTGGTCGCAAATCGAGTCACCAGCCCCTCATGGCGAGCACATGATTCATGGCATGAACCTAGATTGGAAGCGTTTTGTCACAGCGCAAACGATCAATTTTTATCAAAATGAAATTGAACCGCTGAGAGAATTAACACCTCATGTGCCAGTAACCACCAATTTTATGGGCGACTATCCGCATATGCGTCCATTCCTTGGACTGGATTATCATCAATTTGCAAAAGAAGTCGACGTGATCTCATGGGATAGCTATCCAGCATGGCATAGCGGCAGAGAAACCACTGCAGAATTAGCGTCAAACGTCGCCTTCGTTCACGATTTGTATCGTTCATTAAAGGGCGGTCAGCCGTTTCTCGTGATGGAAAGCACACCAAGCCTCGTGAACTGGCATGAAGTGAATAAGGTGAAACATAAAGGAATGGCACACCTCTCTGCCATGCAGGCGATTGCCCATGGGTCCGACTCCGTCCTTTATTTCCAGTGGAGGCAAGGCCGGGGCGCCTCTGAAAAATTCCACGGAGCCGTTGTGGATCATTCAGGACATGAACACACGCGTGTGTTTCAAGAAGTCGCTGATTTAGGAAAACAGCTGGAGCAGCTTCAGCCGATTGCGGGTACATCCGTTCAACCAGAAGTCGCCATCATATATGATTGGGAAAACCATTGGGCGATTGATGATGCGCAGGGCTTAAATAATACCAACAAACGCTATGTAGAGGCTTGTCAAACTCATTATCGAAGCTTCTGGAAAAAAGGCATCCCTGTTGATATTGTCGGGATGGAAAAGGATTTCTCATCCTATCGAGTGCTCGTGGGGCCAATGCTTTACATGATCAAACCAGGTGTGGCAGAAAAGATCGAAGCATTTGTCAAAGAGGGCGGCATTTTTGTGGCAACATACTGGAGCGGCATGGTCGATGAAAACGACCTCTGTTTCCTTGGTGGTTTCCCCGGTCCTCTCCGCCATGTACTTGGTATTTGGGCAGAGGAAATCAACACATTGATGCCAGATGAACACGTCTTAATGACCACAGGAAATGGACGCACTTATCATGTCGGGCAATATTGCGAGTCCATTCACCCAGAATCAGCCTCTGTGTTAGGGCATTTTGAGAATGGCTGCTATGAAGGACAGCCCGCCCTTACTGTTCGTCCATTTGGCAAAGGGAAAGCATACTATATGGCTTCTGAAAATGAGCAAGCGTTTTATGATGATTTTTACGAAGATCTCATCACAGGAATAGGCATACAACCGATCCTCTCCTCTTCGATTCCAGAGGGCGTCAGCGTCCAGAAACGCACTGATGGATCGCAGGACTTTGTGTTTATGATGAATTTTACAGATAGTAAAAAGGTAATTTTGTTAGAAGATCAAATCACTTATGAAGATGCATTCCACTCTTCAAATTTAACAGGAAAAATAATACTAGATGCCTATGAATATTTTATATTAAAAAGAAAAAAAGAATGTCTTTAAAGACATTCTTTTTTTCTTTTTATGCAAGAACCAACCTTAAATTCAGCTTAAATTCAGCTTATAAACAAAATTCCAACTTGAAATAATATGGCAAAACATGATACATTATTTGTGAGAATTAGCAAAAAAACACTTTTTGAATCAAGGAGCATTTATGGATAATAAACACAACTTTATTACTCTAATACATCATTTCGTCTTTTCTCCTAAGAACTTTCTCTTAATCAAATACTCTAGTGAAAAAAATTATCGTCATTCTTGGTTTGTTTTCCTGGCTGTGTTAAGTCTGTTTTTAGGGTTTTATTTAGCTATTTTCCCCACAATCTCTACATTAATTAATCATTCTTTTAAAACAAATGGGATTGATTATACTGCTGATATGAGCATACTCATTATGATGATTACACTAGCATTAGGGATTGTTCAATTTACAGCAATGGTTCTTGTAAGCTTCTTTATAATACATATCATTGGGATATTATTTGGTGGTGTTGCTACTGCTAAAGAGTTTTTCCCAAGTTTTATTTATTCTATCATACCGGTTGCTATCAAATTTATAATTCTCATTATCTTTTCTTTCTTTTTAGGTAGTGATTTTGCATTTTCAGTTATTTATCCAAATTCTCAAAAGCCAATTGATATTATATTGAATATTATCATCGACCCCTTTTTTTGGTGGTCTACCATTCTAGGGTGTATTGCAATTAAAGAAATACACAAAATTTCCTATATAAAAACTGTCATAATCGTTTGTATAACAATGTCTTTAGGTATTATTTCTCTTTTTTCAACTAGCTTATTTTTGTAAACTGAAAGGAGGTGAATTCAAATATGAAAAATAGCAATCTTTTTAAAATTGCGAGTGTTACAAGTATAGTTTCTCTTTTTGCCATCGCTACTTTCCTTATGGGTTCTTCAGAAGGTATTGCAAGTTTAGCTTCTATTGATTTCAATTCAGGTAATCAATTTGCATTAGACCTTGCAACAAACTTAGGAATTAGTCGCAAGACCGCTTATGCTGCTATAGGTGTTATCATGACTACTGGCGATGTCCTAACAATACTTAGTCTATTAGCTGTTGTTTTGGGTGGAACTGGCCTTGTCACTGCTGCTATGGTAGCTACTGCGAAAAAATTGGCTACAAAACACGGCAAAAAATACGCTGCAGAATGGTAAAATCCAAAGTGAAGAAATTGAGGAGTATAATTATACTCCTCCTTCTTTTCGTCTAGGAGGAATATAATGCTCAACAAAAAAGTTTTTATGGCAAACTTTAAACTTACATATAGACGTACTTTAAACCGTTTGATTTACTTTTTCCCATCAAGCGAAAATTTACTAAAATCAAATAGACTTATTTTTGTTTTTACACCCTTTTTTTTAGTCTACCTTTTTATTCTATATAAGGCTTCAACTACTCTTTTTCCTAATGTACCAGTCCATATCTTATCATTAGGTACAAATTTTATTATTCTTTTTTTTGTTTTGAATATTTTAAAATCATCAACTGATATTTTACATCGATATGTATACCCTGAAGATTTCCTTCTTTTACATACTTTAAAGACAGATCCCAAAAAAGTTTTATTATCGAGATTTTTCACAACAATTTTTCTAAATGTTTTATTCAAATTAACAATAATAGTATTCCCTGTACTTTTTTTCATAAATTTTTATACAAGTAATAAATTATACCTTTTTTTATCATTTGTACCACTATTTATATTTATCTTTGGCCTTACATGCATTTACTCATTACTCACATATATCACTTATTCTAAATTTTTATACAAAATCTTGAATTCTAGGTTAATTAGTCTGTTATCTTTTATAGGAATCGCACTCTTATCTGCTCTTTCAACTACTTTTTTTGGTTGGATCGGACTTAACTACTTTTATGAAAAAGATCTTCTTGAAGCTATTGAAAATTTCATATCTGTATTTAGATTAGAGACGATATTAACAAATACATGGCTTCCTACTAACTGGTACCTACTTTCAACAAAAAGTGATATCTATTTATTTATCATATGTTCTTTAGGTTTAATTGCACTAGGATTTCTTTTACTCTCTATTTCCTATCTAATAGTTTTGAAAGTGTTGCTTATAAAGGAAGCAACACCTAATAATCTTTTGCCGAGAATAAAACCAATCAAATTACCTTTTTTAAATTATTTAATAAATTTCTTTCCCCGGCAAAATATCGCAATTTTAAAAAAGGATCTTACTGCTCTATTAAGAGCTAATTTTACTATCAAGAGACGCTTAGTGCTATCTGTAAATATGATTGCAATAGAATTAGGTGTATTGGTAGGAATTAGTTTAAATCAAAAGTGGTTTGACTTCTCGGAACTTTTTGTTATTTATCCAATTTTATTTGCCGTAACTTACAACACTTCTTTATTAGGAGAAGGCTTGCTTGGGATAACTTCAGCAGATGCAGAGCGCGAAAATCTATATATTTATAAGAATTCAGGCGCTTCTATCTTCAAGTTGATTGCAGGAAAATCAATACTGCATTTATCTATAATTCTTATTATAATGAATTCATTATTTTTAGTTATATTATTATTATTCAACTTAGATACTATGACTCAAATTATTTTGTATATCATGATTAATTCAATTAGTCTTATTATAGGTTCTGGCCAAGTGATAGGTACTTTCCTCTATCCTCGTTTAGACTGGGAAAATTTAGAGGATATTGGTTCGTCTGTTAAAGCCTCATTTTTTGAACATACTATTCTTGGGGTACTACTAGCATTTTACCTTCAATTGTATGGGGTCTCAGGTGCTCTCGTTACTTTTGAAATTATTGATAGGAGTATATTCTTTTTACTTATTGTGACTGGAACATGTCTATTTTTCATTGGAATTTCTCTATTTTATTATTTTTGGATTAAAAGAATAGGAACGAAACATTGGGAGATGAAAACATGAAAATTGAGAATCTATCTTTCAAATATAAAGATAAACAAATTTTAAAATCTATAAATTTAAAAATAGAGCAAGGTAAGGTATATGGATTACTAGGACCGAATGGTGCTGGAAAATCAACACTTTTAAAATGTATTCTCGGGATTATGAAACCATACGAAGGTAATATTACTATCAAGGAGAAAACTATATATTCTGAGAGATCTTCCTATCTTAAGTATATAGGTTATGTTCCTGATTCTCCTTTTATCTATCATTATTTAACCCCTAGAGAGTACCTGGAATTTATTGCTGACTTACAAGACGTACCCTCTGAAATGAAGGATAATAGAATTGAAGTTTTGTTAGATCAATTTAACTTAAAACAAAATGAGAATGATATGATTTCTACATTTTCATTTGGTATGAAACATAAATTATCTGTTGCTGGAGCCATAATTCATGAACCTGAAGTTTTAATATTAGACGAACCATTAGGTGCGTTCGATCCTCCCACTACAAAGATGATGAAAAACTTTCTTAAACGTTATGCTGAACAAGGTAATACTGTGATCATGTCTACACACCTTGTTAATATCGCTCAACAACTATGTGATAGAGTTGGTATTTTAATTAACGGTGCTCTTGTTAAAGAATATGATCACCTTACAAACATTCAGCACTTTGAAGATTTAATTATAAAAGATATGGATACTTTACTAAAATGACAGGAATAATAATCAGAAATAAACGTATACTTTATATAGCAAGTATTTTATACATAGCAGGTATAGTTCTTGGGGTTATTTTTAACAATATTCTACCTAGTCTTAGTCCAGAAACTGTTGATGAAGTTACAGTTCTGGGATATTTCAAACATAACTTTGCTGCAAATTTATTTCTCATTTTCTCAATGTTTACATTTGGTATTTTGACATCTATCTTATTATTATTAAATGGATTTTTAGTAGGCTTATCCTCTTTACAAAGTATTACCGATCATGGTAACAATTTGTTATATATATTAACTGCTTTAATTCCTCATGGTATCTTTGAAATTCCTGCCATGATATTATCAGGTTCACTTGGTTTCAAATTGTTAGACTTTGTCTACTTAAAAATAAGAGGGCTACATTCCCCAAAGAAACATTTCTTTTCGGATATTTTATTTTTTACTATGGTGATATGTCTGTTGACATTACTTGCTGCTTTAACAGAAGCATTATTAACGCCCTTTTTACTAAAAAAAATTCAATAGGAGGTCCTTATGTTTATTAATAAAAAAAAGATAGATAAATTACTAGATGATCATTTAGAGGAAAACAAGGGAGATTCTAAAAACACAATTAATAGTTCTTTTATATTTGTATTTTATTTTTCAATACTCTTATCAATCTGTACTTTCTTTTTTGATTATAGATTTTTTTTAATCACTTTGTTTGGTCCAACCATTTTAGTGACTTTTATATCTCCTCCCCTACAATTTAATAAAGGAATTTATAGAGGTTGCTCTGCATTATATTTATTACTATTAATTATAGTGACATTTTTCTGGATCAAGTAAATTATCAACTGTTAATAAAAAACGTCCGAAACAGACGTTTTTTATTTTACCATTTTAAGTGGATTTTTTTCTAAATTTTTTGACATATTAAACACCGCACCATGATTGGCCCCGCCATCCTTTTTTACCATTGTATAGGTATGAAAGCGGTTGCCTAATACTCATATTTTTGATACTCTTTTTTTCAATGCAAATGTGGGATTGCATTGGTAAAAAAACAAACAAATGTAAACGGTTTATTGTAGGGGGAGGGGCTTATGTTAACGTTTGTTGGATTGTTGATTATTTTAACGATTGTTGTTTTGCTGATTTGGGGGAAAGCAAGTCCAATTGTCGCCATGGTCATGGTGCCTTTAATAGGGGCACTCATCGCGGGATTTGGTATCAATGACATTCAAACTTTCTTTGAACAAGGGATTATCAAAGTATTGCCAGTGGCGACCATGTTTATCTTCGCCATTTTATTTTTTGGCATTTTACAAGATACAGGGTTCTTTGAACCTGTAATTAAAGCGTTAATCAAGCTGACAAAAGGGAATGTTGTCACAGTTGCGATGGGAACTGCCTTGATTGGAGTCATCGCACACTTAGACGGAGCAGGCGCTACAACCTTTTTATTAACTGTACCTGCACTGCTTCCACTTTATAAAAAATTACATATGAGTCCTTATTTATTGCTATTGTTAATCGGGACGAGTGCTGGATTAACCAATATGATTCCATGGGCTGGCCCCACAGGACGGGCAGCTAGTGTCCTAAATATGGACCCATCTGAACTGTGGGTACCGCTTATTCCCATTCAGCTGATCGGGGTCGTGCTCGTATTAGGAATGGCATTCATTTTAGGAAAAAGAGAAGAAAAACGAATTCGGGTGAAAATCGCCGCAAATGAAGTAGCTGCTGTTCAATTAGAAGGCGCCGATTGGGATCGTGCTATTCAATCGATCAGCGAAACAGGCGATGCGTCTTTAAAGCGTTATCACTTAATGTGGGTCAACCTCATTCTATTTTTAGCTGTTGTTGTCCTTCTCGTGCTGAACGTGATTCCTGCTAGTTATATGTTTATGATTGGTCTTTCACTAGCACTTCTGATTAACTTTCCAAATGTGAATGTACAAATGGAGCGAATTAAGGCGCATGCCCCAAGTGCACTAATGATGGCAGCTGTAATTTTCTCCGCAGGTTCTTTTTTAGGAATTCTTGAAGGAACGGGCATGCTGAAGGCGATTGCAGTGGACAGTATTCACATTTTGCCAGCTTTCTTACTGCCATTTTTACATATCATTGTAGGGATATTTGGGGTTCCGCTTGATATGCTGACAAGTACGGATGCTTATTATTATGCACTTCTGCCGATTGTCGAATCGATTACATCAGAGGTTGGTGTGTCAGGGACATCTGCAGCATACGCCATGATGATTGGAAATATCATCGGCACCTTTGTCAGCCCCCTTGCACCTGCTGTATGGCTCGCCATCGGTCTTGCAGGGGTCGATATGGGGAAACATATCCGCTACTCCTTCTTTTGGATGTGGGGATTCAGTATCGTTTTACTCATCATCGCCAAACTGATTGGCATCATATAAAAAAGAAAGACATGCGCAAATCAGCGCATGTCTTTTTCTTTGAATTATGAAGGATATTCACTCGTGTGAATGTCTGTTTTCGGTTTTCTAATTAGTGACATCAATCCAACGATTAGCAACAAGATCATCGGAACGAAAGCAAGACCAACAGTTCCAATTAAAAGAGTCACAGCGGAAACCATGAAAAGAATACCAGAAAGCACGGCACGGCGGTCTGTTTTCAAGACAATCACACCAACAAGGGCTAAGACAGCCGCAATTGCGGAAACGACCATAAACTGAACGCCAAAGGCATGAACCGATGCCTCAAGTGTTTCAACTGGCAAGGCACTGCCTTCCTCTTTTAACACTTCATTCAATTCTTCATAAACTGCTGGGTCCACAGAGAGCATCAATGCCCCAAAACCAACACCAATTACGTTGAGGACAATACTGATAATCCCCATAATTTTTTCACCTTTACGCTTAATCATTGATAGAAACCTCCTAAAAAGTTAAATTAACCTGTTTTTACTTCTCGCTTTTGGAAGACGATTAAAGCAACCGCCAAGAAGATGGCCCAATAAATGACTAGGACCGTTAGTGAGAAACCTAGGGACATGCCTTCGATATAAGTAGGTGTTTCTGCGAAATACTGTACAGGATCGTTGGCAAACAATAAGTATTTCGCCCAATCAAAGAAGAACATCAAAATGCTTGTAATGGATGCTCCCACAATATAGGCTAATACACTAATCGCTATGGAAATGGCCTCACTTCTAAACACCGTTGAGATGGCAAAAGAAAGTGTCCCTAATACAACAAACATAGCACAATGCGCCAAATAATAAGAGACCATATTTGCAAACTGAGACCGTTCAATGACTTCACCATTTTGATAAGCCAAATACACATAATCATTGTTTAGTCCAAAGAATATCGCACCTAAGATAAAGGATAAGATAAATAGGACAGCGATCAGGAAAAGTGAATATAGTTGAACGGTAAAGTATTTAGACAAAAGAACCTTCAACCTGGATGGCGGACGAATCAATAATAATTTAATTGTACCATGCTTATATTCAGCCGAGACAATTGTGGCTGCAATAATAATCACAAATACACCGACCAGCTGAAGCAAATTAGCATTTGTTTTCACATAAGTCCATGCATTTTTACCGAATTGATCGGCTGGAGGTAAATCATGTTTGATTCGATACTCATTGATCGCTATTTCGGTTTCAAGGGATCTCTTATAAAATCTTATATTATCCTCTTTCAATTCTTGCTTCTTTGCTTTATTGATTTCTTGCAACTCAGTTTTCCAATCACCGGATGCTTGATCTCCGTCATTTGTCTTAACAGCAAAGATCAACGTGGCAATCATACCTAAAACAAGAAGCCCAACCATAATCCAAGTACCCACACGATAACTGATTTTCATCCACTCGTTTTGAATGAGGCGAATCATACGTCTGCCTCCTTTTTACCTGTTAAGCTTAAGAACTTATCTTCTAAGGTTTGTTTTTCTATTTTGATTTCGTACAAATGAATAGAAGCTTCGCTCAAATGACGAATCAATTGTGGCATCTTCTCTTCTAGGATGGAGAAGAATAAGTACTGCTCCTCTTCTCTAACTGTGATACCTTCCTCAAATGCTTCAATGAGCTTTTGAGCTTCTTCAATCTCACTTGATGCTACTTTCATTCGATAATTGACCAAATCATCCTGCTTCGTCTCCGCACGCTGATCCTCAATCGCAATCAGCTTTCCTTTTTGGATAATGGCGAAACGATCACACATCAATTCCATTTCTGACATGAGATGACTTGAAACAATGACAGCAAGCCCTTCTTCCTTTGCCAGCCTTCTCAAGTAATCTCGTATCATACGAATTCCCTCTGGATCTAGTCCATTGGTCGGCTCATCTAAGATTAGCAGTTTCGGTTTATGTATCAATGCCTGAGCAATCCCCAAACGCTGCTTCATTCCTAATGAAAACGTACGGACACGCTTATGTTTCACATGCTGCAAACTAACTAGTTCTAGCAGTTCATCAATTCGACCTTCATCCACTTTTCCATTCATTCTGGCAAAATGAACAAGGTTTTGTCTTGCCGTTAAATGATTATACATTTCTGGATTTTCAATAATTGCACCGACATCTTGGATGGCATGCTGATATGAAGTTTGAATACTATGACCATTAATCAGAATGTCACCGGATGTAATGGGAGAAAGACCGACCATCATGCGAATGGTTGTCGTTTTTCCTGCGCCATTCGGCCCTAAGAAGCCAAAGACTTCGCCCGCTTGGACAGAGAAACTCAAGTCTTGAACAATCTTTTTCCCGCGAATATGCCTAGATACATTTTGCAGTTCTAAAACGTTCGTCACGTTACCTCTCCTTCTTTGTCTAAGTATCATCTATCATCTATTTCCTGATAAACACCATGATCCGTCAAAAATAGAAGAACACTTCCATATGGTACAGCAATGCCCAAAAGTTGTGAAGGGGATTAGGCAAAATTTAGAGAATCATCTGCCTTTTTTAAGGTAGAGTTAAGAAAAGCGTGAATTTTTATAAGAAAAGAGGCTTGATTTTTTAAAAAAAGAATGATTTTCAATAGGTACATATGTATGAAATGATGTTTAAGATTATACCTTTCACCTATAAATATCGAAATAAAAAAGAGGCTGATGATCGACAGCCTCTTTTCATATATTATACTTTCTTCACAAACTCCGATTTTAACTTCATTGCGCCAAAGCTAGGAATTTTACAATCAATGTTATGATCGCCTTCGACTAAACGAATCCCTTTGACCTTCGTCCCTATTTTTAAAACCGAAGAAGAGCCTTTGACTTTTAAATCTTTGATCACAGTGACCGTGTCACCATCACTTAATAGATTTCCATTCGCATCTTTGACAACTAGCTGCTCCTCTGCCGCTTGTTCTTGTTCTAGCGACCATTCATGCGCACATTCTGGACAAATAAGCATGCTGCCATCCTCGTATGTATAGGTTGAACTGCACGATGGACAATTCGGTAGATTAGACATTTGTATTTCCTCCAACTTTCTTTTTCATTTAGAACCATTTTACCACATTTCTATAGAAAGGAATGTGATAGAAAAGGAAACATTTTTCATCATTTACTTATCTCTTCCAAATGCCATGACAGCCGCAATATTCCTTGCTGTTCTCTCTACATGCACACTAGCATCATGCATGGCTTCAGCCAGAGTCGTGACGCCAGGGACAATACTAAAAAGTGCATCAATGCCATGATCGTGTACGACTGCACTGTCTTCTGAGAGGGACCCAGCGATGCCAATGACAGGGAGTCCATATTGTTTCGCAGCTTTGGCTACACCGATCGGCGTTTTGCCGTAAATGGTCTGCTGATCAATCCGGCCTTCCCCTGTAATGACTAGGTCAGCGTCCTTTAGTACGTCAGCAAAATGTACGGCTTTCAGTACAATATCAATTCCCTTTTGCAGATCAGCCTGTAAAAAGCCTAATAAACTCGCGCCCATTCCTCCTGCCGCTCCTGCACCTGCCGCCTCACCAAAGGAGACATGAAGATGCTGCTTAGCCACTTGTGCAAAATGAGATAAATTCTTGTCCAACAGTTGAACCATTTCTGTATCTGCTCCCTTTTGAGGACCGAACACAGCAGACGCTCCTCTTTCACCCGTTAAAGGATTATCCACATCACACGCCACTTCCAGACGGACTGATCGCAATCTTGGATCCAGTCGAGATAGATCAATAGAAGCTAATTGATTCAGTGATCCACCGCCCGGCGTGAGGTCTTGGCCTGCTTCATCGAGAAAAGAAGCACCTAAACCTTGCATCATGCCAACGCCACCATCATTTGTTGCGCTTCCGCCAAGCCCAATGATTAAATGCTTCGCTCCTTTATCCAGCGCTGCAAGCATTAATTCTCCTGTCCCTCTAGACGTCGTGAATAAGGGGTTCCGTTTTTCTGGCGGGACAAGATGTAATCCTGATGCTGCTGCCATCTCTATGACAGCTGTCTGCCCATCTCCCAACATACCAAAAAAGGCATCCACAGGTTTGCCAAGCGGACCTGTGACCACTTGCTGGACAATGGTTCCGCCTGTCGCATCCACTAACGATTGAACTGTGCCTTCTCCTCCATCTGCCATTGGGATTTTCATATATTTTGCATGTGGCAAAATAGAGCGAAATCCTCGTTCAATGGCACATGCTGTCTCATAAGCAGATAAACTTTCTTTAAATGAATCTGGTGCGATCACAATTTTCATCCAAAAACCCCTCGTTTCTCATTAAGTCCTCAGCCGAACAGCTGGAAAATACCAAAGATAATGGTCGATACAACGGTTAATGTCAAACCAATTAACGATTCAAAGGGCATTAATTTCAACCGTTCTTTTATATCCATTTGAACACTTCCTGCCGTTGCATGGAAAAAGCTTCCGTGCGGCATATGGTCTAGCACAGTTGCGCCAGCGTGAATCATAGCTGCGCCTGAAAGGGCAGATACACCAAGACCAATAAGAGTTCCGCTAAATACACCACTTGCAACTGCCGTCCCTGCAGTTGTCGAAGCTGTGGCCGCCGACATAAAAATTCCAGACGTTGGTGCAAGCAAGTAAGGAGGTAATCCCGAAGCGTCAAGCGCCTGAATAAATACCTCTTTCATGGAAGAATTCGATACAATTCCAGCTAATGTGCCTGTACCTAGTAACATGATCGCTACACCTGACATTTTATGCAGCCCTGACATCGCATAATCATTGAGAAACTTCCCTTTTTTCATGAAAAGAGCGCCAACAATTCCTCCTATTGGTAAGGCAATCATTGGATCAATATTTATTTGAAACAACGGTCTCAAGGCTAACAAGAGAATGGTCACAAGTGGGCCGACAAGCGCTTGTAGAAAACCAGGTACTTGAACCTCGCCTTGGTCTGCTCCCTCTTCCAGAACTGGTGTCCCTTTATTCGCAAGCTTTTTGGCTAATACATATGTGACGGCTATCCCGAAAATAGCCGGTATGACACCTGCCGCCATCAGGGAAGTAAGCGGTACACCAAAAGCATCAGAGGCTGCAATGGCATTCGGATTCGGTGACATGATATTCCCCGCCTTCCCTCCTCCAATCATCGCAAGTAAAATCCCCGTTTTAGAAAGTTTTGCACGCTTGGCAATGGCAAGTGCGATCGGTGCTACTGTAATGACTGCTACATCTACAAAAACACCCACCGTTGTTAAAATCATTGTTGCAAGTGCGAGTGCTAAAAGTGCCCTCGCCTCTCCAAGCTTTTTCACGATGGCCTCCGCAATAGATAACGCAGCACCCGACTCAATTAAAACCCCTGCCAGTACACCTGCCGCCATGATTCGGAGAACAGCCGGAATCATGTCCTTTGCGCCTTCCATCATGACGTTCACGGTCTGCACAACATCTACACCGCCAACCAAACCGCCAATAAATGCACCTGCCAGCATGCCATAAGCAGGTGATACTTTTTTTAGAATAAGAACAATAGCGATTACAAGCGCAGTCAATGCGCCCAATGTACTCACTGTCACATCTCCACCCATACTCCATCCCTCCTGATTGTCTTTTCTTAATTGTAAGCGTTTACCCATTGGGATCGAGTTGTGAATCCAGATGAACTTCTTTTATTTATTTCTTCATCCAGTTGTGCAAATGCACAATTAAGACAGTTGATTGTCCAATTGTGCTATGTACAGCTCCATCAACTGTTTCACATGACGAGGATCTTTTCCGGTCAATGCCTGGATTTTATCTAAACGATATCGTAGTGTATTACGGTGAATAAATAGACGATCAACGATTCTTTGTAAATCCCCGCCCTCTTCAATGTAAACCTTTAACGTTTGAACGAGCTCCGTTTCTTGTATCAGCGGATGATAAAAATCACTCCACCGTTTGCCCTCTTTGGCGGCTCTCGCTTTTATAAACAAGCTTTCAAGCTGATAAGATTCAAAGACATATATGCTTCCCTCTGGATGGAGCACCTTTCCTAACCGCAGGGCCTCTCTCGCATGCTGAAAGGACAACGGTAATTGACTCATATCCTCAGCGACAGTTCCTACACCCACGAGCACTTGTCCATCAACTGCACCTGCCATTGTTTGTTGTAGCTGTTCGATCACATGCTTGAATTGATGGTCACATATCGGCTGTCTTAACAGGATCAATTCATGACGGAAGGTCATGCCTAGTAAATCATCCGCATTCTTATCGTATTGAATGGCATGCATCATTTTGTGTACAGTGTCCTCAGACGATGAAATCGGCTGAAAAACAATAGCCATTCGCCTCTTGTCTAAATCCATTCCAAGCCAGTCAGCACGGTGCTTCAGCTGATGATCACCCATGTCAGACTCGGAGATGAGCTGATTCACAATTTCACTCTCTATTCGCTGCCGCCACTGGAAGCGTTCAAGTAGAAAAGACTGCTCTAATACGAGTTCAGCTGCCATTTTCACCAGCTCGGCATGATGACGAATGTCCCCTGGCTCACCCGTAATCCCAATGACACCAACGACTTGTTCGCGAAAGCAAATAGGCAGATTGATTCCAGGTCTCACGCCTTTTAAGCGGCGGGATGTCTCCTGATCAATCTCCACACTGTCTCCGCTTGACAGCACTAGACGTGCTCCATCATGTTTTTGTCCAATCCTTTTTCGTTCACCAGACCCAATAATGACACCATCTGCATTCATGACATTGATGTTTTGATGTAAAATATGCATCGTACGTTCAACCATCTCTTGAGCCAATTCACTGGTTAAAAATTGCATTCAGCATCTCTCCTGAAGGGGTTTTCATTCAATGTATCATAGTGTCATTGCACAATAAATGCAAAGCTTAAAAAAACAGCCGTTGACAAAGATACGCCAAAAAGTGTTTAATCAAATCAAGGGACCGACCGACAGTCTAGTCAAAAGAAAGGATGGTTTTATGAGAACCGTTAAACATCCTGAGGAACGCAAAAATGACATCTTAAATGCAGCAGAGAAGCTTTTTTCAACCAAAGGCTATCAGCAAACCACAATTATTGACATCCTCAAAGCCGTTGGCATTGCAAAAGGCACATTCTATTATTACTTTACTTCCAAAGAAGAAGTGATGGATGCAATCATTGACCGGATCATAAAAGCAGATATCATCGAGGCAAAGCGTATTGCCGCTGATCCAGATATCTCAGTGGTCGATAAATTATTTCGCATCATCATGGCACAATCTCCTAAACAGGGCAGCCATAAAGAAGGCATGATCGAACAATTTCATCAGCCTGCTAATGCAGAGATGCATCAAAAAAGCTTGATCAAAGCCATTACAGAGCTATCACCCGTTTTAGCAGAAGTCATTCAGCAAGGGGTAGAAGAAGGGATATTTCAAACGGATTACCCGCAAGAAACTGTCGAATTTCTCCTCGCTTCTGCACAGGTTATCTTTGATGAGGGACTTTTCCAATGGACCACAGCGGAAAGCATACAACGAGCTCTAGCATTTATCGCAATCCTTGAAGCCTCATTACATGCAGAAAAGGGAAGTTTCTCCTTCCTTCTCCAACGTTTAACTGGAGAACCGGAAGACAATAATCAGTGATTGGTCACTTCAATGCCAATCCTGCATACATTATAGACTGACGGTCGGTCTAAAAGGAGAGTGATTTTCATGTCGTTATCAACCAAAAATGGCTCCACCCATTTTATCTATCTCGTTCTCGGGCAAATTATTTCCGTTTTCGGGTCTTCCTTGATTCGTTTTGTTCTATCTTTACACGTCTTGGATATGACACATCGTGTTGATTTATATGCTCTGCTTTTCGCTTTATCCAATATCCCGCTCCTCCTTTCGCCATTAGCAGGAGCAATTGCTGACCGGTTTAACAGAAGAAATTTGATGATTTTATTTGATGTTCTTACTGGCATTATGATTCTGGCTTTTTATTTCTGGTTATTTTCAGGTCATGATTCACTTTATATGATTGGAGCCGTCATGATTCTCCTTGGTGTCATGAGTACATTTTATGCTCCTGCTGTGATGTCGAGTATTCCTCAGCTAGTGAAAGAAGAAAAATTAGAACAAGCAAATGGCATCGTGAATGGCGTGCAGGCCCTTTCAGGTGTTGTCGCTCCTATCATTGGCGGCGTTTTATACGGACTCATTGGGAGCCAGGTCATCATAGGCGCTAGCAGCATTGTATTTTTTCTATCAGCATGCATGCTTTTACGGTTAAATATCTCTTTCTCACCTAGCCCACTCGCAGAACCGATGACCAAAGTACTCTTGAAAGATATGAAACAAGGCTTTTCCTATATCGGAAGCCAGTCATTTTTAAAAAGAGCCATGCTGCTTGCAGCGCTGCTAAATTTCATCCTCACACCATTTTTTATCGTTGGAGGTCCCATTATTTTAAGGGTCACAATGAAAAGCAGTGACATCATGTATGGAATAGGGATGGGCATCATTGAGTTTGCCGTCATCGCAGGCGCCCTGCTAGTTGGGCTTGTAGCGAAACATTGGCGAATTCCTACTTTGTATCGCTGGCTGCTCGTCATCGCAGTCATTTTGCTGCCTGTTGCTTTTTCAACATCCAAGATGGCCCTTCAATTTGGTACATTTCCAGCCTATTTTCTTTTTTTAGCAGGGTGTCTCCCAATTGCCATGCTGCTCACCATGATTTCGATCGTTGTCATCTCACATGTGCAAAAGAAAACACCCAATGCTCAATTAGGAAAAGTCATGGCCAATCTAACAATGGTCTCTCAATGTGCTGCACCGCTCGGGCAAATGATGTACGGGTTCTTGTTCAACACTTTTTCCGCCAGCATGTATGTGACCGTGTTAATCGTCAGTGCCTTGATGTTTGCACTTGCCTTCCTTACAAAAAATACGCTTCGACATGAAGGAGAATCAGCCTCATGAGATTGACGTTTATCAAGAAAGACCTAACCCACCACCGTCTCATTTCAATCGGCTTAACCCTTTGCATCATGATGACATCATTTTTAGCAACAAGCGCTGCGCAAATGACGGTCCAGCTGAATGGTTCCATTTCTGATCTACTCCAATCAGCCAAAGCACCAGACTTTGTCCAAATGCACGATGGCAGCTTAGATGAAAAAGCGGTCGATATATTTTCAAGTAAACAGTCGATGGTGAAGGCACATCAAATTGTTCCAATGATTCCGATCGAACACGTCAGCATCAAGTTCGGGCAGGAGCCTGCTCAAGCGGGTGTGATGGATCATTTATTTGTAAAGCAAAATCGCTATTTTGATTTCCTTTTAAACGAACGAAATGAAAAGCTCACTGTCAATAAAGGAGAAGTAGCAGTCCCTATTTATTTTCAACAAAAATACCATTTAAAGATTGGCGAAAGGTTACTCATTTCAAAAGGCTCTCATCAATTCTCTTTTCAAATCAAAACGTTCTTACGAGATGCCCAAATGAATCCAAGTCTTGTCAGTTCAAAGAGATTTCTTCTGCATGATGCGGACTGGGTGGCACTGAATCAAGTGTTTCAAAAAAAGGAGTACTTAATTGAATTTTTATTGCATGATGCTAGTCAAGCAGATGCTTTTCAATCACTCTATCAATCATCTGAGCTGCCACAACAGGGGCCTGCTGTCACATTACCCCTGCTTCGCATGCTGAATGCCCTAACAGATGGTATGGTGATCGCCATTCTCCTTCTTGTCTGCTTTCTGCTCATTAGCATTTCCCTCCTCTCTCTTCGTCTCGCTATGACCGCAACTATAGAAGAGGATGAACGTGAAATTGGAATCTTAAAAGTACTAGGAATCCCTTTATCAAAAATCAAACAATTATACGTTGGGAAATATGCTGTGCTTGCCTGTATAGGGTGTATAGCGGGATATTTGATGACACTCATGTTTGGTGATTTGTTTACAGCCAATATTCAGCAATATATGGGGAATCGCTTCTCTTTTATTCATCAGGTGATCCCGCTTTTGGTGTCAATTTTGACGGCAATGATCGTCATCTCATTCAGCTATACTGTCCTAAGGAGATTTGGTCAAATATCAGCCGCTCAAGCTATTCAAGGCGTCATAAGCTCACCAAGCCGTAAAAAACAAATTCCTATGCACCTCCAAAAAAACAGCTTCCTCCCAGTCAATTTTTGGTTTGGTTTGAAAGATCTGTTCTCGCGAATAAAGATGTATTCAACAATTACCTGTATTATTGCGCTTTGTACATTTTTAATGTTAATGCCGATTCAGTTATGGTACACATTACAATCACCAGATTTCATCACATATCTTGGCTCTGGAAAAAGTGACCTTCGAATTGATATTCGGCAGGGAAATGATTTAGAGAAAAGTACAAATAAAATAGAGTCTATGATTAGCGAAGACCAAGACATTCAAACATCTGCCGTCTATGAAACAACTTCTCTACAAGCCAAAACAATGGAGAATACATTAGAAACGCTCTATTTAGAAACAGGTGATCTATCAGCATTCCCTCTCACCTATTTACAAGGAAGGGAACCGTTGAAGGAGGAAGAGATTGCTTTATCGGTGTTGAGTGCTGACTCACTTCAGAAAAAGATAGGTGAAAAAGTCACTCTCGCCACAAATGGACAGCAAGTTCAAAAAATGGTTACCGGCATTTATCAAGACGTTACCAACGGAGGGAAAACTGCTAAAGCATTATCTCAGCCTTTTCCTCAATCATCCCTTTGGAAAACCATTCAAATACAATTAAAACAAGGAATAGATATGGCAGGAAAAAAAGCAGCACTTGAAACAAATATGTCTCCTGCAAAAGTGACAGATATGAAAGAATATGTGCATCAAACAATAGGAAGCACCGCATCTCTAGTAAAAGTGATTGCATTATTTTCAACCATCGCAGCTTTTGGAACAGCCAGCCTCATGTTAATGATGTTTCTGCACATGTTAAGGGCGAAAGATTTAAATCGTACTCACTTGTTAAGGACGATTGGTTTTTCTCAAAAAGATTTAACCTATCAATACTTAACAAGTTTTATCGTCGTTCTCTCTATTGGTGCCTTCATTGGAGCAATCGCTGTTCATACTATTGGTCCGGCGTTGATGAGTGCAGGCGGAGCATCATTAGGAGCATCCAGCCTTCAGTGGTTAGCCCCGAAATGGGTTTGGATCGTGTATCCTCTCCTGCTGTTTATGGTGAATTTAACTGTCATCTCGTGGTTATTGAAGTCCTTTTTTTCTAGTAAAATCAGCCGTCATACACTTTCATAAGGAGATGTTTCACATGGAACAATTAATTGAAGCGAAACAATTGTCTTTACAAATTGATTCATTAAAAGGACAAAAACAGACCATTCTTAGAAATATTCACTTATCAATTAAACGTGGAGAATTTGTCACCATTATGGGACCTTCAGGGTGTGGAAAAACCTCTTTGCTTTATCAACTTAGCGGTATAGAGACATCCTCCAGAGGGGAAATCAAATATAAAGGTCAACTGCTATCAGAAATGACAGACAAACAGTTAACAGCTTTGCGCTTATCAGAGATGGGATTCGTCTTTCAACACAGCCACTTACTAAAAAACCTCAATCTATTTGATAACATCATTGCTGCAGCTTACTTAGCGAAGAAAATGCCGAGAAAAGAAGTCAATGAACGAGCAAAATATCTAATGGAGAAACTTGATATTGAGCATTTAGCTGATAGATATTTATCAGAAGTATCAGGAGGACAACTCCAAAGAGCCTCTATCTGTCGAGCTCTTATGAATGGACCAAACATTCTTTTTGCAGATGAGCCCACAGGTGCTCTTAATTCAAGCACCACAAAGGAAGTCATGGATATTTTTTCACAAATCAATTCTGAAGGAACAACTCTGCTTCTCGTCACCCATGATCCAAAAGTGGCCCTTTGCTCTGAAAGAATTTTGTTTATGAATGACGGTGAAATTTCAGCTCATTTAAATTTAGGAAAATACGATCGCTTCACCGATGAGAAACGAGAGGCCTTGTTAAACAAGTGGTTACAAAACTTAGGGTTTTAATTGGTGTAAAACAGGCAGAAAGCTGCCTGTTTTATTTTTTCTTACACTCAAAGGAGTAATCCATAGTCAAACTATTTGTTTCTAGTATGATTTTGCCGTCTTCTTGTTGACAAGATTCTGTCAGCAACTCAATTTCTTTGCTATAAAAGTATCTCTTTGAGATATAAAGAGTGACTAAAACAAGTAAAAGCGTCGTAATCACAATTGTCATTTGCCAGTTTAACATTTGAAATCTTTTTTTCATTTCAACATCCTTTCTGAAAGGTCAACACTTGTCTCGGATTTTCACCTTTCTCAGTAACTAACAGTTTCTTTCCCAAAATCATCTAGCAACATCATAACTGATTTTCCCTTCTAGATCGACCTTTCATTGTTCTTTTCTCATAGCTAAAATAGCTTTATTTCATATATTCGGATGGTATTTTCGACCATAAATTTAAAACTAATAGTATCTATCACATTTTTAGACTTCCAAAAAAAGATTTTAGTCATTTGAATAAACAATCAATCATCGTTACAATATCGTACATCTCATGACATAAGGTCCTTTTTATTACCTCCTGTCAATCACCTCCCTGAAACGATTATATTTTACCAAAAATTGTGATATCGTTTTTTATTGAAACAGGCGAAAGGATGTTAAAGAGGTGAAATTTCCATGAAAATCATTTCAGCTGAACAGGTGGGGAACCGTTTAAATGATTGGCGAATTGCCATTCGTAAGCATGATGTACACAATGCAAAGACAATCTACACAGAATTAAAGGAATTACTTCAAGAGATGGAAGAGAATCAGGAGGTCTTGACCTACTATTCATTGCTAGAAGGCAAGTTTAAGCTCATGTTATATGAACGAAGAGGTAAAAAACTGAATAAACCGACAGTGCTAGAATACCCTTCTAAAACAAACGACTTAATTGAATATTATTTTTACCTATATAAAGCCCTTTACGCTTCATATAACAGAGACTATGCACCAGCCATCGGACTGTTTAAAATTGCTGAGAAAAAACTACAAAACATTCCTGATGAAATAGAAGTAGCAGAATTCCATACGAAGGTCGCAAACCTATATATGATGCTTCGCCAAAGCCTGATTTCACTTCATTATATTCAGAATGCCATCGATATTTTCAAAGGTCATGATGGCTATGAAAGAAGACTGGCAGCAGCTTTTGTGATCGCAGCCACCAACTTCATGGATATTGGCGATTTCAAAAGAGCTGAGAATTACTACACAAAAGCATTACACATCTCAAATCAATTAAACGATCATTTTTTAGCATCACAGCTTTATCACAATATCAGTATTCTATATGCCGAAGTTGGAGAATCAAAAAAATGTATTGATGCCCTAGAAAAGGCTCTTAGTGATGATGACTACCTTTCATCTTGTTATTTCGAACACTCCATGTTTATGTTACTAAAAGAGCTACTCTCCATTGATGAAAAGTCGCAAGCTCTCTATTATTTTGAATTAGTCAAACAAAAACAAGAAATAGACAGAAACCCCATCTATACAGCAAAAATGAATTTTCTCTATCACCTATATTTCACTGAAGACATATCCAAAAAAGCTCAAACCTGTTTAGATGACATCAGTATTCTGAAAGAATTAAAGGATGTTGAAGGTGCCCGTGAATTAAGTGCACTAGCTGCCAAACACTTTGAAGATCTGGGTTCAATTCACCAAGCATACCTCTTTTTGAAGGATGCCTATCAATTGGAACACACTACACTTAATTGGAGGAATTATGATGAAAAAAGTGAGTTTACTCATTTTCGCTTTAACCATCGTTGTTTTCGGACAAACGGTGTCTTACAATTCGTTAAATGATACAAATCTTGGCCCAACAGAACGACCTATCGGAACATAAACCGATACAATACAAATAACCACTTGCCTCATTACAAGGCAAGTGGTCCACATTTATTTCAGTTCTTGATAAGAAATGAGGCGGTGAATATGTACCGCCAGATACGTAAGTTCGTCATTTGGAATAACAATACTATGCACCTGTTTAATATAATCTTTGATTTTGAAAGCTACATCCATCGCTTGAGGATACAAGTGTGCAATTTGTTCAAACAACTCATTTTCTTGATCTGATAATAATTTATTTGCGTAAAATCTTTCAACAAAGAATTTCACATGTGTAATAAATCGGCTGTAATGAATATTCTCTTGATCCATTTTCATATTCAACGTATAGCGGACAAGATTCACAATACTTCCGATCATCTTTGCATACTTCATGCCATCTTTGGAATCGGACTCTTCACCTAACGCATTAATTAAATGGAAGGCGATATTGGCCGCTTCTTCCTTTGGTAATTGAATGCCCAATGTATTGTTGACTAACTCAAGCGCATAATTACCTACTTCAAATTCTTCGGTATAGTAGTTTTTGATTTCCCAGTATACTCGATTTGTAATATTAATGTTCTTCTTGTGCCGTTCTACTGCAAAATTCAAGTGGTCCATCAAGGTAAAATAGACACCAGAATTCAGACTTGAGTTTAAGCGTTTTTCAGCATATTGAACAATATGCTGAGTTAAATCGATAAACTCTTGTGGCATTGAATCTAATAGTTGGAGAAATTCCTTCGCTCTCATGTTATCGACAGACATAAACACTTGATCTGCCTTCTTTTCTTCAATCATTCGACCTGGTTTTTGTCCATAACCAATCCCCCGGCCGAATAGAACCATCTCCTGTTGGTTCTGATCTTCAGCCAGAACCACACTCGAGTTTAAAACTTTTTTGATTTTAAACATCGTCATCACCTGTTTTCATGATTGTGGTTTTTCAATCAAGCGATTCACCATTTGTTTCAATGACCTTTTTGTACCAATAAAATGAGTCTTTACGAGAACGTTTTAATGTACCGTTTCCATCGTCATCTTGATCTACATGAATGAACCCGTATCGTTTTGACATCTGTGATGTACCTGCACTTATAATATCAATTGAGCCCCAGCTCGTATATCCGAATAGGTCAACGCCTTCTTCCACCGCTTCTCTCATTTGGCGGAAATGCTCTTTGAAATAGTTAATACGATAATCATCGTGAATTGATCCATCACTTTCAACAACATCTTTTGCACCCATGCCGTTTTCTACAATGATCAGTGGTTTTTGATAACGATCATATAATTCTATTAAAGAAATTTTCAGACCAACCGGATCAATTTGCCATCCCCAATCAGTAGATGGAAGGTAAGGATTTTTGACCCCACGGATGGTATTTCCATCCGTTTTTTCTAATCCTTCATCAGCTGATTCAGTTAAAGACATATAGTAGCTGAACGAGATAAAATCTACTGTATTTTCTTTTAAAATAGAAAGATCATCTGATTCCATTTGGATATGAATGTTTTTTCTCTCAAGCATGCGCTTGATAAGCGGCGGGTATTCACCAAATACCTGAACATCTGCATAGAAATAGTTTTCTAAGTTTTGTTTCAATGCCCGCTCCACATCATTCGGATGACAAGTGTGCGGATACGTTGTTAATTTTGTCAGCATACACCCTACTTGACTGCCTTGTATGATGCGATGACAATCTGCTGTTACAAGTGCAGAGGCAATGAATTGATGATGGAGTGCTTGATAAACCGTCTCTTCCTCTTTCCCTTCTGGGCAGCGATCAGGAATAATTCCTGCTGTAATAAAAGAGTGGCGGTGAATACTATCTATTTCATTAAAGGTCAGCCAATATTTCACATCATTTTTATAGCGTTCAAAACATACATTGGCGAACTTAACAAAGAGATCAACGACTTTTCTTTCAACCCAGCCATTATATTTCACGCTCAGTGCTAACGGCATTTCATAATGTGACAGCGTCACAATCGGTTCTATGTTGTGTTTTTTCATTTCTGCAAATAAACGATCGTAAAATTGGAGTCCTTTTTCATTTGGTTCTTTCTCTTCTCCAGTTGGGAAGATACGGCTCCATGCAATAGAAATGCGAAGAGTTTTAAAACCCATTTCAGCAAATAGAGCCAAATCCTCTTTATAGTGATGATAGAAATCAACACCTCTGCGTTTTGGATACTTTTTATCATCTGGGTCTTTCATCGCTCGATCTATATTTTCAGAAGTAACAGCTAGATGCCCTTCATAATCTTCTACACTCAAATTAGACCGGTACATCGCAATATCAGCAACAGATGGGCCCTTTCCATCTACATTCCAAGCGCCTTCTGCTTGGTTGGCGGCAATGGCGCCGCCCCATAAAAATCCTTTTGGAAAACCTTTTATTGTCGTCATATATTTAGCCTCCTAATTGGGTGATAACCATCAATGTATCTTGGCGATTGACCTCTTGTAATGGCTGTACCTTAATATCATATTGATCTGTATTCGTGATGACAGCAAGCGTAACTGGATCGTATCCTGCTTCCATGATTTTTTCTACATCAAATTCAATGAGTAAATCCCCTGCTTGTACACGATCTCCTGCCTGCACTTTTGGATAAAAATACTGTCCTTCCAACTGTACAGTATCAATGCCAATGTGGAATAATACTTCCACCCCTTTGTCCGTTTTCATACCAAGTGCATGGTTTGTTTCGAACAGCAAGGTGACCTCACCATCTACTGGTGCATATAACGCTCCTTCTGAAGGAACAATGGCAATTCCGTCTCCCATGACCTTTGAAGAGAAAATATCATCTTTTACTTCAGATAGAGAGATCATTTGACCAATCACAGGGCTTTTGAAAGTTTCCCCTGCTCCAATTTGTTCAGCAAATGCATCTTGATCATTTGTCTTTTCTTCTACTGTTTTATCCTTACCTAATACAAAAGCAGCGATAAAAGCAACAACGAAGGAAATGACAGCTCCAATGACAGCAAACATTAGATTTCGTGGAAGCTCATCTGATATAAACATCGACATACTTGCTAATCCAGGACCAACAAGTACAAAAGCTTGTATACCAACTAATCCAATGAAGATCCCGCCAACAAACGAACCAATCATGACACTTCCAAGTACGCGTTTATTTTGAAGTGTCACACCATACAAAGCAGGCTCTGTGATGCCAAAAAATGCTGAAATTCCTGCCGAAATGGCTGTTGATCTGAGTACCTTGTCTTTCGTGCGTAGTGCCACTGCGAAACATGCTCCACTTTCCGCAATATTATGCGCAAGTGATGCTGGTAAATAAAGTGCTTCTTTCCCGAGGTTCCCCATCGTTGTCACTGCATAAGGGACCATTGCTTTGTGCATGCCTGATGCAACCATAAACGGGAGTACCGCTGCTAAAATTGCAACAGCTACCCAGCCTACTGTATTAAACATCGCAAGAATAACGGATGAAAACCCTTGTCCTGCTGTAAAACCAAGTGGTCCTAATAACAGTAACGTAACTGGTACAGTAATGACTAATGACATCATTGGGACAAAGAAAATCCGAATTGGTTTTGGTGAAAATCGTGTGAAGAATTTTTCCATTTGAGCGTAAAGCAATACAGAAAGGATTGCTGGAAACACTTGATACGCATAAGCTATATTTTTTACGTCGAATGACATTAATTGCGCACCTTCAGTAAGCATGGCTGTCATGTTCGGAAGAAGGAGTGCACCGACTGCTGATAATGCGACCAGTGGGTTTACCTTTAGTTTATTTGCCGTTGTGACAGCGACTAGTAATGGCAGGAAGTATAGTGGTGCGTCACCCACCATGTTCAATATTTGATAGGTTTGGCCTTTTGCATCCACCCAGCCTAATAAAGAGAAAAGGAGAAGAAATGATTTTAAAATCCCTCCGCCTGCGATAGCCGGAACAAGCGGCTGGAAGACACCCACAATGAAATCTAATAGAACTGTGCCTGCTTTTCTTTTTTCTTTTGGCTGATTGGATGGCACGCCTTGCCCAGACGAGCTGCCGCCCATTAAATTTGTTACCTTTTGATACACTTCAATCACGTCATTCCCAATGACCACTTGGCATTGTCCTGACATTCTAACTGCTATGACACCTGGTGTTTTTTCTAATGCCTGTACATCTGCTTTTTTCTGATCAATTAGTGTGAAGCGAAGTCTTGTTGAGCAGTGCTCAAGGTGCGCAATATTTTCTTTACCACCTACATGCTGCAAAACATCTTTGGCGACTTGTGTGTAATCCATTTCTTCTCCTCCTTTTCTCATACATGAGACCTATATTTTGGCAATAAAAAAAGGACCTAAAACGACAAATTAAAGAAATTCATCGTTTTTAGATCCTGCCTGCATGACCAGTCACATGTCTAATTTATTTATATTGGATTTGTTTTTAGTATATATTGATTATATGAAAGCGTCAACATTTATTTTTCTGAAATTTATTAAGGTCTATATACCTAACTTAATTTTCTTTAATTTAGTTGAAGCAACCTTTCTCACTTTTTTATACACCAATATTTTTTATCATCAATAAGAACTCTTTATTAATAAAAAACCAGATAAGTTCACTCATCTGGTTTCATATCATCTATTTTTTTTTTGTTCCGCCTGCTTTTTGAATGCTTTCGCTTGTTTTTGGTATTCCTGTTTCGTAACCGCTTTTAACTCTACAGTACCGCCTGTCATTTTAAATGGAAGTTTGATTGATTTTACATCTCGATCAGTGGAACCTTTAATGATCCCATCTTCAATTGAAGGCTCATGGCCCATTACAAAATTTCTTCCATCCGTATCACCCATGACTTCTAATCTCATTTCTTTATAAGGCTTACACTCTTCTCCGGGAACAGTTGTGATTAGAAGGAAGCCTGACCATCCAAGCTCAATATGCATGGTTTTCACCTGTAAAAATAGTTGTTTGTCCTTTGCCGTATAGAGAAAACCATATACTTTCGCCACTTTCTCCTTGAAGTTTCTCATACTATCATAAAACCTATCTTCAGCGGTATCGAATAGATAATCATATCGTTTTTGAATCTCTTTATGATATTTATCTAGCTTTTTTTGATTGATTGCCTTATATATCATACTTTTCTTTTCGCCTTGTTTTTTTACTGAAAGGTCTTTTCCTGAAAAGTGAACTTCGTATACGATCGTTTCTTTACCTTGTGTGACTTTGAATTCATACCCATTTTCTTTTGAACTGCCAGATACGACAAATTGTTTTTTATAGATTTGCGGATCCCACCTCACTTCTTCTATATACTTTTCATTCAAATACCCCGCTACTTTGCCTTTATCCTCAGATATTTCAAACCAGCTCATTCTATCCTTCGTTTTATACGCAAATGCATAGGCATGATTCAATGAATTCTTTTTTGCGATTGCTTGATATGCTGTCCAGCCGCCTCCACCTAAGATGAGTACTGCCAGGATAGACACGACCCAGATTTTCAATTTACTCATACGTACCTCCTCTAATATAAGATTTTAGAAATCGATACCATCAATATTTCACCATATGTCAACTAAATCCTTATTAATTTAAGTTATATTTACGAAAATTTAGAGACGATAACGCCTTAAATCTATGCAAAGACAATTGGCTTTTTTCAAGCAGAAATCAGATATGTAACCGATCCCTATTCATCTGAACCAACACAACTATTTTCTCTTTTCTTCTGCTTTCTTTTTAAATGCTTTCGCTTGTTTTTCATATTCCTTTTTCGTGACAGCTTTTAACTCTACTGAATCGCCTGTCATGATATATGGTCTAGGGAGTTTTTTAAATTCCTGATACGTGAAAGCTTTTATCTCTATAGTACCGTTAGTCTTTTTAATTGGCAGTTTGATTGATTTTGCATCTCGATCAGTCGAACCTATAATGACACCTCGTTCAATTATAGGATCGTAGCTCATGTCTAAATAGTCTCCACCATCAGTTTCGCCCCCGACCTCTAATTTCATTTCTTTATAGGGCTTACACCCTTCTTCAGAAACAGTTGTTATTAGAAAAGAGCCGAGCCATCCATTCTCAATATGCATGCTTTCCACTTGTAAAAATAGTTGTTTGTCCTCTGCCGTATATAGAAAACCATATACCTTCGCCACTTTATCCCTGAAGTGTCTCATATTGTCATAAAATCTAGTTTCTGAAGTATCAACTAGATGTTGATGTCGATCTTGAATTTTTTTGTGATACGAATCTAGCTTTTTTCGATTGATTGCTTTATATATTCTGCTTTTCTTATCACCTTGTTTTTTCACAGATAGGTCTTTACCGGACATTTGAACTTCGTATATGATTGTTTCTTTGCCTTGTTTGACTCGAAATTCATAACCGTTTTCCTTTGAACTCCCGGACACTACATATTGTTTATTATATATTTTGGGATCCCACCATATTTCTTCTATATACTTTTCATTCAAATGCCCCGTTACTTTGCCTTTATTCTCAGATATCTCAAACCAGCTCATTTTATCCTTCGTTTTATACGCAAATGCATAGGCATGATTCAATGAATTCTTTTTTGCAATTGCTTGATATGCTGTCCAGCCGCCTCCACCTAAGATGAGTACTGCCAGGATAGACACGACCCACATTTTCAATTTACTCATAGGTACCTCCACTAATATATGATTTAAAAAATCTTCATGATCCCTATTTATTCAACTAAATTCTGATCGCCCTGAAATTCCATTCACAACAATCATCTGTTCCAACACGATCTACTTTTGCCATTCTTTCGCCTTCTTTTTGAATGCTTCCGTTTGTTCTTGATATTCCTCTTTCGTGACCGCTTTAAATTCTATGATCCCGCCTGCCATTTTAAAAGGAAATTTAATGTATGTTGCGTCTCGGTCAGTTTCCCCTAAAATAAAACCCTTTTCAATTGCAGGATAAGTACTCAAATCAAACATCATCCCATCTGAAACTCCACCTGCTGTATGTTTCGTTTCTTTATAAGGTTCACCACCATCTCCTGGGACCTTTCTCATTAGAAAAGAACCTGCCCATTCAGACTGCATATACATTCGTTTTACTTTTAAAAATAGTTGGTATGAACCATCCTCTGCTGTATACAGATAACCATAAGCGCCTGTTACTTTCTTAATGAAGTTTCGTACATAATCATGAAATCTATTTTCCGTGTCATCCATCAGTTTCTCATATCGAGTATGAATGTCCTGTTGAACAGCACGTAGGTTTTTTTGATCAACTGCTTTGTATGTGATGCTGTGCTTTTCACCTTGTTTTTTCACAGAAAGATCTTTTTCGGCAAGGTGAACTTCATATGTGACCGTTTCTTTCCCTTGCTTCACATAAAATTCGTAACCGTTTTCAATTGATTTTCCGGTTAATTGATATTTGTTGATAAATAGATTGGGATCATAATGCCTTTGCGGATTTTCCTCTAAAATGGTTTCGTTCAGCTGGCCTGTTACTTTTCCGTTTCTCTCCGTTACCTTGAACCAGTTCACACGATCATGAGTCTTATATGCAAAGGCGTAGGGATGATTCAAACCACTCTTTTGTGCGATTGCTTGATAGGCTATCCAGCCTCCTCCACCAATCAGTAGGACCGCCAGAATAGTCATGATCCAGATTTTCGATTTACTCATATGTCCCCTCCAAACTATAATCGTTCACTCTATATGAAGGATTCATCTCATTGATTAACAAATCAGTGATCTCTTCACCTCCTTTCTAGCATTTATTTTTTTCTCATACCTCTTGTATCTGCAGTTATACATCGTTTATCATATATCTAAATGATATATCTTTTAGATAGGTGTGTTGATCAATGAAAAAATACAATGATACGACATATGCGATTTTGGGGATTTTAACGACAGATTGTAAGTCTGGGTATGAAGTGAAGCAATTAATTGATAGGAGCTTGCATCACTTTTGGAAAATTAGTTATGGACAAATTTATCCAGCTTTAAAGTTAATAGTCGAGGAAGGGCTTGCGAAGGTTTCACCCACTTCTACAACTGGCCGCTCAGACAAGCGGGAATATCATCTAACTGAAAAAGGGCTGGACACGTTGAGGCAATGGCTGGCACAGCCGCTCGATCAAGTACCATCAGAACGAAATGAGGTGTTATTAAAGTTATTTTTTGGTCAATATCTTTCGTTTGAGAAAAAATTGGTGCTTTTACAGGATTATGAGAGGCAGCTCCGTATCCGTTATGAGACATATGTTGCGATTGAACAAAACATTCAAGAGCTGTATCCAGATGAAGCTGATGCGAAGTATTGGCTGTATACGTTAGATTACGGAAAGAAAGTGGCGCAGGCTGGAATTGATTGGTGCGTGGAGACCTGTGAATCGATGAAGGAAGAAGGGTGAACAAATGAAAAAAAATATACGTGCTGGCAGGTATACAACAGACAATTCTGAGCCGATTGTTGTGTTCATTATCGGAATGAGAATCAATAAACGCTGGGCTGTTCATCAATGGCTGCCAGTATTTAAGGCGATGCCGGGGATGATCAAAGAACTTTATACACATCAAGAAGAACTTGGTTTTCTCGGGACAGAAAATTACTTCGGTTTACGCACCACCACCATGATCCAATATTGGAAATCAACAGAGGACCTCCTTGCCTACGCCAAGATGGAGAAGCATTTGACTGCTTGGAAAGGATTCAACCAAAGAGCACGACATAATGACGCGGTCGGAATTTATCATGAAACGTATCAAATTCAAGCCGGCTCATATGAATCTATCTACGTGAACATGCCTTCATATGGATTGAGCCAAGCTAAAGCGCCCATCCTAATTGGAAAAGGGAAAGGAAAAGAAACCGCAAAAGAACGCCTTTCTACAACAAATTCCTAGAGCTGATTCTCTAGGAATTTCTTTTTGCAACCATCACAAAATGTTTTAATATGCGGGCAGTTAATCCCCAAATGGTGTAACGATTGTAATCATAAAACCACTCTTCAATCGAACGACTCCCCCAGCTGTATTTTTCACCATTCATGATTTTTTCATAAGGAAAGTCCTCTCCTGGTGTTGGCTGCACCGATACATGGTGTAAGTACGGTTCGTATTGGCTGAGCCATGATAGAGGCACAGTAAAGGTCTCCTCTACTTCTTCTTGATTAAAGGAATGTTTGACCTGCTGTTCATCAATGATCCCGACAAATGGATATACCACAAAGGATGGTGAGGCAATATAAGGGCTGAGCTGTCCTAAAACCTTGACGGATTCAGGCGGAATCCCTAGTTCTTCATATGTTTCCCGCAGTGCAGCTTCTTGTGCGGTTTCGCCACCGTCGAGTTTGCCTCCTGGGAAGCTAATATCGCCAGGCTGTTTTCTCATCGTCAGTGATCGCACTTCAAATAAAACATGCCATTCCCCGTTTACTTGCACCAAAGGGACAAGGACTGCCGCTTTGAACGCTGTCTCTTCTCCGATAAATAGCGGCTGTGATTGATGTAAGTCACTTTTTAATTGATCAATGAACATGGGCATCACCTATTTTCTGTTTCTCTTTTCTTTAGCGTATCATTGATTCTCTTTTGAATAAAGGCGATCTTTCTGACAATTATTTTTATCATTTTGACAACTATACTTGTCAAAATGAATATAATACTTTACAATCAAGATAACATTTTGATCAGAGTTGAGGTGACAGAATGAAAAATCGGCTAAAAGAGTTGCGGGCACGTGATGGTTTAAACCAGACGGAGCTTGCGAAACGGGCAAAGGTTTCCCGCCAGACGATCAGCTTAATGGAACGAGATGAATTAATGCCGTCTCTCTTACTTGCTATGAGGCTTTCACGTATTTTTCAAGAACCCATTGAACATATTTTTCTATTCGAGGAGGATGAACTCACATGAAAACTGTATACAAAATGCTCTTAGGTGCTCTCCTTGGTTTTCTCGGTGCTTACTGTTTGCTGGCAGCCGAATTTGAGCTGACACTTCTGCAAGCTGCATTTGAAGCAACTCTTGTCATCACTGGCTTGACAGTTCTATTCATCATTTATTGTTTTTCAGGCATTTCGCGCATGAAGAAAAGAGTCTCTCTTTCAGTATCTGGTGATGAGGAGGATGAACTCGAGGCAAAACAGTATCGAACCTTTACTGATGTAACGTTAGCTAATACGGTGAGTACCATTTTATCGATTATTGCAATTGGAATTTCCATCGTAACTGAGCAGCCACTCTGGCTGATTCTCGCAAATGCTGCCTTATTTTTGATCACCGTCATTCTTTCTTATGCATCGATCTCTGTCCTAAAGCTCGTCTATCCTAATCGTCACCTACCTAGTCCAACCGATAAAGATTATGGCAAAAAACTGCTCGCCATTTCTGATGAAGGCGAAAAGCATGTGATGCTCGATGGGCTTTTTCACACTTTCCAAATGATGAATATTTTATTGACCGGTGCCATGTTTATTTTGATTGTCTATTCTCTTGGCGCCAATCACTCTCAGCTCTTCTCCATCATCGTCGTTGGGCTTGTTCTGATCATTCTTAATGCATACTATATGTTGAAGATTCGAAATCGTTAAATAAGCAAAAGCACAGTCTTTAAAATTGACTGTGCTTTGAGTAACTGGCGGAGTATCGAATTTGAAATGAATGATTGATCAACTTCTTTCATTTTTAGTTGATAATTTATTTACAAAATATGAAATAAATATTCCGACAAAAATAATATTAAAGAGGTTGCCTATAATAAATTCAAAAATTGGAATATATGCAATATTCCCCTCGTCAACTTGGATGATCGGGTAATTATAAAAGGGTTCTAATCCTTTATATAAGATTAAAAGAGTGCCATCACCCTTATACTCACCACTATAATGATATTCGAAGTGATCATTATAAATGTAAAAAGACCCGAAAACAGCACCAATGATAAAATTAAAAAAGACATAAATAAAAATGAAATTTGCTAAATGCATAAAAGTAGATTTAAAAATATCCATTACACTTTTTAGAAATAAATAAGAATATAAAGCCGTAAAAAAAACTATTATTGCTATCATGTTAACGTTAGACACATTCTCTAAAAACTTTAATAAAAGAACAAGAGGATATAATATCATTATACTTAGCTTAGTACCGTATTGTGCAACATTGACCTCTTGCTTATCATTTTTATATGCTAAAAGGACAGCGACAAGAATCAGAAATAATAATCCAACATAAAAATATAACTCTTTAAATTTAAAATGCTGAACAAATAGAAGAAGGAAAAACGAAAAAAGGATGCCCCAAACAGTAAGTTTCCGCAAACTGTTAATAAAGAGAGATTTTATCACAGCTCTCTTTATTAATTTTTTTAAATCAACCCATTTTAAGTTACCTTTAAATTTAATTCCTCTCCAATTTACACCACGGAAAAACTTCAAAATGATTTTATAATACCTTTCCATATAAAATAAACTTGTTATTATTACAGGTATTAATAGAAGTATAAAAATAACACCAAATAATATTATACCCAATCTTATCCTCCTCTCCCAAAATATTTCTAAGATTATTACGATTCATAAGAAAAAAGGATTCAAAAAAAAAAGCCTATTACGGCTTTTCCATTAAACAGCACGGCGTTTCTTTCTTGCATAAATCAAAAATAAGAACCCAAACCATACGGGTGTCAATAACAGCGCTGGACGTGTAGCATCAGCGAAAAGCATGATGACAAGAATGGAAGCAAAGAGCACAAGAACCGCTATATTCACAAAAGGTGTAAATGGCGCTTTAAAGGTAGACGCCTTATGCAGTTCAGGACGTGTCTTCTTATATTTCAGATGGCATATTAAAATAATACTCCATACCCAAATGAAACAAATGGCACTGATCGTAGTCACAATACCAAAGGCTTGTTCAGGAATCAGCTTGCTTAAAAGAGCCCCTACTGACACCACAATCGTCGACACAAACAGGGCATTACTTGGAACAGCATGCTTATTTAGTCGGCCAAAAGATGCCGGTCCTTGTTTTTGATGACTGAGATTATACAAAATTCGGCTCGTTGAGAACATACCGCTATTACAAGCAGACGCCGCAGATGTCAGGACGACAAAGTTGATGAGTCCCGCCGCTACTGGTATCCCAATGAGCCCAAAGGTTTTCACAAAAGGACTTTCTGATGCACTGAGTTCTGTCCATGGGTTGATGCATAGTAATACAAAAATCGCACCTACATAGAAAAAGAGAATTCTTAATGGAATTTTATTAATCGCAGACGGGATATTTTTTTGCGGATTCGCTGTTTCTGCTGCTGACACACCGACAAGTTCCACGCCCACATACGCAAAAATCACCATCTGGAATGACAATAAGAAGCCTGTCACACCATTTGGAAATAATCCTCCGTGTGACCACAGATTCGTTACCGTCACGGGCCCTGCATCTGTTTGAAAACCAATGATTAACAGGACAATTCCAACGCCAATCAACAGTAATATCGTAATCACTTTAATCAGTGCAAACCAAAATTCCATTTCTCCAAAAAGCTTCACCGTTAATAAATTAAATCCTAGCAAAATCAATAAACAAATAATAGCAGGAATCCACTGCGGAATATCAAACCAGTACTGCACATACACCCCGACCGCAATAACATCCGCCATCGCTGTCATAATCCAGCAAAACCAATACGTCCATCCTGTCACAAAGGAAGCCCATGGTCCAAGATAATCCTCTGCTATATCCGTTAAAGACTGATAGCCCGCCTTAGATAAGAGCAATTCTCCAAGTGCCCTCATGACAAAAAAGATGGCCATTCCGACAATTAAGTACGCAAAAATGATCGATGGTCCTGCCAATTGAATGGCTTTTCCAGACCCTAAAAACAGCCCAGTTCCAATCGTTCCGCCAATGGCAATTAATTGAACATGACGGTTTGATAAATCTCGCTTTAACTCTTGTTGTGCCAATTTCAACACCCTCCTACGACACGATCCTATACTGAAATAATGAACTCTCTAAAAGTCCATAAAAAAAGAGATTGGATGCGCTCCAATCTCACGGTCATAAAAGAATAGCAAAATAGAGAAAAGCAATACACAGTATGATCCATGCATCACAAATACAATATTTCGTACTCTTCTGTCCTTTTGCCTGAGATTGTGAACCCTTCGGCGCCGCACATACATGCGGTCTCTCCAGAAGCTGCTCCTGCCATAGTGTGACCCACAGCAATCATAGCCTTCGATATTTACTTTAAATGTTGCTATTTCTGAATAATTTTATATTTTACGCCTCTAAAAGAAAGCTGTCAATGGTAATCTTTCAAGATGTTGTTTCCTCCTTATCTGAAGCTGATATGACATCACTTCATCAACACCCCTTGATTAAGGTATAATGAAACAAAGAATGTTCGGCTCGTTTGGTGGAGACATCCATCTTGATGATGAACCATAGTTAGGCAATCCAATGAAGTTGGTGAAGACAAATGAAAAAAATGAACAAACAGCGTGTGACATTACAAGAAGTCGCTCGGCATGCCGGTGTATCGACTTCAACGGCCTCACTCGTTGTTCGCAACAACCCTAGGATCTCTGAAGCCACCCGGAAAAAAGTGCTGCAATCCATGGAAGATTTGGGATACGTGTACGATCGCGTCGCTGCCAACATGCGGTCGAAAAGTTCAAATATTGTAGGTGTGATTGTCACGGATATTTCAAACACCTTTATTTCTGAATTTTTAATCGGTGTGCAAACCACCCTTGAGTCACTTGGCTATACCGTTTTACTTGGGACAACCTTTGATAGTGTGGATAAGCAGGAGCGGCTCATCTCCACAATGGTAGAGCACCGAGTGGGTGGAATCATCTTAAATCCAGCATCGAAAAGTTCGACACGAACGGTGAAACAATTAAACAACATTCGCACACCAAAAGTATTGGCAAACCGTGAATTAGCAGATGTCCATTGTGATTATGTCGGCGTTGATTATGAACAAGGTACTTGGATGGCGGTCCGTCATCTTCTTCAAAAAGGACATCGCCGCATCGCTTTCTTAGGCGGAGTCAAATCCTCCTCGACTTGGATTGAACGGATGAAAGGGTTCAAAAGAGCCCATGATGATGAGGACCTGACGATGGATGAATCTCTTATTATCGATATGATGCCTACCCGTGAAGGCGGGAAAGAAGCCCTTGCCCAAGTGATTGACCTTCCCGAACCACCTACTGCTATTTTTTGCTTCAGTGATTTAGTGGCGTTTGGGGTGATTCAAGAATTGGCAGCGCGTGACATCAAGCCTGGTGAAGACATTGATGTAGTTGGGTTCGATAACATCCCTGAAGCGGAGATGTATCACCCGCCGCTCACCACAGTCTCATCATTTCCACGATCTATTGGAGTCAAAGCAGCCAACCTTTTGTATCATAAAATGAACGAGCAAGATGAAGAACTGCAGCGGTTAATATTAAAGCCTCAACTTCATATTCGAGAAACCTCGACATGATCATGAAAAGGAGAATTGCAAAGCGATTCTCCTTTCAGATTGTTGACAAAGGGCTAAAATGAACTTTATTTTAGCCCTTTGTCTTCTTTTCAGCGTGATAGAAAACC
>NZ_JBQEOD010000008.1:54322-156688 GCF_052044955.1 Bacillus sp. 22446
CCCTTTGTCTTCTTTTCAGCGTGATAGAAAACCTTTGCAGTCTAGGAAGGACGAGCACTGGCACGGAGCGAATTTGACATTCGTGAGTACCAGCGCACAGGACTGACAAAGAATGCGAGGGTTTGTCTACACGCTGAAAGGAGAATTGCAAAGCGATTCTCCTCTTTTTATTGAGCAAGTCAACTATTTCTTTATTACATTTTTCTTTTTTTAAATCGCAAAGTCATAAACTTGACACATTTTATACACAGGAGTATATTTATCTCGTTGCTTCTTTTAGTATATCGTTATACCTTTTGTGAACATATCGTTATTTATCATATCAACTACAGTTAAAGATGGATCTTTTGATTCTGATCAAATCGAGGAAGTCCATCAACTTATGATAACTGTTATTATTTTTAATCATTTAGTAGAACGATGTACTTATTTGAAGAACAGATGAATATTCATTATTTTTTTCATCAATCACACAAGGGGTGTTGTGATGGACTTAATATTATTTACGTTTAAGGAAATAACAAAGGGTAACAAGAATTTGGCCCGAACAGGGTTTCAAATATAGGAGTGGGAACATGAAAAATCCATACATTAAATCATCACTTGGCATGTACTTAAACTATTTCATGCTAGGCATGATCAATATTATTGTGGCATCAAACATGGAAAGCTTATCTGAACGCTACCATGTAGATATTCCAAAAATCAGCTTGCTTGTTTCAGCAATCGGGATCGGTAAATTAATTGCTCTCTTTTTCTCTGGCCGGCTGGCAGACAGCTGGGGGCGAAAACCTGTCATTATTACAGGTAACTTTCTCTACTTATTATTCTTAATTGGGATTCCAATAACGACCAATTATACATTGGCTTTCATTTTCGCCATTTCCGCAGGGATTGCAAACTCATTGCTTGATTCAGGAACATATCCTGCTTTGACAGAATCATTTCCTAAAAAAGCAAGTTCAGCTTCTGTATTAGTGAAGGCGTCTGTATCAATTGGTGCGACTGTTCTTCCATTTATCTTGGCATTCCTTATTGCACATGACATCTTCTGGGGCTGGGCATTCTTTGGGCTAGGACTTCTTTATTTACTTGTAGGCATTTACTTGATCTTTATGCCGTTCCCAAATCATAAGCAAACGGCTTCTCAAAACGATCTTCCCGTTCAAGAGCAAATGAAGGAAGAACCGAAAATGTTTGGTGAAGGTTTAGCTGTTGTTCTTATGGGATTCACGTCTACTGCATTATTTGTCGTATGGCAAACTTGGCTTCCACAGCTCGGGTTGAAATTGATTGGGCTTGGCTCAGGACAAGCGACACAGCTTCTTTCTTATTTTAGTATTGGTGCACTCGTATCTGTTCTATTGCTTTCAATCGTATTAGATAAATTCATTTCACCGATTATGGTCGCCATTATTTACCCAATCGGGGCATTCCTTGCCATGCTTTCATTATTTCAAATCGAAACGTACGGCATTGTCATTGTTAGTACCTTTTTCTTAGGATTATTTACAGCCGGCATTTTCCAGTTGGCGATGAGTATTATGATGAAATTATTCCCTACAAACAAAGCAACGGCTTCATCATATGTCAACATTGCGGCAAGCTCAGCGTTTATCCTTGTTCCGCTGATTACAAGCGGACTCGTCAGCACGTACGATATTAAAATGACTTTATTTTTCGATATGATCATTGCGGTCATCAGCGTATTGTTAGCAGTCTTTGTTTTACGACGCATGAAAAAATTGTTTAGATAATTAAAGGAGATGTCAATCATGACAAACATACACGAACGTAATATTGATGGAAAAACAAAATTAGTCGGTCTTCTTGCAACACCAATCGGGCACAGCCTGTCACCACGGATGCACAACCTTGGCTATACACTAACAGGAATCAACTATGCTTACCTTGCTTTTGAGGTAGGAAATGATGAACTAGAAGCAGCAGTAAACGGGATGAAAGCAATGGGTGCAGCTGGATTTAACGTATCCATGCCGAACAAAATGAAAGTACTCGATTACTTAGATGAACTAGATGATTCTGCAAAATATACTCGCGCAAGCAACACAGTTGTGAACAAAGATGGCAAGCTGGTTGGTTACAACACAGATGGTCTTGGTTACGTAAGAAACTTAATTGAACACGGCGTTGAATTAGCTGGACAAAAGGTTACACTCGTTGGATCTGGCGGCGCTGCAACACCGATCGCCATTCAGCTTGCACAATCAGGTATTCGTGAAATTAGTATTTTTGCTCGTAATGATCAATACTTTGTTCAAGCAGAGGAAAATGTAAATTACATCAACAACGAAATGAAATCATTCGGTGTCAAAGCGAATATTTTCCCACTTGAAGACAAAGACGCTTTCCGTCGTGAAGTAGCTGAAAGTGCGATCTTAGCAAACGGGACAAGCCTTGGCATGAAACCATTAGATGAGCTCAGCATTATTGACGATACCCTTGATGTATTACGCAAAGACTTAATCGTGACAGATGTCGTCTACAACCCGCAAAAAACAAAACTTCTTGCTCAAGCACAAGAAGCTGGTGCCAAAACGATTAACGGTCTTGGCATGATGCTATGGCAAGGTGCCCTTGCGTACAAACTCTTTACTGGCGAGGATATGCCGGTTGAACAAGTGAAACAAATTCTATTTGAAAATGACCGTTTCTAAACGAAACACAGAAAAAAGACGACCTCCGCTTTGGAAGTCGTCTTTTTTTATTCGTGTATCATAATCCGGCGATATCGTTTGAGGATATACATCGCGCCGATGATCGCAACAACAGCGACACCCGCATCAAATATAAAGATTTGCAAAATCGTCGCGTGGGTTTCGATCAAACCAGTGACGACCGGAATCACAATGGCGGACACTCCGCCTGCTGTTGAGATAATTCCTGTCATCGTCCCTTTGTTTTTCCAGAAGAACTCAGCCATTACGGTTAACGTCAGCTGAAAAACACCCGCTGTTGAAAAGCCCAATACAAATGCATTGACGGTCCCAATGACTGGAGACTTCACGACCAATAGCACACAGATAGAGGCTAATGTAATAATCGGATAGAGTAGCAGCACGGTGACCGGACGAACAATGCGGCGCAAAAGAAATGCGAGCAATAAGACAGACAGCAAACCGCCCATGCTATAGTAACTAAGCAGCTTCACAGCACTGCCAGAAGCCATTCCCAATATTTCCTCACCGTACGTAGGCAGCCAAATTTGCGGCAATGCGTACAGACCATTTGATGTAAAACTGATCACAATCAGTGCGACCCCTTCTCTCCAAAACGTAGGCTCTGATGAGAAACGTGGAAGTCCATCATGCTCCGTCACCTGAACTTGCTCCACCTTGCGATGATTCGGAAATGGCAATGTCCACAGCATTATCACATTCACTAAATAGATAAAAGCAGGTACAAAAAACGCAAATCCATAAAACAGATCATGCTCTGCTAAAAAGAAAATAGCGAGCGGCAGAATGGTCGCCCCAATCGAAATAAACGCCTTCACCATCACATTTGCAGATCCCGAGTTTTGAGGAAAAGCTTCCATTAAAGCCGGATACGTCCCTGCATCCATCGCCGAATTCGCCACCCCTGCCAAAATCGCAAACGCAAACGCGATTTGATAATTCGGAGACAATGGGATTCCAATGAGGAACACTGCCATCAGCACCCCCGAAACCAAAATGACCGGCTTTCGTCCAAAACGATCTGACAGTACACCCGATAGACCATACGTGAGCACCCTGCCAATACCGAGTGCAGATATCATATAACTAATCCCCGCACTATTTGTATCTAATTGTTTGATCAAAAATGGCATATTAGAAGCCAAAATAATATTGACCATACCTAATAAAAAATAATTGATATAAAGACTAGAAGCCGTTCTCAAATACGGATTCCTCATGCTGACACACCCCTCAACACATTGCAATGAAGTGACAAATAATGGTTACGCTTACAAGATTCATGCGTGAGGAGAAACAGCTTTGCAACCTTCACGTACTTGAAACATCTCATCATTTCATGCAGCTTACATGCCCTTCATTTATCAAGCATCTCTTCAAATTTTCACTAGCTCTTATTTTATATGAATGTGAAAGGTAATGATAGTGAATTGCTTAAATTTGAGGGAAATGGTGATAGAAAAAAATCCCTCTAAACTCACATTCCCCAAAAACTAAACTCATAAAAATATTCTGTACGCTCTATGCATAATCCAAAATGAAAATCCTCTGCTATTAAAATGAAATCTCCGTATCCACTTAAAAATTTGGTTTGCTCAAGAAGTTGATTTAAATGATGAAACACTTCATCCACATTCACTAAAAGCGCTTCAATTTCATGATCTCGGAAAAAAAGCAATCTCCCTTGTTTAGGAGTCTCTTTTATCCTCCCGATCATTTCATTTAACATTTGTGTAGACTTTTCAATATGCTCTAGATAGTTGTCTCCATGTATTTGACTTTTATGTTCTCTCGATTGCAGGAAAGTAAATACCTTCTGACAAAAAAATTGATTCTCTTCGACCTCCAAAAAAGGGGGTTCTGGAAGTGTCATATAACTTAATTCGTTTATTAAGTGCTTTCTTCTGCTTTTTCTTTTTAAGGTTTCGATTTTAGTTTTTCCTTTATTATTCATAGGAGCACCTCCACAAGGCGTAAACATTGCTCTCTAGACATCTCCCCCTTGAAAATTCCACCAGGCTACACGGTGGAATGAACTGATTTCCAGATCAAAATTTCTGGATATAAATCTAGGAAATCAAGATAAATGGGGACTCTGTATAATTAAATGTACGTAATAATGAATCTTATGTTTGTTTAAAATCCGAATAAATACATTCCTACTTACTCTATTTACAATGTGACATTTTTCATCAGTGTAAATTAAATAATCTTGATCAGTTTAAAACCATTCAAGATCTTATTTCATCATTAAATTTCAGCAATAACAGACTAATTTGAATGTATTTTTGAAATGAAGTCTTGAAGAATTGTCTTTGCTGGTAGGTTTGCAGTAGTAGTCAACATTTGATTTATACGTTCTGTAATCTGAGGATGTTTCAGTACTATTTTTGTACCCTCTTCAATAGGATAACTTCGTAATGTATCAATACAAATCTCAAATAATTCAACATCATTAGTATTCAGCAAATCCAATAAAATATGAAGCTCATATTCATTGCACTCATTATCGAGACAGTACGCAATTTTCCGCTGCCACTCTATTGGTTTATGGAGTACCTGTTTTGATAGTTCTTCCCAATCGTTTAGGCTAAAAAACGAGAGTATCTCACTTACTAGTATATACCCTTCATCGTACCAAGAGTCTACCGTTGTATCAGCGGATAAAAGCTTATCCAGTTCTATATACATTTTTAATGCTCCAATTATGGTTCCACATATTTTTCTTTTTAAGCATTGTTTGGTTTTTATTCATTATCAGACCACCACCATCAAGCATGTACTGCTCTTAGAAACGGCAAAACAGAGGAGTACTAGCTTTATTAAACTCGTAGAAATACATACAGTTTTATTTCCACCAGTTAGATGTAATTTCTTTTAAATGAAATTCTATAAAATCTATCACTTTGCTATAGTCATCAGAGCTAAACTCCTGAATAGGATTGTCCCAATCTGTATTTTTAACTATTAGAACAAGATAGTTGCCATCTGAAGATAAATCGGGATACCAACCTAAGTCCAATGTTATTGATGATTTCTCATGATAAAGCTGTAACAAACTTTCAGTGAACATAAACCATCTTTCATCTTCTGTTTCTAACTTTCTAGGGTCAATTTCCCAAAAATGATTATAACGGACATTCCAACCTTCAGTTATCCTCAAGGGATGGATGTTTACTTCCGGAATATCAAGTTTCACATGCTTTCTCATCTTTATCCGACCTCTTTGTTAATTTTATAGTTATTTTATTCCTAATTTGTTTAAATACTTAGTTAATCTATCACCAGCTATTGGATGACCGTGATACACATTACCACTCGTTAGTTCTCCTCTAATCCAACTAGTAGATTTTCCATTATCATAACCAACAACTTTACCAGTATCATAAATGAAGTAAAAATTATTATTGCCATTATCAATGATATGCCCTCTTTGGAGAGCTTCTTTTTCTATCACTTTATTATTTATTTCAGGTAGGTATTGAGCATTTCGTCTTCCGGTTTCACTAAAACGCTTCGATTCTTCAGCAGTTCTAGCCTTTAAATGCTTATTATCATGATGAGAGTATACTGCACTATTTATCTTTATTCTAAAATCTTTTCTACCATAATAACTTTTATGAGCAATTTCATCATGCCTTTTTGAAATATTAGGTATACCTGAACTCTTTACACCCATCTTCCCATGAAATCCTTTCGCCCCAAATGGCAAAAGCATCCCCAAAGCCGCATTCATACTCGCTTCCTGCTGTTCTTTCGAGATCTTATTCCCAAACATATCTCGACCCGTAATCGCTTCGCTGAAGCCATTGGTCGCCGTAAGACCGTATAAGCCTTTTTGTGATGTTTTCAACGCATCAAAAGATTTTTGTGATGTCTTGTAAATGTCGACTGCTCTGACTGCGGCGGACGTGGCTTGAGTCGTTTTATAGACGGCTTTTCCGCCTTTGAAAATACGTCCTGCCCAGCCGACAATCGGGATGTATCCTGCTGCTGCCATGCCGCCTGCGGTGAGTTCTTCACCTGTGATCGGACCGAAACCTGTTGCGCACGTTTTTGCATCGTTCACACCTGTCAATTCATTGATAATATTTCCTCCGTAATCAAGAGCTTTTTCATACCACGGACGGTTGGCGAGTGCTTCTTGTTCCTTTGCAATTTTGCGAGCTTCTTCTTGATCTTTTTTGATTCTTAGATATTCAGAAGTTTGCTTCTCAATAGTGCTCAATGCGTTCGTTTTGCTTGTCTCTATCATACGATGATCCACTCAGGAAAAAAAATCCCCCTTTTGTCGGCTTTTTCTCGGCCTCTGCAATGCAAATAAAAAAGTGCCCATAAAGATGGACACTCTAGTTTTAAAAATCATATTCAAAATCGATGTCATATAAATCAACCCATTCAACAAAATCAGGCATAGTTTTTGTACTTAAAAAGTGGTGAACAATTCTATATGCTTCTTCTCGAGTTACATAACTGCATGATGGTACCTTCATTGGTTCTCCACCAACCAAATGCTCTATTGTTTCTATTTCAACATCCTTTTTCAAAGGGACTAAATAATTAGGATGTCTCATGATAAAGAATCCATATGGCTCATCATAAAAGAAAATAAGCCATTCATCTTCTCCTTCTATCTCAAAACAAGAATCTCCACTTCCTTGTTTCCAATAATCCGCTTCTTTTTCAAAGAAAATATTTTTAATAAATTCTTCTTCTGGGTTTTCAACTGATTCTTCAACTGGTCCAATGTATACAATCATGAGCTTTTCCCCCTAGAGAAAGAACGTCAAAAAGCATCCATTGCCATCTGAGCAAGTAAGTGCTTTATATTAATCAATCTACGTATTCTGCTGTACCAATAAACTGTAGTGTGTACTCACCTTTATTTACTGAATTAACAGCCAAACCGTCTTTCTCATAATTATAATTATAAATTAAAATAATGGTATTATACTTAGAGTTTAATTGGATATCATTAAATTGTTTTATCAATTGATCATCATATGAGAAATCAACCAGAAGTTCTTTTAAATCATCTTCAGCTTCTGGAATCCAATCCTTTTCAATTAAACTCCTATCATAGTAACCCAGTTTAAATTCTTTCTCAAAAACAGATGGAATGCTATCACCATCATCGTTATACATAACTTTTGTGTAATTTTCCACCTCATCAAAATCACTAAAGTTTCCCAACCACAAAGAAACATCATTTTTCATTGTATTACCTCCTTAGCCCTTCCGGTAAATCCTGAACTCCATTTTTCATTCGTTTACTCGCCCATTCATTTAACTCTCTAACAAAACTTTCATAATCAGGAGCATTATCAATAATTTTTAATATTTCATTATGTGCTTTAGTAGAGCCCCGTCCTCCATGCCGTCCAGGAGGATTGACAAATTCAACATCTTTAGTTAGCGTCCTCAATTCTTTTATGCGATCCATACTCACATCCCACTTTTTAAATTGAGGTGTTCTTGCTACAAGATGCCACTCGTGGTAGCCTCCTGGTTGTCTGATTCTATCCTCAATTTTACTTCTCAAAGCAGGAACATTCCACGCTTTCTCAAATTCATCGACAGATAATTTATCAAACCACTTATTAAATTCTTTATTTCTAACAGAAGGGATATCAGTGCTCTTGCCAGCACCCTTTACCCCCATTTTCCCCTGAAAACCTTTCGATCCAAACGGTAAAAGCATTGCAAGCGCCGCATTCATACTCGCTTCCTGCTGTTCTTTCGAGATCTTATTTCCAAACATATCTCGACCCGTAATCGCTTCGCTGAAGCCGTTTGTTGCGGTGAGGCCATATAAGCCTTTTTGTGATATTTTCAACGCATCGAAAGACTTCTGTGATGTCTTGTAAATGTCGACTGCTCTGACTGCGGCGGACGTGGCTTGGGTCGTTTTATAGACGGCTTTTCCACCTTTGAAAATACGCCCTGCCCAGCCGACGATAGGGATATAACCGGCTGCTGCCATGCCACCTGCAGCGACTCGTTGGCCTGCCGTAAGCTCTTCGCCTGTGATTGGATCGACGCCCGTAGCTGCACGTTTTGCATCATTCACACCGGTTAGCTCATTGACAATGTTTCCCCCATAATCAAGGGCTTTTTCATACCAAGGACGGTTGGCGAGCGCTTCTTGTTCCTTTGCAATCTCGCGGGCTTCTTCTTGTTCTTTTTTGATTTTGAGATATTCAGCAGTTTGCTTCTCAATATCGCTTTTTGCCTTATAGATTTCACTATCTTGAAATGCTTTTTTGTCAAAATTCATAGGTGAAATGGATTTCCCATCATTCGTGGCATTGATCATTTCTGCATACAATGCCATTGTAGCCTTCTCCTCAGTCTCTGACAAAGCATATTCATCTTTTAGATTTTGATCAAGCTCTATTAAATCTTTAACCGTTTTCTTCCGTTCATCTTCCGCATCTGCAATCTTTTCGTCAAAGGTTTTACTATCAAATACCTCCAGAGAAATGAGGTCATCAATATCTTGAAAAATCGTTTTGAGTGCCTTTTTTTGATCCTTCACGATGCTTTTGGCATTCTTGATTCCCATATGTACAGCGTTGTCTAAAAAGTGTTCTTCTACAAAGGTGTCGCCGCCAAAATTTGTATCATCAAGTGTCCCAGAAACACCTTCATGAAAGGCTTTTTGTTTATCAATGAAGCTAATAAACATGTCCACATTTCCGGCGAGTTCTTTGTAGAAGCTTTTAATGTTATCGGCACCTTTTCCAGTGAAGTCGTCACCGAGATTGGCAACACCTTGAAGTGCCTTTTTTAAATCTATCATTTGTTCACGGAGTTCCTGATAGTGTTTTGCCCTTGTATCCATGGCACTGGTTAGTGCTTTTGCATCAAGTATCTTGCCCAGATTAAGCCACTCCCTCCATTATTGATCATAAAGTCTATTTTACCGTGACCTCCAAAACGGAAAAATAGGCTAAATGACATAAAAAATGGAATGGACTCTCTATTCAATTTACCCTCTACAATGGATAAACGAGTTTATCCATTGTAGAGATCTAGAAAAGGCCAGACAGTTCATTATACTCTGTCTAGCCACATGTTCACGTTACTTATAATCATTGATTGGTCCTTTATCCATCAAAACATCGATCTCATTTGAATATTTCATTTTTAACTTCGGTCTACGCTCAGAGTTTGGTTTACTGTAAAGCTCTAGTGGACGGATGATCACGCCATCATTTGTGTTTTGAAGAATACCTGGAACACAAGAATAAATCCGATCATTGTCATTTGCATGTTTCGCGTGAATCGTGACAGACGTTCCTTGATGATTATCGATACTCATAGACACTCTATATCTATAGAAAGAACCTGTTCCATTTGATTGAGCAGAGTAAACAACGGGAACCACCGCAAGGATATCATCATTTAACCTTAGTTTAATGACTTCTGTTTTCATTGATTCACGATCTCTACCGACATCTCCCATATGCTCAACAGCCCCGTTACCGTAACTTTTGAGAGCGGGAACACCTTTTGCACCAAACATGGCCACATCTATTTGTTTTCCTGATTTCGTATAGACCAATGCGTAAATATCATAATCGGTTCCAGACTCCCAAGATACTGTAGCCGTAATCTCTGGTGTTTTTTCAATGATGATCGGTTTATGACCTTTGTCTAGACTAATTTTACCTTGAACTTTCTCTAAGCTAATAGGTGCAGCGACTTTCTCTTTAGCGGCTGTGTTCATTGGAGCAGGCTCATTAATTTGTTTTTCAGAAACCATTTCAGGAGGTGTAGAAACATCCTGTTCATCAGGTTCAACCTCTACCCCATAAAGCTTGCATAGCCCTTCCAATCCAGAATCGAAGCCACGCCAGATGGATCGTGCTTTCGTTTCACTATTTCTTATGTATAGCTCTACTACGACAATACCCTTTTCATTTGTAAAGCTAACTGGTGTTAGGTATAGCACCTCATCACCTGTTCGAATTTCTGCTTGCAGATTCTTCACATGAGAAAAGCCGATTCCTCGATCCTCTGTTAGTGTAATAGCCATCTTTGTGATTCCGACAGGCACTTTGCTCATATCAAAATTCAATTGATGTCTTTTCAACTGATCTGATATCTCTGCTGGTAAAAGTGTCGCGACACCCGTAGTACTCTCCGGCTGATTGTAAAAAATAATGCCATTATCTCCTTGAACTAGATTTGAATCTGTTAAGAGAAACGCCGTTAAAGAAATATCAATTGCAGATGACACTTCATAACTGATGGATAATTGCCCCTTTGGAGAGTTTAGTACGGTATTGGCACCCATTTGCAGAGTTTGATTCATTTCAACAACTCCTATTCTTTATCTACCATTTATCGTTTTTATAGACCAATTATACCAAATAGTGCAATAGAACCTATTAATATCTTTCTCTCTTTTCATCTCTGCAATGATATGAGACAATGCCACCTAAAAACAAACTACTCTCGAAAGGAGAATCAATGTGTATAAAAAAATCATCCCAGCTGTTACAGTGATATTCGGTTTTTGGATTCTTCTTCAATTAGCATTTAGTATCAATATCTTTCACAATCCAATGAATTATTTTATTGTGATCACTCTCTTTTTTCTTTGTATTCAGGCTACATTGAAGCATAGGAAATAAAAAAACCCGGACAAGCGCATCCCACGCTCATCCGGGCCAGTCATTTCTTTATTACACTTCTTCACCATTCGTTGCGATGACGTTTTGATACCAAGTAAACGAATCTTTTTTAAGACGATTCATTGAACCATTACCTTCGTTATCGCGGTCAACATAAATCATGCCGTAGCGTTTTTTCATTTCACCGGTTGTGAATGACACGATATCAATGATGCCCCAAGGTGTGTAGCCGATGAGGTCCACACCGTCATATTCAACCGCTTTTTTCAGTGCTTGAATATGAGAAGCGAGATATTGAATTCGCTCTGGGTCATGAATAGAGCCGTCTTCTTCCACTTGATCAATGGCACCAAAGCCATTTTCCACAATGAATAGCGGGATTTGATAGCGATCGTAAAAACGATTCAATGTATATCTTAAGCCTGTCGGATCAATGGACCAGCCCCAGTCGCTTGATTTGATATACGGATTTTCTACACCATGTGGCAGTGCTCCATTGACAATGTCTCCGTTGTGATCAGATACTGCATCGCTTTTGACCGTTGTTGACATGTAGTAGCTAAAGCCAAGGTAATCTACTTTTCCTTTTCTTAAACTTTCTTCATCGCCTTCTTCAAATGGAATGTGATAGCCTTCGCGCTCAAATTCTTTTAACGCGTAGCTTGGATAGTAGCCACGCACCTGGACATCTGGGAAGAAATAGCGCTGTCTCATATATTCTTCTGCCAGCATGACATCCTCTGGGTTTGAGGAATATGGATAAATTGGCACGTGGGACACCATCGCTCCAATTTGAAAGGACGGATTGATCTCTTTTCCTTTTGCCACTGCCCATGCACTTGCAAGCAATTCATGATGGCCCGCTTGATACATGACTTCTTTGGCATTTTCGCCTTCTTTGACAGATACCCCTGAATTTGTCCAAAGGAACAACGGGTTGTTGACGTCCATTTTGTTATTGATCTCATTAAATGTCATCCAGTACGTGACCTTGTCTTTGTAACGATTGAAGCATACTTCCGCAAATTTCGCGAAATATTCAGCGACTTTTCTGCTTCGGAATCCGCCGTATTCTCTTGCCAAATGAAGGGGCATTTCAAAGTGAGACAACGTAATGACAGGCTCGATTCCATGTTTAATCAGCTCATCAAACACATCATCATAAAACTGTAAGCCTGCTTCATTCGGCTCATCTTCATCCCCTTTAGGGAAAATTCGGCTCCAGCCGATCGATGTTCGCAAGCATTTTAATCCCATTTCAGCAAACATGGCGATATCTTCTTTGTAACGATGGTAGAAATCAATGGCTTCATGGTTTGGATAAAAAATTCCTTCTTCTATCGTTTCCGTGATCTGTCTTGGTACACCATGAGCACCTGCTGTCATCACATCTACAACACTCGGCCCTTTGCCAGCTGCATTCCATCCACCTTCGAATTGATGAGCGGCTAATGCCCCACCCCATAAGAAATCTTTTGGTAAAGTCATTATCTATTCCTCCTATTTCACAATTGTCATCATCACGTCAGTTGGCTGACATGTCGAACGTTTCTCTACAATCACATCTTCGTATGCTTGGGTATTGGTAAGGATAACAGGTGTGATTGTTTGTAATCCTTTGCTTTCAATTGCTTCCTGATCAAATGTCATCAACAAGTCACCCTTTTTCACCTTGTCGCCTTCTTTGATATTGAGTGTAAATGCCGATCCATCTAGAGAGACCGTATCAATTCCTACATGAACAAGTAACTCTACACCAAATTCAGAACGCAGACCAATCGCATGTTTTGTTGGTGCAAGCATGACGACACTGCCGTCAAACGGTGCAAACAGTTTGTTATCGGTCGGATGAATGGCAAAACCTTTCCCCATCGCCCCAGAGCTAAATACAGCATCTGGCACTTCAGATAACGGAAGCACTTTTCCTGTAAGTGGAGCCGTGATCATTTCTTCATTGTTCATAGAAGTATTTGGCGTTTCTCCGTCTTGATCTTTAACAGGTGTTTCACCAGCTGACTGTTCTACTGTATCTTCTCCATATCCGAACATTTGAATAAGCACAACTGGTAAAATGAGCGCAATGGCCACACCAATCAAAATACCAATGATAGACGTTGGATAATCTGCACTGATTCCGTTCACAATGGTCAGCGGGCCAGGTAGTCCTGCATATGCAAAGTAATAAGGCGTAAAGAAGCTGGCCACAACGGCACCGACCGCTCCAGAAATACACCCAAAAATAAACGGCTTTTTAAAACGTAAGGTGACACCGTAAATCGCAGGCTCCGTAATACCGAAGAGTCCTGTGATTCCAGCTGAAACCCCAACTTTCCGTGTTTCCCGATTTCTTGCTTTTAAAATAACTCCCAGCACCGCACCGACTTGAGCGATAACAGCGATGGTTTGATATGCCTGAAAGGAGTCACGTCCATATTGTTCAAAGTTCGCAAGTACCATTGGCGTGATGCCCCAGTGAACACCGAAAATCACGAGTACTTGCCAGAAACCGCCGATAATGGCCCCTGCCAGAGCTGGTACATTTTCAGCTAAAACATTGTATCCGTTTGCAATCCCATTTGCACCTGCTGTCGAAAGAGGACCGATTAATAGTATGGTTAACGGAACCATGACGACCATACATAGAAATGGGACAAATAGCGGTTTGACAACCTCATGAATTCGTTTGTTTAAGAATTTTTCTACATAAGAAAGAATCCATACTAAGAAAAGCGGTGGCAAGACGGATGATGTATAAACCGTTTCAGATAACGCAATCCCTAAAAAGGTCACACCTTCCCCTGATGCTACACGTCCAGCAATCTCTGTCCAAGAAGGACTGACAAGCGCTGCTGTACAAGCAACCGCAATATACATATTCGTTTTGAAATGCTTGGCTGCAGTTATCGCAATGAAAATGGGCAAGAACGTAAACGGTGCCCAAGAAATAAAGCTAAACACTTCATAAGTGCCTGTTTTCGAGAAGCTTGGAAATATCAAATTTATTAAGATAAGTGCACCTTGCAAAATACCAGCTGCGGCTAAAATATACACAAATGGCGCAAACACAGCGGACATGGTCGCAATGACCCGATTCAGTATCGTTCCTTTGTTTTCATTCGGCTGATCATCATCCGACGTTTGGAGCTGAACCAGGTTGGAAAAATGCTCATATACCTCACCTACATGCTGACCGATCACAACCTGAAACTGACCACCGTTTTCCACCACTGTAATGACGCCAGGCATGGCGTTGACTGCTTCTTTTGCCTTTGGATTAGAACGCTTCAGCACCAAACGCAGCCTCGTGGCGCATCTTGCGGCACTCACCACATTTTCTTCTCCGCCAACTGCTTCTAAGATGTCTTCTGCAAGCTTTTGATAATCCCTCACTTTTGACATATAACCCCCCCTTTATCACTACTAGTATACGTACATTATAATTATACCGGTACAATTTATCAATACATATATAATTTGAGTTTGCATATCAAAGAGAAATCGGGATGTGCTATAATACAAAGACAATAAATCGTGAAAACAAAGAGGAATGGCTATGTTAAAGTATCAACAAATTGCGAGCGATATTGAAAAATATATTGTCACACATGAGCTGCAGCAAGGAGACAAACTCCCTGTGCTTGAGACGCTCATGAATCAATTTGCTGTGAGCAAAAGTACAATTATCAAATCATTAGATTTACTCGAAAGAAAAGGGATTGTCTATCAGGTGAGGGGCAGCGGCATCTTTGTGAGAAGGCATAGGCGCAAAGGCTATATTAGCCTATTATCCAACCAAGGGTTTAAAAAAGATTTAGAGGAATTTCAACTGACATCAGAAGTTCTCACGTTAGATACCGTCAAACCGCCAGAAGAAGCTGCGCTGAATTTAAACATTGAACTAGATGAGGATGTTTTCTACCTTAAACGCATTCGTTACATCAATGGACAAACTTTATGTTTAGAAGAGTCCTATTACCGGAAAACCATTATTCCTTACCTCAACACAGAAATTGCAGCCGATTCTGTATTTAAATTCATTAGTGAAGGCCTTGGTCTTAAAGTGGGCTTTTCTGACATGTACCTGCAAGTTGGCAAACTAAACGAAACTGAAGCGAAGCACCTCGGACTTAAGCAAAATGATCCTGCTCTTCGCGTCGAAACCGTCTTTCATCTCACAAACGGCCAGCCTTTCGACTTCTCGAAAATCACTTATAACTACATGCAATCCCAATTTTTTATTCAGGCGAATAATTATTATGGGTGATGGATGGAAAAAGCCCCTCATTTTTGAGGAGCTTTTTTTAATGCTGGTATCATTTGTAGTAGTTATAGTCATTGAATGTTGCGATCATATCTTCTTGTGTCCCTTTTTTCCCACGATTCGTATTAAAATATAACGTTCCGTCATCGAAATCAACAGCTTCTATCTCAAAAAGAGTAAATGCACTGCTCGTTATTCGGAAAGATAGGTCATTTCTAGTAAACAACTCTTTTGAAAAATCTTTTGTTGTTGTTCCCTTTTGCTCTTTGATCATTTGGTTGATATTTAACGGATACGTGAGAATAACACTCACATTAGAAGCCCCTGCGTTGGTATCTGGCTTAGATAAAGGGACATATAATGTTCCTTGGTAAAAAGAAATTCCTTGAAGAATGTACTTCGACACATCTACCACTGATTGATTGATCACTGCTTTTGTATAATTTAATGTAAATGTGGCCTCATACTCAAATTTCCCTGTTTGATCATTAAAATCTCCAATGAAAAAGCGATTGCCAGACCTCACAATAAATTTGTCTGCTCCAACAGAATACGTGATGCCGCTAACTGATAAATTCGTTCCCTGGTACTGAAGGACATAGGCTTTAGCCACTTTGTATGTACTTTTTTTCGTGTTTACTTGTAGCTTCACGATCTTTTTTACATACTTGACACCATCGGTCATAGGGGCTACATAAATACTAACTTGCTCATCTCCTTTTTGGGCTTTGACAGCTAAGTCATTGGCATGTCCTAAATCATAGCTAGTACTATTCGTGTCAGAGTTTTTAAGAAGCTTCACTGTTCTATTGCTTGACGAGCTGTTCATTTTAATAGAGTACAATTGTGTCATCTGGGTTGAAGTATTTATTTTTGCAGCATAAATCATGTTATTGTTACGGTCGACACACATTCCTTGCATAGAGGTGTAAAATCCAGAGCCTGACATTCCAGTATACGTTGTATATGTGTTGAAATAACCGGATTGAGCTTGAACACTAGAAGACCACATACTGCAACAAAAGATAATAGCCGTTAGGACGACATATTTTATTTTTTTCAAGATTGGCACCATCCTATGATTAGAGTTATTTCAAAAATACGAACTGAACATAAAATCGTCACCCATAAAACGAATGACGATTGTTATAGAAATCAAGTGTTACAAATTATTGGGGAAATCTACTTCTCAGCCTTAAACTTCTTTACTGTCTTACTACTCTCTGACATGCCTTTTCCTGTAACGGTAACGTAGATCTTTCCGCCCTTAGTGCCTAGTTGTTTGATGGTCACCTTCACAACCTTACCTTTAGAAACCGTTGACTGACCAATTAATTTTCCTGATTGGTTATAGATTTTAACAAGATCCTGTTTCGCTAATTGACTGACGGTGATCACGTCATTTTTCTTCTTGTTGTTGACGATGTTAATTTGGTTGCCTTTTAATGCAGAGGTTGGCTCACCCTTAAAAGAAACAGCCTGTTTGCCGCTTTCCAACATCTTGTCACTGCTTCGTGTAACAAATACTTTGCCGCTCTTAGCCCCAACTTGTTTGACGTACAATTTGACGGATGAACTGTTCGCCGGTTTTGATGTGGCAAGTAATTTACCGTTTGTTGAGTAAACTTTGATGACGTCTTTTTTCTTAATCTTACTCACTGTAATGACGTCTTTTTTATTTTTAAGATTATTGATTTTGACCTGGTTGACTTTTAGTGCATCTGATTTTTCACCCTGATAGCGAATTGGTACTCGATTTCCCTCTTTTAGACCAGGCTCTTTCATGCTGATATAAAGCCTTCCACTTGTTTGACCCAATTGTTTCATGGAAATCGTCATGTTCGAGCTCGTTGCAGTTTGCTGAGCAATCGCTGTTCCACCAGAAGCTTGTTTAAAGATTTTAATGACGGATTGTTTTTTGATTCCTTTTATCGTTACCGTATCGTTTTTCCCTTTATTGTTCGTCACCTTCACTTGAGATGCTGCAAGAGGAGATGTGAAGATTTTTTTGACGGTTACGACTGGGAGGGAAACCTTCCTCTTCCCGCTTTGCAACGTGATCGTTACTTTAGAACCTTTTGTTAATTTTCCCGTTTTTAATTTAAAATTTTTCCCTGGGGTGATTGGAAATGGGCCATATTTCTTTTTTGTGGAACTTGTGCTGAGCTTGGACATGGCTTTTATTGTACTATTTGTAGAATCTGATTGTACTTCTACAACAGCATTAGAACCAAAGGTGCTGAAACCATTAATTGTATCACTCGAATCATCTATATCTTCTACATAAACTTTCTGTACATCTTCTTGAGATTGATCTGTTTCACTTGGGTTATCTGCCATGAACGTCTTTACTGTAATTAAGTCACCACCGATTAATTTTGAAACAGTAACATCATAGACGCCATTAGAGTCTGTCTGACCTTCTCCAATGACTTGCCCCTCTCCATTTAATACCTTTATGATACTATCTGGAGTGGCGGTTCCACTCACTGATGTTGATAACTGAGTAAACGGGTTCAATGTTGGAGCTGTCGACTTAACATAAAAGAAATCCCTTATCAAAACGTTGTCATAAGCTGGTTCAATAATTTTCACCTTGTTTCGGTCTAAAGCCTTTAGGGTTGCTTTGTCTACATTAAACTCAAAATTCCCCTCCTCATCTGCTATCATGGACTTAATAATGTCGTTTGTTTCATTGTTAGCAAAGATGATCTTTGCGTAAGGAATACCGGTCTGACCTTTTAATGATTTAGACCATTTTGTCGTAGGGCCCAGTGAAAATTTCTTAGGATTAATGATTTTTTTATATACGTCGATATTGCTGCCAGTTGTCATTTTGACTGTCAGGAATGTTCCAGCAGTTAATACAGGTGGCAGCTTTAAATGGATGGCATCATTGAATGTCCCTGACGCAATCACTTTACCATCTTGCATGACCTCAACTTTTGTGTTCTTCACTGTTTTCCCAGTTAACTCTTGAGAAGTATCATATATATCATCTAAAGAGCTAAAAGAGCCTTTGAATACATATATGTTATTTGATGCAAGTAAGGTACCGCTTTGATCATACGTATCTAAATTCAAAGTTTGACCAGCAGTCGCTTTACCAGAAAACAATTTAAAATTTCCTTTGCTATCTGCTTTTGCGTAATCGTGATATCTAGATTTCCAGTCTCTAGGAAGACCCCAATCTCCGAATGCAACGATTGCGTTAGGAATTGTCTTACCCGTCAGATAATCATCACCATATTGATAACGATCAACTGTTGTTATTGTTCCACCCTCTGCGGCACTCACATTTTCTTGTATATGAAAACTCAACATCATCATACAAAGAATAGAAGCTACTACTTTCAGGACTATTTTCATAAATATATCCTCTCTTTTCCTATTAATGTTTTTATATACAAATATTATACATTTTAACCAATATAGGTACAAGGTTTAATGTTGAGCCTAAAGACTTATATAAAATCCATATTCATAGATATAGAGAGTGATGTCGATCAATTTTTCATTTTGCATGAATCATACAAATTCATCACATCAAAAAGATTCATTTTACGAATGCATCTTACACACTTATGATGAACATAACAACATGGTTAGGGGGATTCGTCAGATGAAAGATATTAGGGTGTATCATGTCGATGCGTTTACAACTGAGAAATTTGGAGGTAATGCCGCTGGGGTGGTGTTGGATGCGGAATGGTTAACGGAGGATGAGATGCAGAATATCGCCAAGGAGTTGAACTTACCCGAGTCCGTTTTCTTGCTGCCGGCACATGATGAGAAAGCCGATTATCGAGTGAAATATTTCACTCCAACGGAAGAGGTCAATTTCTGCGGGCATGCGACGGTTGGGTTGACTTGGCTTTTAGCGACGGAGCTAGGGATGGCTAAAGAAAAATCAGGGGTTGTGTTAGAAACAAAGATCGGCCATGTTCCCGTTGTATGGCACGAAGAGAATGGCAAAGTTGTGGATGTGGAGATGACACAGGTCACGCCAAAGACGCGAGATTTTATCATCGATGTAGAAGAGCTTAGTGATATTCTCGGTATAAACAGTGACAGGATTGATCCATCCTATCCTATAAAATTAGCAAACACCGGAAACTGGCATCTTCTGGTTCCGCTGAAACACCAGAATGACATTGATCAAGCGGCACCAAACTTGGAAGCTTTAGGAAAAATGAATAAAGAGCAGGATATCACAACGACTCATCTTTATACGTTTCAATCCACAAAAGACTGTGATCTTTATACAAGGGATTTTGCACCTGGCATTGGCATACCCGAAGATCCTGTAACGGGAGCAGCCAACGGGGCATTGGCCGGATATCTTTATTTGGAAGGGATCATTTCTCAGCAAGAAACCACTCATCTACGCATTGCTCAAGGTGATGCAATCGGCAGACCAGGATTGCTTCGTATCACGGTCATTCCGAATGAAGCAAAGCCGGTCATTAAAGTAGCAGGTGCAGCGGTTATTACCATTCGTGGGGTGATCACGCTATAAATTGCTCAGCTTGAATAGAGACTCTCGTTCAAGCTGAATCTATTTAAAATGATCTTTGACCGTTTCAATCCATCTTTTAGTAGAAGGAGAGGCTGCGTTAAAAGATTTAAACGCCATATTGATTTCGCGATAAACACGGGTCTCAAGTGGAATTACGTTCGCGTGAGGCACCTGAGGCGGCAACATCAACTTTGGAATGATCGTGAGCCCAAGGCCTTCCTGAACCATAGAGATGAGCGTATTGTTGTCCCCAATCTCAAATAAAACATGGGGTTTTACGCCTTTTTCTTTGAATAATTTCTTAATGAGTTGATCACAGCCCGCTTTTGGCATAATAAATGGTTCATCTTGGAACGAAGCCACTTCCATCACCTTCTTTGTATGGAAACGATGACTCTCTTGCATGAGCACCACCAAATCATCTTGAAACAGTGGAACAGTTTCCAAATCTCTAGATGGCTGTGTTAAAAACCCAAGATCAACTGTGCCAGACGCGATCCACTCTTCAATCTCTTCATAGCCGCCTTCGTATAATTCCAATTGGATATTGGGATAACTTTTCGTAAAACGACGAATGAGCTGCGGAAGCATTTTTGAAGAAAAACTAGAGAACGTGCCGATCTTGATACTCCCCACTTCCATCCCTTGAATCAACGCCGCCTCCTGCTCAAGCAATGACGCATGATGAATGATTTGGCGAATATGCGGCATCACCCGCTCACCTGCATCTGTCAGCGACAGCCCGTTTCGATTCCGATGAAGCAGCACAATCCCAAGTTCTGACTCAAGCTTCGCCATATTGTGACTCACCCCAGACTGCGTCAGCCCAAGCTTCTCACCGGCTTTTGTAAAACTGCCGCATTCGACGACTGTTTGAAATACTTTGTATGGGAATGTCATTCGTTTGCTCACCTCACTTTAGATCTTGGCAAAACCTACTGTTAGACATGTCTGTGATTTTTCGATTTAATTGTTGTTCGACCAATTGAAAACATGCCTGCTGAATCCATAAACGTTTAAATGTATAGAGTTGTTCTTTTTCATCCCCATGCATCTCTTCATCTTTTTCTAACTGAAAATCTGTTAATTCGATTTTGTCATGAACATGCATATGAATAAAAACATGCGCATTGTGAAAATCATGCATATGCTCTACTAAAGCTGAGATATTGGTGATAAAGTCATCAAATATATCTTCTTCTAGCGTTTTCTTGAGATCTAGATGGCTGTGCACATCCATTGATATGTAATTATCTCTTTCATCCAGTTCTTCTTGAGTAGCCAGAGGGTTATCATGAATCGTTGCTTTTCTATTTAAATCTGTAATCGAGAAATAGACGATGATGTCTTTATTATCGAGAAATTCATACTCCCATATCTCTGCATCTCTTAATCTTAAAATGCGGGTGAGGTTGTCCAATTTTTTAAACCCTCCAATTAATTATTCATCGTCGTCGACGAAGACCTAGACGCTGCTTCATCCGCTTTCACACAATCAATCGCAACAACCAATGCAATCATCACAGGCTCCATCTCTTCTTTCAAAATATCCACCTTGTAGCTATCCCCCCAAGTAAACCATTCCTTCTTTACCTGACCGATCACTTCGCCGCTTTGCAGCACTTGGAAATTCATATCCCACCAGTTCCCTTGTACTTCGATACCAGCAGCATCAATTGAATATTTGGCTTTGAAGAACGTAAACTCTTTTTTGATCGTCAATACCTCTTGTCCACCGACTTCTACTAAAAACTTCGGTAAAAAGCTAAACATTTTCTTCGTAATTACAGCGATGACTTCTCGTTCTGTATTCAAAATGGTGAACGTCTTTGGCACCTTCATAAAGCTGCCTTCGACCACATATACATCATTTTCCTGTTGGTCCTTTACCGTAAACCTGCCGCTCAGACTAAATACCTTTTGCTTCATATACAGCTGCTTCATAAGTACCTCCGATTCAGTTCAAAAATTTATCCGTTCTTACCTTACCCCTGATTATACCAAAAAATAGAATGTGCAAAAAACCACCTGATAGCAGGTGGTTTTCGATTACTGGTCCATTTTCAGAGATTCTTTTTCATATGTTTGAAAAGCATCTTCCATTCCCTTGATGACTTCTTTAATTTTGACATAACCACTTGTGTAAGGAATAGAATCTCTAATCTCTTCCCACATAAAATGATAGAACTTCAGGTCATCCGTTTCACACATCACAAAATCTGTGTAATCCTTACCTGGAAGAGCTTCAGCATCAAAAAAGCGCACCGTCACATGTTCCTCATATTTCTGCATCAATTCTTGCAGCGAAGCCGCATGGGTTCTGCGCTCCTCTCGTGGTAAAGCAAGCCAAGATGGATAGAACTCTAATAAAACAACCATCATATATTTCATCATCAAGCCCCTCGATTCTTCTATGATGTGATGATTGTACGCCAGTTCTAGAGAATGTGCATTAACATAGGTTAATGTTCAGCAGGATGCAGCAGCCTGCTCAGCGAAACTGGAGAAATACCGATATATGAGGCAATATGATATTGAGCGATACGTTGATGTAACCCGGGATATTTCAATAAAAACGCCTGATATCGCTCAATTGCCGGCAAATATAGCAGTTCCCTCTCACGCTCTTCCTTTCTCGTATACAGCCTCTCTACACTCACCCGAACAAACCGCTCCCACATATGACTTCTATCCATCAACATTTGAAGCAGATCATACGGAATTTCAATCACGATAGAATCCTCCATCGCTTCAATCGAATAAGAAGAAGGCTGCCCGTTGATCATACTTGCATAAGAAGTAGCAAAATCATCTTCCAACGTAAAAGCCACGTTGTACTCCCTTCCATCCGGTAACAAATAGAAGAGACGGAAGAGCCCCGTTATGCAGAAATAAGCATGCTTCACTGGATCGCCAGCCTTGATCATGCATGTACCTGCTTTTAATTGTTTAATCGTTGTTCCATCTTTAAAGGCTTGCCAATGATTTTGTTCAATTGGATATTTCGATATTTTGGTTTTGAACGTGTCGTATAGATCAGTTATGTTGTCCATCTGTAAGTAACCTCTCTATTAATAGAAGAATTGATAAAAAATGGTTTCAGAAAACACTCAGGTTATAATGGAAATATAAGCGAAGATGAGGGGAGAAACAATGAAAAACATCACTTTTTTTGACTGGACCATCTATTTACAAGCAGACTTAACAGCGATTACCGATCATCATGAAAAGAAAATGGTTATTTTAGAGCCATCCATTGAACTAAATAGCATCATCTGGATAGACGACAACAACGAGCTACAAATCAAACCTACTTGGGATTGTGTCATTTCAATTGATCCAACCAATAAATCACTGACAATCCGGCAAACAAAAGAAGTATTCGGAGATGTGTACGAATGAAAATAGGAGGAACTATGAAGAAAACCACTTTTTATGATTGGACCGTTCACTATCCTGAACATTTAACAGCCGTCAAAGATGATACAGAAAAGAAAATGGTTTTTCTAGAACAAACGGTTGAATTTAAAGGGATTATCCGTATTGACGAGAATGATGAACTGCAAATAAAGCCGACTTGGGATTGTGTTATTATTATGAATGCAAAACAGATGTCTGTCACAGTTCGTGATGCAGAAGACTTTGTAGGGTTACCATAGAAATAAAAAAGTCTCGTTTGAGGAAAATCACTCAAATGAGACTTTTTCTGTTTTAGTCACCATAATTATTTAATAACCATTTACAAAATAAGCGATCGTCTCTAACTCATCTTCTTTTAGTTCTCTGTTCACATGTGTTTGATATTCACTCTTGATTCTCTCCTGATCTCCACCATAAAGACCAGTGTATTTCGCAATCGTTCGAAGCTTGTCTGTTTCTTGACGAAACTCCTCTTTTGTCCACGGTCTTTGATGCGAAGGAATATACGTATCCGCATCAAAAGCATCTAACTCATCTAGAAGACGCAAGATTTCTTTTACCGTATAATGTACTTTTTCTGCATACATTTTCGGATAAATGCAATCAGCAAGAAACAGGATTTTTTCCTCTTTCACATACACGATCACTGAATCTGCGGCATGATCGCCTCCAACATGCTGCACAACACAAGTGACCCCGCCAAGATCAATCTCCATCCGACGATCAAACGTGACATCCGGTAAAACCACCTGAATGTCTCGATGATTCTTATATTCTTCTTTTATCGCCTTCGCGCAAAACTCAATCTCCGTTCCTTCCCTCACCCGCTCATCAATCGCCTCATCTGACCAAGAAAACGGAAGAAGCTTCTCCATTTCTTTTCTGGTTTTTGCAGAAGCAACTGAAACCGCATGAGGCAACGCCGGTAGACCAAAAATATGATCCCAATGCCAATGCGTGAGGACCACCATATCGGGCGTGGCATTCTCGTGTTTTAAAGTTTTTTGGATAAAATAGTTCGCATGATCTTCCGAGTTGCCGGCATCGATCATTAATGTTTTGTTATTGCCTACGACCATGCCTAGGATGGGGCGGTCGGTGAGTGATACTGGTGTGATGTAGGAGAAGGTTTGGCCTATTTTTTTGATTGTGTGCATGGTGTGCATGGTGTGCCTGCTTTCTAATACTTAGATTTTATTCTCGTGGTGCGAAGGTAAACCGAATCCTATTTCTTTAATAAGTATTTGGCTAACTTTCGATCTTCTTTATCCTTTGTCTTCACAGCAATATGTTCAATCAATTCTCTTGTGGCCGCTTGCTGCGAATACGAAGGAGACCATTCTTTTAATACACTTAAAGCATGATACTGTAAATTTCCATCATCTGATCTAAGTGCAGCTTGAATCAATGGCAATCCTACACCGTCGTGTTCATATAAATCTTGCACAATATATTGTAGACAAGCCACTTCATCATCTGAGAGGTTAGATAACGATAAATGTGTTTCTGCAAATGTACAAAGCTCTCTAATATGCTGGTGATGATTTGTGTCCATCACAGCAAAGTATATTTCACTATTTGTCGGATCTTTCTCAAGTAAAGCAAATAGATGCTCAATCACATCTAAACGATAAAAGAGAGCGATTTCAAGTGCTTGGGAGCTAAAACCCTGTTGTAACGAATCGGTTGCAAGCTTTGGCCATCTACTGTCATTGATAAACGGTTGAACAGCTTCCTGGATAGCCTTATAATCGTCCTGTTTCCATGAATCATTCAATCGGTCTTCCCAAATCTCTTGTTCATCATTTAAAAACTCATTTATTTTCAATATTGGATAAAAGTCCTCAATTGTTTGGCAGTGCTTATGAGCATGGTGAATAAATCGGCAGAGAACTGAGCTTGCATTTGAATACTCATCGATTCCGTAGATAGAAACCTCATCTTCTAATAATGCTTGAATGATGAGACTCGCTCCATCGTATAATTCTTTGGAAATTTCATCTTCTGATAAAGCTGTTTCCAGATCACCATTAAGAGCACAAGTATAAGCTAAGTATTCATTCATGATTGTATTTTCGCAGCCCTTTGTTAGTAGCCATCGTTTTATTTCTGGTGTCGAGGCTTCCAATTGCTCAACAGCCGAAATCTTTCCCCATCCATCGACGGACTTTGCAAGACGCCAAACATGTTCGTTTCCTTGAATTGTGCCATTCTTCAATGCAAACACGACATAAGAAGTAAATTCTTCATGCATACCTATTGTGAATAAAAGCTCTTTGTATTTTTCACAGTTTGTACATCCCAGTATCATGACTGCAAATTTGACGACCTCCCGATGTGCCGCATGTTCAAGAAGCCATAACGCTTCTTGCTGTACACGGGATTCAGCCCATTGTGTTTGCTGAAATCGTTCAATTAGCTCACTGTTGCGACTCGCCATATTGTTAGAAATGATTTTTTCATATGTTTTTTTTCTAGTTTCGTTTGTAGGATGATTCAGTTGTATTTCAAAAAGCTTCAATAGTTTCTTCACATAAAAAGGGGCAGGTCGTTCATCTACATAATAATCAGATAAACCGGGAGCCAATCGTGGTTCATTTTCGTCAAATAAATAATCTTCATCGGGTAAACGGTCGTCTACTATTTTATGATGTGATTGAATTTGTTGTTGAATAAAGGGAACAATTCTCTCTTTATGATCCCATGGTAGAAGGTCTATCTTCATTGATTCATCTAAAACTGTTTCATGATCTACTTTCACAATACAACGAAATCGTATATACCCACCAAGTTTAACGGACACTTTGTGTTTTGTACCATCTTGAAGCTCCAATATCCCTGACAATTTTGAATAAGGGATCATATGAGTCAATAAACTTTTTCGTTGTTTTTTATCAACTGTCACACCATCAATGATTAGTTGCTCTTCTTTTATTTGGTTTGTAATTTCTATAGAATGCCCTTTATATTCAATTTTCCATGTTTTATTTATTTCTTTTTCTACATCTTTTATTACGTTATGTATTTCACGTTTAAAGTCTGCTTTGAAGCTCATGGAAGTCTCCTTTTTTCTATTTATCTATGTTAATCTGCGTTATGAATGCCTAAATTCTAAATAATAGGGTATGGAGGAATAAATAACTCTCCATACCCTTCTAATATAAAACTTTGGCGGACAATAACCCTATACATTTTTGTTGTCTTTAGAACTAAGAAATGAATGAGGGGATTGCAAATCTCAAAACATTCAATTCTCTTTTATGCAGTTTATCAAAAAAATTCACTCAAGGAGAAATACATAGCATTTTCTTTTATTTACTCACTAACTTCTTAATCAAATACCTATTCAGTTAGAGTATGGGATTGATTACCTTGCATTGAAAACTCTAATTGGTTTAATCCCCAATCATTTAAAATTCTCCACAACTCGTCAGAAATTCGATAATCTCTCTCTCGAATCTGATCAATTCCCCAATCAGTATACTGATGAGAGAGGTCTAATAATATCTGAACTTTTGTTTTCTCGTAACTCTCTTGCTTCTTTTTAAAATAACCATTACTAGCAATTATGTTCAACTTTTTCTCAAAGGGGATTTTATTCCCTATATGTTCCACTAACTCTTTTACTTCCCGATCAGCGTTAATTGGGAAATAACTCGATTGCCATTTGCGAGGAAGAATGTGTTCTATTTCCCAGTTTTCAGGCAATAAATCCTTTTGCTTTTGGTAAGCAATAATCTTTAAGATCATACGCACAGTATTTCGATGAGCAGTCCTAATTTTTGTTTTAAATTCTTGTTGATCTACAGGAGAAAAATTAAATGTTGGAGTAGACGATCTCATAATTTCTGCATTTAAATTCAAGATGCCTCGTTTTACAGCGTTTATAGTGGGTATCACAATATACCTTGATGCTAAAACAGCCAATAATTTCCTCAGGAACTTTAGGAATTGTTCTTCAAAATCTTTTGTACACCTATATTTAAGGTAATAAATCACTACGGGATACTTCCAAAATTCGTTTGGATATGATGATAATCCGTCTAGCGCCTGTTTAACTTCAATATTCTTAGACCAGTCTTCTCCTTCAATTTCAACACGATTATTGATAACAAGCCATAAGTTAGCCACTGTATGTAAATTATCCATTAACTCTTTCTTATATAGCTGTTCAAAGTTGTTTCTTGAGTAGTATTTTCTTATACCAGGAGTCGTAGTGTTTCTATCGTTCTCTAGTGCTCTTAAATAAAACATATAATAATAGAATAACTTCTGAATACTTTCTTTTGCATTTCCAGCGTCTTCTTCGAGTTGCTGCCATTCTTCAATAAAATTTGCTTTTCCTTCACTATCCAAATGATTATATATTTTCGCTTTGAAAATATCTGCATCAGATAGCGCAAGCCCTCTATCATTTAAAGTCGAGAAAATAGTTAAAGCCGTATCTTGGGAATCAGCAGTAATGGGGAGTAAAATTGCCTTGTTTAAAACATTTAGGATGAATTTATAAAACAAAAGAGGCTCATTCAAATTAAATCCATCTATTAATTTTAAAAATAGCCTGTAGTTCAATGAATAATTATCCCTCGCATCTTCCTCAATCATACCGTCAGCCAGAATGCTAAAAAATGTTTTGTTCCCCTCATCCCTTATGACCCTAGATTCAAATAGGGGTTTTTTAAAATTAACTTCTGCAGTGAGCTCATCCTGCTCCCATAGAGCTGATTCAATTTGTCTCTTGAAATTTTCCACTTCTTTCATCTGAGCCATTGAATCCAACTTCGAGTAAAGTGCACGAAGCAACAAAAATAGAGAAGTGATACGCTGTTGACCATCTATAATCTCTTGTTCATTATTCTCATTTTGGAACGAAACAATCGTTCCAAGAAAATAAGTACTTTCACTACCATTTTTCGTATACTCCACTAAATCATCAAAAAGTGTCTGGATTTGCTCAGCTGACCACGCATAGGGACGTTGATACTCAGGGATAATAAACTTGTTCACTTTCCCTGTTTCTAATAACTGTTTAACGCTCTGTTTATTCACTTCTATTGTGGTAGCCACATATATTCTCCTTTCGATACTTACACTTCATATATGTAAATTTTCATAACTAGTCAACAAATTTATCCTTTTTAATTAAGGTGCAAAAGCTTTAATATATAACCACTAACTCTAAAAGCTTTTAGATCCATTCTTTCGACATATTGGTATCTATATAATTTAAATTGGGTTTTTTACTTTTAACAAATTTATGAATAATTACTTTATATAGAATATACACCAGGTACATGAGATATAGCCTAAAACTAATGTAATGACTAAATCTTTAAAAGCTAGGCTCGTTCCTTTTTTGTGTAATGATACTCCATATAAGAGGAAGTATTTCTACAGTGAATGCCAATGCAGCTCCTAATAATGAGGGTAATAAGATAAAAGTAATAACAAATGATTTAATTATTCTCTTCTCCTTTATGAATCTGTGCAATTCATTACTAAGAATGCTATTCACCTTGGATTCCCTTATACCTCATTTATCAAATGGATATTTTATAGATAGTAGAGTTGAAATATTCATTTAAAAACCTCTTTTAAAAAATGAATTTTTCTCTCAACCTAAGAAACAAATAGCTTCTTAGCTGTTTTCCCTATAATATTTGTACCAATCCCGTCTACTGTTCCTCCAATAAAACCTCCGACTATAGGTACAACCTTACCTAAGTTAACAACACCTTTTTCTCCGAATTTAGTTACTAATCTAAAACCTACTTTTTGATTTATTGATTTAATAACTTCCCCAGATATTTTCTTTATAGCCTGTTTTGCAATTCTTTCACCTGCTTTAATTCCAACTTGTTTTAGTATATCTGATGCCGCTTGACCTGTTAAACATACAAACACAAATGTTTTTACTTGGTCATCTTTTAAATCATATCCTCGCATATGAGCGATGGCAGCAATCATTCTCATTTGTACATAAATAACTGAAGCTAGATTGGCTGGAATGGCTACTGGTAAGGTAATTGCCCCTCCTAACCCACTTAAAAATCCACTTGTTGTACATTTAACATTTTGCCAGCGAACTAGACTATTAATAGCTTTATCTGTTGAATGATGCTTGGACATAAAATTTTCGGCAAGTTCATATGCTGTATCCGTCCCTGGCAATCCATTTATAGACTTTTCATAAGCCCAATCCAACAGTTTCTCCACTTTATTCTCTATCAATTGATGATTAGCCACAATATTCCTCCCAAATATATTTCTTTCAAATGAAAAAGCTATTTTATATAGGGTAAACCTCATCTACTTATGATAAGGCTCCCCCCGCACAATCCGAAACGCCCGATAAATCTGCTCCACCAACACCAATCTCATCAACTGATGCGGGAACGTCATCCTCGAAAACGACAGTTTCTCATTCGCACGCTGCATGACAGCATCGCTTAACCCAAGGGATCCGCCTATGACAAAACACACCTTACTTTTTCCGTATGTTGCCAGCTTATCTATTGTATCGGCTAATTCTTCGGAACTTTTCATTTTTCCTTCGATGGCGAGGGCGATGACGTGGGCGTCTGGGTTGATTTTGCTTAGGATGCGTTCGCCTTCTTTGTCTTTGATGATTTTCATGTCTTGCTCGCTGAGATTCTCGGGTGCTTTTTCGTCTGCGAGCTCAATGATCTCGATTTTTGCGTATGCCTGTAATCGTTTTGTGTATTCGGCTATGCCTTGCTTTAAATATTTCTCTTTTAATTTTCCTACTGTGATAATTGATATATTCACAGGTCATCCCCACCTTAAGAACAAGTTATTCATATAAGTTATCAACAATTGTGGATAAAATTTGTGTATTTTGTGTCCGATCATTCGTTCCCCACTATATATATTGCAGGTTCATCGCACAATTCACAGGTTGTGGATAAGCTGTGTGTATGTTCGATTTTTCTGAATTCTGGCGGTGTTTCGTGATCATCTATGTACATGTCTAGTACGGTTTCTATATGTTCTGCACAAGCATAAAGTGATTTGTTCATAAGTTTCTAATTCCTCCAATATGTTGTTTGGTTATTCACATGTGTTTCGCTCATTGTTCAATATAACCGATTTATTCACATGTTAATAGTCTTTTACCATTTTCCACACCTTTTATCCACAAACCAAATAAAAAAGCCTCCACTCCTGTGAAGGCTCCTTCCTATAAAAATGGATTATAAAATCTCGTTCCTCTAACAAATGTAATCACTAGCGACACAATCAGTACCGTTCCAACAAAGATTAACGCCGCATAGTCTGCTTTTTGAAAGTCTTTCGCCGTAAACCATGTGCGCTTTTTATGCTTTCCAAACCCGCGCAATTCCATCGCATTGCTGATCGTTTCAATCCGCTCTAGGCTGGAGAAAATCAGCGGCATCACAATCGACAGCGCATTTTTAATCCGTTTTCCCAGTTTTTCATTCTTCGATAAATCAATGCCTCTTGCTTGCTGAGAAATGGCAATCGTTCGAAAATCACGCTGAATATCTGGGATGTAGCGCAGAGCAATCGCTACCGCATACGAAATCCGGTAGCTGACCCCGATTCTGCTGAGCGATGAGGCGAATTCACTTGGATTTGTTGTCACGATAAATAAAAGCGCCGCTGGCATCACGGTCACGTATTTCAGTGTAATGTTCAATTGATAGAAAAGCTGTTCAAGTGTGACATTGTACCAGCCTACAATGTGAAACAGCTCGTGCTTCGCTCCATAGATGGCGACACCTTGCTGAGGCGCAAAGACGTAAATGGCGATGTTATTGATGACAAGAAAAATCGCCAAGACAATCACTACGAAAGAGATATCACGAAATCGTACGTTTGATAGCTGAAAGAACACGATACTGGCAACTAGCATAAACACTAATACGCCTGTATCATATGTGAGCATCGCTGCGGATGACCAGAGGATAAAGCAAATGAGTTTGGTTGCCCCTGTCAGCCGGTGAATTGGCGATGGGCGATCGATATAAGACAGCATGTCTACAGCCATGTCATTCGTTCCTTTCTGTCAACCTCAATGAAGCGATCCACGAGTTCATTTGGATTCGGCCAGTCTGCTTTTAGCGCCAGTTCATACAGCGACGTTTCTTTTAAGCTCGCCTTTTGGACTAGCAGCTGATCTGTCAGCACTTTGGCTGGTGTATCATCTGCGATTTTTTCTCCATTTGAAATGACAATGGTTCTTGTTGTGTATTCGAGCATCAAATGCATATCATGGGTGATCATCAAAATCGTGACGCCCTGCTGATTTAATTGCTCTAAAAACGTCATCATCTCTGTGTAATGTCTAAAATCTTGACCGGCCGTTGGCTCATCTAAAATGATGATTTCTGGTTCTAACACAAGAATGGATGCAATGGTGACGCGCTTTTTCTGTCCAAAGCTGAGGGCTGAGATCGGCCAATTTCGAAATGGATACAGTCCGCATACTTTTAAGACTCGCTCCACTCGTTCTTTGATGTCGTCTTCCTTCACGCCTCTTAAAACGAGACCGAGTGCTACTTCATCAAAAATCATTTGTTTTGAAATCATTTGATTTGGGTTTTGCATGACGACACCGATTCGTTCGGAGCGCTGTTTGATGGTGTCTCCTGTGATGTCATCGCCATTTAAAAGGATTGTCCCTTTTGTTGGCTTTTCAAATGCGCAGAGCACCTTGGATAGTGTCGTCTTGCCTGCGCCATTGGCACCGGCGATGCTGATCATTTCTCCTTTTTTGACGGTAAAAGAGATGTTGCTCAGCGTGTTTGGTCTTGTCGGATAATCAAAGCTCAGCTCACGCACTTCTAGTAAATCCGGCGCTGCATTCTGCTCGACTGATGGCTCAGATGCTTCCATCCATTGTTCGATTTTCTCTTTTGCCTCGTCATTTAAGGTGAGATGCTGTAAATTAGCGATCTGATCTCCTGCTGCAATCGGAATTCCTGCATATTTCATCGCTCTCACATATAAAGGCTCACGTAAATACGCCGCTTCTAATACATTTGAGGCGAGCAATTCATCTGGTGTCATATCCGCTGCAATCGTGCCGTCATTGACAACGATGATGCGGTCGACATGGCGGAAGAGGACGTCTTCCAATCGATGTTCCACCATCACGACCGTTTTTTTCGTTTCTTTTTGCAGACGGTCAATGAGATCGATCACTTCTTTACCTGTTGCGGGATCAAGGCTTGCCAGTGGTTCATCAAACAGCAAAATGTCGACATCGTTGACAAGTACGCCTGCGATGGCGACACGTTGTTTTTGACCGCCTGACAGCTCATGCACGGATGATGCCAGTTTGCCGTCTACCTCTGTTAATTTTGCCGCTTTCTCGACACGTGTTTTCATTTCTTCGCGTGCGACTTGATCATTTTCTAGTGTGAACGCGATATCTTCTCCAACGGTCAGCCCGATAAATTGTCCATCAGGATCTTGCAGTACCGTTCCGACGAGCTGTGAAAGAGAGAAAATGTTCTCTTTCTCTGCATTTTTCCCGCCGATGTGAAGACTTCCTTCCATAGAACCTTTATAAGACGCAGGAACTAGCCCATTGATACAATGGGCTAGTGTGCTTTTTCCCGATCCAGACGGGCCTGCGATGAGGACTTTTTCTCCTTCATAGATGGTCAGGTTGATATCTTTCAATGTTGGTTCTGCCTGACTGCGATACTTGAATCCGAAATGTTCGAATTGAATCATCGGTTTCTTCATTTATGTGTTCCACCTTGCTTCATGATGTTTCTTTCGATAGACTGCCGCTTTTGCTTCTTGTTTTCGCATAAGCCGCAATGATGATGGTGCCTAGTACACCGACTGTGATGATGTTTGAGATTCCTGCTACGATGCCTTGAACAAACACTTTATTTGCAGGTTCTGCATAGATCACAATGTCGAGTACCGGCGCAATGACAAACCAGCCTAATGCTTGTGCGCCGGCTTGGACGGCGTTGAAGAGCGTGATTTTTTTCCAGCCAAAGTCGCCCTCTTCTACTTTTAAACGGTTCGAAATGAGGCCGATCAATAAACCAACAACACCCGAAACGATAATCCAGCTCCACCAAGGTCCAAATGTGGTGGCATCTTTAATGAGATGACCAATAAATCCAATCAATGCGCCTGCAACAGGACCAAATAGCACGGCCATTAACGCAAGGAACGCGTACGATGTTTCAATTTGTGTATTCGGAATCCCAGTTGGAATGGAGACGAAGCGTCCTAAAATGACAAAGACGGCTGCGCCAATTCCGATGGCAACGACAGTTTTCGTTGAAAGTTGTTTACCTGCCATGATGTTTCCTCCTCTTATTCGTATATAATGCGCGGAGCTTTGCGAATCGAAAGGCGCCAGCCTGTGCCTGTACCGATGTTATAAGCCTTTGCAAATGACCCTTGATTGATCGCCACGCCTAAATGATCGAGTGAATTGACATATACGAGTGGTTCGCCTACCTTTAAATCGGCAAAAGATCGTCCATAGGTCATGATATTTTTATACACATTTTTTGGCCCGTTGGCAATGGTAACTTCTATTGCATCCCCATAATTGATTGAAAGCTGTTCAAATAACGTATGATGAATGTTTGTCCATAGGTTTCCGAACCGCACATCTAAAATATCAATCGTCCCTGTGATCACTTCTTCTTCCGCATAAGCTTGTACGACTGGAAGGTGAATAATGTCCTCTATATTCGCCTTTGGCCCGACCTCTTCAAAAGAAATCACACCTGAAGCAATTCTCGCGCCTGTATAGGCGTAAATGTCTCTACCATGGAATGTATGTGATTTTCCTGACTTCGGCAGACGGTTGATGGTTTCATCTAAATACCGAGCCTCCACGATGCCAATATCCTGTGCGACATGCGTAAGTGTCCCATTATCAGGTGTGATGATGTAGTGTGAGCTTGTTGTTTTGACGACAAGGCTCTTTCGCTCTGATCCAACGCCTGGATCAACAACGGAGACAAATACCGTTTCTTCCGGCCAATATGTAACCGTCTGAAGCAAGCGATAAGACGCTTCCCAAATGTCATATTGGGGAATGTTGTGAGTTAAATCAAAAATGCGGATGCCGTTGCTCACTGTATTGGCTACGCCGTACATTGCGCTGACCGCTCCATCATCAATACCGAAATCTGATTGTAAAACCAATGCATGTTCACTCATGTTAATCTCCCTTTCATTTGAAAAAATGGTTGTGGTGTTTCACGTGGAACATTTGAACATTTGTATGAAAAAAAAGTGGACAATAAAAAATACCCCATCCTTATCTATGAATCATAAGGACGAGGTATTTGTCTCGTGGTACCACCTTTATTTACTGTTTGCTCGCGCTAAACAGCCTCTACAAGTACAAAGCTCCAATTTGGCTCATATACTGTGGTTTTGATAACGAGTACCAACTCTCGTCGTCACCTACTAATATCATGGATATGTTCAGCACGAGGCTCAGAGACCATTTTTCGAATCATTATTTTTGCTTCTTTTCAGCTGCCGAAGCTCTCTGTGGAAAAATTGATGATTGTACTTTCTCTCGTCATTGCCTGTTTAACTATCTTGAATTAAAGCTATCATACATGATGTTTTTTGATAAATCAAGATATTTTTCTGAACATTTTTAAAAATGAGTTAACTGTTCTGGAAGAGTCTTCTTTTTTATAAAATTTAAGCAAATGTTAAAGAGCGAGATATGGTGTCTTTCTTTTCTAGCGGTATAATAAAGATGAAGGGAGGTACAGTTTGTGTGGACCATCTGTATGAATGAATTTAAGCAGCTCTTCAAAAGCACAAAATCCATCTTAACAATTGTTATTATTTTCATTTTATCTACTTTTGTATCAAGTCTTCCATTTATAGCTGCTTATCAAGGGAAGTGGGAACAGGCAAAGGACCCTTATTCCATTGGGAATGAACTAGTGATTTCGTTATTTGGTTTCTTCCTTATTTTTTTATTATCTCATGATATTTTGAGCCGCGAAATTCATTTGAAAACCATTCGTTTTCTCGTCAGCAAAACGACCCGTTTAAACATTGTCATCGGGAAATATCTTGGGCTGATGCTGTTTTGGCTCAGTTGCATTATGACCACATATATATTAAATATGGTGATTTCACATCGTTTTCTGTTCTCTGATGCCTTAAAAATATTAACGTTTATCAGTGTCGGCATCTCCTGTGCTTTGTTTTTGTCCATGCTCTTTCCAACACCACAGAAATCGATGTTTGTTGGCATGTTGTTTTCCTTTCTATTTCCAATCATGAGCATGATGTCTGTTCTTTCTTCAGAACGGTTGATTCACTGGTTCCAATACGTGACGCCTTATTATTATGCGCGCTGGAGTGAACCGCTGACCTATGTGCTGATGAATGCCGCATTGACTGTTGTCTTACTCGTTGGAACTGCACTACTGTTTCAGAGGAGGGATGTCTAAGTGCTTCACACAAAAGGGCTGACAAAAAAATATCGGACAAAAGTCGCAATAGATCATATTGATCTTGATATCCATCAAGGGGATATCTTCGGCCTCATTGGACCGAAGGATGCTGGTAAGACGACCTTTTTTAATATCATTACAGGGATCTCCCGCCCCACCTCTGGCACGTTTATCATGATGAACATGACGTCGTTAAAAAAAGTACGTCATCATATCGGTGTTCTGCCTGAATATACAGATTTATATGAAGGGCTGACTGCTATTGAGCATATTGCCTATTTATCGAAAATTACGGGTACTCGCCAGAAAACGAGCTATTATGAAGAATTACTCGAATTTGTTGGCTTACATCGTTATCATCAAGAGAAAGTCGGTGCCTTTACACCTGGGATGAAGAAGCGGCTCGGAATGGCTCAGGCCATCGCTCATCGGCCTGACTTTATTTTACTTGATGAGCCTTTTGCGGATATTGATGCAGATTCTATCTTACATATCCAGCGGGTGATTGAATCGTTAAAATTCGAAGGAAAAACCGTCTTTTTAACAGCAGACGAGCCAAGGTTCACCCAACCTATTTGTACCAAAACAGCTTTCATATCTGAAGGAAAAGTCGTGTCCTCAAGTACTCATCCTCAAGAGAAAACCATCACGTCCTCAACCATTCGTGCCACCTTCAAGCATGCATGGATTGATGATGAGGTGAAGCCTGTTCTCACGCAGTACTTACAAAGTGTGGGAACAGACCTTGTGATCAGAGATGACGAGACCTCATTGTTGATTCGTTCAGAAGCTCAAGTCCCAGCCATCATCCGTGCGTTTGTGAAATGCAAAGTCGACCTATACCGAGTCACGGCGCAAGATGCCATGATGTCCACATAAAAAAGTACCGTACGCTCTCTGCACGGTACTTCTCTTTTTTTATAAAGGTTTACTCATGTAAATCCCAGTCTCAGCAAATCCCGTTTTCTCATAAAGTGAGCGGGCGATTTGATTATGGGCAAAGACATGCAGCGATAGTTTCTTCACACCTAATGACTTTGCCTGCTCTTCTAATGCCGCCATGGCCTGTTTTGCCAACCCTTTTCCTCGATACGCTTCAAACAAAATAAAATTATAAATAAAGCCTTCATGCTGGGGATGATCTGGATCATAGCAAAGCCATACCCATCCAATGGCTTCTTCTCCATGTAAGATGGTCCACAACTCATGATCTTCTGTCTGAAGTCCTTCAGGAAGCAGCCGGTCAAATTGTTCCTCTGCATTCTTTTGCGCTTCTTCCTGATTCCATGTCCCTGCGTGTACCTTTTCTTCTGCGTACCGCTTAATGGCCTTCTCTATCAAGACGTCATAATCTGTTTGCGACATTGGTAGTAATGTGACCAATCGTATCTCCCCCTTTTCTTTATCATATGCCGGGCATGTAAAAAAAGCCAGTCCCTTATAGGAACTGGCTAGCCACCGAACTGATCGGTTTGGGAGAGTTTGATCTCGACTGATTTTTTCTTTCCGCTTCGGTAAAATTGCACCTTTACCTTGTCGCCTACTTTCTTTTGATAAAGATATTTACGCAGATCGACGATGTTTTGTACTTCCTTGCCGTCAAACGACGTCACGACATCCAGCTCTTTTAACCCTGCTTTCCCTGCTGGAGACAAAGGCTCGACACTCATCACGACGACTCCGGTTGTGACCTTTGATGGCAGTTTTAACGTTTCCTGCCAATGATAGCTCGCAATATCTGCTAGTGATTTCATCCCAACACCAAGGTACGGACGCTTCACCTCTCCATAGCGCTCTAAATCCCCTATGACAGGGATCACCAGATTCGCAGGAATAGACAGCCCAATCCCTTCCACCTCTGACTCAGCAATCTTCATTGAATTGATGCCGATCACTTTGCCGTCCATATTAATCAAGGCTCCGCCGCTGTTCCCAGGATTAATGGCGGCATCCGTTTGCAAAACTTCCGCATTCCAATCCGTCTGTCCATCACCATTAGAATCAACAGGGATCGCACGCTCTGTTCCAGAAATCACACCTTGTGTGACGGAGCCAGCAAATTCAAGGCCTAATGGATTTCCGATGGCGATGACCGGCTCACCTGGTTTGACATGGTCTGAATTGCCGAAGGCGGCGGTTTTCTTGATCTTATCACTTTTGACCGTGAGTACCGCTAAATCCATCAGCTGATCACTGCCGACAAGATTTGCCCCGATCCTTGTCCCGTCCTGAAGGCTCACTTCAAGCTGGTTTGCGCCTTTGATGACATGATGGTTGGTCACGATATAAAAGATGTCTCCCTTTTTTTTATAAATCACACCTGACCCGCTGCCTGCTTCACCGCCTTCTTCCCAAAAACTCGACTTTTGAATGTTAATGACGCCGACAACTGTATCCGACATACTCGATACCACTTTTGTGACCGCATCATTCACGTTCACATTGACGGTCTTTAAAGGGCCATCTGATGCCTGCTGGTCTCCAGCTGACTGCCAGCCAAAGGGGCTGCCGCTCTGTCCAGACACATAGGGGAAAAAGAATCCCATTAAAAAAGCTCCTACCAATACACCGATCAGACCAGATAGGAAATATCCTTTTCTGCTTCGTCTCGGCTTCCACTCTACATCGCGATAATCCACTATGTTTCCTTCCTTTCAGTGAATAGATGATGTATATAGTGTTGGTAAGAAGCTCTTATCTTAATCATACGATTGTAAAAATCATACGGCGCAAAGTGGGGTTGCTTTTTTCGGGTCCGTATCATATAAATCAAAGCCATCCCCTACAACAAAGCCCTTCATTTCAAGCGTCTGCTGGACCGCCATACGGGCTAAGTCCTTCATGTTGTTGTCTTGACTCAAGTGGGCCAAATAAATGCGTGAGGTGGCGTCTCCAATCACGTCTGTCATAGCAAGAGCTGCATCTTCATTGGATACGTGTCCGACATCGCTCAAAATTCTGCGTTTAATGCTCCATGGGTAGCGCCCCATTTGCAGCATGCCGACATCATGGTTGCTCTCAAATACGAACGTATTGGCTGATTTAATAATCCCTTTCATCCGGTCACTCACATAGCCTGTATCCGTCATAAGGGCAAGTTTACGCCCGCCATAATGGAATACGTAAAACATGGGCTCTGCCGCATCATGTGATACGCCAAATGATTCAACATCGAGACCGCCGAATGATTGAACCGTCTCCATATCAAAGTGGAATTTCTGCTCCGTATCCACTTTCCCAATATGTGACTCCATCGCCTTCCATGTTTTCGCATTTGCATAGACAGGAAGCTTGTACTTTCTTGCCATCACACCAAGTCCTTTAATATGATCTGAGTGCTCGTGTGTGACAAAAATTCCGTCCAAGTCTTCTGGCTTTCGGTCGATTTGACCAAGCAGCTCTACCATCTGTTTGCCGCTTAAGCCCGCATCTACTAAAAAAGCATGCTCGTCTGTTTCTAAATAAAAAGCGTTCCCCGTACTTCCGCTCGCTAGTACACTGAACTGCAAGCTCATGTTCTCTCACTCCAATGAAGATTTGTCTTCTTTCTCTATATGATCAAGTGTTGAGCCATCAATGGCATTGATCAAATATTCTTCTTCTGTCTTTTTCTTTGAACCAGTTGCCACGCCTTCAATCTCTACTCGCCATACAGGAACCATGACTTGAGTGCTTGCACCTGGGTATTGCGTGTAGTAGCCAAGCTCCACTTTTTTCACTGTCGTGTTTTGGCTCAGCATATTTTGTGTATATAAGTCCTTCACCGTTTCAAGCGCTGGGACAAGGGTTTCTTTTCTCACTTCATTAATCGATGTCACCATCGACTGCCGATACGAGACGACCTCGTTTTGATCGTTCACATCCAATGTGATCTTCCCAATAGTTTCGGTGTCATCAAGACCTTCTTGGAAGATGTATTTTCCTTTATACGTTTGGAAAAAGACGATTTCACCTGTTTCTTCATCGATGCTCCAGAGCTTATAATTCTTACCATCCAGTAAACGCTGGCTCACAAGATTGGTCGCTGCTGTTTTCATATCTTTTTTCGGCAATGCAACTGGTTTATTGAAGGTCATTTCAAGCAGGGTGACAGGATCATCTTTCTCGGTTTTCGGGAATGTGCTTTTCGTCTTTTGATCAGCTAATCCGTCGACATCCTTTTTCGTATATTGCTTTTTCTCAGCTGTAATGCGGTATCCAATCTTCGCTTCATCTGATAGATTGCCATATTTGATTCCGTCTGCCTTCATTTCTTCCAGCGTATCTGTTTTTTCGATAATCGCAAAATGATCGGTCGATCGCTTTTCAAAGTATTGAAAACCTAGAAAGATATCGAGAACGAGAAAGGCTAGGATAAAGATCGTTTTGGTCTTATTCCACTCCATGATTCTCGCTCCCCTCTGTCAGCAAATCATTCGATAAAATGACGGTTTTTCCGTTATATTTCATACACCATACTGGCTCTAGCCAAACAAACATCGCTTGATCTTGATCTGATGCCGTGGATGTCGCTTGATAGGCAGGGAAAATCTGTTCAATTTTCTCTAAATCATCATACTTCGTCTGCTTGATGATCAAGTTTTTCAGCTCTGTCCCATTCATCAGTTTGACCTGTTCACTCTGACTCGCTTTGTTGCCGAGAATGTAGTTTGGACGCTTATAACTCAAGATGTCATCATTCGCCCATTGCACTTCAAGTGATGTCATACCAAATGGATGTTTTGTGCTGTTGACGATCGGCAGTCCATCCATAAACATATTAAAGGACAGCTGCTGGTTGCTGTTAATGCCGAAGTATTGATAATTATCGGTAAAACTTCCGGTATCATTGAAATACTTCACGCTTCGCTTGATCAAATCTCCCGTTTGGAATACGGTACTAGAATTGATATTACGATGCTGATATTGGATGCGGTGGTCTTTTTGATTTGCTTCAAGACGACTCGTTCCATCTGTATACACCGTCCGGTTTAAATTAGACTCCTCCCCAACTAGACTTGGGTCTGTAAACAAAGCGTCCTTGAATTTGCTTGTCTTAATCGTTTCGATAAAGAACATTTTCGCTTCAAGCTGCTTTTGCTTCTGCGGCAGAAGGAAATCTCGTTTTGAATTTGTAGAGAAAGTATAAAGATCATAGCGCGGCATCTCGTTTTGAGCGGCTGCAATACTATCCATCAAATTACGATAGTTGGCAGATTCAATCGTTAGCTCAAGCACCGATTCCTTGCTGTATGAAACCAAATAAACTTTCTTATTGGCCTTATCCGGCTGAGCGAACGGCACAATCATCCGGTCAAACGAGTTGTATTCAATGGATTTATTCGGCCATTTAAACAGCGCTTGGAAAATATCAATCGGAATCGGATCATTGAACACAAGATCCAATGTTTTGCCTTGCCCCTCGCGTCCATAGAAGAAATTCTTAAATTTCTGCTCGGAATATTGGTCCGACACATCAGTAATCTCTTTGACATCCCACAGGCTCACATCATTCCAAAAGTTTTGGAAGAGTTCCTTTTGATCCACTTTGAAATGCTCTCCATTGGAATGGATGAACATCTCACGCGGCTTCACGACATCAATGAGACTCCGAGGCTCGTCGCTTGAAATCTTCTTCGTTTCCACGACCTGTGTGCCGGCATCCGCCTGATCCTGCATGACGGGCTGGAACATCCAAATATTCCACGTAAACACAAGACTGATCGCAATTAGGATTGTCAATATAATGGTTTTAAAGGTCTCACGCTTCATCCCAATCATCCTCTTGTTCTTCATTGTACGGAAGGGTAAAGGTTACCGTTGTTCCTTTTCCTTCAATGCTGTCAGCCCAAATATCTCCGCCATGAGCCTGAACCATTTCTTTTGCAATCGCAAGACCTAGGCCGGTTCCGCCAAGTTTTCTTGTTCTTGCCTTATCCACTCGATAAAAACGTTCAAAGATTTTATCCATATCCTTCTTCGGAATACCGATTCCTTCATCTTTGACACTGAATAACACAAGACCTTGCTCCTCATCCAAATCGACAGTGAACGTAATGTGTCCACCCTCTGGCGAGTATTTCATAGCATTGGAAATGATATTATCGAGCACCTGAGTGATTTTATCTTGATCAATTTCCACATATATTTCACGCTGCGGCAAGTTGCGGATGAAATCGACATGCTGCTCCTTCGTCATTTCAAAACGATCAATGACGAGCGAGATAAACCTGATAAAATTCGTCCACTCACGATTGAATTGATAATCCTTGCTGTCGAACTTAGACAGCTGGAGCAGGTCATTCACAAGTCTAATCATGCGCTCTGTTTCATTTTGCGTGACACTGAGGAACCTTGGCGCAAGCTCTTTATCACCAATCGCACCTTCAGCGAGTGCCTCAAGATAGCTTCGCATTGTCGTAAGCGGTGTGCGTAGCTCATGCGATACGTTCGCCACGAATTCACGACGTTCCGCATCAATTTTTTCCTGCTCGGTTACGTCATAAATGACTGCAATTAAACCATCAATTTTCCCATGCTCTTTCTGAATCACTGAGAAATTCACACGCAAAACAGACAGCTGATCTTCACGTTCAATTTCTAGCAGCATGGAGTCTTGATTTTCGACTAAATCTTCAAATGTATGAGTTTCTTCTAAGCCAAGCAAGGATGTAATCGGCATCTCTAGAGCTGTTTCACGTGAAACATTCAAAAGTTCTAGTGCCGGGCTGTTTAATAGAATAATGGCCCCATTTTGATTTGTGGCAATGACGCCATCGGTCATATAGGCGATAACAGAAGAAAGCTTTTTCCTCTCACCCTCTGTCATCAGCTGCGCTTCCTCCAGCTCTCTCGTCAAATGGTTAAATGTCGTCGCTAGCTGACCAATCTCATCATGTCCATACTTCCGAACCTTTCTGGAAAAGTTCCCTTTGGCGAGCTCGATCGCTTGCTTTCTCATATCCGAAATTGGGTGTGTAATGGTTCTGAATATGAATATACCAAGTAGAGCGGTCGTCCCAAGTGCGATGAGTGTACCCGTCGCCAAAATGGTGTTGATCGTTCGCATTTGGTTAAAAACACTTTCCATGGATGAGACCACATAAATGACACCAACGGTTTCTTGATTCTCATTTTTCACGGCTGTCGCTGATATGCGGACTCGTTTATTCGATTCTGGGTCATAGAATTTTTTCTCGTAGTCTTTGCCAACCGCGAAAATACGGCTAATGATTTGATCTGTGATTTTCTTCCCGGCAATCTCTTGACTGCCGTTATTCACAGAGGCAATGACCTCTCTGCTTTCGTCAATATAGCTGACTTCAGAAATTTCATTAGACTCATCTTTGTTGTTAAAATCGTTTAATATCTTTTGAGCATCCTCTTTTAATTCTGCCTTGCTTTTCGATGAATCTTGTTCTAGGTAATACGATAACGAGTAGATTCGCTGATTCAAGGAATTATCATAGGAATTAATTAAGGACTGCTCTAGCTGCTTCACAAAGTACACGCCAATGATCTGCATGGCGACAATGATCAGCAGCACATAAATCAAGGTCAATTTAAAGTGAATCGAGCGAAAAAAACCTACTTTACTCATAAGAATCTTAGTCCTGCTCTGGGTTTCTTAAATAATAGCCGACGCCTCGTCTTGTTACGATCCAGCTCGGGTGGCTAGGGTTGTCTTCAATTTTTTCACGAAGACGGCGGACTGTCACGTCTACTGTACGGACATCCCCGAAGTAATCGTAGCCCCAAACCGTTTGCAGTAAGTGCTCACGTGTCATGACTTGTCCAATATGTTTCGCTAAGTAATGAAGCAATTCGAACTCACGATGCGTTAGCTCAATCGTTTCGTCACGCTTAGACACGACATACGCATCTGGGTAGATCACAAGTGAACCAATCTCGATATCATTTGATTCAGATTCTTCCTCTGATTGCGGAGCAGCCGTCTGTCTTCTTAAATTTGCTTTTACACGTGCAAGCAGCTCGCGTGTACTGAATGGCTTTGTGACATAATCGTCTGCACCAAGCTCAAGACCAATGACTTTATCGATTTCAGAGTCTTTTGCTGTCAGCATGATAATCGGCATGTCATATTTCTTTCTCACTTCACGGCATACTTCAACGCCATCTTTGTTCGGCAGCATAATGTCGAGCAAAATAATGTCTGGCTTAATTTCTTCTACCATTTCAAGGGCTTCATTTCCGTCATACGCACAATGAACCTCGTAGCCCTCTTTTCTTAAGTTAAATTCCAATATATCCGCAATCGGCTTTTCATCATCTACGACAAGAATCTTTTTTTCCATTGTGATTTCCTCCTGCATTTTTAGCATCTATGTCATTCCATTTTGCATGTCTCATTACGCCTTCTTCATTTACGAAAAAAAGGCTCACTGTCTATTATAACGTTTTAAGAGGCAAAGATAAAAATAATAACGGCTTTCTTTGCTAGTAAACGTTGGATAGAAGAACTTCACCCAAAAGATTTGATGACTTTTTCCTTTTTTATTGAAACTTTTCCAGTCACCAAACGTCTATATACATGTAACGTCTTCTTCTTATGGAGCCGGGCCCTACCTAGGTCCGGCTTCTCCCTTTTTATGCCTTCTTTTCATAATAAAAACGCACCTGCGATTGCAGATGCGTTTGGAAGTGGCTCGGGACGGAATCGAACCGCCGACACACGGATTTTCAGTCCGTTGCTCTACCAACTGAGCTACCGAGCCATCRTCAAAAGATKMATWTGTATAAATGGCGGTCCGGACGGGACTCGAACCCGCGACCTCCTGCGTGACAGGCAGGCATTCTAACCAACTGAACTACCGGACCTCAGTAACTTGCCCGAAAAAGCAATCGTGGTGCTCCTTCAAGCAAGTGAGGAAAAATTAGCTTAACGCTAAAGTAAATCAATGACCCGTACGGGATTCGAACCCGTGTTACCGCCGTGAAAGGGCGGTGTCTTAACCGCTTGACCAACGGGCCAAAACATGGTGAGCCATGAAGGACTCGAACCTTCGACCCTCTGATTAAAAGTCAGATGCTCTACCAACTGAGCTAATGGCTCTCGGTTTGTGAAAAGTAATTCTGAAGAAGTTGTACTGCGTCAAACCAATCGCTTTAAAAAAGCTGGAACATCGCATCCTAACAAGTTTCAGAGACCTTTGCAACAACGAGATTTATAATATCATAGAGTAATTACATATGGCAATACGTTTTTCGACATTTTTTTAAAAAAAGTGTCGGATTTGATATCTTATGTTACATCGCCTAAATCCGAAAGCGCCTTCATTCAATCAATGGCTATTGCCCAATCCAGCACACAGAAACGTTTGATTCCGACCAATATTGGTTATACAAGAAACAAACAGCATGGTGATTGAAAAAGGAGGAAGCATAGGATGAGTTCATTTAAATTAGGAGACAAAATGCCCGATTTTTCACTGCCAACAGTGCAGGGCGATCACATTGAGTTTTACAAACATTTAGAGGAGCATCAAAGCTGGCACCTTATCGTTTTCTTTAGAGGATCATGGTGCCCAGTATGTGTCGAAGAATTAAAAGAGCTGGAAAAACAGCAATCCTATTTTCAAGAAAAGGATATTCACTTAATGACGATCTCAACGGATAATCCTGAAGACTTGAAAGAATTTGCAGACAAAGAGGGACTTTCTTTCCCCATCATGTCTGACCAAGACCTCACATCATTGAAAGCCTATGAAGTCTTCTATCACGGGGAAGATGCCCCATATGAAGATCATGGGGTGCACGGAGAACCCGCCTACTTCTTATTAAATGAAAAAGGCCAAGTCCTCTATCAACAAAGACAAACAAGTCCATTTGGCAGACCGCACGCCAACGAACTGCGCAAAATCATTCAATACATTCGTAAAAATTTAAAAGGCCAATATAAAAGCCTAAAATAAAAAAGAAGCTCTCATCAGAGGGCTTCTTTTTTATGAATGTTTTTTGTTGTATAGCCAATCTGCGGTGAAAAACACAAGAAGACCTGTCATTAAAATCACAAAAGTCACAGGTGTACTCTCACCTTGAAAAAAAGCGTAAGACGCATGTCCTCCTAATGCTAGAAGATAAAAAACAAACGCCGATCCTGCTGCTTTTTGTGCATTGGCTTGTTCTCTTTTCGTCGTTTTTTTGAAAAACATTGTATCTATTCCCCTTTAAGATGCTTTCTTCATTGTCACACGGCGAAGTGCCCGTGATCTGATATACTCCATTGGCCCAATACGCCAGACGTGTAAGCAAAGGGCTGAAATGGCGATTTGCAGCAGAGAGATCAACAACCATGACAAGACGATAAGGGGGGCGTTGATTTGACCGCCAAGACCCAATCCCCAGCTGTAAAAAAGGATCGAGCAGATGACATTTTGCAGGATATAGCAGCTAAGCGCCATTTTCCCTACATATTCAAACCAAGTCCACATGAACCATGACTCCGTGCGTGCTAGAAGCTTCGCCACGACAGCAATATAGAAAATAGAGAGGAATGGCGAAAACACATAGCGCACCACGAATTCCACTATGTCATTTGGTACAAAGACGAGCGCATTCAGCGGCAGTCCAATCCACAAACCCATTCGGAACAATGTTTTCCGTAGAGTTTGCCCACGCTCATTTGCATAAAATACACCGGCTCTCATCATCCGCACACCTAATAAAAACAAAAAGGTATTCATTGGGATAATAAAGATCGCTTCTTCTCGGTACATCAAAAAGTGCTGTAATCGGTCTTGAACTTGAGATATCCATGTCTCCGGCAGTTGTTCTTCGTACGCTGGTTCACTGCTCTCGTCATAGGATTCATTTTCCAATTCAGAGAAAGAAAATACAACGAGAAAAGCCGTCACCAACAAATGAATGACACCCGAGACAATCATGCCTTTTTTGATGCGCCGACTTCCTCCACGGACAATAAACGCCACAAGCAAACCCGTGATGGCGTAACTCATGAGCACATCATATTCCATCACTAGCGCAAAATGGACAAAGCCTTCAATAAATAAAAATAAAAGAATCCATAAATATGTACCCGGCCAAGTCATATTTTTTCTTTTCGCCTGCTGGTATTTCAGCTCTAGCCCTACGCCAAACATGATTGTGAGCAGCGATAGCATTTTGCCATAAACGAACATAGAGACAAGACTTTCAAGAAAACTGCCATTTTCATATTCATCCGCAATTTGATCTGTCGCAAAGGTATCCCCTGCGTATGCAAAAAACCAGACGTTTGTACCCAATGTGCCTAATATCGCAAAACCTCGTAAAATATCTAATAATCGTATTCTTTCTTTCACTAGAACGCTCCTTCCCTTTTATACAGTTATCATATTTTGGTAATGACAGGAAGAGCGTTCCGTAGAAATTAAGGAATATTTAAACAAAAAAACACCAGTAAAATGTGTGATTTTACTGGTGTCTGATCAGTCTATAATGATGGACGGTACACGCTGCGGACAACGTTCGTTTGGGAACGGTCTGGTCCGACTGAGAAAATAGAAAGTGGAATACCTGTTAATTGTGAAATGCGCTCTAAGTAATGACGGGCATTTGCAGGCAGTTCACTTAAATTCTTCACACCTGTAATATCCTCTGTCCAACCTGGCATTTCTTCGTAGACAGGTTCACATTTCGCTAATTCATTTAGACTTGCTGGGAATTCTTCAGTGATTTCTCCGTTCAATTTATAAGCGACACAGATTTTCAATTTCTCAATCCCTGTCAGTACATCGATGGAGTTAAGAGATAAATCTGTAATTCCGCTCACACGGCGTGCATGACGGACAACAACACTGTCAAACCAACCAACACGGCGCGGGCGGCCAGTTGTCGTACCGTATTCACGGCCAACTTCACGGATTTGATCGCCAATTTCATCATGGAGTTCTGTCGGGAATGGGCCATCACCTACACGAGTTGTGTAAGCTTTTGATACGCCGACCACATGTTGAATTTTCGTAGGACCTACACCAGAACCAATCGTCACGCCTCCAGCCACTGGGTTAGATGACGTCACGAACGGATATGTTCCTTGATCGATATCAAGCATAACGCCTTGTGCCCCTTCAAAAAGAACACGGCGGCCTTCATCTAGAGCATCGTTCAATACAACAGATGTGTCCACGACATATTTTTTCACTTGCTGACCATATTCATAATACTCATCTAAAATATCTTCAATTTTGAAGCCTTCTGTGTCGTACATTTTCTCTAAAAGACGATTTTTCTCTTCTAGATTACGGGCAAGCTTCTCTTCAAATACTTCACGATCTAATAAATCTGCGATACGGATTCCGACGCGGGCAGCTTTGTCCATATAAGCTGGTCCGATTCCTTTTTTCGTCGTACCGATCTTGTTAGCCCCTTTCCGCTCTTCTTCTACCTCGTCCAATTTTAAGTGATAAGGCAGAATGACATGGGCTCTATTGCTGATTCTGAGGTTATCTGTACTCACATTCCGTTCGTGAAGATACGCAAGCTCAGTGACCAACGCTTTAGGATCAACCACCATTCCATTACCGATGACACAAGTTTTCTCTTTGTAAAAAATACCGGACGGAATGAGGTGTAGCTTGTAAGTCACTCCATCAAATTTGATTGTGTGACCTGCATTGTTTCCCCCTTGATAACGGGCAATCACCTCTGCATTTTCTGAAAGGAAATCGGTAATTTTCCCTTTCCCTTCGTCACCCCACTGCGTACCTACTACGACTACTGAAGACATATCGTGCACCTCCGTTAACCTTTCAAAACGTTATCTCTTTCAAACACATTTATTTTATCAATGGACAATGAAAAAGTCAACGTGAAATCCGAACATTAATATCTCGAAATCAAATTTTGTTCGTTTTACATGTGAGGAAAAGCGCTTTAATTGCTCATTCTACGCTTAAACAAGAAGATTTCGATCAAAATTACTGTTTTTCTCATTTCCGTTTGTTCAGTGATTTTCAATCAATTGAATCATCGAACTTGCCATAAAGTCGGGTGAATATGGTCTACCTTTTCTCAGCCACCACTCAGCTGTTCCAACATAAGCAGAAATGACAAATTGCTTCTGCATTTCGAGAGGAACGTGTTGTGGATCAGGTGGTGAACCTGTAACTTCTTCGAGCCCCAAAGTAAAGCTTTCTTCAAAAAAAGCACTGGCCGTCTGATGAATATTAAGCTCTTTTCCCCTTTTCAAGAGAATCTGATACTCCTCTTCATGTTCCTGCAAATGCTGATAAAAGCGATAAATATACACATATGCTGCATGGTCGCTCTTCCACTCATTTTCATGTACAGGAGCAAAAATAGCGGTTTTCATGACATCAAACATCTCATCCATGACCTGCTGAGCTAAGTCAAACTTATCCTCATAATGCTGATAGAAGGTTGTGCGATGGATCCCTGCCTTGTTCGTCAAATCTTGTACAGAAATCTTCCCCCATTCCTTCTCCTTTAATAACTGAAATAATGCTTTTCTTAATTGTTGCTTTGATTCAGTTGCGCGCTTATCCCCTCTGTAGCAGTCCGCCACAAGCCGCTCTCCCCTTCCCATTTTCTTCAACAGATTTCGCTTTTCTGTTGGTTGAATCCTTTCTCCTGATGAATTACCTTTAAATCTAACACAGTAAAAAAAAGGAATCATCTGACAACCCATAAGGAGTGATGATCATGGAAACAACAACACCTAGTGCCGTTCAAAAAGCGTTATTAAGAGGGAAAAATAAGCAGGACCCGTATCACCCATTTGATTGGTACGCCAAAATGCGTCAAGAATCTCCTGTTCATTTTGATGAACACAGCCAAACATGGAGTGTCTTCACCTATGAAGAAGCAAAGCGCGTCACCATCGATAAAGATACCTTTTCTAGTCAACCTCCTCAAGACCACCGGAAACATTCACTGATGAAAACAATGGTCATGATGGACCCGCCAAAACATACACGAATCCGTTCCATTGTGAGCAAAGCTTTTACACCCCGGGTGATGAAATTGTGGGAACCACGCATTCAAGAGTTAATGGATGATCTCATTGGACAAATAGAAGGTAAGGAAGAGATTGATCTTGTTCAAGACATCTCCTATCCGCTTCCTGTGATAGTCATTGCAGAGCTTTTAGGTGTGCCAACAGAACATAAACAATCCTTTAAAGAATGGTCCGATATCCTCGTCAGCATGCCTAAAAGTGAACATGAAAAAGATGTCGTTGAATGGCAAAAAACACGGGATCAAAGCGAAGCGGACATGATGGCGTTTTTTGCTGACATCATTGAAGAGAAGCGGCAGAACCTTAGTGAGGATTTGATTTCGCTTTTAATCCAAGCGGAGGAAGATGGAGATAAGCTGTCCGCAGACGAATTAATTCCTTTCTGCAATCTTCTCCTGTTAGCAGGCAACGAAACGACCACCAACCTGATCTCCAATATGATCTTTAGTTTGTTAGAAAATCCGGGGTCGTATGAAGCGCTCGCTCAATCACCTGACCTCATTCCTCGAGCTGTGGAGGAGGCTGTCCGTTTTCGTGCCCCTGCGCCTACAATTGTCCGGTATGTCACAGAAGACACCGAACTTGGAGGGAAAGTCTTGAAAAAGGGAGACAGTGTGATTGTCTTTCTTGCTTCTGCGAACCGGGATGAGCGTCAATTTCCAAACGCACATGAGTACGATATACACAGGCACCCTAATCCTCATATTGGCTTCGGCCACGGCATTCATTTCTGCCTAGGCGCACCACTTGCTCGCCTAGAAGCCTGCACTGCCATCAAAGCCATACAGTCACGATATGAATCACTAGAGCTTCTCTCTTACGTCCCAATGACAAGCAGCGGTATGTATGGACTAAAAGAACTGAAGCTCCGTGTCACGCCTCGTTCCTAACAAAAAAGGCTCCCACGAGATGGGAGTCTTTCTTAATCAGGTGTAATTCCTTCTGTATTCATGAGCACCACTCGATATCCATCTGGATCTTCAATCGTCACGCCTCCTCGATCCCAGTACGGGTTCGTAGAGGTGACATGCCGTCCACCAAATGCGATCAGTCTCTTTTTCATCTGCTGAAATTCTTCTTCATTCGGAATATAGAATACAAGCAGCTGCTCTGGGTGGGGAACAGGCAAGCTTTCGTCTTCTTCATGTTTGGTGATTTCCAGATGAACATGCTGGTGAGGAAGCCCAAGCATGACCCCATCATACCCTTCATGCTGATCAAATGAGCCAATTCGTTTCAGCCCTAAACCTTCTTCATAAAAAGAAACAACCTCTTTCATGTTGACGGTCGGACGTGCGATGCGTAATTGAGCGGCTTCGAATTGTTGAAACTTCATCAGTCATCACTCCTTTTCTCCCTTTAGTATACGATCTGTATTTCTGTCTCTCCTCCTCATTTCGAATGTTTTTCAGTCATTCTTTCGATGTAGATGGATCAAAAAAGCCCAGCTTCTTGAGCTGGGCTTTAAGCACCGGGCGGAACACCCGCATCGTCAAATCTTCTTTCTAAGTTGACGAATTTGTTATATTCTTTCACGAAAGCCAGTGATACCGTTCCAACTGGACCGTTACGCTGTTTCGCAATAATAATTTCAATAATGTTCTTATTCTCTGATTCTTTGTCATAGTAATCATCACGATAAAGGAACGCCACAATATCGGCATCCTGCTCAATACTTCCTGATTCACGAATATCAGACATCATCGGACGTTTGTCCTGACGCTGCTCTACCCCACGAGAAAGCTGTGATAAGGCAATGACCGGCACTTCAAGTTCTCTTGCTAGTGACTTTAAAGCCCTAGAAATTTCAGATACCTCTTGCTGACGGTTATCGCTTGATCGTCCACTCCCTTGGATGAGCTGTAAGTAGTCAATCAGGATCATGCCAAGCCCGTTTTCTTGCTTCAAACGGCGGCATTTCGAGCGAATTTCACTGACTCTAATGCCAGGTGTATCATCAATGAAAATCCCACTGTTTGATAGCGAACCCATCGCCATTGTCAGCTTACCCCAGTCCTCTTCTGTGAGGTTACCGGTTCTTAGGTTTTGTGCATTGATATTTCCCTCGGCACAAAGCATACGCATGACCAGCTGCTCAGCGCCCATCTCTAAACTAAAGATGGCGACACTTTCATCTGTCTTGGTCGCGACGTTTTGTGCAATATTTAACGCAAAGGCTGTTTTCCCTACGGACGGACGAGCCGCTACAATAATCAAGTCATTTCGCTGGAAGCCAGCTGTCATGCGGTCAAGCTCTGAGAAACCCGTTGGAATCCCAGTGATATCACCTTTTCGATTATGAAGCTGTTCAATATTATCATATGTCTGAACAAGAACGTCTTTAATGTTTTGGAAAGCTCCTGAGTTTTTACGCTGAGCCACTTCCATAATGGTTTTTTCAGCATCACTCAATAGATCTTCTACTTCATCCTCACGCGTATATCCATCCTGTGCAATGGTTGTTGCTGTACGGATCAGACGTCTTAAAATAGATTTTTCTTCCACGATTTTTGCATAATATTCAATGTTTGCGGCAGTTGGGACAGAGTTCGCAATATCGGTTAAATACGAAATCCCGCCTACCTCTTCTAGTAAGTCTGTATTGGCAAGTTCTGATGTCACCGTGACAAGGTCAACCGGTTCCCCTCTATCACCAAGTACAAGCATCGCATTGTAAATCTTTTGATGCGACATTCTATAGAAATCCTCTGGAATTAATACTTCAGAAGCGAGCGTTAGCGCAGATGGTTCTAAAAAAACAGCACCTAATACGGCCTGCTCGGCTTCTATATTTTGCGGCGGCAGCCGGTCATCGAGAAGTTCCGTCATGCCAAGCACCGTCCTTTCATAAAAAAATACGCTACTCATCATTTTAACATTTTCATCAATAAAAAAGTGAAAAACATCAACTATAGTCAAAATTACCATGTGGTTGTTTCATTGAACAGCGAAACATCACACTTCAAATAGAAAAGACTCTGTAACATAAATTGTTATAGAGTCCTTTGTATCGCTAATGGAATTTGTAGCTGTTGTTCACACATGTGATCGATACTCCAACATGGCATGAACACGCACATGATCAAACCTTGCAAATATCAGGTGCGTTTTTTAATCTATCGTTTTCTTAACTCCGTAATTCACCTTTTGTCCAATGTCTTGTAAGGAGCCATTTTGATAACCAATAGATAGCACCAAATCGGGAATAGAATCAAATCCGTTCTTGGCTAAGTCAAAGAGTTGTGCACCATAATGTGATGCAGCAATACGGGCATTTTCTGCTGTGTATGGATTTTTCAGAAGTTCTTCTTTGTAGATATCAAAGATGTTCGCTCCGGTATCCGTTACAAATTGACCGTTTACAATGCTTAAATCTTTTAAGTCGTAGCCTGTCACCGTTTTGATTTGATTGACAAGGTGGAACTTTGCAAGTGAATCCGGCGTGAATTGAGTCGAATCATCATTTCTACTTTTCATAATATGGAAAAATAGTTCTCTTGTATTGTTGCTTGTATTTAATATGTCTTCTATTTGTTTGATCAATGATTCATCAGTTGATCCGCTCACCACTAATTTGAAATGATTTGGATCAATGGTAAAAGTTAAATTGGCGTTTTTAGGAATGTTCAAACCATTGGTAGAAAACAAAGCTTGCAGTTGTTCGTTCACCTTTTGGCGATTCAATAGTTTCTTTTCTACACTTTCTTGGGTAGGGTCGTACCGATTTTCATTACGGAAGGCGGCATCATTAAAATTATAATACCCTCCTCTCCCATGGTTAGCCCAACCAATTTCCATAGAGTAAGCAGCATCTCTTTCTGGTTTGGTTAGGTCACTTCTGAAATAAGGAGAGTATGGATTTCGATACTTATCAAATATATGACCATGAGGATCTTTGAATCGTTTGTTTTGTTCATTTATTTTTTCGTATTTTTCATCTAATATTTTCATCCGTCTATCAGATTCGGTCATCACTTCATTTGTACTTTTAATAGCTGATTGACCTTTAGAATCTATTTGGTTCAGATTGTTCGAAGAACTGGCTGTATATGACGTATTAATATTCATTTTGATTCTCCTTTTTTAAGAAAATAGTGATTATTAAATATATCGGCAATTCAGTTAAAATTTGTTAGTTTAATGTCGATATAGTAATTATTACAAGGAGGGTTAATATATGACAAATACTATCTTTAAACGTTTATTATTACCAGCATTATTATTGGCGCTTGTTACTAGTTTTTTTGCACCTAAGTCAGCGGAAGCAGCAATTACCGGGAATAACAGTCCTAACACTGCAAGTTCAATGGGATATTGGAAAAATAGTCGTTCAGACACGACAATCTTACCTGAAGGTGAAAATGAAGCGTATTATCAGTTTACGATCAATAAAGGTGAAAGAGTTTATGTCAGAAGTTCGTATAATAAGCAATATACTGGGATGAAAATCGAGGTTTATAACTCAAAATATTCTGATGCGAAAACAGAAGTAATTAATCCTGATTCAGTAACACCCTTTATTTTTGCAAATACTGGTGACGTGACTTCAACTTCAGAAACTTATTTTGTGAAAGTAACCCGTGGTACATATACCGGAGACATGTATTTTTCTGTTTCCATTCAAGATCGTATCAAATCTGGAAATGGGACATTCAATTTTACGGGGACAGCTACAAACTTGGGGAATTCTTCTTTAAATTTTTTAGGGGTTGATTCTTCTGTCATTACAATGGATTTAACGAACAATTCTTCTATTCCTAAAAGTGCAATTGTCAAATCGATTACGACAACTAGCACTCAAACGCCCAACCAAGGGAATGTCACACACAAACTGATGGCTAGTGATAGTAACATTTGGTATCAATCACTTTTCTCCTCTGCAACAAGTGGTTCTTATCGTATATCTCTGGATGATCAATTAAGAGTCGCTCAAAAATGGAGCTTTAAGTACAACGCAAAAGCTACGGCGAGATCTACTATGAGCAATGTCAAAGCCGATATCCGTTACGAATATGATGTCACAGATGGATTTTAAGTGAATGATGTTAACAGATATGTACACCAATTGATCAAAAAGTAAGGGCACATCCCTTACTTTTTTTATTGCCTCATTTTTGATGTTATATGTTATTTCGCCACTTTTAAAACAGCCCCTCCTCTTTCAACACGCTCTCTAGCAGAACCCCGACTGACCATTTCATTTTGTTATGAATGAAAATGTTAAAAAGAAGAGTAGTGTATTTTTGTATGAAAGGACGGTGCTTGGTATGGCGGAACTTCTCGATGACCGGCTGCCGACGCAAAATATAGAAGCAGAGCAGGCCGCATCAATGAATTGGGCGAAATTAACATTTACATAACTTTATGAACATTTGACTTTATAATTAATAACTATTATTATTTGGTTTGCTCACATGATAATTGAGAATCATTTTCATTTGAAGTTTTCAAGTAATACTCTCATCCAACCAATATTCACAAGTCTGCTTTTATCACCATATGAGGATCATTTTGAGGAAGGGAATTTTTATATATGTTGAAACACCCTGAAGGAATGGGTACTGAGAATTCACTTTTCGGAGAAAGCCGCCCCTTTTTTATACCTGGGACGGAGCAACTGGATATCACAGCACACCCATACAGACTTTTTATATTTAAACCGAATGCTACTCCTCCAGCGGCTGGTTTTCCAGTCATGTACGTACTTGATGGAAATTCGCTTTTTGGCACAATGGTCGAAGCCATTCGTTTACAGTCAAGAAGACCTGAAAAAACAGGAATCATACCTGCAATCATTGTTGGAATTGGCTATCAAACAGAAGAATCCTATCATCCGCTTAGGCATTATGATCTCACTCTTACCGCCCCTGATGCTTCCATTGGGAGGAAAAGAAAGGACTTCTCCAACCATACATATGGCGGCGCTTCTACTTTCTTTTCTTTTTTAGAAATGACGGTAAAGCCCTATATCGAACAACGCTTTCCGATCAACCAAAGTCGTCAAACACTGTTTGGGCATTCTCTTGGCGGTCTTTTTGTATTACACACACTATTTGAGCACCCTGATGCTTATCAGACATATATTGCAGGGAGCCCTTCTATCCACTGGAACAAAAAATTATTTCTAGAAAAAGAACACCAATTCACCAACTATATACGTCAGGTGCCTATGGATGTCAGGCTGCTTGTAGGTGTAGGTGAGTTAGAAAAACATCATCCATGTCAAATGAATGATCATGCCAATTCACTAGCAAATCGTATGTTGCCTTTATCGTCATACGGCTTGCATACTGCCTATCACGAGTTCCCTGAAGAAGGACATACGTCCGTTTTGCCGGTGCTGATGAATTATGCTTTTCGTTTTGCACTCTATCATGATGATCCTTTAACAACCACAGACATGAAAAAAAGCTAGTGAACACACGAAATATAGTGATCTATCTCAAAAGATTGCCCTTATCACAGGCGCAGGACGGACAACGAATGCAAGTATTTCTCTATACCCTACGCACCCTGATCTCCATCAGGGTGCTTTTTTGACAGAATAAACACACCATTTTCCAGCTCTTTCTGATACAATTCAATTGAGAATGTTTATCAATTAATAAGAGATCAGGTGGTTTTATGGGAAACAATCATCAATTATGTACAAAGGTAAATGCTGAACAATGCATTTATCGATTAACATATACTGAAAAAATAAATAATGCAGATCTTCCACATACGGAGCAGCAGTTGTCAGATACTTTCTGCCTCCTCTTTAACATAAGCGGCAGCGGTTTACTTACATTGAATGATCAAAGATGGCGATTGAAAAATCTGACACTCTATACGATGATGCCTGGGGAAACATTTATGTTGAAAACAGAGCCTTATCAAAAACACGAGCTCTACCTGTTTCGCTTTCAGATGTACACGCCGCAAGGTCAAAACATAGAAGAAGTATCAACTGAACATGCCCGCTCTTTACTGAATGTATGGCAATTTATCGATATTAGCTCGATTGAACACATTCATTCTTTACTGTCCGACATGACAGCAGAATGGCAAAAACCTGAATCCATTAGCTTTTTTAGAAGCCAAACCCTTTTTCAACAGCTCATTCTGCAGCTTTTCACACTGCATAAAGAAGACATTTGTGACACAACACACGCCCTTTTCAAAACAAAACAATATATCGATCAACATTCCGAAGAACCTCTCAGCCTTACAAGTCTATCTCATATGGCTGGTATCAGCGCCAATCATTACAGCGAGCTATTTAAAAAGCATTTTGATGTGAGTGTCACTGATTATATCACCAAGAAAAGAATGGCTAGAGCCAAACAGTTCATGGCGAAAGGTCATGCAAAGCTCAAAGACATTGCACAGGACATCGGCTATCAAGACCCCTATTACTTTAGCCGCATCTTTAAGAAAAAAACGGGTATCACTCCTTCTGCTTATATGAAAAGCCGTCAACGGAAAATGGCTGCCTATGGTCATTCCATACTCGGGCAGCTCACACCCATTCATATCATCCCATATGCTGCCCCTCTTCACCCTAAATGGACAGCACATGATTTTGAGCATTATGCAGAAGAAATTCCGATTCATCTGAGTGCACATCGTATCAACGAGCACGCTGAAGCCAATTTACAGCAATTAAAGGAAGCACAACCTGAGCTGATCATTGCCAATGATCATGTGACAGAGGAAGAAAAACAAGTGTTGAAAACCATCTGTCCTGTGCACTTTGCTCCATTCACACAATTGGATTGGCGCACTCAATTCAGACAAACAGCTCTGTTCTTAAACGAAACGAGGGAAGCAGAAGAATGGCTGCTTCATTACGAAGAACTCGTTAATCAAGCGAAAAAGGAATGCGTTATTGATCATCCACCAAGAACCGTCCTGCCTCTTCGTATCTTTCAAGATCAGCTCTACTTATCTGTCAATCGCACCATGTCAGAAGTAATATTTCATGACATTGGCCTTCTGCCAGCTTTTCAGAATGATGGCCAGCTCATCGAAAAAAAAATCAGCATTCACTCTATACAGCAGTTAGACCCAGATGCCATCTTCCTTTTGTTGCATAAAGAACCAAAAACCCTTGCTTTTTATCAAAAGTTAAAGCAACAGGAGGCTTGGCAAAATCTCAAGGCTGTGACGCAACAAGCCGTCTATCCACTCGCTTCTGACCCTTGGCGTGAATACACAGCAGCCAGTCATCAACGAGTCATTCAGGACCTTTTATCTTTTTTTCCGTAAAAAGTCCATCACTAGACAGATCATTGTCTATGGATAAAAGGACGAATGACTACTACAATCTTTAATTGAGAACAATTATCAGTTAAAGGAGAAAACAAATGAAAAAATGGTTCGCATTGCTTATCCTTTGTATCATGACGATCATCGCAGCAGCCTGTGGTGCTGCAGAAAATAAACCGGCTTCAAACACAACCAAAAGCAAGTCAGCTGAAGTAGCAGAAACAAACATCAAATACTTAGATCAAACGTACAAACTGAAAACACCAGTGAAACGAATCGTCATTGCTGGAAGCCTAGAATCGATGGAAGATGCAAAACTACTTGGTATCGACCCTATTGGTGCTTCTACTGTCGGCGGCACTTTCCCTGAATTATTTAAAGACATTACAGCAAAAACAGAAGGCATTGGGGAAAAAACAGAACCGAATCTAGAAAAAATCTTAAAACTAAAGCCAGACGTGATACTCGGATCAACCAAGTTCCCGCCTGCAACAATTAAAAAACTAGATAAAATCCAAACGACGATCCCAGTATCACATGTCTCTTCCGACTGGGAAAGCAACCTTTTATTACTCGGTGAACTGACTGGAAAAAGTGAAGAAGCGAAAAGCATCATTTCTGATTATCAGAAAGATCTCAAACAAGCGAAAGAAACCCTGAAAGACAAAAGCAACAACAAAACAGCTGTCATTTTACGCATTAGACAGGGCGACCTGTACGTGTACCCTGAAGACGTATACTTCAACTCTACTTTATATGGGGACTTAGGGTTTACAGCACCAAGTGATATCAAAAAAGCCAAAGCACAAGCAATGATTTCATTGGAACGCCTAGGCGAACTCAATCCTGATTATATCTTTGTTCAGTTCTCCCAAGAGGAAAACTCATCGAATCCAAATGCATTGAAGGACTTAGAGGGAAATAAAATTTGGAACAGCCTAAAAGCTGTGAAAAATGGACACATCAATGAAAATGTCGTTGATCCTATGCTTCAGGGAGGAACAGCACTAAGCAAAACCACCTTCCTTGATCAGGCTGTCAAATGGCTAGATCAAACCAACTAAAAAGATGCGCATCTTGACAAAGGGCTAAACATTTTAGCCCTTTGTTCTTCTTTTCAGCAGAGCTTGAAAACTTGAAGGAGAGAATACACATGAACGGAACGTTTCTATATGACGAATTGAACGGGCGGCAGCTTGATATTTACCTTCCACCGGACACCTCTATTGATGTTCCAGCTGTCTTTGTACAAGATGGCTCTTCTTTGTTTAGAACCCACCTGCTAGAGATCGAAAGCATGATTGAAGCCAAAACCATCTCGCCAATCATCATCGTCGGTATACACCCATTCAATCGACTTGACGAATATACACCATGGAAAGCATCATCACTGCGTTCTGGATTCCCTGACTTTAAAGGTGAGGCACAGACATATGTGTCATTTTTAGCAAATGACTTGCTTCCATATATCAAAAGAGAATACCCAGTCAAACAGACCGGTCATGAACATAGTCACATAGGTGCTTCATTAGGTGGGCTATTTGCAATTTATACTTTATTGATGTACCCTGCTCTTTTTAAAAACATCGCATCTATCTCTGGATCATTTTGGTATCAAGATTTTCTGCCGTTTGCTAAACAACAAAGCATTCAGTCTGCGGACCACCTTGTCTATTTGTCTGTAGGCAGTGAAGAAGGGAAAGGCAAAACATCTGTCCAACAGCACATGCCTTTATTCAACAAACAACTCCATGATCATTTATTACAGAAAGGGATGCAGGAACGAAAGCTTCACTTTCACATTGAACAAGGAGAGGGCCACCATCTGAAACAATTTCAAAAAAATTTCTTATCGGCCATCAAGTGGTTTTATAAAAGAAAACCTTAATTTTTTATCAGCAAGTCACAAAGTCGATATGGTATATTGGAACGTATAGATTGAAAGAGGAGGGATTTGCGCATGAGACCTTTACAAATCTCAGCCGATACCGCACAAAAGCTTGCTGCATCACTCAATGTACCGTTAGAGCAAATCATGCATATGCCGCAGCACATCTTATTAGCTAAATTAGCGGAGCTTGAACAGAAGAAAGATCGTTCTTAAAGAAATAAAGGAGTTTACATTCATGGAACAACAACTAGAAAAATCAACATTTCATCCTCGCAGTACAGGGCAAACCATTTTGCTGATTGCTGGGATTTTACTCATTGCCTTTAACCTGAGGCCAGCCATTACGTCTGTTGGTCCTGTGATCGGTGCCATTCGTTCTGATTTACAGCTATCAAATGGACTTGCTGGTTTCCTCACGACATTACCACTGCTCTCATTCGCATTGCTATCTCCCATTGCACCTAAAATCGGAAAACGTCTTGGGAATGAACGAACACTTTGGCTTGGGCTTGCTGTCCTGCTCTTTGGGATTGTCATTCGTTCATTTGGCAGCATCACCTTTTTAATGATGGGAACGGCGCTAGTTGGCGTCGGGATTGCGATTTGTAATGTGCTTTTACCTGGACTTGTGAAACATAAATTCCCTGCACATGCTGGATTAATGACAAGCGTGTATACGACATCGATGTCCGTTTTTGCTGCACTTGCATCTGGTGTCAGCGTTCCGCTCAGTCATGCGATGCCTGGGGGCTGGAATACATCATTCCTTGTCTGGGCCGGACTTGCCCTTCTTGCGATGATGGTGTGGGCGCCGCAGCTTCTTCATCAGAACACAGCTGCTGTCAAAAGCATTTCGCTCAAAGAGCAGCCAATATGGCGTTCACGTGTCGCATGGCAGGTGACCTTTTTTATGGGCTTGCAATCATTCCTTTTCTACAGCAGTATCGCATGGTTTCCTGATATTTTGACATCACATGGCATGAACCTGGCGACAGCGGGATGGATGCTCTCTATTATGCAGTTCACTGGTCTGCCATCCACCTTCTTAACGCCCGTCTTTGCAGAAAAATTAAAAACGCAAAGACCGCTTGTCGTCGGCCTTGTCCTTGTGTATTTACTCGGCATGATTGGACTCCTTCTCGGAGGGTCGACGCCTATTCTTGTCATCTCTGTGCTATTCATCGGCGTCGGACAAGGGGCCAGTATCAGTCTTGCCCTCACATTTATCGGATTAAGAACAACCAATATGGAACAAGCAGCTGCCCTCTCTGGAATGGCGCAGTCACTCGGTTATTTATTAGCCGCTGTTGGTCCATTCATGATCGGTATCCTTTTTGATGTGACACATACATGGACGCCAGCCATTATCATTTTTATCATCGTCCTATTTTTCATGTTTATATCCGGTATGCGTGCTGGACGAAGCGTCTATATTTCAGATCCATCATAAACAAAGAACCCGTCTCACGAGGAGACGGGTTCTTTTCTGTTTATGCTTGTTCTGTGACGTGCACCTTTAATGTTGCTTGTACTTCTGGGTGAAGCTTCACCGGTACATTTGTGTATCCTAACGCACGGATGGCATCATTCAACTCGATTTTACGCTTATCGAGTTTGATTTGATGTTCTTTTTGCAATTTATCAGCGATCTGTTTGCTTGTGATCGATCCAAATAGACGACCGCCTTCACCTGATTTAGCAGTGAGTTCCACTGTCAGCGCCTCAAGTGTTTCTTTTAATTGTTTCGCTTGCTCAAGCTCTTGGATGGCATTCTTTTTCTCTTTGTTTTTCTGCCCTTCCAATGCACTTAGGTTCGTTGGAGTTGCTTCAACAGCTAACCCTTGTTTGATGAGAAAGTTGTGAGCGTATCCGTCAGCTACATTTTTGACTTCGCCTTTTTTCCCTTTGCCTTTTACGTCTTTTAGAAAGATGACTTTCATCTTTGAACCCCTCCTTCGAAATATTCGTCTATGGCAGCTTTTAACTTCTCTACCGCTTCTTCAATGGTTATACCATAAATCTGGGTCGCAGCGTTAGTTAAATGACCGCCACCATCTAATGCTTCCATAATAATTTGAACGTTGATATCCCCTAACGATCTTGCACTAATACAAACCGTATCGTCATCTCGCCTTGCGACAGCAAATGATGCTTCAACCTCACTCATCGACAAGAGAGAATCAGCCGTCTGTGCGATCGTAATTTGATCATAATACTCAGATCTGTCAGACGGCAAGGAAGCAATCGCTACCTGATTTTGATACAGCTCTGTATGCTGAATGAGCTTTGCCCGTTTGATGTAATGATCGACTGTCTCTTTCAAAAACTTTTGCACAAGGACAGGATCTGCCCCTTTTGCACGAAGGTAGGATGCTGCATCGAACGTTCTTGACCCCGTTCTGAGGGAGAAACTCTTCGTATCCACGATGATCCCAGCAAGAAGTGCTGTGGCTTCAATCATGTTAATCCGCAATTTCTTCGGCTGATACTCTAACAGCTCTGTCACAAGTTCTGCTGTAGATGAAGCATACGGCTCCATATAGACAAGTAAAGGATCACGGATAAATTCCTCACCACGTCTATGGTGGTCAATGACAACGACGTTTTCGATCTTATTTAGCAGTCGTTCTTCCATCACAAGCGACGGTTTATGTGTATCTACGACCACAAGCAATGTGTCATCCTTTGCAAGCTCCATCGCTTCCTCAGGCGTGATAAAACGGGACCAAAGTTCTTCATAATTCTTAATTTCACTAATTAAGCGTTGAACGCTGTCCCCAATCTGGTTGGCATCAATGACGATGTAACCTTCTTTTCCATTCGCCTGAGCAACCTTTAAAATCCCGATCGAGGCACCGATAGAATCCATGTCGGGGAACTTATGCCCCATGATCATGACATTACCGCTTTCAGATACAATTTCTTTTAAAGCATGTGAAATGACCCGTGCGCGTACTCGTGTCCGTTTTTCCATTGGATTGGTTTTCCCACCGTAGAATTTCACTTTCCCATTCGGCTGTTTAATCGCTACCTGATCCCCGCCTCGTCCGAGGGCAAGGTCAAGACTCGACTGCGCAAGTGCGCCAAGTTCTTTTAAAGAAGGAACAGACGCACCGATTCCAATACTAAGGGTAAGTGTGGCGCTATGTGCCCCTGTTTTCTCACGAACCTCGTCTAAAATGGAAAACTTCGATGCTTCAAGCTCTGCTAAGATGCTCTCGTTTAATACCGCCATAAATCGTTCAGATGAAATTCTTTTTAAGAAAATGCCGTATTCTTGTGCCCAATTGTTTAACAGCGATGTGACTTCACTATTAATCGCGCTGCGCACCTGATCATCAAGACCCTGCGTGACATCATCATAATTGTCTAAAAAGATATAAGATAACACCGTTCGTTCATTTTCATACTGTCTTTCAATCTGCACTTGTTCCGTGACATCAAAGAAATATAAAAGGCGCTCTGACCGTTTAATAATGACTTTGAATTTCCGGTCATTCAGCGTCACATTTTCTGTCTCAACCTCTTGTTTAATAAGAGGCACAATGGATTCAAATGTATCATACAAGGATCTGCCGACAAGTGTGCTTTCATGGAAGCACGAAGCGAGAAATGGATTGGTCCATTCGATATAATACTGGTCATTAAACAGCATAATACCAATTGGCATCTCCATTAATGCTTCTTCTCCAACCTTTTTGACTCGATAGGATAATGTTGAAATATATGAATCAATCTCTTTTTGTACCTGCGTATCTGCCCACTTTAAAAAGTAGAGCACACCCGCAAGGACTAAAAGACCAACCGCTCCTATGATCCAATTAAAATAAAGGTTGAGGAGGACTGTGATCACCGCAAGAACAATTAACGCGAAGATCGGATACTTGATGACAGGTTTTCGATAGAAGCTTGGCACTGATATCAACTCCTCAACATTCAGAGTGAATTATTTGTTTTTACTTTTTCTCTTAAATCAAAGCCTATGTCAGCAATCCCTATAATACGCACAATCACACCGATTGGCGGAAAGAGAATCGTCAATACGACGGCAAAAATGGGTACCACTTTTGAGATGTTTTTTTCGTGGCAATAATAGAAGATAAAAGAAAAGCCCTGAATAAGCACCAGTATAAATAAAATTTGAAAAGCACTCGTTTGCACGAGCGATAAAAAGCTGCCTTTCTCCGGCTGAATCAGCATCAAAAGCAGTGTGAGTAAATAATACCATACCATGCTTTTTGGCAGCCGCATATCCTTAAATTTCTTAAGAGCTGGCATGTCTGGAACAAACCGTTTGATCAACGGCCGCACAAACCAATGATTGACGAAAGACATCAGCGTGACAAAAATCAAAAGCGCTACAGGTAAAGAATTTAATGCCGTATCCTGCATCTCTCTAAACTGCTTGAGTTGTTTTGCTATCTCCTGATCAGAAGCGCCAGATTGTTTTAAGGTACTCTCTACCATCGGCATGATTTGGTCAATTGATTCCTTTGCGACACCCAGTATATCTACTTGAAACAGCTGGACACTGACAACAAAGTAAATGAGAAAACTGAATAAGTAGATCAGCGCACCCGTAATAATAGCCTGACCTGGATGCCTCCTGCTGTAGAAAACACCCATACCTACTCCAACAGCAATCAGCATTGGCGCACTTAACAGCCCATTAATAGACCCAATTAAAAAGCTGATCACTATGCCAATAGCGCCAGCCGCAATTCCTTTTTTCAAGCCATGCCTGATTGTATAGAGAATGATCGGAATCGGAGCAGCCATGAAGAAAATAATGGCTAAAAGTGGCACATACAAATAAAACAGCGTCATCACCGCAAAAATACTGATCATGATAGCGCCTTCTACTAACGCTTTTGTTTGTTTCACACCTTCACCTCAATCCAATCATTTTTCTATATCTTGCTCAATGTGTACTTCTATGTATACGTACGATGTACGCTCCGTCATATCTTGACCCAACCTTTATTTTACCATAGCCGTAAATCGCAAGTAAAATGCAGGCTATTCCAAGAACGTTTCACGTGGAACAACTTAGATCGTCTTGTACATGCAACTTTTCAGACAGCATGTTACAATTTTTTAGATTATTCTTAGCTATAAACCCTGAATTCAAGGTCAAAAGCTGTTAGAATAGAAACATCATCAATAAAAGTAAGAAGGAGAATTCACATGGGAAAAACACTCGTATTCGGACACAAAAACCCTGACACAGACACGATTTGCTCTGCTATCGCTTACGCTGATCTGAAAAACAAAATTGGCGTTCAAGCAGAAGCTGTCAGACTTGGAGAAATCAATGGAGAAACACAATACGCATTAGATTTCTTTAAACAAGAAGCACCTCGTTTCATTGAAACGGCTGCAAACGAAACAAAACAAGTCATTCTTGTCGATCATAACGAATTCCAACAAAGTGTAAGCGATATTGATCAAGTACAAGTGACAGAGGTCATTGACCATCACCGTATTGCCAACTTTGAAACAAGTGAACCTCTTTACTATCGTGCTGAGCCAGTTGGCTGCACAGCAACGATCTTAAACAAAATGTACAAAGAGCACCAAGTCACAATTGAAAAAGAAATCGCTGGTTTGCTTTTGTCTGCGATCATTTCTGATTCCTTGCTATTCAAATCCCCAACATGCACACAGCAGGATGTTGATGCTGCGCATGAGCTGGCAAAAATCGCAGGAGTAGACCCTGAAGTATATGGTTTAGATATGCTGAAAGCAGGAGCTGACCTAAGCCAAAAAACAGTTCAAGAATTAATCACACTGGATGCAAAAGAATTTGCACTAGGTAACAGCAAAGTCGAAATTGCACAAGTTAATACAGTTGATATCGCTGAAGTAACAGCAAGACAAGCTGACATCGAAGCAAAAATCAATGAAGTCATCGCAGCGAAAGGTCTTGATCTATTTGTTTTAGTGATCACAGACATTCTAGAAAATGACTCTCTTGCGCTTGCACTTGGTGCTGAAGCAGCAAAAGTAGAAAAAGCATTCAATGTCACACTTGAAAACAACACTGCTTTACTAAAAGGTGTTGTATCAAGAAAGAAACAAGTCGTGCCTGCACTAACAGACGCACTTTCTTCATAAACATAAAAAGACTGCTGACATCTTCAGCAGTCTTTTTTCTTCTTTTAATGAAGGTACATATCGCTGACAAGAATATCCTTTAGCACGCTTGTTGGAATCGTGAATTCAACTACACCCATGTAACCAGGCGCCACATCATATTCGTTGAAGGAAATCACCAGTTTGCCTTTTGAATTGATATAGAAACTTTGATCTGGCTGAATCTTCTTAAACGGATCAACCGTATCTTGCTTCGTCATCCAGTAAATCTTATTTGAATCCTCTTTCATCTGTTTCTTCATTTGTTCTTTAATATTTTCACTAATCACATCAATATAACGGTCATCTTTAAACAGACTTGGTAATGTAATGAGTACATGGTTTTTCTTATCCACCGTATCATATGTCATTTCCTCTGCTGCAGAAGCCTGAGTCGTCACCTTGTATCGACCTAGTGAAAGAATTTGATCATTGTTTGTTCTTACTTCATATCCGCTCTCTACACTCAAATGACCATTTTTATAACCCTTTGTTTCCTTTTCAAAATCTTGATAGAGCTTTTTGTTTTCAGCTAAATATTTTTGATTCAGGCTGTCTTGTAATTTTCCGTCCCCAAGCCCTGAAACGTGTGGTGTTTTGAGATCAATATTTGTTCCCTGATCGCTCTTTTTAAATTCTGTGAACGTCACGACTTTCACAAGCTCTCCAATGACGGGTACTTCTGAAATCGCTCTTGCTGCCTGCGGACTGACATTTACAGTGGTGACAAAAAGAGCAGCCGCAGCAACAAGTCCGATCGTCCATTTCTGAAAATGAGGTTGCTTGTTTTTTCGTTTTAATGTCCGTTCAACCATAGCATCGTATTCCGGGGGAATAGGGATTTCTAGATATTCCTCTTTTAACTGTTCCAAATGCTTATCCATTTATATTTCCTCCTGCGATAATTCTACTTTTAAAAGCCGCAACGCCTTATATAATCTTGTTTTAATGGTGTTTTCATTTTCTCCAAGAATATGAGCAATGTCCTCTAGCTTTAAATCCTCAAAGAATCTTAATATAATGATGACCCGATACATCTCCGGCAAATCTTCTATTGCCCGTCTGACATCTTGATCCTCATAGACATCCGATTCACCCTGTGATAAAAATTCCAGCGTATCATCGTCTGTCACTTGCACACGCTTCTTCTTTCGTAAAAAGTCGAGGGCAGCGTTTACGACGATTTTATAAAACCAGCTATGCATCTTGGTCGCATCCTCTAATCGGTGAACAGATTTGAGTGCTTTATGAATCGCCTCTTGAACGACATCCATCGCATCTTCTGGGTTTTTGACATAGCTATAGGACAATCGATAAAAACTGTGTTTATGCTCCATTACGTAATCCGCAAATTGATCATCAATCTTTCGTTTCTTCATTTTACAAAGAGCTCCTTTATCTTAAATGCGCATCTGTTATTTCTTACATTGGATAGACGCGCACCTGTTAAAAATAGTTTGCGCTCCATTATTTTTTTAACATGTCATCCCATTTACGTTTCTATACAAAAAGAGCGAACCTGTGGCGGGTTCACTCTTTTAGAGTAGTTATTTTTTGATAAACAAATGGTTTGAGTGGTGATAGCGGATGAATGATGGACACTCCTGTTTCCTGCTCCACCTGCTTTGCAGCGTGAACCATCGAGAGCTGCATCACACAAATATCTCCATACTGCTGCTTCACAGATTGCCTTAACTGTTCCATAATTCGCTCATGGTAGGCTTGTATATCACCGTTCAAGCAAAGATGAAAGACATCCTCTAGCACAACCACTTCTGCCTTCAACTGCTTTCCCCGCTCTTTTACATATGAAGACAGTCGCTTCATCGTCCCTTCTACTGTATCTGGGTTTGAAAACACTAGCTGAAGCGGACCCTCTCGCTCACAAATCTGCTCAAATAACGGCTCATCTATCGGAACAATTGGTTGTTTGAACAGGTGCTGCTGCTCCCCCAAAGCCGCAATGTATTGTGTACACGTTAATAAAACAAGATCAGCCTCTCCTTCTTGCATGAGTCTGTTGATCGCATAGGTTTGCTGCTGCTCAAGATCAAATGCGGGATCTTGTTTGGCTCGTTCCATAAATGATGAATCGACGATGTGATGCAGATCAAATCCTGTGTCATAGAAAGCGTCGTCAATGTAAGAAATATTAGATGGATGTGCGTGAAGGCAGTGTAATCGAATCATTAGGTCCGCTCCTCATAAAAGTTTTCACTCATTATATCAATCCTTGTATGAAATAGGGAACAACATGACCATATTGTTAAGGAGATATTGAAGGAGGGATTCTACCTTGAAAGAAGATCAACAGCCTACATCATCTTCAGAGTCAGAAGAAACCTTGACGAATCGCCAAGGTCACCCGGTAACAGATAATCAAAACATGAGAACCGTTGGGAATAGAGGACCGACTACGCTTGAAAACTACGATTTCCTAGAGAAAATCAGTCATTTTGATCGTGAACGCATCCCTGAACGTGTCGTTCACGCACGAGGTGCCGGCGCACACGGATACTTTGAAGCCTACGGTACATTCGGTGACGAACCCATTTCCACTTATACAAGAGCCAAATTATTTCAAGAGAAAGGAAAAAAGACCCCTGTCTTCGTTCGATTCTCTTCTGTTATTCACGGCGGACATTCACCAGAAACTTTACGCGATCCGCGGGGATTTGCGATTAAATTTTATACAGAAGACGGCAACTGGGATCTCGTTGGGAACAACCTCAAAATTTTCTTTATTCGAGATGCTTTGAAATTCCCTGATTTGGTTCATGCCTTTAAGCCTGACCCTGTCACCAATCGTCAGGATGGTGAGCGCATTTTTGATTTCGTTTCACAATCACCTGAAGCAACACATATGGTGACATTTCTCTTCTCGCCATGGGGCATTCCTGCCACATACCGGCACATGCAAGGCTCTGGCGTCCATGCCTATAAATGGGTGAATCATGAAGGAAAAGCAGTGTTGGTCAAATATCACTTTGAACCAAAGCAAGGAATTCGCAACCTGACACAAGAACAAGCCCAGGCCATTCAAGGGGAAAACTTTAATCATGCCACACAGGATTTATATGAAGCCATTGAACAGGGGGATCATCCTGAATGGGAAGTATACGCGCAAATCATGGAAGATGACACCCACCCCCATCTAGACTTTGATCCACTCGATCCGACAAAGCTCTGGTACAAGAATGACTATCCATGGAAACCGATCGGACGAATGGTGCTAAACAAAAATCCAGAAAATTATTTTGCAGAAGTGGAACAGGTTGCCTTTGGGACGGGGGTTCTTGTAGACGGATTAGATTTCTCAGATGATAAATTGCTGCAAGGACGTACCTTCTCTTACTCTGATACGCAGCGATATCGAGTCGGGCCAAATTATCTACAGCTGCCGATCAATGCACCTAAAAAGCATGTTGCCACCAATCAGCGAGATGGGCAAATGGAATATCATGTGGATCAAGGAAAAGGACAAAACCCCCATGTGAATTATGAACCGTCCCTTCTCGGAGGATTAAAAGAAGCGCAGCAAGATGGAAAGGATCATAAGCCTTTTGTAGAGGGTGAAGTCAAACGAGAAGCCATTGACCGTCCGAACAATTTCGGACAAGCCGGAGAAACCTATCGCCGCTTCAATGATTGGGAACGTGAGGAACTGATTAAAAACTTAGTCAACACCTTAGCTACCTGTCAAAAAGACATCCAAGACCAAATGATCGAAAACTTCACAAAAGCTGATCCTGACTACGGAAAACGTGTGGCCGATGGCTTAAAAGCCTTCAAACAAGAGGAGCCAAGCGGTCCCATTGGATCAACAGGCGCGGCACAGGCTGTCAACGATGCGATCAACAACAGCACCCCTTCAGATCCTTATTAATGAAAAAAGAATGCAGCGGAGTGGCTGCATTCTTTTTGTATACATCTATTATGCGTTTTGACCTTTTTTGATCCATTCTGCTACATTTACTGTACGTTTCGCCTGATGTTTTGCGGCTGCTTCTGCATCCTCTTGGATCTTTCCATTTTGGTCAACAGTCACACTCACACCGTAAGGGTTACCCCCTGCGCCGTATAGGGAATCATCCGTGTATCCAGGAGCAGCAATAATGGCTCCCCAGTGGAACATCGTTGTATACAGGCTCAGAACCGTCTGCTCCTGTCCGCCATTTGGATTTTGTGCAGATGTCATCGCACTCACTGCTTTGTTTGCTAGTTTCCCTTGGAACCATAAACCGCCTGTTGTGTCTAAGAATTGCTTCATTTGAGCCGGTAAGTTACCGAAACGTGTCGGCATGCTGAAAATAATGGCATCTGCCCACTCTAAGTCACTTAACTGAACCTCAGGGACATCTTTTGTTTCATCTAAATGTGCTTTCCATGCTGGATTTGATGCAACAACTGCTTCTGGTGCCAATTCAGGAACCTTTAAAATTTTGACTTCAGCACCAGCTTCTTTCGCTCCAGCCTCAGCCCATTTTGCCATCTGATAGTTTGTACCTGTTGAACTATAATAAATAATCGCTAGTTTTACGTTTTCCACTTGTTCCATCTCCTTTTGTTTGGTTTGCCCAAATAGCTTCTGTAAAAATCCCACCTGTATTCCCCACCTTATTTAAATTGACGACGATACCACAATGCCGCAGCATCGACTTCTTCTCTCGTTAGCTGATGTCCACGATTTTCCCAATGAAGCGTTACGGATGCTCCCGCCTCCTGAAGCAGTTGCTCCAGTTCCTGAGATTCCTCAGGACGACACATTGGGTCATTTTCACCAGCTGCTATAAAGACTTGTTTCCCCGCTAATGAAGGTAATGAAACCCCTCGTCTTGGGACCATTGGATGATGCAGGATCGCTCCTTTCAGCGCATCTCCGTAATGGAATAACAGACTTCCAGCAATATTCGCCCCGTTTGAATAGCCGATGGCTACCACATTGTGACGATCAAATCCATACTTATCTGCTGCTTCCCCGATAAATGTATATAATTCCTCTGTACGCTCAATTAAATCTTGCTCATCAAAAACACCCTCTGCCAAACGCCTGAAAAAACGCGGCATGCCGTTTTCTGATACATTTCCTCTCACACTAAGAACAGATGCTTCAGGATCTACCACTTCTGCAAGCGGCAATAAGTCTTGCTCTGTCCCGCCAGTTCCATGCAGCATGAGAAGGACAGGTTTTTGTTCATTCTTTCCTTTTTGAAAAAGATGCTTCATCATGAATCTCCTTTCCCTTTGATTTCTCTTACCTCAATCGGCAGCACGATTTGTTCAATCTGACTGCGCTGCGCCTCATATTGCGGTGGCAGTTTCAACGCTTCACCCATCGTTTCCACAGATTCATCGTGTGCAAACCCTGGAGGATCGGTCGCAATCTCAAATAATATGCCGCCAAGCTCTCTAAAATAAATCGCATTGAAATAATTTCGATCTTGCACAGGCGTCACTTGATATCCGCTTTGCGCAACATGTCTTTGCCAATCCAATTGATCCTGATCATCTGTTGCTCTCCACGCAATATGATGTACAACACCCACACCCATACGTCCTCGTGCAACAGGTGTCTTGTTCACATCAATGACATTGCCGATTTCTCCAAACGAACGGAATCTCACATAATCTCCTTCAGTGCCGACTTTTTCAAGTCCCATCGTTTGCTCTAGCAGTTGCATCGTTTGCTCAGGCTGTGAAGTTAATAAAACAGCTCCGCCAAACCCTTTAATTGCTACTTCTGGTGTCACCCCATTAAATGTCCAGTCATTCTGTTTTCCTTCTTCACGCTCTACAAGTTCTATCAATAAACCGTGCGGATCTTCAAATGAGAGAAAGGCCTCACCAAAGCGTTCAATCATTTCATAAGAAACGTCAAACTGCTCAAGGCGTTCCTTCCAAAAAGAGAAGGCACCGGTCGGTACGACATATGTTGTCACACCTACTTGACCTGCTCCAATTTGTCCCTTTTGTGCACCTGGCCAAGGGAAAAACGTAATAATGGTACCTGGAGAACCTCCTTCATTTCCAAAATATAAATGGTATGTGCCTGGATCATCAAAATTGACGGTCTTTTTCACGAGACGCAGACCTAAAACACTTGCATAAAAATCAACGTTCTCCTGAGGATGACCAACAATTGCTGTGATATGGTGAATTCCTGCTGTTTTCTTCACTTCTAATGACCTCCTCTTCATGACGTAACATGTCCCTACTCATTATGTCTTGACTGACGCTTTTATATTATCTCGAATTCGAGATATATGACCAAAAAATATATTTATCTCGAATTAAGGATATTCTTTTTTGAAATAGATGTCAATGATTTTTGTTTTTTTCTTTTCAAAAAGCAGGCCGCTTTATATATAGCAGACCTGCTTCCCCTTGATTATTGAAGCAATTTTTTCTTTTTTAAATAGGCTTCGGCTACTTGAAATGCATCTTTCCCCTTCACATTGACTTCGTAATTCATTTCTCTCATCTCATCATCTGTGATTTGACCAGCGAGCTTGTTGAGAGAGGCCTCAATCTCAGGATACTCTTTTAATGTCTCCTGTCTTAGCAAGGGCGCTCCTTGATAGGGCGGGAAAACATGCTTGTCGTCATCCAGCACCTTCAACTTGTATTGTCTCAATTCACTGTCTGTCGAATACGCATCGACCAACTGAATATTCCCTTTTTGAATGGCTCGATATCGAAGTTTCGGTTCCATCGTGACCACGTCGCCAAAAGAAAACTGATAAGCTTTTTGAATGCCTAAATATCCATCCTGACGATCAGAAAACTCTAAAGTAAAGCCAGCACGTATACGATTCTTGATTTGACCCAGATCTGAAATCTTTGATAAATCATATTGATCCGCTAGTGATTGAGGCACGGCTAAAGCATATGTATTGTTATAAGCCATCGGCTGAAGAAGCTGAAGCTGAAAGGATGACGCCATACCTTGGCGCGCTTGCTCATACACTTTTTCCTTATCCGTGCTTTTTGCTGTTTCTTTCAGAAATTCAGAAATCGCTGTCCCTGTAAATTCAGGATAGATGTCAATATCACCAGATCGCAGTGCTTGAAAAACAAAGGACGTCTTACCAAGACCAGGCTTAAGATTGACTTGGATATCTGTATCCTGCTCAATTAAAAGCTTATACATGGAGATCAAAATTTCAGGCTCTGACCCCAGCTTCCCTCCAATGGTGATCTCTTTCTTTTCTTGTTGAAACAGCAATGGGGCAGCGACAACTGCTCCTGCTATTACAGCAAAGACCGTCACAGAGATCACGGTTTTTTTAAAGGAGATTTTCTCAAGTGTCCGCAAGACCACATCAAATAAGAGCGCAAGTAATGCAGCTGGAATAGCACCAATGATGATCAACGACATATCATTTCGATCAATTCCAAGCAGAATCAGACTCCCTAATCCACCTGCCCCAATAAGAGCTGCAAGAGTGGCTGTCCCTACAATGAGGACCATCCCCGTTCGGATACCTGCCATGATCACCGGCATAGCAAGAGGGAGTTCTACTTTTAATAAGCGTTTGCGGTGATTCATTCCCATAGCGAGCGCCGCTTCCCGCAGCGACGGATCGACCTCACGAATGCCTGTATATGTGTTCCTTAAAATAGGAAGAAGAGCATAGACGACAAGAGCGATAATTGCGGGCACTTGACCAATCCCAACGAGAGGAATCAGCAGTCCAAGCAGCGCCAAAGACGGAATTGTCTGCAAGACAGCCGTCACCCCAATGATCCACTCTGCTATCTTAGGGACTCTCGTTAAATAAATCCCTAAAGGAATGGCAATCAAAATCGCTAGAAATAACGCAATGAAGGAAATTTGAATATGCTCAAGTAAGGCGTGTCCGAGCTGATCTTTTCGAGCCCATAGCACACTGGTCCATTCATTCATGTGTCTCGCCCCTCTCAGCAGAAGTACCGGCTAAATACTGAATCACCGCTTGACGAGTGATGAGCCCGATCCGTTCCCCATCCTTCTCAACAACAAGCTCTTCATGCTCTGCCAGTCGAGATAGAACCTCTTCCAGCGTCGCATGGATGGAGACCGCCTCATCGCCTAACAGATCATCTTGAGGTATGGGCTGAGAAATAGTTGTCAGCTCAAATGCCTGATGGTCTATATGACGGGCAGCTCCTGAAACAAACTCCCGCACAAATGGATTCACTGGATGCTGAATCAATTCCTCTGGGCGTCCAACCTGCACTACTTTTCCTTCATTCATCACACATATCCGATCCCCAAGCTTCATGGCTTCCTGCATATCATGTGTCACAAAAACGATGGTCTTTTGAATACGGCGCTGTAACTCAAGCAGATCATCTTGTAATTTCTCTCTCGTCAGTGGATCTAACGCACTAAAAGGTTCATCCATTAGGACAATCTCAGGATCAGCAGCAAGTGCCCGTGCTACGCCGACTCGCTGCTGCTGTCCACCTGAAAGCTCTGCTGGCTTTCGATGTCGATAGGTAGAAGGCTCAAGCCCCACCATGAACATCAACTCATCAACACGCTGATTCGTCTCAGTCCGCTTCCATTGTTTCAGCTCTGGCACTACAGCAATATTCTCTTCTATGGTCATATGAGGGAACAACGCTATTTGCTGAAGCACATAACCAATATCCCAGCGCAGCTCATAAATATCATAATCGCTGATGGTTCGACCCTTTATGTAAATCTCACCTTCTGTAGAAGAGATGAGACGATTGATCATTTTCAAAGTCGTCGTTTTCCCGCTTCCACTAGGTCCAATCAATACAAAAAATTCACCTTTCTGAATCTCCAAATCAACAGATTGAACGGCATAGCGGTCATCAGAAAATTGCATCGATACATTCTTAAATTCAATCATCTTCCCACGCCCTGACTGCAAGTATATTTTAAAATACCAATATGACAGATTAACCTAGTATTTGTATAGAACAAACTGTCACGTTGACTCTCTTTTTACATACTTCCCCTAGTTAGACTGCCAGAAACGACTTTCTCATAAAAGTGAGACAAATAAAAAAAGCGAAGAGCTCAAGGCCCTTCGCTTTTAAGTCAACGACTTACTCACCAGTAACGTATGGAAGTAATGCCATTTGACGTGATTTTTTAATCGCTAATGTCAATTTACGTTGATACTTAGCGCTAGTTCCTGTTACACGACGAGGTAAAATTTTACCACGCTCAGAAACAAACTTTCTAAGAAGATCAACATCTTTGTAATCGATGTGCGTGATTCCGTTAGAAGTAAAGAAACATACTTTACGACGTTTCGCACGACCGCCTCTGCGTCCACCTGCCATTTGTTTTCACACCTTTCCTTTGGTCATTTTTTTCAGATCAATTAGAATGGCAAATCATCATCGGAGATGTCAATCGGTTTACCATCATTCGCAAATGGGTCATCATTGAAGCTATTTCCCTGATTACGATTTTGGTTGTTTTGATTGCCATATGGATTTTGACTTGGTTCATTTCCAAATGGATTCTGATCATTTTGGCTGCCGCCATAATACTGGCCTCCGCTATTGCCACCGCCGCTGTATCCACCTGAACCAGCACCGCCGCTTTTAGGCTCAAGAAATTGAACACTTTCAGCTTGAACTTCTGTCACGAAGACACGCTGTCCTTGCTGGTTTTCATAGTTTCTTGTCTGCAAGCGACCGTCTACACCGGCAAGACTTCCTTTTTTCAAGAAATTAGCCACGTTCTCGGCTTGTCTTCTCCAAGTAACACAGTTAATGAAATCGGCTTCACGCTCTCCAGATTGATTCGTAAACGTACGATTCACAGCTAGAGTAAACGTGGCTACAGCCGCACCATTAGGCGTGTAGCGAAGCTCAGGGTCTTTTGTTAGTCTTCCGACCAATACAACACGGTTTAGCATATTGAAAGACCACCTTTAAATATATATTTCAATGATTTATTCTTCTTCTTTAACAACAATGTGGCGAATGATATCGTCACTGATCTTAGCTAAGCGGTCAAATTCTTGAACTGCTGCAGCGTCAGATTGAACGTTTACGATTTGGTAGAAGCCTTCACGGAAATCGTTGATTTCGTATGCAAGACGACGTTTACCCCAATCCTTTGTTCCAGTGATCTCCGCACCGTTAGAAGTTAACACGTTATTAAAACGGTCGATAACTGCTTTTTTAGCCTCATCGTCAACTGTTGGGCGGATGATGTACATAACTTCGTACTTTCTCATCTGATTGCACCTCCTTTTGGTCTAAGCGGCCCTATACGGGCAAGGAGCAATAAATTATATTACTCACAATTGTATATTATAACAAATTACTTTGCCTATGACAAGAACCTATACGTTAAAACGGAAATGAATGACGTCTCCATCTTTCACTATATATTCTTTACCTTCTAAACGAACTTTTCCTGCTTCTTTTGCAGCAGACATACTTCCGCCAGCTAGTAAATCTTCATAAGCAACCGTTTCAGCACGAATAAATCCACGCTCGAAGTCCGTATGAATGATTCCAGCACATTCCGGCGCCTTCATTCCTTTTTTAAATGTCCAAGCACGTACTTCTTGCTCACCTGCTGTGAAATACGTAGCTAAGCCAAGAAGTGAATAAGACGCTTTAATCAACTGATCTAAACCTGATTCTTTGATGCCTAGCTCTTCAAGGAACATTTGCTTCTCTTCTCCTTCAAGCTCTGCAATTTCAGACTCAATCTTCGCACAAACGACGATGACTTCAGCGTTTTCGCCAGATGCAAACTCACGAATTTGCTGTACATATTCGTTTCCGTCCTGATCTGCTACTTCGTCCTCACTCACATTTGCTACATACAGAATAGGTTTTGACGTGAGTAAATGAAGCTGCTTCACAAGCTTCTGCTGCTCATCTGTAAATTCAACCGATCTTGCAGATTTTCCAGCTTCAAATGCGTCCTTCAGCTTTTCCAAAATATCAAATTCAGCTACCGCTTCCTTATCTTTTTGTTTCGCAAGCTTACTCACACGAGTTAAACGCTTTTCAACCGTTTCTAGATCAGCCAAAATCAATTCTAAATTAATCGTTTCAATATCTGACACTGGGTCAACCTTACCTGACACATGTGTAATGTTATCATCAGCAAAAGCTCTCACCACGTGACAGATCGCATCTACTTGACGAATGTGAGAAAGGAATTTATTCCCTAAACCTTCTCCTTTAGATGCACCTTTCACAATACCAGCAATATCAGTGAATTCGAAAGCAGTCGGAACTGTCTTTTTTGGCTGCACTAATTCTGTCAGTTTTTGCAAACGCTCGTCTGGAACTTCTACAATTCCGACGTTTGGATCAATGGTACAGAACGGATAGTTAGCAGACTCCGCTCCAGCCTGTGTAATTGCATTAAATAGCGTTGACTTCCCGACGTTAGGTAAGCCAACAATACCAGCTGTTAAAGCCATTCTTTCATCTCCTCTATATGAAACGTGCTCGTTATACTGCGTAATATGAACCTAGAGCAATTATAAGTAGGTTTACATGAAAAGACAAGCTAACCATCATGCATTTTCAATAGAAGAAACATTACCAAAAAGACTAAATCGGAGCTTTAAAATGAGAAATTGCATCTGTTTCTCTGAACAAAAGACAAATTTCATCAAAAAAGCATGAGGCCTACTTAAGCAGTTGGCTCCTCATGCTTGACGAGAATTTTCTTCATTTTTCGTTCAAAATCTCTTCTTGGGATCATCACGCTGTGCCCACACCCTTCGCATTTAATACGAATATCCATGCCCAAACGAATGACTTTCCACCGATTGGCACCACATGGATGGGGTTTTTTCATTTCAACGACGTCATGTAACCCAAATGCTTTGTCTGCCATCAGCATTCACCTCTCTTGCTCACTTCATTAAATCTATTGTACAAAAAAATGCCGATAGAGAGCAATGCACAAAATAAAGAGCCGCTGTCATGTATCAATCCCGTTCTTTTTTATAGAAAAAACCCTTCTTTTAGATCATTTTATTTGTGACCAATAGTTACTTAAACTCCGCTTTTTTTCAATATTGTCACAAACACTGTAGGTCAAAAGGTTTTTATTGGTAGAACGCTGTGGTTTTTCCATATTTTTTGATTTATGATATCTGCATAAATGTTATGTGAGGGAGCAGGTACGATGGTCAATCGAAAGGATAGATTAACCGACAAAGATTATAAAATCATATCCGATCACGCTGGAAACGCAGAGAATTACCAGCAGAACCATACGATAGAAGTAGGTCAGCATACGCTCACTGTCAACGATTTTCTAAAAATAGATCATCAATTATATGGTTTAACGATGCAGCAGGAACAGTCAGATGAGTTCATTGTCGCGTTTCACTGTCCTCTGCCAAAACAAATGACGGTGACATCGACACAAGAAGTTCAAACGGCTACCCAATCATTGTTAAAAACGGATTATGCCTACCCCATTGAAAGAAAATCCTTAGCCGGGAAACAAGATCATGTCTTTTTTAAAGGGAAGGAATACATCGAGGACGTCTGTCAGAAGCACCCGAATGCAACCATCTATCTCACTGGACAAGCGCTTGCCGGTGCTGTTTGTGCTTACATTGCGACAGAACAGCCAGCTGTCAAAAAAGCCATCACATTCGATAGCCCAAATATATGGAGCAGCCTGGCACCTTCCATTCAGCAAAAAGCAGTAGAAGGAAAATATACCCATGCTCTCACGGAATATATTCAACCCAATCATTATGTAGGTTTACTCAATCGCCATGATCATGGAGTTGGACAAGTCAAGTACACCGTACCGCCCCGGGAGCAGGGATCGGTCCAAGAATCCATAAAATATAAACCAAGAGAAATTGACACCTTTTTAAGATCAGCTTTTGCATCAATGAATATAGAGTGGAACGAATCGTTTGATACAAATGCATTTTTAGCTCTCGTTTCAGGAGAATTTAAAGCAAATGGGTATTCATTCCATCCGAATGGAACCGCTCGTATTTTAGATGAACAGCTTGATCACAATACAAGTTTTACAGCGATGCTTTTACAAGAAATCCATTCAGGCCGTGCATATGCACAAAACGGGCTTGAAATTATCATAAAATCCCATTTACTAAAAAATTCATCGTATGATCTACAAAGTATTATTGAACATGAAGTACACACTGTATTTGAGAAAATAGATGGAATTGATGATAGTGTAAAAGATGCCGTCCATCATGTAAAACAAGAACTGAAAGGACTTGTCGGCTTCGGTCACTATGATTTATTAACCCATAGCGATGTAGAAGCACTGTTAGAGGAAGTAAGGATGGAGCAGCCGCAATCAACCTTTTATTCTCATGAAAAACAACTGAATGCCTTGTACACCTTGAGAGACTACGAACAAGAACTTTCCACCCTTTCAAGACATATGTACACAATGGGTGATGACTATGCCAAGGCAGATAGACGCCTTGCGATGCAAATGGGTATTCGTTAAGAAAGGAGTCGCCATATGATCAATCAAAATAAACCTCCTAGTGACGCCCAGCGTTTCTTGCAAAATGTGAGTGCCCGCCGCTCCATGTCTGTATTCGAAAGTCAATCTGCACCACAAACACAATCGCAATCACCTGAAGAAATTGCCGCTATTCAGGCCATGCGCAGAGAAGGACAACGAAAAGATTTAAAGCGATTGCTGAAAATGCGGCTTCACGATGAATTGGCAAACACACGCATGCACTTGGAGTACCAATTGTCCAAAACAGAAGACATGATGAACCAGACAACCATTGTCAAACAGCATGTATCCCAGCATTTAAAGGGACAAGCCATCTCAGAAATAGAGGAACGCATGCAGCGTCTCCAGCACATGCCTGTATATGACGATATCAAGGAAGCGATTGATTCCATTTGGATAAAATAAGCACTTCTCTTTGAAAGAGAGGTGCTTATTTTATTTTATCAGTATAATTTTTAGAACGAAAAAATATCTTTTTACTTAAAATCGGATACAGCATTAAACAGACAAGCAAATAAAGATTGAGCAAGCTGTAAATCGGATACAAGAAAGCAATCAAATCAGCAAATCCAAGAGAGGTTAAAGGTGCCATCAAAAGAAGCATGATGAATACAATGAACCAGCGGGGCATTCGTACAAAAGAGAGCATGCGGCTGGATAAACCAAATAATCCCGCAGCGGTTGTTGTATAAATCGCTAAACAAAGAACAATGGTCATAAACACAAACAATGATGTTGGTGCCCCCTCTAATACTGTAAACAAAGGAATCCCCTCTGCTGAAAGACTCCCAGAAATATCAACTAGTATTTCGTTATACACATAAGAAATGACACCAAAAATCAAACCGCTTAATATACTTGCAACCTTGGCCTCTCCAAGCCCCTTCATTTCTTTCCCCACTGAAGACAGCACCGCCACAACAGATAATATATTCAAAGAAGCAAAGACGATACTGGCAGGCCAATTGTATTGCTGGCCAAAATCAATTCTCCACATATGATCATGATTCATATAATAAAAAACAAACGCATAGATGAGCCCCGCCACCAAAATTGGTATAATGAAAGCATTCACAGATAAGAGCCCTTTCACATCCCAGAAAAAAATCATAAATGAGAATAAACAAAATGCACCGATTCCAACCCAAAATGGCACATGATACATCTCAAGTGTCACCCCGCCACCGGCAATCATGACTGTTGTTGTCGTGAATAGATAAAGAACAATTAAAATATCATACACCTTGGCCAGCCAAGGACCTACAAGACGCTCTAACACCGGCACAAAATGATCAGCACGCACCTCATAACTGATTTTTAACACAACATAGGTAGACAGCATAAACATGAGCGTAAACAGTAGAATGGCTAGTCCGCTATCAAGGCCAAAAAACTGCCAAATTTCTTGACCGGAGGCATATCCCGCTCCTATCAAGCTTCCTAAAATTAAAAGCGTCCACCTTGAACCAGCCTTCCACACAATCATCACCTCATAGGTATAGAATTAAGCTTGTTTCCGTATACTGATACTAACTACTATGACAAGGAAGTGAGACCTATGAATAGCAAGAACGGTCTTTTTTTAAGAAATAGGGTGAAAGAATACGTGTCCCATACGGATACAAATGCCATTCAGCAGCTTAAAAGTATTTTATTCTCGCATCTTCAGAAAGCAGGAAAAAGACCCGTTGCCATCGTCTGCATAGGAACAGACCGCTCAACCGGTGACTCTCTAGGTCCACTTGTAGGAACAAAGCTTTCAAGTCTTGATTTAAAAAAGCTGCATGTATACGGCACTCTCTCTGATCCAGTGCATGCGGTCAATTTAAAGGAAAAGCTCGCTGAAATTGAACAAGCTCATAAACACCCATTTATCGTAGCCGTTGATGCCTGTTTAGGGAGAGTGAAAAGTGTAGGATCGTTTCAAATTGGAGAAGGACCGTTAAAGCCCGGTGCAGGTGTGCAAAAAGAGCTGCCAGAAGTAGGTAATATTCATATTAATGGAATCGTCAACGTGAGCGGTTTTATGGAATACTTCGTTCTCCAAAACACACGTCTTCATCTTGTAATGTCTATGGCCAATACACTTTCTGAAAGTCTATCCCACATTGATCAAATGGATTGGACGAGAGAAAAAAGCCGTTCTCTCTTTACCCCTATTCAAAATATCACGGGAAGAATATAAAAAAGACCATCTCATATCAAGATGGTCATTCCGATGATTCTCTCGTAGAAAGCAATTCAAGGATTCTTTCTAAATCTTCATTTGAGAGAAATTCAATCTCAATTTTCCCCTTTTTCTTCTGTTTCTTGATCGTCACTGAAGTACCAAAGTAATTTTGTAAGAAAGATTCTCTTTCTTTCAACACGCGATCCTTTGGTGCTTCTTTTTTCTTTGTTTCACGTGGAACATTTTCATTTAATTGCTGAACAAGTTTCTCAACCTGACGGACATTCAATCCTTCGTCCACGACCTTCTTTACCAATGGCGCCAGCTTCTTTTTGTTTTTCAAACTAAGCAGCGTGCGTCCATGTCCCATGGATAATGTTCCATCCGCAATCAGCTTTTGTACTTCATCTGGTAATGTTAATAAACGAAGGTGGTTCGCAATATGCGGTCTGCTTTTTCCTAACCGCTTGGCTAATTCCTCTTGAGTCACACTTAAGTGATCTAGTAAGGAGGCATAGGCTTCCGCTTCCTCTAGTGGAGATAGATCCTCACGCTGCAGGTTTTCTAAAAGAGCGATCTCCCTCATCAGTGTTTCTGAAAATTCCCTGACGATCGCAGGAATCGTTGTCAAACCAGCTTGTTGCGCTGCACGGAAACGGCGTTCTCCTGCGACAATGTCATATCCTTTAATCGATTTACGAACAATAATCGGCTGTAAAACACCATGCTGCTGAATCGATTCTTTAAGATCAGACAATGCATCATCATCAAACGTTTTCCTTGGCTGATAAGGGTTCGGCCGCAAATCCTTCAACTTAATTTCTTCGACAGTTTCTTCATTGGCATCCACATTGTTAAATAGCGCATTAATACCCTTTCCAAGACCTTTAGCCATTCGCATCCACTTCCTTTGCTAAGTCTAAATAGACATCTGCACCTCTTGAACGTGGATCATACAAGATAATAGGTTTCCCATGACTAGGCGCTTCACTTAGTCTCACATTTCTCGGAATCACAGTCTGATAGACTTTATCTCTAAAGTATTTTTTTACTTCTTCGATGACTTGGATTCCAAGGTTTGTTCTTGCATCCAGCATTGTCAGTAAGACACCTTCAATGGCAAGGTCGGTATTTAAATGTTTCTGCACAAGACGAACCGTATTCAACAATTGACTCAATCCTTCAAGCGCATAATATTCACACTGAACCGGTATTAAAACAGAATCGGATGCAGTTAACGCATTAATCGTCAGTAATCCAAGCGATGGCGGGCAGTCAATAATCATATAATCATAATTTTGCTTCACAGATTCAAGTGCTCTTTTCAGCCTCACTTCACGTGAGATTGTAGGCACAAGCTCTATTTCAGCCCCTGCAAGCTGTATCGTCGCAGGAATGACATCAAGATTTTCGACCTCTGTCGTCTTAATCACATCAAGTACATCTGCATCGTCTACTAAAATATCGTACACGCACTTCTCTACGTCGGCCTTCTCAATCCCAATACCACTCGTGGCATTTCCCTGCGGATCAATATCAACTAACAACACTCGTTTTCCTATGTATGCTAAACACGCACCCAAATTAACAGAAGTTGTCGTCTTCCCAACGCCGCCCTTCTGGTTGGTAATCGCTATGATTTTCCCCACGATGTCACCCACTTTCAACTTAACAAGTTTCTCATTCATTCATACTTCCTATTCTATCAAAAAAAGTATGAAACGTTTGCTTTTTTTGTTCCCCCATTATAAATTCGTGAATGAATCTGTGTTTCCGTACATGAATAGATGCATAAAAATGCGCTTCAAAGATATATTAATATATCTTTTTAAAGGAATAACGAGACAAAAAACCCCCACTTTCATAAAAGTGAGGGAGATACAATCAAAAGTTTAGCCCGCCAATTTTTCGGCCTTCGCTTACAATGACTTTAGGTGTCACTGTTTTATAGTTCTTCTTTTTCAAAAAACCATAGGGTGCTTTAATGGTAAATGTGGCATGTCCAACAGCGTCCCCGGTTTTCGCGTAAGCCTGCCATACAATCTTTGAACAATAAGTAGGGTCCAAGGATTGAATAGACATAGTGATCGAATATCGAGCCTTCGGATGGTCTTTCACGTAATCATGCGCCCAATCCCCTGCTAAATCTGCCTTTTTCTGATGATTAATCCGAATCACCTTTGTATTGGCACTATAGCGAAACCAGCTTTGAATGGAATCAATATTTGGATGCTGCCGGAAACCAGGAATGGATGCATAGCTTTTCTCATTAATGACGATGCCTGCATGACCAATTAAACCATTTAAAGCTCCAGTGCTTGTCACCAATATATCTCCTTTTTGAGGCATAATATCGGTTCCAGGATACGGTTTACCAAAAAGGTGGCGAATGGTATTCGGCCCTTCATCTGTTACCATTTCATCCTGTTTGTTTTGCCGTAAGCCATAGTTCTCCAAATCATCATCAGCTGTGATCACATCGATCGCATCGTCCTGAGACGCTTGCTCTTGATTTAATTGTTGAACCGTTACATCTGTCGAAACCACACCTTGTTTCTTCAGAGTACTCAGTTCTTCTTTCGTAATCGTTTCTTCCGCTGAATGAGTATCATGATTCGTTGACGTGCTCACAGCAAACACAGTCGTTTCATTTGAAAAAAGAGAAAAAGAGATTAGTAAATAACAGATAATAGCAAAAATAGTCTTTTTCATTTTCATCGGTTATATGTCACCTCCCTTCTACTATGAAAATCATATTTTACCAATTAATTAATAATAAGTAAATATCATGAATTGAAGGGAGAGAAAGACAAAAAAGCTGACGAGTAATGCTCATCAGCTTCTTTCTATTTAGGAATTCGAATCGTTAATTGGATATATTCCTCAAATTCTTCTTCCTCGGTATTTATTTTAAGTCCGCTGTCTTCTACCATGTGGAGAGACTGACGAATGGTATTCATCGCAATTCGCGTATCTCGGCTAAACGCCTTACGTTTCGGTTTCGGTTTGCGATCTGTTTTTTGTTCAAGCATCTTCACTACACGCTCTTCAGTCTGTTTCACATTCAGCTGCTTTTCGATGATTTCCTGCAACAGCGTGATCTGTAATTCTGGCAGCTTTAGAGGTACAAGTGAACGGGCATGTCTCTCAGAGATTTTTTTCTCCAAAATGGCTTGCTGTACCTCTTCAGGCAACTTTAAAAGTCTTAGTTTGTTTGCAACAGTCGATTGTCCCTTACCTAAACGCTGAGCAAGCGCTTCTTGCGTTAAATCATGAAGCTCTAAAAGACGTGCATAAGCATGAGCCTCTTCAATTGCAGACAGCTCTTCTCTTTGCAAATTTTCAATCAATGCCACAGATGCCGTTTCCGTATCAGTAAAATCTTTTATAATAGCGGGGATCTTCTCCCATTGAAGAGTTTGTACCGCTCTCCAACGTCTTTCGCCGGCGATCAGTTCATATTTTCCTTCTTCTTCTGTTGGTCTAACAACAATCGGTTGAATAATGCCATGGGTATGAATGGTTGTGGCCAGCTCTTGTATCTTTTCTTCTGAAAAAATGGTGCGTGGCTGAAAACGGTTAGGCATAATTGTGTCGACCGGGAGCTCCTGTATCTCTTCCTTTAATGTTTCATGCTCAGCAATCTCTGCCTCTATTTCGGTATCACGCTCAGGATGTTCTTTGTCACCAAGCCCGAAGAAGCGTGAGAGTGAATGCTTCATGAACCTACACCACCTTTAAAAACTACCTTTTTATAATTCTATTTTCTCATGTTTTTTCCTTCTGTAAAATCATAAATATTGAAGAAAAACCGACCTTTTACATGATCAACCCTCTATTGGTGATTTATTAGGCGTTCCTGGTTTTCTAGGATATTTTTTTGGTGTTTGTTTTTTCTTTTCAATGACAATGATGTTCCGTTCGCTTTCTTCTAAAGGAAGAACAAAGGAATGCTTTTCAACAACCTCTCCTCCGAGGACAGTGACGGCTTTTTTTCCTGCTTGCATCTCTTCATCTGCAGCAGATGCTTTTAATGCAACAAACAATCCTTCCTTTTTCACAAGAGGCAGGCATAGTTCGCTCAAGACAGATAAGCGCGCAACTGCTCTAGCGGTGACAAGGTCATAGCTTTCACGTTGATCTTTACGTTGCCCAAAGGTCTCCGCACGATCATGATAAAAAGTAGTATCTTGTAAGTTTAACCCTTTTGCTAACTCATTGAGAAACGTAATGCGTTTCTGGAGAGAATCAACAATGGTCACATGTAGATGAGGGAAACAAATTTTAAGAGGAATGCTTGGAAAACCAGCACCAGCTCCAATATCACAAATTGTTGTCACATTGTGAAAATCAATAAAAAATGCTGCTGATATCGAGTCATAAAAATGCTTTAAATATACTTCTTCCTTTTCTGTAATGGACGTTAAATTCATCTTCTCGTTCCATTCTACAAGCATATGGAAGTAAGTTTCAAATTGTTCAAGCTGCACTGGAGAAAGAGTGATCCCTTTCTCCTCTAGTGCTGCTGTAAATTGTTCAATGTTCATGCCGACATCCTTTCTACTCTGCTATCTTCGCAATACGTCCCTGCTCCAAATACACTAAAAGGATAGAAATATCAGCAGGGTTAACGCCTGAAATACGAGAAGCCTGTGCAACAGAAAGCGGTCGGACTTCTTTTAGCTTTTGCTTCGCTTCAGTTGCAATCCCTTTGATGGCATCATAATCGATTCGATCCGGAATCTTTTTATTTTCCATCTTTTTCAGCTTTTCAACTTGTTGGAGCGACTTTTCAATATAACCTTCATATTTAATTTGAATCTCTACCTGTTCACACACATCAGCAGGAAGCGGTGTGTCAGCAGGAGCTAGTTTCACAACAGATTCATAGTTCATCTCTGGACGCTTCATCAGATCACTAGCGCGAATACCGTCCTTCAATTCACTTCCACCAAGAGAACGGATATATTCCTGTGTCTCTGCTGTAGGTTTAATAATGACAGAATATAAACGTTTTTTCTCTGCTTCAATAGCCTCTTTTTTCTGTGTGAATGCTTGGAATCTCTCTTCAGAAATTAAACCAATGTTATATCCAAGTTCCGTTAATCTTAAATCAGCATTGTCATGACGCAGAAGTAAGCGGTACTCTGCACGAGAAGTTAAAAGACGGTAAGGTTCATTTGTACCCTTCGTGACAAGATCATCAATGAGAACACCGATATATGCATCAGATCGGCTTAAAATGACTTCTTCTTTACCCAATGCTTTTCTTCCTGCATTGATACCTGCCATAATTCCTTGACCTGCAGCTTCCTCATAACCAGAGGTACCATTAATTTGGCCAGCTGTATATAATCCAGAAATTTTCTTCGTCTCAAGTGTCGGCCACAATTGTGTAGGCACAATCGCATCATACTCAATGGCATAACCCGCTCGCATCATTTGTACATTTTCAAGCCCTGGAATGGTTGACAGCATTCGCTGCTGTACATCCTCTGGCAGACTTGTAGATAAACCTTGAACATACACTTCTTGCGTATTACGGCCTTCTGGCTCTAAGAAAATTTGATGTCTCGGTTTATCATTAAAACGAACCACCTTATCCTCAATAGACGGGCAGTATCTAGGACCTGTTCCTTTAATCATACCTGAATACATAGGAGAACGGTGAAGATTCTCATCAATAATTTGATGAGTCTCTAAACTCGTGTATGTTAACCAGCATGGTAATTGATCTGTAATATATTCCACAGTTTCATAAGAAAACGCACGTGGTACATCGTCACCTGGTTGAATTTCCGTCTTACTATAATCAATCGAGTGGCTGTTTACTCGAGGTGGTGTCCCAGTTTTAAAGCGAACCAAATCGAATCCTAATTCTGCTAGATGATCCGATAATTTAATGGAAGGCTGCTGATTATTAGGACCGCTTGAATAAGAAAGATCCCCTAAAATAATGCGGCCTTTTAAGAAAGTACCAGTCGTTAGAACAACAGACTTCGCGCGATAATTTGCACCTGTTTGAGTCACAACACCTTTACATTCATCATCTTCTACAATTAAATGGTCTACCATCCCTTGCAGCATTGTTAGGTTTGGTTCATTTTCCATTGTTTTTTTCATTTCGTGCTGATATTGAAACTTATCTGCTTGCGCTCTTAACGCACGGACAGCAGGTCCTTTCCCAGTATTCAGCATACGCATTTGAATATGCGTCTTATCTATATTTCGTGCCATTTCCCCGCCTAGCGCATCAATTTCTCTGACGACAATCCCTTTAGCGGGACCTCCTACGGACGGATTACATGGCATAAAAGCAACCATATCAAGATTGATGGTCAATACAAGTGTTTTGGCGCCCTGTCTTGCAGAAGCAAGAGCAGCCTCAACACCAGCATGACCGGCACCGACGACGATTACATCATATTGGCCAGCTTCATAACCCATTTCTTTTGTTCCTCCCTTTACTTTCCTAAACAGAATTGAGAGAATAACTGATCAATTAAGCTTTCATGAACAGCATCCCCAATAATTTCACCTAGCTGCTCCCAACAGCGTGTTAAATCTATTTGAACAATGTCGATCGGTACATCCATTTCAATTCCTTCTAGAGCATCCTCAATCGATTGTTTTGCTTCTTGAAGGAGCGCAATATGCCTAGTATTGCTTACATACGTTAAATCTCCACTTTCAATTGAGCCAGTGAAGAATAAAGATTGAATGGCCATTTCAAGCTCATCAATCCCTTTTTCTTGTAATAAAGATGTTGTCACGACTGGACGATCTTTCGCTAACTCTTTTACTTTTTCTACATCAAGTTTAGGCTCAAGATCAGTCTTATTGACAATCACAATAATATCCATACCCGAGACAGCCTCAAATAGCTTAATATCTTCCTCAGATAACTCTTCACTATAATTGAGCACAAGTAAAATCAGGTCAGCTTCTTTTAAGACCTGTCTTGATCGTTCGACCCCAATACGCTCAACAATGTCTTCAGTCTCACGTATACCTGCAGTATCTACTAAACGGAGCGGCACTCCTCTTACATTCACATATTCCTCGATGACATCTCTGGTTGTTCCAGGAATATCGGTCACAATCGCCTTTGTTTCCTGAACAAGACTATTTAATAAGGAAGACTTCCCAACATTTGGCCTTCCAATAATAACAGTAGATAAACCCTCACGTAGGATTTTCCCCTGCTGTGAAGTCGTTAGAAGCGATTCAATTTCCTTTTTCACAGATGTCGCCTTTTCAACTAAGACTCGATGTGTCATTTCTTCCACATCGTCATACTCTGGATAATCAATATTCACTTCTACATGGGCAAGTGTCTCCAATATCTCACCACGAAGACGTTTAATCAAACCGGAGAGACGTCCCTCCATTTGAGTCATTGCGACATTCATCGCACGGTCAGTCTTTGCACGAATCAAGTCCATTACGGCTTCTGCTTGTGACAAGTCGATTCTTCCATTTAGGAAAGCACGTTTTGTAAACTCACCTGGCTCCGCTAATCTCGCTCCTTCTTTTAAAGCAAGCTGCAAGACTTTATTGACCGTGACAATTCCGCCATGGCAGTTGATCTCAATAACGTCTTCTCTCGTAAATGTTTTTGGTGCTCTTAATACAGACACCATGACCTCTTCTATCACTTGCTCGGTACTTGAATCTACAATATGACCATAATGAATGGTATGAGAATCCACTGATACAAGTTTTTTCTCCTTAGGCCCCTTATACATGCGATCAGCAATCTGAACTGCATCAGGCCCGCTTAAACGTATAATGGCAATTGCCCCTTCACCCATTGGTGTAGAAATTGCTGCAATTGTATCCACCGCTCATTCACCTCTTTCTCTATTCAATAGACAGTCTTATATCTATTAAATGGACGTTGTCCATCTCTATATCAAAAACGCTTAATCCAAAATTTAAAGATACCACAAATGCATGCGAAGCGAAAGTAGCCCACATTTAATTATCCACAGTTTTGCACCCTGTCTATTTTAACACTTAACTTATCCACATGTGAATAACGACGTTCTAAACTTGTCTTCACATCTTACACCTAAATCCAATAAATTAAAACGTCCTTCTCCCTTTGCAACTAAGGGAAAATGACGTTTTCGATCTAAATAACACACTAACTTTTTAGAAATAAAGGAGGAATCTACTATTAAAAGGTAATTTTTCAATAAAAAAAGACTAAAATCCAGCTTTGCTGAATCTTAGCCTTTCTGCTATTTTTTATACATCACAACAACATGACGCTTGCTGCCTGTATCTTCGGATGCCGTGGCAAGTTCTTTAGAAAATGCTGCAATCGTATCATGAACGACTTTTCGTTCATTCGAAGGCATCGGTTCTAAATGAACCTTTCTCTTCGTTTTTAAAACACGGTTTGCCGTTTTGATTGCATATTGTTCAAGTGCTTCTTGTCGTTTCTTCCTATAATCTCCAATATCAATTGTAATATGATGATACTGATCAGAATAACGATTAAACACTAACTGCACCAAGGTTTCTAAAGAGTACAGTGTTTGTCCTCTTTTTCCAATCATTAATGAAGTTTTGTCTCCATTAATGTGAAAAGAGATCTTTTTCGTTTCTTTTTTCGAAACAATGTTTGCTTTAGGATCAATTGATTTAACAATTTTATCTAAATACTGTGTTGCTAATTTGAGCGCATCTCGCTTTTCTACTAACTTGACAACAGCTTGTCTTTTACCAAATAATCCTAAAAACCCTTTGTTTCCTTCATCTACTATTGTGATATCTACTTCTTCTTGTAGTAGTTGAATTTGTTTCAGTCCGGAATCTACTGCTTCTTCGACTGTGCGACCGACAGCAGTTATTTCCTTCATTTTTTGTTCCCGCCAGCTTTTTCTTTTGTATCAACTTTTACTTGAGGTGTTTTAATGACCAACGTTTGAATGATCATGAAAATGTTACCTACAACCCAGTACAGTGAAAGTGCCGCTGGGAAACTGATTGCAAATACAATGATCATAATTGGCATCACCCAAAGCATAATCGCCATTTGAGGGTTGTCCGAAGGATTGCCAGCCATCATTAGCTTCTGCTGAATAAAAGTAGCTACACCTGCAATAATCGGTAACAGGAATAATGGATCTGGACTGCCTAAGTCAAACCATAAGAAAGTATGCTTCTTGATTTCAGCTGTTCTCATGATCGCATGATAAAAACCAATTAAGATTGGCATTTGAATTAAGATTGGGAAACACCCTGCTAATGGATTTACACCATTCTTTTGGAAAAGAGCCATTGTTTCCTGTTGAAGCTGCTGCTGTGTTTTCTGGTCTTTTGAGCTATATTTTTCACGAAGCTTCTTTAGTTCTGGCTGAAGTGCTTGCATTGCTTTTGTACTTCTTAACTGTTTAATCATTAATGGTAAAATGAGCAAACGAATCAAAAGAGTTACAATAATAATCGCTACACCATAGTTTTCACCAGTTAAGTTTGCCATGTAAGTGATTAATTGAGATAGCGGGTATACAATGTAAGAATTCCAGAATCCCTTACTATCTGATGTGATTGGTTCATTGATTTGTGTACATCCTGCCAATAGAACCAACACGCCAATCAAGCTAAATATTAGTAATAATCGCCTTTTCAACAAGATTCCTCCCATTACTTCAAACTTTATTTAAGTTGGAATTGATTACGAAAGTGACTCACCTAATCAGTATGGTAACATTTTTTCATTACAAAGTGGTGGTTTCATTTTAATTCACTAGATGAAGGAAGCGCTTTTAAAAATTGATTCAACGAAAGTTTCTATTACGAAGACTTTTTCGGTTGTTGTTGATAAACAGCGGATTTTCTAAATAAATGCTGGAGAGACTTCTTTGTTTCTTCAAAGGTCAATTCGCTTGCTGGCTTTCGTGCGATAACAATGTAGTCTTTTTCTTGCTTTAGCTTATGACCTTCCTCTAAGAACACCTGACGGATTAGTCGTTTAATCCGGTTTCTTATCACTGCATTACCTATCTTCTTACTGACAGACAATCCTAAACGCAGTTCTTCTTGATTTGGTTGGTCCAGCTGATAAATGACGAATTGGCGATTAGCCATTGATTGACCTTTTTTGAACACTGTTTGAAACTCTTCATTTTTTTTTAGCCTGTTTCGCTTCTTCATGTTTTCTTCCACTCCGATAAAAACTGACAGTTCATTTACGATTTTATGTAAAAAAGACCACTGACATTATTCAGTGGCCTAAGCTGATAATTTTTTTCTACCTTTGCTGCGGCGTCGCTTTAAAACTAGACGTCCGTTTTTAGAACTCATACGGCTGCGGAAGCCATGAACTTTACTACGCTTACGGTTATTTGGTTGAAACGTTCTTTTCATTTATGACACCTCCCTGAGGAATAGCTGTTTAAGACAGTCTAACTCATTATATTTGTGTAACCCATCGATTGTCAATATCAATGATAAAACTCTTATTATCAACCTTATAAGCATAACACAAGTTATCAAGTGAAGAAACCTTCTTTTTTAGTTTCCAGCATTTTATTCTTTTTTTCCTTCAAAAAAACCTTCAAAACAAGGTTGTGGATATTTTTCCGGCATATTTTGACTATCCACATCCATTATCGACATTTTTTTCACACAAATAACCTATGTGGATAATTATTTTTCAACAGCATGTAAAGTGTGTGGATAAGTTTGTGACACCCATTGCACCATCTTGTTTATTTTGATATTATATTTGTGTTTTAACTCTTAATTACTTATCTGGCCTATTTATCTTATCCACAATTTGTGGATAACCTGTGGAAAGTTATTACACAGCTTGTTGAATTGTTTATCCACAACCTGTGTAATTTGTCGAAAAGACGTTTTTCTACTATATTAATTGTTTTCAACAAAGTATGTGCACGAATGGTGATGACCATTTGCTCTTTTTCGTGTTCTATAACAGTTTGATACTGGTCATTTTAAAAAGAAAAGGAGGGGGGAGAAGCCTTATGGAAAATATTTTGGATCTGTGGAATAAAGCACTTCAAAAAATAGAGACAAAATTGAGCAAACCTAGTTTTGAAACATGGATGAAGTCCACTAAAGCCCATTCTCTTCAAGGAGATACGCTGACTATTACTGCACCTAATGAATTTGCAAGAGACTGGCTCGAGTCAAGATACCTTCACTTAATTGCAGATACCATCTATGAACTGACAGGCGAAGAGCTCAGCATCAAATTTATCATTCCTCAAAATCAGGACGAAGAGGAAGCCATGCCAAAATCTCCAATCAAAAAAATGTCGAAAGAAGAACCCGTTGAAATTCCACAAAATATGCTGAATCCAAAATATACATTTGATACTTTTGTTATTGGTTCAGGCAACCGTTTTGCTCATGCCGCTTCACTTGCAGTCGCAGAAGCACCAGCAAAAGCATATAACCCGCTTTTTATTTATGGGGGCGTTGGTTTAGGAAAGACTCACTTAATGCATGCGATCGGTCATTACGTCATCGACCATAATCCATCAGCCAAAGTGGTCTATCTATCATCTGAAAAATTTACAAATGAATTTATCAACTCAATCCGAGACAACAAAGCAGTCGATTTCCGTAATCGCTATCGGAATGTAGATGTGCTTTTGATAGATGATATTCAATTTTTAGCAGGAAAAGAACAAACACAAGAAGAGTTTTTCCATACATTCAACACACTTCACGAAGAAAGTAAGCAAATCGTCATTTCTAGTGACCGTCCGCCAAAGGAAATTCCGACACTTGAAGACAGATTACGCTCTCGATTCGAATGGGGCTTAATTACAGACATTACCCCGCCAGATCTAGAAACGCGTATTGCGATCTTACGTAAAAAAGCAAAAGCAGAAGGTTTAGACATTCCGAATGAAGTCATGCTTTATATTGCCAATCAAATCGACAGCAACATTCGGGAACTGGAAGGTGCTTTGATTCGTGTTGTTGCTTACTCTTCTTTAATCAATAAAGACATCAATGCTGATCTAGCAGCTGAAGCCCTAAAGGACATCATTCCTTCATCGAAACCTAAGGTGATTACAATTAAAGATATTCAAAGAATTGTAGGGCAGCAATTTAATATTCGATTAGAAGATTTCAAAGCGAAGAAACGTACGAAATCAGTTGCTTATCCAAGACAAATTGCGATGTATCTCTCTAGAGAAATGACAGATTCCTCTCTACCTAAAATCGGAGAAGAATTTGGTGGACGAGATCATACGACCGTCATTCATGCTCATGAGAAAATTTCAAAACTAATCGTTGAAGATGAACAGCTTCAGCAGCATGTCAAAGAGATCAAAGAACAACTAAAATAATCAAGCTGATAAGATAAGTACGGGAAAATGTGAATAACTAGAGCATAGTCATACACAGTCTGTCCACATGTGGATAGGCTGTCTTTCCTTTCTTTCTACTGACTTATCCACATATTCACAAGCCCTACTAGTACTTCTACGATTTTTATTAAATAAATATATATACATGTCATTAAGAAAAATTAGGAGGACCACTATGAAATTCACGATTCAAAAAGATCGTCTTGTTGAAAGTGTCCAAGATGTATTAAAGGCCGTATCCTCTAGAACAACGATTCCTATTTTGACAGGGATTAAAATTGTTGCATCTGACGAAGGGGTTTCTCTCACAGGGAGCGATTCTGATATCTCAATCGAATCTTTTATTCCTCAAAGAGATGGAGATTTAGAAGTCATTACAATTGATCGACCAGGAAGTATTGTGCTGCAAGCCCGTTTCTTTAGCGAAATCGTTAAGAAACTGCCTATGTCTACTGTCGAAATTGAGGTAGAACAAAATCATCTGACCATCATCCGCTCTGGTTCAGCAGAATTTAATTTAAACGGCTTAGATGCTGAAGAATATCCGCATCTGCCACAAATTGAAGAGCATCATGCTTTTCAAATTCCAACAGATTTGCTTAAAAACCTTATCCGTCAAACGGTTTTCGCAGTGTCCACCTCAGAAACACGACCTATCTTGACAGGTGTAAACTGGAAGGTTGAAAAAGGTGAATTAATATGCACAGCAACGGATAGTCATCGTCTTGCTTTAAGAAAAGCGAAGTTGGATATTAACGAGGAAAGCTCGTACAATGTGGTCATTCCTGGAAAGAGTTTAACAGAGCTAAGTAAAATTCTTGATGATGGACAAGATCTTGTGAGCATCGTCATTACGGAGACACAGGTTCTCTTTAAAGCACAGAACGTGCTGTTCTTCTCAAGATTGCTGGATGGTAATTACCCAGATACAGCTCGCCTCATTCCGCAAGAAAGTAAAACGGATGTAGTGGTGAATACGAAAGAATTCCTTCAAGCGATTGATCGCGCGTCACTTTTAGCAAGAGAAGGGCGTAACAACGTTGTGAAGCTTTCTGCTGATCCTGCGCAAAGCCTTGAAATTTCTTCTAATTCGCCTGAAATCGGTAAAGTAGTTGAAACGGTGCAAGCAGATGACATTAAAGGGGAGGATCTCAAAATCTCTTTCAGTCCGAAATATATGCTTGATGCTTTAAAAGTATTAGAGGGAACAGAGATTCATGTCAGTTTCACTGGCGCAATGAGACCATTCCTATTACGCACGCCAAATGATGATTCCATTTTGCAATTGATTCTTCCAGTTAGAACGTATTAATTTGGTCTAAAATGGCTGCTGTGTGAGCGCACAGCAGCTTTTTTCCTCATTTCCTCAGCTTTCTTTCATCCCAGTTCGCTTTCCCCCTTTCCTTCTTGTCTTGTTTTTTAGTACAATTAGATATTAGTGATATTGAAAGAGGTCGATACAATGCCTAATCTGATAACGATTGAAACAGAAATGATTACATTAGGGCAGTTTTTGAAATTAGCCGAAGTCATTCAATCTGGTGGAATGGCGAAGTGGTTTTTAAGTGAACATGAGGTGTTCATCAATCAAGAGCCAGATAATAGACGGGGACGCAAATTATACCCAGGTGATGTTGTCGAGATAGAAGGTCACGGCACATTTCAAGTTGTGAATTAGAAACGGGTGACAATACATGTACATTCAAAGTCTGGCGTTAACTTCATACCGAAACTATGAACACACCGAGCTTCAATTCGACAATAAGGTGAATGTGATGATTGGTGAGAACGCCCAAGGTAAAACGAACCTGATGGAAGCGATCTATGTATTGTCGATGGCAAAGTCTCATCGTACGTCAAATGATAAAGAACTTATCCGATGGGACGAAGACTATGCTAAAATAGAAGGTAGAGTCATCAAAAAAAATGGTCCACTCCCCATGCAGCTCGTGATCTCAAAAAAAGGAAAAAAGGGCAAGGTCAATCACATTGAACAACAGAAACTCAGTCATTATGTTGGTGCCTTGAACACCATCATGTTTGCACCAGAGGATCTCAGCCTTGTGAAAGGTAGCCCGCAAATCCGCAGAAGATTCCTCGACATGGAGATTGGACAAGTGTCTGCTGTCTACTTGCATGATTTAACGCTCTATCAAAAAATCCTCACTCAGCGAAATCATTACTTGAAACAATTGCAAACAAGAAAGCAAACGGATCAAGCGATGCTGGAGATTTTAACAGAGCAGTTGATTGATGCGGCAGCGAAGGTTGTCAAAAGACGACTGACTTTTACGAAACAGCTCGAAAAATGGGCGCAGCCGCTGCATTTTGGGATTTCAAGAGAGCTGGAAACGCTCACGCTCCAATACCAGACGGCCATAGAGGTATCAGAAGCGTCAGACTTGTCGAAAATAAAAAATAGCTATGAAGAATCGTTTCAGAAACTAAGAGACAGAGAAATAGACCGAGGGGTGACGCTATGGGGGCCTCACAGAGATGATCTTCTTTTCTTTGTGAATGGTCGGGATGTTCAGACATATGGCTCTCAAGGGCAGCAAAGAACAACAGCTCTTTCACTAAAGCTGGCAGAAATTGATCTGATTCATGAAGAAATCGGTGAATACCCAATTCTTCTACTCGATGATGTTTTATCTGAACTTGATGATTACAGACAGTCTCATTTGCTCCATACCATTCAGGGACGTGTACAGACCTTCGTCACCACAACAAGTGTTGAAGGCATCGATCACGCCACCTTGAAAGAAGCGGAAATTTTCAGAGTAGCCAGTGGAAAAGTAATTGACTGATAAATGAGGTGTGGGTCTTGTATATTCATTTAGGTGATGATTGTGTTGTTTCTACACGAGAGATTGTCGCAATTGTTGATTACAAAATGAGGTCATCTTCTGTTGTAGAGGAATTTCTTCAAAAACAAGAAGAACAAATCATTTCGTTGTCACAAGGGACACCCAAATCCATCGTCGTCACAACTGAATCCGTGTATTACTCTCCTCTTTCCTCAAGCACGCTCAAAAAACGTGCTTCATTTGTGATTGAAATTGAAGTCTAAAAGCTCAATTCATATAAATATATCGTTTAAGAAAAGTGTAGGTGAATGTACGTGGCAATGGAACAGCAACATAATAGTTATGATGAAAATCAGATACAGGTGCTCGAAGGACTAGAAGCGGTTAGAAAACGTCCAGGAATGTACATTGGGTCAACCAGTGCAAAAGGACTTCACCATCTTGTATGGGAAATTGTCGACAACAGTATTGATGAGGCTTTAGCTGGTTATTGTACAGACATTACAGTGCAAATTGAAAAAGATAATAGCATCACAGTGAAAGATAACGGCCGCGGAATTCCTGTTGGGATTCACGAAAAAATGGGACGTCCTGCTGTAGAAGTGATTATGACGGTTCTTCACGCTGGTGGTAAATTTGACGGCAGCGGTTATAAAGTATCTGGCGGTCTGCACGGTGTAGGGGCATCTGTTGTTAATGCGTTATCTACGACCTTAGACGTGACCGTATACCGTGATGGAAAAATTCATTATCAACAATTCAAACGCGGTGTTCCAGTTGGAGATTTAGAGATCATTGGTGAAACAGATGTAACAGGGACAACCACTCATTTTGTGCCAGATCCAGAAATTTTCACTGAAACCATTGAATTTGATTACGACACACTTGCTAACCGTGTACGTGAGTTAGCTTTCTTAACAAAAGGCGTCAACATCATCATTGAAGACTTACGTGAAGGCAAAGAGCGAAGAAACGAATACTGCTATGAAGGCGGTATTAAGAGCTATGTAGAACATTTGAATCGCTCGAAGGAAGTCGTTCATGAAGAACCAGTTTACATCGAGGGTGAAAAAGACGGAATCACCGTTGAAGTTGCACTGCAATACAACGATTCCTATACAAGCAATATTTATTCTTTCGCCAACAACATCAACACATATGAAGGCGGATCACACGAAGCTGGCTTTAAAACCGGTCTGACGCGTGTCATCAATGATTATGCTCGTAAAAATGGCGTATTCAAAGATGGAGACTCGAATTTGAGCGGAGAAGATGTACGAGAAGGCTTGACAGCCATTATCTCTATCAAACATCCAGACCCTCAATTCGAAGGACAAACGAAGACAAAGCTCGGTAACTCAGAAGCAAGAACCATTACCGACTCCCTCTTCTCCGAAGCACTTGAGAAATTCCTCTTAGAGAACCCTGATGCTGCAAAGAAAATTGTGGAGAAAGGTGTGATGGCAGCTCGTGCAAGAATGGCTGCCAAAAAGGCACGTGAGTTGACAAGACGTAAAAGTGCACTGGAAGTCTCTAGCTTGCCTGGGAAACTGGCAGACTGTTCTTCTAAAGATCCATCCATCTCTGAGCTTTATATCGTAGAGGGAGACTCTGCGGGCGGATCTGCTAAGCAAGGTCGTGATCGACATTTCCAAGCGATCTTACCGTTAAGAGGGAAGATCCTAAACGTTGAAAAAGCACGACTAGATAAAATTTTATCTAACAACGAGGTTCGTTCAATGATTACAGCGCTAGGGACTGGAATCGGAGAAGACTTCACTTTAGAGAAAGCACGTTATCACAAAATTGTGATCATGACTGATGCTGATGTTGATGGAGCGCATATTCGGACGCTACTCCTAACATTCTTCTATCGCTACATGCGTGAAATCATTGAAAACGGTTATGTGTATATCGCACAGCCGCCTTTATATAAAGTGCAGCAAGGAAAGCGTGTTGAATACGTGTATAACGATAAACAGCTAGATGAACTGTTAAAAACACTGCCTCAAACACCGAAACCTGGACTTCAGCGTTATAAAGGTCTTGGAGAGATGAATGCTACTCAGCTTTGGGAAACAACAATGGATCCTGATGCGAGAACACTTCTTCAAGTGACACTTGAGGATGCAATCGATGCTGATGAGACTTTTGAAATGCTAATGGGAGATAAAGTAGAGCCGAGACGTAACTTTATCGAAGAAAATGCACAATACGTAAAAAATCTTGATATTTAGATAGGTATCCCCCTTGAGAGCAACCTTATTTCTTGTTTGGAATAAGGTTGTTTTTCAAGAAACAGGGGCGTGAAACGAATGTCCTGGTTTTCTACGTTTCGTTGATTTTCTAGTAAATAAATGTGTATAAAGGCAAGATTATTGATATAATGGAGAATAGTCTTGTGAAGATAAATACATATTTTACTCCCACATAATTTATTTCATGTGATACGTAAAGGGAGGTTCTTATAGTGAGTGAACAACATACACCAAATGTACGCGAAGTGAATATTAGCCATGAAATGCGTACGTCCTTTTTAGATTATGCAATGAGTGTTATTGTTTCGCGTGCATTACCAGATGTGCGAGACGGATTGAAGCCCGTGCATCGAAGAATTTTGTATGCGATGAATGACCTAGGTATGACAAGTGATAAACCATTTAAGAAATCTGCTCGTATCGTTGGGGAAGTTATCGGTAAGTACCACCCTCACGGTGATAGCGCTGTATATGAAGCGATGGTTCGGATGGCGCAAGATTTCAACTATCGTAATATGCTGGTTGAAGGGCACGGGAACTTTGGTTCTGTCGATGGAGACGGTGCAGCAGCCATGCGTTATACCGAGGCACGTCTTTCTAAAATTTCGATGGAGATCCTGCGTGATATCACAAAGGACACCATTGATTATCAAGATAACTACGATGGCAGTGAAAGAGAGCCAGTCGTTATGCCTGCTAGGTTCCCGAACTTATTAGTGAACGGGGCAACTGGAATCGCTGTAGGGATGGCAACGAATATCCCGCCTCACCAACTAGGTGAAGTGATTGATGGGGTATTGGCGATTAGTCAAAATCCTGAAATGACGACACAGGAACTAATGGACATCATTCCAGGTCCAGACTTCCCAACTGCGGGACAAATCATTGGCCGAAGTGGTATTCGTAAAGCGTATGAAACAGGACGAGGCTCTATTACATTACGTGCAAAGTCAAATATCGAAGAAACATCTAGTGGTAAGCAGCGCATTGTCATCAACGAGATTCCTTATCAGGTTAACAAAGCTCGTTTGATCGAAAAAATCGCTGATCTTGTCCGTGATAAAAAGATTGATGGCATTACAGATCTTCGTGATGAATCTGACCGTAATGGAATGAGAATTGTCATTGAACTACGAAGAGACGCAAACGTCCATGTTCTATTAAACAATCTTTATAAACAAACGACACTTCAAACGTCCTTCGGTATTAACTTGCTTGCACTTGTTGATGGACAGCCGAAAGTGTTATCTCTCAAACAATGTCTTGAATATTACCTTGAGCATCAGAAAGTGATCATTCGTCGAAGAACGGCGTATGAATTGCGTAAAGCGGAAGCAAGAGCTCATATTTTAGAAGGCTTAAGAATTGCGCTTGATCACTTAGATGAGGTCATTGCCTTAATTAGAGGCTCTCAAACTGCTGAAATTGCAAGAAATGGTTTGATGGAAAACTATAGCTTGTCTGAAAAACAAGCACAGGCCATTCTCGATATGCGACTCCAGCGTTTGACTGGTTTAGAAAGAGAGAAAATAGAAGATGAATACAAAGGGCTTGTTGACTTGATTGCTGAATTGAAAGCCATTCTAGCAGACAATGAGAAAGTTCTAGAAATCATTAGAGAAGAATTAACAGAAATCAAAGAACGCTTCAATGATACGCGCCGCACAGAAATTGTGACAGCGGGTATAGAAACAATCGAAGACGAAGATTTGATTCCTGTTGAAAATATTGTGATCACACTGACTCATAATGGTTATATTAAGCGCCTGCCTGCATCAACATACCGCAGTCAAAAAAGAGGCGGTAAAGGTGTACAAGGAATGGGAACCAACGAAGATGATTTCGTTGAACAGCTGATCTCAACATCTACGCACGATACGATTCTCTTCTTCTCTAATAAAGGGAAGGTCTATCGAGCGAAGGGCTATGAGATCCCTGAATTCGGACGAACAGCGAAAGGGATTCCGATTATTAACCTTCTTGAAGTAGAAAAGGGAGAGTGGATAAACGCCATTATTCCAGTCAGCGAATTTGATGAAGATTCGTATCTCTTCTTTACAACAAGACACGGTGTATCAAAACGAACGTCATTGTCTCAATTTGCAAACATCCGTAACAACGGTTTGATTGCACTCAGCCTGCGTGATGAAGATGAATTGATGGCTGTTCGTTTAACCAATGGTGAAAAACAAATCATCATCGGAACGAAAAAAGGAATGCTCATTCGTTTCGACGAGACAGATGTTCGTGAAATGGGACGTACAGCAGCTGGAGTTAAAGGGATCACACTTTCTGAGGATGACATCGTCGTTGGAATGGAAATCCTTGAGCCAGATGCAAACGTATTGATCGTAACTGAAAAAGGTTATGGTAAATTAACGCCTGAAAAAGAATATCGTGTCCAAAGCCGTGGTGGTAAAGGTCTGAAAACATGCAAGATCACTGACAACAACGGTCCGCTTGTTGCAGTGAAGGCGACTAACGCTGAAGCTGAAGAAGACTTGATGATTATTACAGGTAGTGGTGTCATCATCCGTATGGCCGTTTCAGATATCTCCACAACAGGCCGAGTCACTCAAGGTGTCCGCCTGATCCGTCTAGGTGATGATGAACATGTCGCTACAGTGGCATTAGTAGAACAATCACCAGAAGACGATGAAGAGAATAGTGAAGAAAACGTAGAAAATGTAGAGTCAGATCAAGAGCAATCTGAGTAAAGATAAAGCCGGTTTTTCACCGGCTTTATTTTTTTTTTGAAAAAACATGATTTTTTTTGAAGTTTATAATGCTTTTTTCATAGATATGTGTTAATCTTTCAAAGGAGCAAAAAGAGGCTCTATTTTTTATCTCTTTCATAACAAAAACTTCTTAAAAAAATAAAATGTTTTTCAAGAAAAATGTTGACTATTGATAGAGATATATGATATATTTAAGTGGTCGCTTTGAGAGAGTGACAAACAAGTTCTTTGAAAACTAAACAAGACAAAACGTACCTGTTAATTCGAGTTTTTATAAAAAATCCTATGATACATCATAGGT
>NZ_JBQEOD010000009.1:0-154196 GCF_052044955.1 Bacillus sp. 22446
GCGGAGCGAATTTGACATTCGTGAGCACCGAAGCGCAGGACTGACACCGAATGCGAGGGTTTGTCTACACGCTGAGGAACTGCACAAAGCAGTTCCTTTTTTTCGTTCAATGTACATATTCTCTCTTCCTGTCTCATAGTGTGAAAGAGAAAAAGAATGCTATGGAAACAACAGGCGCTTTTCTGCCTTCTGTTTAGAACACCATGAGGAAAGAGGAGGAACGTTATGAAATTGAAAAATCAATTTGGGCAAGGTTCGGGTTTCGAAGGTCAAGATTTTCGCCAGCAACAATATGGAGCAAATCCGTATCCTGCGCAGCAGATGGGTTATTCAGTCCCTCCCCAAACGCAGGGTCAAATGCAGCAGGGGTATTCGCCAATGCCGTCTACTGGTACTTCACAAGGAGGCCAAGGTGGGCAAAGTGGCGGGCAGCCCTATCAAATTCCTTCGGGACCGATTTATCAGCAGAACGTCACCGGTCAGCTGCCGCTTGAGCAGTCCTATATTGAAAATATTTTGCGATTAAACCGCGGCAAAGTAGCCACGATCTATATGACGTTTGAGGCAAGTAAAGAATGGAACTCTAAGATTTTTAGAGGGGTCATTGAGGCCGCAGGACGTGATCACATTATCATTAGTGATAACAAAACTGGGACACGATACTTATTGTTAACAATCTACCTTGATTACATTACGTTTGATGGGGAAATTCAATATGACTATCCATACTCGATGTCTACGTATTCTCCGAGATAACCTCAAGGTCATATCAGCAGCAAGGTGCAGACGCCCTTGCTTTTTTCTTTTGTCTAGGTTTTTGACACACCTTCGGGGGAAGGCTCATAAGATGCCTAGTAGTTTTTATTAAACGCCTAGAGGTGACATCAATGACTGTTGAGCTGGATTATACATCGCCGAATGTCAAATATTCATTTGATCTGAACCAAAGCCCCCTTGTGAAATATGACCAACACAACCTGATTAATGTTTTAGGAAAAAAACAATTAAATTCGCTCGATCAAGTATCTCTGCTGGATATATATTTGAGTAAAAGCAAAGTAGTAGAGCCTCATTATCATCAAAATGCTGCCGAGCTTGTTTATTGTATCGCCGGCTCTGCTGCTGTATCCATGTTGAACCCTTTTACAAAAAAGCTGTCCACCTACACCATTACCCCTGGGCAGGTAGCCAATGTGCCACAAGGCTGGTGGCATTATGAAGTCGCCTTACAGGACAAAACCCATTTGTTAGCCATTTTTAACGCATCGACGCCAGAAGTCATCTTAGGTTCAGACCTTCTAACCCTCACGCCTTCACACATCATGGCACATACTTATTGCATGAACGAAACGCAGTGGAAGCAGGCGACGCAGCCTGTGAAACCTGGTGTGTTTATCGGACCTTTCTGCCACCGGGAGGAAGAGACACAAACGCACCCTGTCCCCCCTTCCCACTATGTACCTTATTATCAAGCACCTCCGAACTATTCTCCTTATTGGAGTTAAGAAAAAAACCGATGCCCCTATGAGAGCATCGGTTTTCCTAGCTTATAAATTTTTTGCTGCTGCAATCACTAGCATGATCCAAGAAGCGATAAATGCCACTCCGCCAATTGGTGTAATGGCACCTAGAATCTTCACCTGAGTCAAGGCAAGCACATAAAGGCTTCCTGAGAAGAAAAGAATGCCTGCCAGCATCACCCAGCCAGCGGTCGGCACTAGAGAAACACCTGACAGCTTATCTGCCAGAAAGGCGACAATAAATAGGCCAATGGCATGGAACATCTGATATTGAACCCCTTTATTCCATATCTCAATATACTTTTCAGGAATTTTCCCTTCCAGTCCATGTGCACCGAAGGCTCCAAGACCAACCGCAAGCATGGCGTTAATGGCACCTAATATGAAAAATAGTTTCATTCGTCATTCTCCTTATCTCATCAATTATGTTTATCATAGCGCGGGTCTTATCCAACATTCAACTTTCCTATGATGCTGACACGAGATTGTCGGATTTCTTCTTCTTTCGCAGTAGCACTTGATCGACCACAATCGCAATCAGTGTGCCAAGCACAAGACCATTGCTCAATAAAGAAATCAGCACAGGATGCATGCCTTTCAATGCCCCCTGCGGCACAAACATTGCGCCCACACCTGCTAAAACAGCGATGCCAAGCACAAATCGAATGCGCGGGATGTCTTCTTTTTCATACTGATCGAATTCAGACATAGCAATCCCAATCATAGAAGAGAACACCACAAAGTTCACAGCCAGCCCCACAGGAGAAGGCAATGCAGAGAAAAAGCTCATCAATAATGGAAATAAACTAATGAGGACAATGAGCAGACTGCCAATAAAAAATGGCTTTCTCGATGGAATTTTGGTTGTTTGTATAAAGCCCGCTGCCCCTGAAATAGGAACAGGCGCAATCGCTCCAATCAGTCCGCTTAGCAAATGACCAAATGCGGCGACAAAACCAGCCGGTCTAGCTCGTTTTCGCTCACGCAGTTCACCAAATGCCTTGACGGAACTTTCCACAATTCGAATACTTGCCAGCATATTCACAATGAGTAAGATCGTAATAAAAAAGGACGTGACAAGCAGTCCACTGTCAAAGACCGGCATGCCAAACGGAAACAGTTTTGGAAACTCAATGATCTGCTCAGGAATGCGAACAGGCTTCGCTAGTCCGAGTAAAGCAAATAACAGCCAGCCGCCTGCAAGTGCAAATAACACAGAAAACTGTCTTAAATAATGCCATTTTGAGCGGCTGATCATGAAGGTGATGACAATAATCAAGATCGATAGACAAAAGACAAGCCCATCTACCTGATTTCCCCGATAGCCGATCCCCATCAGCCCTTTCATGATTGGCTGACTTAACTGCACAACAAGCAGCAGCAAATAAATACCTGTGACAACCGGCGTAAATAAAGACGCAAGCCAATTAATGATTTTAAAAAGACTAAAAATAAAAAAGAACGCAGCACTAAAAATTAACGCCCCTTGTAACGCTTGCAAGGTTTCAGGATATGTAGCAAAAATCGTCCCTGTCATGCCTGCATAAAGGGTATATACCCCCCACCACAGCCCTGCTGGACTTTCATTGATCGGCAGCATATGACCGCATAAACACTGCACCATCGCCACAAGTCCAAGTGAAAAGAATGTACTCTGAATCAGTTCCGCCGACTGCACTTGATTTAATTCAAATGCTTGTGCAATCGCAATCGGCACAGCAATAGAAGCTGCGATAAAAAATGCCATCCACTGAATGGCGCCCAAAAATAGTTTCAACCCGATCACCTTCCCTTTGTCGTGACAAGACCATTAAAAATCAAAAATAGAGTCACCGTTGCCATCTTTCTCTTGTTGACCCTCTTCTTTATGCTGAAATTTCTTTGCACCGCTAGTGCCCATCAATTTCTCTAGCATGGCTTGATCCGTAGACACAGCCGGTGCAGATGGTGTCTGTATAGATGGAGGTGGTGAAATAACCGAAGACTGCGGCATTTGCACCTGTGATGATGTGTCGAGAATGACATCACATAGTGAAGAAATGACCGCCGCTTGACGTTTCACCTCTTCATCATTTCCACTTTGTTTTGCTTTTTGAATGGCTTCCTCCATTTTTTGAAGCAGACTTGATATATGAATATTCAAGGGTAGACCCTCCAATCTAAAAAATTCGTTTTCCAACATTATTTTACCAAATGAACAAACCGAATGGGTTCATTTTTTCAAAGCTGTGTGCTTCTGTTCATCTGATTTGACCCTTACCCAAGATTCACACATAATAAAAAAGAAACAATATCGTCTTTGAAAGGACTGAAAGATGAACAAACTCACTGAACTCATTCACAAACAAAAAAACGTGCAAACACCAGCGGTTCAAGATCGAATCCGTCTTCTTAACGATTTAAAAAAAGCCATTAAACATCATGAAAAGGACATATTACAAGCCTTAGCCCATGATTTACATAAATCCGAACAGGAAGCCTATACAACAGAAATTGGCATGGTATATGAAGAGATCAATCATACCGTCAAACATCTTCACAAATGGGCCAAACCATCTCGCGCGAAAACACCTCTGACCCATATCGGATCAAAAAGTATGATCATTAAGGAACCGTACGGAAGTGTTCTAATTATTGCCCCTTGGAACTATCCTTTCCAATTGGCCCTTTCGCCATTAGTTGGAGCCATTTCTGCGGGAAATGCCGTTACTTTAAAACCGTCAGAATTAACGCCGCACGTCTCAAACGTGATTGGCACGATTGTGGAAAGCGTGTTTCAAGAAGATCTTGCAGCGGTCGTTGAAGGCGGTGTGGATGTCAGCACAGAGCTTCTGAAACTGCCTTTTGATTATATTTTCTTTACTGGGAGTGTAGCCGTCGGCAAAGTCGTCATGGAAGCGGCCGCAAAACATCTCACACCTGTCACACTTGAGCTCGGCGGAAAAAGTCCATGCATTGTCATGCCTGATGCAGACATCAAACTCGCTGCGAAACGAATCACCTTTGGTAAATTCACAAATGCTGGTCAAACATGTATTGCACCAGACTATTTACTTGTTCATGAATCGATCAAAGAAGAACTATTGCGTGAAATGACGACCTGTATCCGAGACTTTTACGGGGACCAGCCTGAAACAAATCCGCATTTCGGAAAAAATGTCAGCCAGCGTCATTTTGATCGACTTTCACAATTTCTCTCAAATGGCACGATGGTGACAGGTGGACAGCGCAATGAACAAGAGCTCAAAATCGCACCGACCATTTTAGATCATATTACATGGGAAGATCCTGTGATGCAGGAGGAAATTTTCGGACCTATTTTGCCTGTCATCACATTTGGTTCTCTTCAAGAGGCAGCTGACATGATTAAGGCAAGACCAAAGCCGCTCGCTCTTTACTTATTTACAACAAATAAAGAAACAGAAGCCTATATTCTAGACAACCTCTCATTTGGCGGGGGTTGCATCAATGATACGCTGATGCATGTCGCCACTCCATATTTACCATTTGGAGGCGTTGGTGAAAGTGGTATCGGACGATATCATGGAAAAGAAAGCTTTTTCACCTTTACGCATGAAAAAAGCGTCCTGCGCCAGACCAATCGCTTTGATTTTTCTTTCCGCTATCCAAATGCGAAAAACGGACTCGACATTGTCCGCAAATTTTTAAAATAAACAGGACGAAGGGATTTTCCCTCGTCCTATTTTGATTCAATGTCCATGATACACCAGTTGATTTCATCGATCCCCATTTGCTTTAAATAGGCGTTTACTTTTGAGAACGGACGGCTGCCAAAAAAGCCGTTTCTTGCAGAAAAAGGACTTGGATGAGGTGACTCAATGATGTAATGCTTGCTTTGATCAATGCGTTCTTTTTTATTTTGCGCATGTCTGCCCCAAAGCACAAAAACGACTGGCTGATCTCGGTCATTCAGGACGTCGATGACGCGGTCTGTCACACGTTCCCAGCCTTTGCCTTTATGCGAGTTCGCTTCCCCTTTTCTTACAGTGAGCACGGTGTTTAACAGCAAGACACCCTGCTCTGCCCAGCTGACAAGCGAGCCATGGTTAGGGACCGGACAGCCGAGGTCATCCTTTAGCTCCTGAAAAATATTTCTCAAAGATGGCGGATGTTTGACACCAGGCTGAACAGAAAAGCTTAATCCGTGTGCCTGTCCTGGGCCATGATAAGGGTCTTGTCCCAAAATCACGACCTTCACATCTTCATACGACGTCAAATGCAGGGCACGATAAATGTCATCTGGCTTTGGAAACACGATCTGCGTACGATATTCTTCCTTTACCCACTCACGTAATTCCTGATAATACGGCTGTTCAAATTCACTTTTCATCACAGCCCACCAGCTATCATTTAAAAATGGCTTCATTGCGGTTGTCCTCCTTCTGTCTGCTGTGCCAATCTTGAGATCATCGGTTTTCCATCCCATACAATCTCACTCTCTGATTCTCGTTTTTTCATCGCTGGTTCTTCTAATAGGACAGCAAAGTTCGCTGTCGGCAAATCACCGAGCCCATGCTTTTCACTCAGATCATCTAAATAGTTCTTCCTTGTTTCACCAAGATCACTCGACTGATTGCCCCCACCATCAAAGAACGCATAGATCACACTGGCAGCTGGCACTCGTTTGGCTCGTGCATGCTGCGTAACACGCAGGAAAAAGTCCCAGTCCCAGTAGTGATGCATCACTGGATCAAAATAGCCAATCTCATCATGTATGCGGCGTTTGTACATACTGCCAGAAGGAACATATGTAGAAAAAACACGCATGTCCTCAATGTCCGCTGTATAAGCAAACAAACGTCTTGATACTGGAAAACGAGTCGCACCTCGTTCTTCAAACGAAACAATTTCCGCATCCGAAAAGACAAAATCAGCGTCTTCCAGCGCCTTGCTCATACGTTCAATATGACAAGGTGTAAAATAATCATCGTCATCACTCAGCATAATGACGTCACCTGCCAGCTCACGCACGCCAACATTTCTTGCGTTCACATGCTGGACATTCTCATCTAAATGAATCAAGCGGATTGGCAGCTCGGGATAGAGTTCCTGAATCACGTCCACTCGCTCTCCTGCATCATTTACGACCACAATTTCAAAAGGCTGTACGCTTTGTCTCGAGATGGATTCAAGCAGCTCACACAATGCGCTCAGCCGGTTATGTGTCACAATAAGTAAAGAAATCTTCATATCGGCCTAACTCCTTTAATAGATTCGTCTTTTTCATTAAAACATAAATCGGCTTTCTTCTCATGATATAAAAGGCGGTTTGATTGATCGAGAAAATGGGAATTTTTGATGAAAAGGAGTGATGACGATGGAATTTTTCACGGTTGAGAATAGTAAAGAAGCCAAACAGACGATCGAACAGATACAGTCAGCAAAGGACGATGTGTTTGTTTTTGCGTATGACCCCGAACGCTCTGATACCGTTACTGAGTACACGGAAGCAAAGAGCATGACAGCTGTCGATCAAGGGATTTTAGATCAAATCGCCAATATCATTCGCACCAGGGATGATGAACTGATGGCCAAAATCATGTCGACCGGCGCCGATCAAGAATTAGCCTTAACGCTTTTAGAGGAGCTAAAAAAAGGGAAATTGGTGATTTGTAAAAGATAAAGAATGAGGCGTTTCATGAAGAGTGGAACGCTTTTTTATGCCGTTTCATTGTGATAAATGGAAAAGCTGATTATAATAAGGGATAGAACAGTAACTGTTACACATCACATTGGAGGTTCAGCAACTATGTCTATGAATAAAGCACTCACCATCGCAGGTTCGGATTCAAGCGGCGGTGCAGGTATCCAAGCAGATTTAAAAACGTTTCAAGAAAAAAACGTCTACGGGATGACAGCTTTAACCGTTGTCGTTGCAATGGATCCTCATAACAACTGGGATCATCAAGTGTTTCCAATCGATACATCAACAATCCGCGCGCAGCTCTCAACGATCGTGGAAGGCATCGGTGTAGATGCGTTAAAAACAGGTATGCTGCCAACAGTTGACGTCATTGAACTCGCAGCTGAAACGATCAAAACATATGAGCTGAAAAATGTCGTCATTGATCCTGTTATGGTATGTAAAGGTGCGAACGAAGTCCTTTACCCAGAGCACGCTGAAGCATTGCGCGAAAAGCTCACGCCACTGGCAACAGTTATCACACCTAACCTTTTCGAAGCAGGTCAATTAAGCGGCATTGGCGAGATCAAAACTTTGGAACAAATGGAAGAAGCCGCAAAACGCATCCATGAACTTGGTGCAAAGTATGTGGTCATCACTGGCGGCGGTAAGCTAAGCCCTGATAAAGCGATTGATTTGCTTTATGATGGACAAACCTTCGAACGCCTTGAAACAGATAAGATCGACACAGAATACACACACGGTGCAGGCTGCACATTCTCAGCCGCAGTCACAGCTGAACTAGCAAACGGCTCAGACGTGAAAGAAGCCATTTATGCAGCAAAAGAATTCATCACAGCTGCCATTAAAGGCTCTTTCCAACTAAACGAATACATCGGACCAACGAAACATTCCGCACATCGTTTGGACAAATAAGGGGAAAATTATCGCAATAAACCATATGTATAAATAATTTCAAAGTAATTTATAAAACTTACAGAGCGTATTGATGTGTAAACTAGTCATTCCTTTAATATTGCACAATTCATAAACAGTTGAACTCCCTTTTTATATTTGTTGCATTCTATATGTAATAAGTAAATTTTTGGGGTTCAACTTATATCAGTATTACAAGCCTTCCACTCAGTCATTATAAGAGTTCTTCCACTTAGATATTTCCTGAATTCTCCTATTTTTATAAACTCCGTATGTTCCATTCATTTGATTTAATCAATCTTAATTCGTTTTGATACTATCTTTACCAAAGATACCTTTCCATATCTTCCGTAGAACATAGAGGTCACATAAAGCGACAATTTTTGGTACTCTTTAAGTCGAACTTCTCCTGATTTGATATCAAAAGAAATTTTTTATTTCGGTACAACAACATCGACGATTACTTCTCTATTACCTAAGTATTCTTTAAAGTTTATAGAAGCAATTATTAATATTAGGCGAGAAATCATCATCACGACAAATATTCTTATTTCAACCTGCAAAATGAACACAATTTTAATACTCAAATAAATATTAAACCAAGGTCAAGGAAAATAAGAAAAATAGTCGCCATTATGAATACATATGATGTTTTTCTATCTTCATTCCAAAAATAAAAAATTAAAATAAAAGATACTATTGTAGTGATTAAAGCCCAAATTATCATTTAGTCAACCCTCCTCTATATTTGTAATGCTGTTTATAAATAGTTCTCTACGCTTTTTTCAATTTCCAGCATTTATTATATTATGGTGTGAACCATTCATAACATTTTAGTCAAATAAGACTGAAAGGGGACATTAAAATTGCTTAACAATATAGGACGGACTATGCGATCAATTAGAAAGAACAAAGGATATACTCAGCATTATGTTTCTAGTGGTTTACTATCACAAAGTGCTTATTCAAAGTTTGAACTACATCGAATCGACATACTTGCGTCATCTTTTATGGCTTTACTGGAAAAAGTAGACGTTTCTTTAGATGAGTTTCACTATATTATGAACGATTTTCAATATACTCGAAGGCAAAAGTTTATTAACGATTTTTTTCGTACGACTTTCAATCATCCAAACAAATTAAGACAATTGATAACAGAATCTGAAAGGTTGCTATCAGATTCGGAGGACCAATTGGTCAGTGATATTCAATGTATTTGTACAGCTTTAATAGTGCTTCATGAAACGGGTAGTATTGAACAAGCACGCAATCACGTAGATACTGTTTGGGAACGTCTTTCTAAGCATGAAAATTGGTACCTGATTGATATTAGACTGATAAACTCTATACTTTTTATATTTCCTATAGAAACGGCTATACATATAGCAAAGAATGCATTGAAAAGACTTAATATATATAAGAATTTTCAAGATACTTATAAAATTGAAATTAATATTCGAGTTAATTTTTCGCTTCTTTTAATAAAATACAATAAATTTAAGTCGGCATTAGTTGTATTAGAAGAAGCAATCCCTCTCTGTAAAAAACATGGTGCATACAGGGAGATGGCCATCTGCTATGGTCGTAAAGGGATATGTCTAAAAAACTTAAATATGGCTTCACCTGAAGAGTATACTGAAAAAGCTGTAACAGTCCTTAGTATACTAGAGGAAAAAAAACTAGAAGAAATGTTATATACGGAGATCAAAAACTATTATTAAAGCCATAAAAATAAATTCCACAATTCAATAAGATACAAAATACAATAATTGATCTCACTTTACTGGATTGAAAGTGGGTTCAAGAAATACATAAAAGAATCTCAAAAAATAATCCTAAGACAGACCTTAGGATTATTTTTACTATCTACTCATATATTAAATAAAATATGGATTTCAGTTCTCTCTACATTCGTTTTGAGAAGAATGGTTATCCTTCCGCATTGTAATGTTTCTTGCACTTTTAAAACTCATATACATTAAATATTCTATCTACAAATTTCTATTTATCATCATACATTAAGATTTAGAATAAAACTGACATAGATAATCTTTAAATAAAAAAAGCATACCCGCACCCAGGTACACTCTTTCACCATAATTTTTTACCTACTTTTGCTGATCGGATTCCTTCGCCATTTTTCGAATAAAGGCTTCAATGGATTCAACAAATAAGGCATATTCTTTCATTTGTTTATACGTATCTGACAGCTTCTCTTTTAATTCTTCCTGCTCTAGAGAAGGTTCACCGAGAATAGATTGGACTTGAATTAGCAATTCTTTATATTCTTCACGTTTATCTTCAACATGATCTGCCATTGTCTCCAAGCGTTTTCTAGTCGTCGGCTGCTGTTTTGAATTCAAGTAAACAACCCCTTTTTGTCCTACCGCATTTGGATAAACGTCAGCCTCAGCTGTATATATTTTAAAATGATACCATAATTGAACCTGTTATCATATATGTAAAACGTCATCAAACCGCTTCAGGCCAACCTTGTATATACATGATATAGGCTTTAAGATACAGGCTGATCTCACTAGAAAAAGCAGATCAATGATCTGCTTCTTTTTGCAAATGCCACGTCTTCAATTTAAGCTTCGTTTCATTTCTACCACTGATGGAGATTGATTTATTTCCCGGGGAAGGAAAGTAACGTGCAGTAAATACTTCCCGGCCTCCGTTGACAAAAATCTCAATCGATGATGCATCAATAAAGATATGCAGATCCTGTAATTCCTCAATTTCTACTGCACGAACTTCCTTTGTTCGATCTTCAAATCGATCTCGCTCTAACGTTAGTTTGCCTTCATCTTTATCATAAATGATACGAGCAGCAGCACGGATACAGCATTCAAACCCTTTTTGTGTTTCAATTTGATCAATGAATACCTCTGCGCTCGTCATATCTTCAACAGGAATGGAATGAACAGATCGTTTAACGTGAAAAACATGCTCCTGCTCATTTGTCCGCATAGATCGAAGTTCACTTACCGGCTGTTGAATAAGACGTCCTTCATCATCTAAACGAAGCTCTCTCGGAATCGTCAAACAATGGATCCATTGATAAGAGACAGTTGGGTGATGCTCTTCTCCTTGATCTGGTACACCCATCCATCCCATTAAAATGCGTCTGCCCGATTCATCTTGGAAAGTCTGCTGTGCATAAAAGTCAAAGCCACGATCCAGCTCATCAAACGCTCCATGCGTATATTGGTAGGTACGATCATCCAATGTACCAACAAAATAACCAGATTGATGTGTATTGTTGTATTTGAATCCATCAGGCTTCAGCCCCTGTGGTGACACGATCAATATATCCTGACCATCTAATTCAAACAGATCTGGACATTCCCACATGTATCCGAAATGATCTAATCCATTCTTTCCACTGCCTGCAATAATACCTTGAAACGTCCAATTGTCTAATGTATCAGATGTAAATAAGACAAGATGTCCTTTGAGATCTTCACTTTGTGCTCCAAGGACCATGTACCACTTTCCATTCCGCTTCCACACCTTCGGGTCACGAAAATGTGCAGTGAATCCCGCTGGCAAAGTCGCCACGACACCTTTTTTCTCAAAATGAACCCCATCCTCTGACACAGCTAAACATTGATATGTCTCACGGTTCCCTTGCTCATCACGGACATTTCCGGTATACATCACGTACATACGACCATCGTCAATGACTGCACTGCCAGAATAACAGCCATTTTGATCAAACCAATCACTTGGCGTGAGGGCAGCCTCTTCATGCTGCCAATTCACTAGATCGGTTGATGTGTAGTGACCCCAGAATTTTGCCCCATGTCCAGTTTTAAATGGCTGCCACTGATAAAATACATGATAGACTCCCTTCCACTGAATCAATCCATTCGGGTCATTTAAAAGACCAACTGGGGGCATTAAATGGAAGTTCTGACGGTACACATCTTTTTTCACCAAATGCTCATAGTTTCGAATACGATCTGTTACCTTTTGACGAAGTGCTGCGTCCGTTGTTGTCATCACTGTGACCACTCCTTGATTATTTTTCGACTTCTTTGACTTTAAAGATGATGGTAAGAATAAATGAAACAGCAACAGCTATTAACATACCAATAACATAATTTACCACATTTTGTAAACCGAATGGGGCTGCAATGGCAATCATCGGAATCCCTGTTAAACCATAAGCGTTGGCGGCTACCTTCGTGAAGACGACAAACGCCCCGCCTAATGCGCCTCCGATCATTGCAGCAATAAATGGCTTACGATAACGAAGATTCACACCGAATATGACCGGCTCTGTAATACCTAAGAAAGCAGAAAATGCTGCTGGTAATGCAATTTCTTTTGTTTTTGCACGCTTTGCTAAGAAAAAGACCGCTAGCCCAGCTCCGCCTTGAGCGACGTTGGACATGGCCCAGATCGGCAGCAAATAATTCCGTCCAATATCATTCAGAAGTCCTGCCTCAATCGCATGGAAGCTATGATGAACACCTGTCAGTACAATTAAAGAATAAGCGCCTCCGAAAATCAGTCCAGCTAAGAATCCTGCATGGTCATAAACATAAGTGAGTGCATTCGAGATCCCTGTACCGAGCATTCTCCCTAGCGGTCCTACAGCAATAAACGTCACAAATCCAGTCACAATCACCGTCACAAACGGCGTCACAAGTAAATCAATACTGTTCGGCACAACTTTTCTTAAGTTCTTTTCAATCACGCACATGATATACACAGTTAATAACACGGGAATGACCGTTCCTTGGTAACCAAGAAGCGCAATATCAAAGTTGAATAGATGCATATATTCTGGTTTTGCGTCTGTCAGTCCCCATGGATTCAGCAAGCTCGGGTGAATCATAATGCCCCCAATGACAGCTCCTAAATATGGATTTCCACCAAACTCTTTGGCTGCACTAACCCCAATTAAAATCGGTAAAATGATAAAGGCAGCACTTGAGAACATATCTAGCATTTGGAAGATGGCAGAGCTTGGATCAGCCCATTTGAAGGCTTTCATCATACCTAATAGGCCCATTAATAAACCGCTTGCTACAATCGCTGGAATGATTGGTACAAAAATATTCGATAGCGTCTTGGCAAAACGTGCAAGTGGATTCATTTTTTGCTTCACGGCTTCATCATGGCTGGCTGGTTTCTGATTCTCGTCGTCTGCCTCAAGACCCGTCTCACGAGCAAAAGGCTCATATACTTTGTTGACAGAACCTGTTCCAAATATGATCTGGAATTGACCCGAGCTTGAGAAGGCACCCTTCACACCCTCAAGTTCTTCAATGGCATCTTTGTCAATCAACGCCTCATCTTTCATCACCAATCGGAGTCGTGTGGCACAATGTGTTGCGCTAATGACATTTTCTTTGCCGCCTAATAATGTTGTTAATTCTTTGGCTGTTTTTTGATAATCCATGTTGTCTCCCCCTTTTTTTAAAACAAAAAAGACCTAAAATTCACTAACGATTAAAGGACATACACGTCCCCTCGTTACGCAAATTTTAGGTCTTGCCTGCCTGACAGTCACAATCCCACGATATTGATTTTTGATTACGCTTTCATCATAGTATAAGAGCGTGACCTGCGTCAACCTATTTTTTCGAATCAAATGACCCATATACACTAATTAGAGTAGTGTGCATAAAAAAAAGCCTGCGGACAGGCACAACCTTTACACCAATTCGGCATCCTGCAGACGCTGGACATGCAGCGTGATGTAGCCGATCTCCGATTTAGGGAGATGAAGTCCATATTCTTTTTTCAGTAAATCAGCCAGTCCAAGTGCACACCGGTAAGCCGAATCATACTTTGTTTGGATAAAAGTCAGCATGTCATCGTCCATGATTTGAAATGCTTCATTCGATTCCAACCTGCCTAATGCATACCTCAAATGTGTCACAAGCCGCTGATATGAAATACTATCCTCATCAATCGAGCGCTCAAAAACGCTTTCGATATGCTCGATCATTTCTTTGATCATCGTTGTGTATTTGACCGTCTTCTTCATGGACTCCGTATTCATTTTGGCCGTATGAATATGAAGCGCCACATACCCTGCCTCATCGTCCGGCAGGTCAACCCCAAGCCGCTCCTTTACATAACGAATGGCATACTTTCCAATATCATATTCCTGCTTATATAAGACTTTGATCTCTCCAAGCAATTTATTATATAGCACAATGCCTTTTTGAACGCGTTCAATGGCAAAGGATAAATGATCTGTCAGTGAGATGTGGATATGATCACTGAGCGGCATCATGAGTTCACCCTCTGCATAACTAATAATATGCTCTGCCACCTCAATATGCGCTTCTGGCAATGTCGCAAGAATTTGTTTGAATTTCTCATTTTCTTCACGCACAACAAAAATCTTCTCTATTTTTTGAACGGGAACGACGTCATTTTTCCCCTTCTGAAAAGCAATTCCGGGCCCCATCACAATTTTCTCCTGATCACCCTCCTTTACAACCACTGCATTGTTATTCAATATTTTATATATCTTCAAGGGGCATCCTCTCCCACAGATAACGTGTCTTATGTGGGATTTTACCCTGTTTCAACTTTTCTGTAAAGATAAGAACGGACCGGCACGAGCCTCTCTCGTTGTCTTTTCATCAAGCATCATCAGACTTTCTTGAAACGGCTTTTCTATCATGCGCTTCTTCTTCTTTTCATCTGCCAGTTTCTCTAGCTTTCTCTCATTCACCGCAAGAAAGAATCCTCCATCCACTGCTGCCACTTTCAACCCCTGCTTCTTCAGCAGCTCACCAGGATTCACAAGCACATTCATCACAAAACCAAACCATACACTCAACCAACTCTTCCATTTCTTCACTGAACATCCCTCCGATTTCCTTAGAATCTAGCAGTTCTAGCAAATTAACTGTTCCTATCATATCCCGAGAAAAAAGAGAGGTTTGTCACAATCTGGGTGAAAAAACGAACTAGTTTTCAGAAGTTTTGTTGAAAAGTGCAGAAGATGAGCATGTTCCACAATGTTTCTTTGAAAATTTTATACACACACTATCCCAAAGATAAGCACATCTTATCAACAGGGTTTATCCACATATCAACACCCTCTTACTAGATTTTGTGTATGAGATTTTTTTATTTTCCATATATATATCTGAATAATTGAGTTATCAACAGATTATTGTGCATAAGTGTGACTTTATAAACAAAATAGTTCTTTGCGACTATGTAAAATAAGACCATTTCAGTAAAGGAATTGGTTTCATCGTATGGAATACTTAATAACGGGCAGTGAATCTTTCCTATTTATCCACAAAAAGAAAGGCTATCTCCCTAAATACACAGCTAGAAAGGGGAAAATTAATTGAAAAAAGTAATCTCTCGTTCTTCTGTTCTATTGTTCTCCACTATTTTTACCTTATCCACATTCTTTTCAGGTCAGGCTGCTGCCGCTCCATCGAACAAACAGGTGGAACTGGAAAAAGCAGAAATCTTCGGCGAAATCAATGTTAAGTCTAGAAAACACACCACTGTCATTGTTGAATTAAAGGAAAAATCCTTAGTTGAAGCCAAGCAAGAAGGCGAAGCACAAACAAAAGCCTCCCTCAAAAAATCTCGAACTAAAGTAAAGAATGCAGCACTCAAAAAGTTAGATAAAGCGAGTGTTCGTCAAGAATATGAAAAAGTCTTCTCTGGTTTCTCTATGAAACTTCCTGCAAACGAAATCCCGAAGCTGCTCGCAGTTGATGGAGTAAAAGCTGTTTATCCGGATGTTACATATCAAACAGATGAAGTGAAAAAGAAAAGCGTCCAGCTTCCTCATGAGGATGTCTCTCCACTCATGGATAAAAGTGCTCCATTTATCGGTGCCCCAAAAGCTTGGGATGCCGGTTACTCTGGAAAAGGAGTAAAAGTCGCTGTCATTGATACTGGCGTAGACTATACCCACCCTGATTTAAAAGGAAACTTCGGATTATACAAAGGCTATGACTTTGTTGATAATGACTATTCTCCACAAGAAACACCAAAAGGAGATCCTAGAGGCGAATCGACAGATCATGGTACACACGTCGCAGGAACAATTGCGGCAAATGGACAACTTAAAGGTGTCGCAAAAGATGCTACCCTTCTTGCCTACCGTGTCCTTGGACCAGGCGGATCAGGAACAACTGAAAATGTCCTTGCAGGCATCGACCGGGCTGTCACTGACGGAGCCGATGTCATGAACCTTTCTCTTGGAAACAGTGTGAATAACCCTGATTATGCAACAAGCATCGCACTGGATTGGGCCATGTCTGAAGGGGTTGTCGCTGTGACATCAAACGGAAACAGCGGGCCAAACAGCTGGACCGTTGGATCTCCTGGGACATCAAGAGATGCTATTTCTGTCGGAGCCACTCAGCTTCCGTACAGTCTATACAACGTGAAATTCCCGAACTATTCAACAGCAAAAGTGATGGGCTATTATCAAGAACATGATTTAAAAGCACTTGACCAAAAACAAGTCACACTCGTCCAAGCAGGCATCGGTGACGAAAAAGCTTTTGAAAACATCGATGTCAAAGGAAAGGTAGCAGTGATTGAACGTGGAGCCATTGCCTTTGTTGATAAAGTGGACAATGCGAAAGCTGCTGGTGCGATCGGCGTTGTCATGTACAACAATACCGATGGAGAAATCCCTGTGGATGTACCAGGTCTAGCCCTTCCGACGATTAAGCTGTCAAAAGCGGAAGGAACAGCACTTGTTAAAGCCATTGAGGCTGGTAACAATACAACAACTTTCTCGATTCAATTTGTGAAAGAGTTAAGTGAACAAGTCGCTGACTTCTCATCTCGCGGACCTGTTGTCGATACGTGGATGATCAAACCAGATCTTTCAGCACCTGGCGTGAGTATTGTCAGCACCATTCCGACACACGATCCTTCTCAGCCATACGGCTATGGATCGAAGCAAGGAACAAGCATGGCATCTCCTCATGTAGCCGGAGTAGCAGCGATTATTAAACAAGCAAAACCATCCTATTCTACGGAACAAATTAAAGCGTTAATGATGAATACAGCAGAAACATTGTATGATCCAAATGGTAACCCGTTCCCTCACAATACGCAGGGCACAGGCAGCGTTCGAATCATCGAATCACTTCAAGCGTCTTCTATTGTATCTGATGCAAGCTATTCGTACGGCACTTTCTTAAAAGAAAAGGGCGTTCAAATCAAAACGAAGAAGTTCAAGGTAGAAAACCTGTCAAAAGCACCGAAAACCTATACCATTGATTACAAGTTCGATGGCAACGGCATTAGCACAAACGGCACGAAAAAAATCACAGTAAAAGGGAATTCCACAGGGTCCTTTACTTCCGCAGTACAAGTGAATTATGGAAAAACGAAAAAAGGAACGTACCAAGGCAGTATCACCATTCGCGAAAATGGCAGAAAGGTCACTGAAATCCCTACTTTATTGATTGTAAAAGAGCCTGATTACCCGCGCGTCACTTCGGTTTCCGTAGAGCCGGATAACCGTGCTGGAAGCTATGTCATTAGCAGCTATCTCCCAGGCGGTGCTGAAAATCTTGCATTCCTCGTCTACTCGACAGATGGAGAGTATTTAGGTGAAGCAGGAGTTTATCAACATGTTGATAAAGGAGAGCATCGTGTGAAATGGAATGGCACGATCAATAAAGGACAGAAGTTAGAAGCAGGTGAGTATACAATGCTTGCGTATGCAAGCCTGAAAGGCAAATCAGATACGGTTCAAACGAAAGAACCATTCGATATTTATCCTGAATAAATAAGAATCACATAAAAAGCCTTGTATGAGCCCATCAGCTCAACAAGGCTTTTCTATCATGTATGGAGGAAAGAGAAATTCATGTTGATATGGCTATGGATCGTTTCTTTTATGACGGCTTTTTTTCTCACGATCACCTTGGTTTATTTTTTTACCTTTTTACATGCAAAACAGCCTCGTCCTTTTCATCAAGCATGTGAACTGACTGTCTATACCACCTGCATTTATCCGCTTAGCTTGGCGGTGACAGCTGCCTTTATTCTCACCATGATGCTCCTCTATCCCTTTTATTGGCTGCGCAGACGGTAAATTGACATACGTTATGCGTCAAAAGCTTCTTTTAATAAACGATACGATGTGAGACGGTCTTGCATGTGATGTGTGATGGTCACAGCGATCACTTCATCTGTACGATACACCTTTGCGAGTGCTGTCAGCTGCTGCTTCACAGAAGATGGTGTGCCAACAACCATTCTCTGTCGATTGGCTGCTACTCGTTTTTGTTCATATGGACTGTAGGAATAGGCCTTTGCCTGTTCAAATGAAGGAAAGCCGCCAAGGTTCTGTCCTTGCTCATTGGCTAATAATGATAAATCTAAGCTGACAGCCAATTTTTCTGCCTGTTCCTCTGTTTCTGCACATAAAACGAAGACCGCAAGACTGACACGCGGCTCATCACCAAATTCCGAAGGTTCAAATCGGCTGATATACTGCGACACAGAGTCTTCTCCGCCTTCTCCATTAATGAAAAGAGCAAACGTATAGCCTGCACCTGCTTTTGCGGCAAGCCGTGCACTTCCTCCAGAGGAACCTAACATCCATACCTCTGGAGCAGTTTCTACTTTCGGAGAAGCGGTCAGGTGAGGCAGCGGATAAAATTCATCGGCTAAATCATGTAAATACACCCTTAATTCTTCTACCTGCTCAGGGTATTGATCACCAAGTCGCTTCCGTTCTCCATGATGAAGGGCAATGGAGGAGATCGGCATACCTCCAGGAGCACGTCCAATGCCAAGATCGATTCTGCCCGGAGCCAAGGCTTCGAGCACTCTGAAGTTCTCTGCTACTTTATAGGCACTGAAGTGGGGAAGCATGACGCCGCCTGAGCCAATACGGATATGTGACGTCACAGCTGATAAATGACCGAGAAGCACCTCTGGACTCGATCCTGCGAGCCGGTTTGAAAAGTGATGCTCTGATACCCAAAATCGATGATAACCCCATTTCTCTGCCTGCTTCGCCAGCTCGACGGTTTGCTTCAGCGCCTCAGCAGGCGTCGCATCTCCAATCAAAGGAGATTGATCCAGTATACTTAATTTCATGATGTCGCACCTCTTACAGAAATCCCCCTCTCTCACTCGAAAGGGGGATTTCCTGATTTATTTTCGATTAAAGCCCTTCTCTTTCACAAAATCTCCGAGGAAGGCACGTTTTGGCTGGCTAAAGCCTCGAAGCATTTGCTCAGACCATGTATCTTTTCTCTCACCGTTTGTTCGTTCTTCATAATATAATGAAATACGATCATCGTATTCTTTTAAATAACGATCCACATGAGCTTCGTCTTGCTGATATGTGTTTTCATGGTAGATCAGCTCAACGGGCAGCCGTTCCTTTTGAGATGATGGATTGGCAGGATGTCCTATGGCCAAGCCGAATAGCGGCAGCACATAGGAAGGCGTTTCAAGTAATTCGGATACTTCCTTCAGCTGATTACGCAGTCCGCCGATATAGCAGATGCCAAGTCCCATAGATTCTGCTGCGACACTGACATTTTGCGCAGCGAGCGCCGCATCAATCACACTGATAAGAAAGGCTTCAGTATTCTCAAGCGCTTCTTGATGGTTTTTCCCTGCTTTTTTTGCGATATAGTCGTGGCGTTTCAAGTCTGCACAAAAAACAAAAAAATGCCCATTCTTCTCAACGTATGGCTGATTTCCAGCCAGTTCAGCAAGCTTCGCCTTCTTCTCCTGATCTGTTACACCAATGATACTATACGCCTGTACATAGCTTGATGTCGAAGCAGCCTGCGCACTTTTGATAAGTGTCAGCACTTCTTCGTCTGTCAGACGCTCATCTGTAAACGAACGGATGGACCGATGATTCAAGATGGTTTCTATCGTTTTATTCAATTCGAAGACCTCCTTCACTCCTACTATCATAAGTCAAATGAACATTGCTTTTCAAAAGTTAGAACTCACGACAAAAAGGCAGCCTACGCTTAGACTGCCCTTTACCCGTTTTATTTAAATAAATAACTTTGATATTTCGTTAACTGAACACTTGCATTATAGGCGATACCAAATCCAATAAGAACTGATAAAACAGAGCTTCCCCCGAAGCTGATGAATAAGAGTGGTATCCCCGTTACAGGCATGACGCCTATGTTCATGCCAATGTTCTGGAATGTATGGATGACAATCAATGCTGTATATCCTACACAGAAAAATGACGCAAACCGGCTATAAGGATGGATACGGTCAATCAACACAACAAGCCTGTAAATCAGGAAGAAGAACATGATCACCACAAATGCGCAGCCGACAAAACCAAAGGCTTCCCCTATGATAGAGAAAATCATATCTGTCTGTGCTTCTGGAACATAAACTTTTAAGTTTTTAACACCGTTCCCGAATATTTGTCCTGCCCCAATTGCCATAATGGCCTGCTCGACTTGATATTTATCAGATCCAGATGCATCCTGTGTCTGGGCTTGGTTGGCTGTCGAAGAACTATCAGGCAGCCAAGCGGTAATCCGGTTGATCTGATACTGCTGAATCCCGATCTTTTGTGCGAAATCAGGGAATAGAATAATCACGGCTAACACAGCGGCAACTAAGAGCACAACCACTGAACCGATGAGAGAGATCAATTTCCAGTTGACCCCTGATAAAAAGACCATGACAACGACAATAAACATACATACCGCAGCCGTACCTGCATCTTGCAAAAAGATGAGTCCGACTGGTACAGCAGCCACGCCGGCAATTTTTAATAGTAGGAAAATATCATCTTCTAATGTTCGTTTTCCTCTTGGGGTTGCCTTCCCAATGACAGAGGCGAGCATCATAATCAAACCAATTTTCATGAACTCTGAAGGCTGAAATGTTCCAATTCCAGGTAACACAAACCAACTTTTTGCACCATTTTTAATTGGAGCAAAATCATGACCTGCAATTTGTGCAGGAGCAATTTTCAAAAGAATTAAGAGCATAATGCCGCCTATAAAAATATATAAGCTCAACTTTTCTAATTGTTCCAGATCGAAGTAATTAATAGCCACAATACATATGACCCCGACCATGTAGTAAATGATCTGTCTGGTCCATGCATTAGATCCATATTGCCCAAACTGTCCCGCAGCATAAATAGCGATGACACTGATGGCAAAGAAGGCTAAAAATATAAAAATCAAATCTCCCTGATAGTAAGGAGATGTATTCTGCTTGTTCATGAACTAACCACCCTTATTACAAAACATAAAAGCCCTTATTTATATTAGATTGAAATTTTCACAAAAGCAACTCACCTTAAATATGACGGAAGTGACACCTGAAAGGTTCCATTCTATTTTCAAAAAATGAAATACTTTTCATCCTAACAATAGGAAAAAATTCCTTTCTACTCTATCATGACAACCGATCATAAGTCCTTTAAAAAGATTATTTTACAGATTTTAAGGGGAAAATTCAATGACTTATGTGGCGATATGAAAGGTGAACATCTTGCCAGCATAAGCTTAACTGAGGTATAAGAAAAAAAACAAATTCTGCGGAATAAGGCCCATTTTCCAATTATTGAGTTTACTTCAAAGTCAATTGTGGTATAATATTTGTAACAAAATGTTCACAATATCTCCTAAAAACAGACACAATTGCATCCTGACCTCTCATTTGAATTTGGACATCAACTTACAAAGGAGTTGGATACGATGGATATGTTCTTTGCGTACCTATGTATTGCAACAGCTACACCCCTGTTTTTATGGTTGGAAAACAGAAAGATTGCATTAGCATCTATTCCACCCATCATGATTATGTGGATTTTCTTCGGTCTTTACATGACAAGCAGTTTATCTCCAGCAGGACATACCTTCATGATCGCATTCTTTGCCATTAACGTGATTCTGGCTCATATTGCAGCTTTCCTCATCTATGGACTTCCATTCATTCGCAAAAGATTCAGTAGCAGATAGATATTGCATCATCAATTGGAAGCGTTATCACAATCAGCATAAAAACCACTCATCTATGAAAGATGAGTGGTTTTTTATTATTTCTCTGAATGCTCAGACTGCTTTGGCGCAGATGGTGAATAACCGTCTTTGCTGTTCTCTCCGTGGCTGTAGTGAGCCGCGAAGATCCAAACAGACCCGATGACGAAAATGATCGCACAGAACAGACCAAACAAAGTATTTCCGACTTGAACAGTCCCGTTCTCACTCTCTGTCATGTGCATGAACATGAACAGCTGCAAGAATGCTTGAATGAAGGCAAAACCAAAGATAATCCATAGTTTCGCAGAACTGCCAATTTCAGCTCCGATGGCAATCCAGAATGCTAAGATGGTTAGCACAATGGAGAGAATGAAGCCGACTACGTGTTTCCAAGGGAAGTGTTCGTGCTCTGCTGAGGAATGTGTTTTTCCAGCCATATCACAAAAGCCCCCCTAATCCGATCAAGTACACAGCTGTGAAGATGAAAATCCATACAACATCAAGGAAATGCCAGTATAGACTTGAGATAAAGATCTTCGCTGCTGTTTGTGGTGTTAATCCACGTTTTTTAATTTGGAACAAGACGCCCGTAATCCAGAAGATACCGATGGATACGTGTAATCCGTGAGTTCCTAAAAGAACAAAGAATGCAGACCAGTATGCACTTGTATGGATGCTCGCACCCTCATGTACATAATGGAAGAATTCGAAAATCTCAAAACCAACGAAGCCTGCACCTAGAAGCAGTGTCAGAATCGTCCAAATGACAACCCCTTTTGTACTTCCACGGCGCATTTCATGAACGGCAATCCCGCATGTAAATGAACTCACCAATAGCAGGAATGTCATGATCAATACAAGCTTCATATCAAATAGCTCAGCTGGCAAAACGCCGCCAGCTGTTCTGCCATGAAGAACAAAGTAGGTCGCAAAAAGTGTTGAGAATAACACGATTTCCGCGCCAAGGAATATCCAGAAACCAAGGATGTTTAAACGTCCTGTTTCAGACTGATATTCAAGCGGTGCATTTGCATAGCTGCTATCATTATGTCCCATTACTTCTGCGCCTCCTTATTCTTTTTCTCTGTTTCAATCACTTCTTCAACAGGAATATAGTAGCCATCGTCATATTCAAATGAACGTAAAATCATTGTTGCGAATACACCGATTAAGCCGATAACGCCAATCCAGTACCATTCAAATACAAGACCGAATGCACCAAGTCCGAAGAATGCAGACATGATAAGCGGTCTGCCTGAATTGTGCGGCATGTGAATTTTCTTGAATTCTTTTTCAGGATGAACGTCTACATTGTTTTGCTTCCAATGATGGAATGCATCTGGTGACGTCACTTCTGGAAGTGCTGCAAAGTTATAATGCGGCGGAATTGCAGAAGATGTCGCCCAGTCAAGCGTACGTCCTTCTCCCCAGCTGTCTCCAGACACTTCACGTTTCGCGTGTCTCCAGCTGTAGTAAATGTTATAGCAAAGGATGATGAATCCGATACCCATCATGAATGCACCAATTGTTGAAATAAAGTTTAGTGCAGTCCAGCCATCTTCTGGTCCATACGTATAAATACGTCTTGGCATTCCTTGCAGTCCTAAGAAGTACTGCGGGAAGAAACAGATGTTAAATCCGATCATGAATACCCAGAAGAACCATTTGCCGATTCGTTCGTTTAACTTGTAACCAAACATTTTCGGATACCAGAAAACAAGACCTGCAAAACAAGCAAATACAGTACCTGCGATTAATACATAGTGGAAGTGGGATACTAAGAAGTACGTGTTATGGTACTGGTAATCCGCAGCTGCCATCGCAAGCATAACCCCAGTCACACCACCGATTACGAAGTTCGGGATGAAACCAAGTGCCCAAAGCATTGGGGATGTAAAACTGATACGGCCTCGATACATTGTAAAGAGCCAGTTAAAGATTTTCACACCTGTTGGTACAGAAATCGCCATTGTTGTAATCGAGAAGAATGAGTTAACCGCTGCACTGTTCCCCATTGTAAAGAAGTGGTGAACCCACACAAGGAAACTAAGAACAGAGATTGCCACAATCGATACAACCATCGCTTTGTAACCAAACAACTGCTTTCTTGAGAACGTCGCAAAGATTTCTGAGAAAATACCGAAAGCCGGCAGGATAACGATATATACCTCAGGATGTCCCCAAATCCAGAAAAGGTTCGCCCAAAGCATTGGCATACCGCCCGCTTCGAGTGTAAAGAATGCTGAACCGAATAAACGATCGAATGTCATAAGTGCTAAAGCAACTGTTAAAACAGGGAATGCGAAAACGATAATGACAGACGTGATCAATGTTGTCCATGTAAACATCGGCATACGCATAAGCGTCATACCTTTTGTACGCATTTTTAAGATGGTCACCATGAAGTTAATACCTGTCATTAGTGTACCAATACCTGCAATTTGGAGCCCGAGCAAGTAGTAGTTCTGTCCAGGTCCTGGTGAGAAATCATTTCCGGCGAGCGGCATGTAACTCGTCCAGCCTGCACTTGGTGATCCTCCAATAACGAAGGAAATGTTGAACAGCATTGCTCCGACCATAAATGTCCAGAAGCTCAAGTTGTTCAAATACGGGAATGCAACGTCACGTGCACCAATTTGAAGAGGAACCACGACGTTGATTAAACCAATTAAGAATGGCATCGCCATGAATAAAATCATGATTGTACCATGCGTTGTGAAAATTTCATTATAGTGGTTTGAATCTAAAAACGTATTATTAGGAAGCGCCAGCTGCGCGCGCATCATCAGTCCGTCTACCCCACCGCGGAAGAACATAATCACAGCAGCAAGGATATACATGATTCCAAGCTTTTTATGATCAACTGATGTCAGCCATTCTTTCCAGAGCCATTTCCACTTTTTGAAGTAGGTTAAAACAAACACAATAGCAATGGAAGTAAGAGCGATAGAAATTTGCGCACCAAGAATTAATGGGTCTCCAGTTACAAAAAACTCATCCCATTTTAAATGCATAACGGCCTCCTCCTTTCCTTAGTCAGTTTATTCGTTTTCTAGTTTTCTTTTATAGTTCTTCACATTCTCGAAAGGATCTGTCTTGGAATGCGGAGAAACTGATTGGTAACCTAAACGTTTGCGTGCTTGGAGTGCATATTCAGAATCCTCTCCGTGCTTCGCAAAAGATAAATGTGTTGATGAGAATGTCTGCACATCTGCAGCATCAGGAAGCATCAAGTAGTCATACGTTTTCTTCGTTAACTTCGGTGCTTCTTTTTTCGTTTTATTTACCCATTTATCATAGTCAGACTGCGTCATCGCATTGACTTTGAATTTTTGCTGAGCAAAGCCTTCGCCTGTGAAGTTGGCGTTTCTTCCTTCATATGTGCCTACTTCATCAGCTTGAAGATATTGTTCCATTTCCATTCCAGCCATCGCATACTTCTCCCCGCCTAGCTGAGGAATCCATAGTGATGCCATTGTATCAGCGGAAGTGATTTTGAATAAAACCGGCTGATCTTTTGGAATGTTTAAGTAGTTCACTGTTTCAATATTTTCCTCTGGATAGCTGAAGATCCATTTCCAATCAACTGCTGTAGCATAAACGACAAGTGGATCTTTATGACTTGTTGCTTGAGGCGCCTCTTCCAATGAGTAAATGGTTTTTACAGTTGGAACTGAAAGGGCAGCAACGATTAATATTGGGATCACTGTCCAGACAACTTCTAGAAGCGTATTCCCGTGTAGTTCTGGGTTATAAGAGGCGTTTCCAACGTCCTTACGCTCACGGTATTTAACCAAAATGATGGTAAACAGTACAAATACCGCACCAACGATAAAGAGCATGAATCCAATAGATAATAGGATTAAGTCTTTTTGTTGTGCTGCGACTGGTCCTTTAGGATCTAAAACAGCGATATTGCTGCAACCTCCTAATACAAAAACACTCACGAGCATCGCTAATAAAAGCATAGGTTTAATGGCTCTGAACAAGAAGATCACCATCCTTCCTTAAATAATGTATAAATTGCTGAATAATTGTGAAAAGCCATCTGCCTTCGAAAACTTTTCTTCCCTTTGTAATGCTATCAAAATCTGTTGGAGTTAGCTCCCCTTTTTTCAAAAGTTCATTTATTTTTCAACAGATTTCTATTGAAATGTCATAAATTCGCCATAAATTTATATTATTGCACACACAATAAATTTCTAGGATTTTGAAAAGTTGAGAGTTGAAGGCAAAGGACATACAATCAAGAACTTTGTCAAATTTAGGTTTACCACAATAAAAAAGTTTGGTCAAATTTCAATTTAACTTTATGAAATTTTATCTAGGTAAACAATTCTGAAATAGGTATCCCCATATTTAACAAAAACCTTACTCATTTTAACGCAAGTCGACAAGAAAAGAAAGTATCGATCCTCCGCCTATGCGCTGTAATGATTGGTAATGGTGATAAATGAGTGGAAACTCACTAAAGACTTCCAGCAAAAAACCGGCTCATCGCCGGCTTCTCATTATTCGTCTCTCACCAAAATGTCTGGTCGTCTATAGATGCTTCCTTCATGTTCTATGTCTATATACGTCCACTTGCCTGTATAGGTTAAAAAGCGATTTCCTTCTTTCTCGACGACCATCGTATCTTCTGATTTCAATCCTGGTAAGGAAGGATTCCAAGTGAATACTTGATGAAGCTGGATCTCTTCCACCGATGTAGGAACTGCAATGATCTCTCTAGACACAAATCCAGTCTTGCCTCCTTGGTGAAGCTTTTTCCAGCTATCAGGAAATCCTTCTTTTTCATATTGAGCAATGCCGGCCTTCAATACATCTCCAATGGTGTTCCCTGGACGAGTAGCCGCATTCATGACCGTGTCGATTCGCGCAAGCCTTTCCTTGTTTTCTTCAAGCTCCTTTGGTAGCTGTCCAAAGTAAACGGATCTTGTGACATTTGCCACGAGTCCATGCCGTTCAGCACAAAGGACAACCAGTGCATGCTTTTGAAGTGCTTTTTCTGTTGGGATCGGATGGCGATATTGATGAATCCGGTCATCTGTTGCCACAAGCAGCACTTCTATCGTCATCCCCTGCCCGATCGCTCTTTGAGCAACAAGCGAAGCAATTTCATGCTCCGTCTGTCCTGGAACGATTTCTCGACAGACACTTTCTACAATAACAGCTGTTTCATGACAAAGGGTTTCATATTGGCTGAGCTGTGGCGCTGAAAGGATCGATCGAACACGAGACAAATCGGGTTCGATCCATTCCACTCCTTCCATTTGAATGTCCGCACCAATTCGTTTGTCTTTTATGAGTGTTTGAATGTAAGGAGTCTCATCCTCAAACCAATCCATTGTGACGACTTGAAAGGGATGGTCAAAATACGCCATTTCTTCTTCAATGATTCGTTTTTCTTCCATTTGATTCACAACTAGAACAATATCGTCTTTCAACACAAGGAGCTGACAAACGCCCTCTGGCGTATTTAACACAATGTGGTTTCTTCTTCCTCCTGTAAGCCAAGAAAAGTTATTCCGCTTTTGAATCAGAACACCGTCGAGTTGTTTTTCTTCCATTAAAGTTCTTACCTGTTCAATCATCAACTCATCACCTGCCTGTATGGAGTGTTTGAATGAAACGTTTAAATGCTGTTTTCCCTTGCTCTGTTCTTTTAAACACACCCGCCTGCGCGAGTATACGGGAAAAAATGAGGCCGATTTCTTTTTGTAAAATGGCTTCTACGTTGTCCTTCGTAAAGGTATTCTCTTCGATCAAACGCGCTGCCCATGACTCGTGCTTCATGATAGACGGGCAGGCTTTGATTTCTTCAAGAGGGTGTTTGGATAGCAGCGCCGCTTTTAGCTGGCTTAATTCCTCTGCTAATCTTCCAGGAAGGACGGCGAGACCCATAACCTCAATTAATCCGATATTCTCTTTTTTAATATGATGAACTTCTTTGTGCGGGTGGAAGATTCCGTCGGGGTGCTGCTTGTCTGTACGGTTATTTCGTAGCACGAGATCTAATTCGTACTCATCCCCTTGACGGCGTGCAATTGGTGTAATGGTATTGTGCGGGGTCTCTCCTGTATGAGAGAACAGCCCCGCTTCTGGATCTGAATACATTTTCCACTCATGTAATATAAAATCCGCTGCCTCCGCAAGCGTCTGCTGGTCGCTACTTTGAAGCCTGATCACTGACATCGGCCATTTCACAATACCCGCCTTCACCCTCGGAAACTTTTCGAGAGAAAACACTTCTTCCATCTTTGCTTTCGCCATCGGAAATTCATGAGCACCACCTTGAAAGTGGTCATGACTTAATATGCTGCCTCCAACAATGGGAAGATCAGCATTTGATCCTATGAAATAGTGCGGATATATAGATATGAAGGAAAGCAGACGCTCGAAGGTCTTTTTAGATATCTGCATTGGTTCATGCTCGCCCTTGAACACAATACAATGTTCGTTGTAATACACATACGGCGAGAATTGCATAAACCACGACTCATTTGTAAGTGTCACCGGAATAATCCGGTGATTCTGTCTTGCTGGATGATTGATGCGTCCCCCAAACCCAACGTTTTCTTTACAAAGGAGACAAAGAGGATATTGCTTTTGACTAAGCTTTTTGGCTTCAGCGATCGCTTTTGGGTCCTTTTCCGGTTTCGATAGATTAATCGTGATCTCAAGCTCACCATCTTCTGTCGGTGTAAACCACTGCACATTTTTGGCGATTCTGCCTGTATGAATATAGTGGGCATGCTGCTGCATTTCATAAAACCAGCTTGTCGCTGCCTTTGGTCCGTAATGCTTGCGTTTCTCTTCAAACTTCGCATAGATGACACTCGGAGGCGCCACCAAGCAGCCCATGATTTTGGCATCTAATAAATCACGATACGTATCTGTCCCGTCAGGAATAAGACCTGTTTCAACTGCCCAATCGAGCATTGGCATTAAGATGTCTTCAAGGTCGCTGTCTCCTGAGACTGTTCTTGCCTCAGCATCATCGAGACCAAGCACCTCTAGCAGCCGGTTCCTTGTATAATCCATATCTAGTGGTGAGATCAGCTCTTTATTAACCCCATATTGAATCAGCTGTTCTAGCTTTTCAAAAATATCAATCGCCATTCCCTTTGTCTCCTCCCCTGCCTGCTACACGTTACTCACTTTGATAGCCATCTGGATGTTTCTGAAACCAATCCCATGCACTTTGAATGATGGTGTGGAGATCTGCATATTGCGGCTTCCATCCTAGTTCTTTCAGCGCTTTTTCTGATGAAGCAATCAGCTTAGCTGGATCACCCGCACGTCTTTCTGCCACCTGTGCTGGAATGGCATGACCTGTCACTTCTCTTGCGGCTTCTACGACCTGCTTCACAGAGAAGCCTGTGCCGTTCCCTAAGTTGTACGTCGCGCTTCCTTTTCCTTCACGCAGACGCTCAACCGCCAGAATGTGCGCCTCTACTAAATCCATGACATGAATGTAGTCTCTAATACATGTGCCATCCTCTGTTTCATAATCATCACCGTAAATCATGATTTGATCACGTTTTCCTAATGCCACTTGCAGAATAATTGGGATTAAATGCGTTTCTGGCTGATGATCTTCACCGACAATCCCTTCTGTATGAGCACCGGCTACATTAAAATAGCGAAGCACAACGTATTCGATACCATATGCCTGCTCAGACCACTTCAACATTTTTTCAATCGCGAGCTTTGTTTCCCCATAAGGATTTGTTGGGTTCGTCTCATCCGTTTCAACGATCGGTACACGCTTTGGTTCACCATATGTCGCAGCAGTTGAAGAGAATACAATACGTTTCACATCAAATTCATTCATCACCTGAAGTAAAGCCGTTGCCCCTCCGACGTTGTTGTCATAGTACTTCAGCGGGTCTGTTACACTTTCTCCAACAAGTGAATCTGCCGCAAAGTGCATGACCGCTTCAATGTCATGTGTTTGAAAAACACGTCTTAAAAAAGCGTGATCCCTTAAATCTCCCTCTTCTAATACGGCACCCTTTACGACTGCCTCTTTATGACCTGTCTGCAAATTATCCACAATCACCACTTGTTCTCCTTTAGCCAAAAGAGCCGCTACCGCATGACTGCCAATAAAACCTGCTCCTCCACATACTAAAATTGCCATCAAATGTCCTCCTTCGTTAATTCTCTAGCGCCGCCTCCAATTCCAGCTGTGTAAAAAGAGGCTTGAATGCCTGTTTTTTCTTGATAAATCGCACCTGTTTCTTCTATAAATGAGTCCAGCAGCTCTTCTTTCACAATGCTGACGGTACAGCCCCCAAAGCCAGCACCTGTCATACGAGAACCAATCGCCCCTGGATGTTGCCATGCGGCTTCAGCCAGTGCATCTAGCTCAAGCCCAGTGACTTCATAATCATTCTTTAAAGAAAGGTGAGATGCCTTCATGAGTGCACCTAGTTCTTCCATTTTATCATCTTTCAGAAAATTTACTGCTTTCATGGTCCTCTCATTTTCCGTAATGGCATGTCTTGCACGTCTTCTACACGTTTCATCTTGTATCAAATGTTCATGCTTAGCGAATTCATCCACCGTGAGCTCACATAAATGCGCAATATCTCGTTCTTTTCTAAGATCGTTTAAAGCAGATTGACATTCTGAACGGCGTTCATTGTATTTGGAATCTGCAAGTGTTCGTTTTTTATTTGTATTGGCAATGACAAGTGCCAGACCCTCTTGCCGAAATGGGCTGTATTCAAAGGAAAGCGTGTCACAATTGAGCAAAATAGCGTGACCTTCTTTTCCAAGACTAATTGAAAATTGATCCATAATGCCGCAGTTCACGCCAATAAACTCATTTTCAGCACGCTGCGCAAGAAGGGCTAGGTCGATTTGCGTTACACCGAATGACGACCATTCATTGATCAAGACAGCCGTGACGAGCTCAATAGAGGCAGAGGATGACAGGCCTGCGCCATTTGGGATATTGCCGGCATACACAATATCAAAGCCTTCTTTCACATCCATGCCTGCTTCGATAAACTGTTGGAATACTCCCTTCGGATAGTTCGCCCAGCCGTCCGATTCTGAGAAAGCGATTTCAAAAAGGTCGAACTCTTTCACACCTTCTTCTTCAAAATTCAAGGAATACATTCTGACGCGTCCATCTGATCGTCTTGCTCCCGCAGCATATGTACCAAGGGTGAGTGCACATGGAAAGACATGGCCCCCATTATAATCTGTGTGTTCACCAATCAGATTGACTCTGCCTGGGGCGAAAAAATAGCGGAGTTCTTCCTGATCTCCAAATTGCTGGTGAAATGCTGCTCGTAATGTGTCGATCATATCCATTCCCCTTTTCTCTTCTGATAATCTTATTTTAGTTGCCCCGTCAGCTGAAGTTCAATGGTAAAAAAATCGTTAAAAAATACCCTTTTTTTGCTGTGAATGGTACGATGTGATATGAGGTGTACCATGATTCAAAATAGAAAAAGGTTGTTTTTTGCTGTGAAGGAGGGTTTCCAATTTGAAGAAAGAAGCATTTGCATTTCGTTTTCACCATTCTGATGTGACATTGCCGGCCCAAATCTGGTCTGTTGGCTGGGAAGTTCAATCATCTTCGTTATACAGCTGGAATGGCGTAGAGCGGAAGGATCAGGGCAAGTGCATCTTTCAGCTCACACTGTCTGGACACGGCATGATTGAAATCGGACAGAAACGATTCAAAGTATTGCCTGGACAGGCCTTTCTGGTGAAAAGCCCCAGTGCTTATCAATACTATTTTCCAGAAGACAGTGAACATTGGGAATTTCTCTATTTAACACTTTATGGGGAAGCCTGTGACCTTTGCTTTGATCAATTTATCGATCAAGGAAAGCAGGTCATGCGTTTTCATCCGAATTCCAAACCGATCCGCCTGCTAAAGAAGATTTATGATGAAGCCAGTGAAAGACGGATTACCAATCCATTTGAGGGGTCTAGCCTTGCTTATCAATTTGTCATGGAACTGTATTCATATTTGCCAAAGCTTGAGGGACAAATGGAGAAATGGCCTGAGCCCATCGTCCAAGCGGCCTTATTTGCAAGCCACCATTTTCACGAGGAGATTGGGCCTGACGATATGGCAGCTGCGGCACGTTTATCCAAAAGTCATTTTACGAGGGAATTCAAAAAGGCAACTGGCTTCACACCGATTCATTATTTAACCAATATTCGTTTAGAAAAGGCGGAAACGTTACTGAAAACAACGAAATACTCGATTGAAGAAATCGCCACACAGTGCGGCTACCGAAATGCGAATTACTTGAATAAAGTCTTTCGAAAGAAAATCGGCATGTCTCCAAAGCAACTCCGGGAAACAAGCGATGCATAATAAAAAGCAGCCGCTTTTCAATTGGCTGCTTCTTTTACGCTTTCGTTAGGTCAACACGAATTCTCCCTTGTCTTAAAACAATGGTCATTTGCGTATCAGGGGTCATTAAATTTTCTAAAATGTCCGTTGCTGTTTGAAGCGCAATGTCCATCCGGTTGATCTTTTCCTTTTCTTGTTCAGAAAATGCTTCTGGATGTGCGGTCATTTCCTTGACTAGCCTCAACACTTGTTCATGCTGCTTTTCTGTTTGTTGATATATGGCATCATATAATTCGTCTGGCCTGTTGCTCATTTCACATCACCTATCTTTTTCATGTGTTAAATCGCATCTTCTTTTGTTTTCTTGAAGACGAACCATTTACTGGCGACATAATTGACCACGACAATCACAAAGTTAACAAGAATTTTTGCGACGGTTTCGTTGAGCGCCATTTGGCTCACAAATAAAATCATCAGCCCCAGATCTACACCTAGAGACATGAGACGGACACTAAAAAATGAAGAAAGCTCACGCATCAGGCTTTTTGTGTCACGAGCCTTTTGCTTGAAGACATACTTCTTATTGGTTATATAAGCAAAGAGCACAGCAAATACCCATGAAACAACCGTTGCTGTTTTGTAATCCATAGAAAACATCTCAACGAATAAATAGAAGCTGACTATGTTGACAATGGTTGTACACACACCCATGATCAGATACATGACAACTTCTTGATACTTTTGAAAAAGGCTATACATGTCTTTCTTCATTCCTTCTTGGTGAATTCTGTTTCTTTTAGAATACCATCTTAAGAAGAACTTCCCAAACGAACAATATGTGCGTCCTGTAAAGATGAAATTTGTTCACGCTGATGGCATATGTCAACCTTATTGGTTTATATGAGTCAAATGATTTAGGTCTTTATCATTATTTTAATTTATAATCTTTTAACTGACTTTACAATTGTTTATTATGAGAAGTAAGAATTCAATATTTATGGGTTTTTTAGTCATTTTTTTAGGGACGTGGTAGGTGATAGATTTTACAAAATAGGTTAAATGTCATCATTTTTCGACAAAAATCTATTTTTGTACTCCATTCACATACACGTACAGTTACTAGACGGTTTGTTCAAGTCATTGGTTGCAGATGAATATGTCTTATTGAACTGGAGGATATTATGGATACGCAAGTGAAAAGAAGAGTTGACGAAGAGTGGGTTTATTTGATTCAAGAAGCGAAAAAAATTGGACTAGGCATCGAGGAAATACAAGCTTTTTTAACATCCAACGGTGATCAGAAGATGATAAACAAACCGTAATCAACGCCGTTATCCTTTGTCTTTCAGATTGCTTTGGCTAAAGTTCTAACCTGTCAATTGACCTTTTAAACATCCTTTCATGACGATACGCTACAATAATTGAACACCTCATCATACCAATCCCTTCCACTCAATGGGGTTCTGTCTTTCTATTTTTAGGAGGACAGTCCGTTCCCTGTTCTTTATATGACCCCTTTTTAGCTGTCATTCATGAAAATTGCCCATTTTCGTTATAAAACCAAGCTCCCCACCCATATATTAAGCATAAGACACAAAAAGAAGAAAGGTGGGTGGCGCGTGAGTTCAGATTCCCTATCTTATTATCATCAAAAGAAGGATCAATATTATCACGGTGTGAACCCTGTGATTGTCCATCGTATTCGCAAGGAATGGACGTCTATCTTGGATATCGGATGCGGCACAGGCCAGCTTGGCAAAGTCCTAAAACAGCAAGACCGTACCATATATGGAATTGAATCTTTTGAAGATGCGGCAAAGCAGGCTGAGAAAGCGCTGGATCATGTTTTATGCGGCAATATTGAACAGATGGCGCTGCCTTATCAGCATGAACAATTTGACTGCATCATTTTCGGAGATGTTCTTGAACATTTATTGGACCCTTGGGCCGTTTTAAAAAAGGTCAAACCCTTTCTAAAAAGGGAAGGGGCCATCTTGTCTTCCATTCCGAATATTGGTCATATTTCAACGGTTTTAGAATTACTAGCCGGGAGATTTACTTATACAGATGCAGGGTTAATGGATCAAACACATTTACGCTTCTTTACCCTTCACGAAATTCATGCCCTCTTTCAGTCAGCCGGGTTTCATGTTCGTGAGCTTGAAACCATTCGTGTACAACACCCTTCCTATACGGGCGTCATGAATGATCTACATGAATTACTCGTAAAACATGGCATCCGTTTTGATTTTAACGAGGCTGCGACAGCCTATCAATACGTGGTTGAGGCGGTTCAACTCAATGAGTAGCCCCACCATCTTATTTGTTTTATGTGTAAATGATGAGTCGATGTTTCAAGCTTGCTTCCGGCAGCTCGCTTCACTTCCTGCTCCGCACGGGTATCATGTAGAGGTTTTGCCCATTAGACATGCATCAAGTATGACCTCTGCATACAATGAAGCTCTCACTCATCCTGCACAGTTTAAAATTTATCTTCATCAAGATACACTCATCGTCAAACAGCATATGCTTCTCGAGCTGATTCCACTTTTCTTGCAAAATCCGTCACTTGGCATGCTTGGGGTAATAGGTGCAGAAAGTGTGCCAGACAATGGAATCTGGTGGGAGAGCCATGATTGCAGAGGGAAAGTCATTGAATATCGGCACGACACCTATCAGCTGCTGACGTTTGAAACTGGTCATCCACAGACAGAGCCCCAAGGTTATATCAAAGCTTCTGCTATTGACGGTCTTTTTATGGCAACACAATATGATATCAAGTGGCGTGAGGATCTTTTAGACGGCTTTCATTTTTATGATGTGTCACAATCTTTTGAGTTTGCACAGCAGGGATATGAGGTTGGGATTGCAAGGCAAGTGGAGCCCTGGTGTATTCACAAATGCGGAGATCATTTTGATGCAGAAGCATATGAAAAAGCAAGACAAACATTTCTTGCGCATTATCGGTAGAAAGCACCCTTTTCGGGTGCCTTTTTTATGATATACTGTCATAAACAACCAGATCGACTCATATGCATTGGAGTACCTTGTCCCTAATTCGTACAAAGGAGGAAACAATGGCAGACAAAAACGTTCATTATAAGAAGGTTGCCGCTTCAAAGGATTTTCGAAAACTTCTTGAGGAAAAGCGCAGATTTATCGTACCGATGACGATTTTCTTTTTTCTCTTTTACTTTTCACTTCCGGTTGCTACATCCTACTTCACCTTTTTGAACACGCCAGCAATTGGAGCGATCACGTGGGCTTGGTTATTTGCCCTCACGCAATTTGTGATGACATGGGTTTTATGTGGGCTTTATGCAAAAAAAGCAGCTCAGTTCGACAAATATGTAAGCGCTTTAAAAACTGAATCTAGAGGTGATGACGAATGAGTATGACCGCTTTTATTTTATTCATAGCGATCGTAGGTCTCACATTGGTCATCACGTATTTTGCTGCGAAAAAAACAAGCAATGCGAGTGATTTTTACACCGCAGGCGGCGGACTGACTGGATTTCAAAATGGCCTTGCCATCGCCGGGGACTATATGTCTGCTGCTTCATTTTTAGGGATAGCCGGCATGATCGCCTTAAATGGATTTGACGGCTTTTTCTATAGTATTGGCTTTCTTGTAGCGTATCTTGTCGTCCTTTATGTCGTGGCTGAACCGCTTCGAAATCTAGGAAAATATACGATGGCTGATATGATTGCTGCACGATTTAAGCGTCCTGCCATTCGAGGGGTAGCCGCATTTAACACAATCACAGTCTCAACTTTTTATATGATTGCACAGCTTGTTGGGGCAGGTGCATTAATTAAGCTGCTTCTTGGCATTGATTACTGGATTGCGGTGCTGATCGTAGGTGTCTTGATGACTATTTATGTCGTGTTTGGCGGCATGATCGCAACCAGCTGGGTACAGATCACGAAAGCTGTGCTTCTCATGCTGGGCACGCTGATTATTTCGCTGCTTGTGTTTGCCAAGTTTGATTTTAGCCTGCTGAAGATGTTTGAGCAGATGAAAACAGCGACCCCGCTTGGTGAAGCTTTTCTTCACCCGGGAAATAAATATGATGTGCCTTTAGAGACCCTGTCTCTGAACCTTGCCCTTGTGCTAGGAACAGCAGGTTTGCCGCACATTTTGATCCGTTTTTATACAGTAAAGGATGCCATTTCTGCGCGTAAATCTGTTCTATCCGCTACGTGGATTATCGGGATTTTTTATTTAATGACGGTTTTCCTCGGCTTCGGTGCCGCTGCTTTTGTCGGAACAGATGCAATTACGGCAGCCGATGCAGCAGGAAACATGGCCGCTCCACTACTCGCCCAAGCGCTTGGAGGAGATTTATTATTTGCCTTTGTTTCCGCTATTGCCTTTGCGACCATTTTAGCAGTGGTGACCGGTCTTGTTTTATCCGCCGCGTCTGCCTTTGCCCATGATTTTTATAGCCAGATTATCCGCAAAGGGAAAGCGAGTGAACGGGAACAGGTGAAGGCGGCACGCTTTGCTTCCATCGGCGTGGCCATCCTTTCCATCATTCTTGCATTATTTGCGCAATCTTTAAACGTTGCTTTTCTTGTGTCACTTGCCTTCGCAGTGGCAGCAAGTGCGAATTTACCGTTGATTATCTTCACTGTCTTTTGGAAACGATTTAACTCAACAGGTGCTATCGCAGGAAGCTTAACAGGTCTTCTGAGCGCACTCCTGATCGTGTCACTCAGCCCAAGCGTCTGGGACCCATCAGGGGCAGCCATTTTCACAGGAGAGCCGCTTATCCCACTATCGAACCCTGGGATTATCTCGATCCCGCTCGGATTCCTTGCGGCTTACTTAGGCACCATTTTCTCCTCTGAAAAAGCAGATGAAGACACCTTTACTGAAATTCAAGTAAAAGCACACACAGGTATGCATATGGATACAGATTGATGCGAAAAAGCCGGCTGCTCTGCCGGCTTTTTCAGTGTTCTTGCTATTTCAAAACTGTACTCAATATGGGATAAATTGGCCTTTTAATCTCTCTTTATATCTTTCTAACTTGTCACATTTCCTCAACGTGATCAACGAACAGCATGTGATGATGATCAGCAGAACTTCATGAACTTCTCCTCTGTTATCAATGATTCTTTTCAACCCTATTACCCCCATAGACTTCAATTCTCTTGTTATTCCTATGTTATCATTTTAAACATATACTGGGAAAGTCACCCCACAAGGAAGAAGTGAAACATATGCATAAATTGTACTCAGCAAAATTATTATTTGAATCTAGTTCCTCACCAAAGGTGAGACCGGATAAAATCTTTGAGGAACGAATCATTTTAGTGAGAGCAAAAAACAATCGAAAAGTGAAACAAATCGTCAAAGACCATTTTCCAGATGAGACATTTGAAAATGGAGATTATGGACAAACAACCACAAAACTAGTAGCCGTACTAGATATCTTTGAGCTAGTTGAAAACTTAGACGAAGGTCCCCTGCATTTAAGCGAAGTGTACAGCCGATATCTTCTTTTTGATCACGAAACATCTGCTAAAGAAGCGATTGACGCTTATTCGTTAGACAAATAAAAGAAGTCTAAGCTACCAGTGTGTGAACTCAAATTGCTATACAGTTAGATAAGAGGGATAAGCGCGCTAATAATGGTTGGTAGATATATATTAGGAGGAATGTTGTGAAGAGTATGATCAAGTATGCAGTGATGATTTTATTTATGAGTGTATTTTTCTATTATTACAATATGTTTGTACCTAAAAATGTTCTGTACATTTTCATTGCATTTCCATTTTGTTTTGTTGCTATAAGTTTGATTGATAAGCTATTTACGGATAAATAAATCTAATAATAAGCAAGCCTCATGCTTGCTTATTATCTCATACTGCCTAATTAGAGGGGATAATATCCGCTCTGCCGGCTTCTTAATATTGCTGGAATAACTCTGGGTTTTTCGGGACATTTTCTAAATAAACGATCTTTCCTTGATCATCCAGCTCCGCAATATCAATGCCTTCTGCTGTATATACACGACCGTCTGTTAACTTTCCGCAAACAGCCCAGTTTGTTTCATACTTCCCATCTTCACGTTTCACCCAGCCATCCCACATATGCTTAATGTCTTCATGTACGTGGAAAAATGTGTTCAAAAACTGTGTGAACGCTTGGATGCCAGGCTTTTCAGCACCATTTAAGACAATCATGACATCATCTGAAAACAATGCCAGCAATTCGTTCATTTGCTCTTGCCCTTTTCCCGCTTCATCATATCGGCGAAAATACGTATCGAGCACTTCCATCATTCATTCTCCTTTATTTACCTGTCATTTCGAAAACAATCGAACAATTAGATTGTACACAATTGTATCTCTAATGTCTATTTTTCACGCAGATAAGAAAAGACATGGATGAGTCAATCCATGTCTTTTACAGATGAAAGAGCTGCTTTCTCTGACTCGACAAGAGATGTTAGTTCTTCCGCAGCTTTTTTCGGATCAGCGCTTTGGCTAATGGCGCTGATGATGCTAATGCCATCGGCTCCCGCTTGGATGACTGGTGCCGCATTTTCATACGTGATCCCGCCGATGCCCACAATAGGAATGTGAAGACCGTGTTGACGTACTTCGTTGATTAAAGAAACACCTTGGACACTGCGTGCATCCTTTTTTGTTTCTGTAGGATAGACTGGACCCATCCCTACGTAGTCTGCCCCGTCCTTCATCGCTTGCCTCACTTCATCTAGATTGTGCGTGGACACGCCTAATATTTTATTACCGATTCTTTGCCGTACATCTTGTGCAAGTGTATCTTCCTGCCCAACATGGACACCATCTGCATCAAGATCTATTGCAAGCTGTACATCATCATTTACGATAAAGGGAATATTCGCTTCTTGGCAAAGTGCTTGAATCTGCTCAGCGATTTTTTTCTTTTCTTCACCTTGCAGAGCACCTTCACCCTTTTCACGAAACTGAAACATCGTGATCCCGCCTTGAATGGCCTCTTTCACCACATCAAGCGGATGCCGGCTTGTATTCGCTGTTCCCATAATAAAATAAACCGATAATTGCTGTTTGATTAGCTGCTGATCAACCTTCGTCATGCAAAACTCCCCCTATTTTCCCTAACGTGATCACATCTTGACCATTTGTATTGGATAGCGCGTTTAACAATTCGATTTGAAAGGTGCCTGGCCCTTTCTCTTCTGTCTGCTGAGCTGCCTTTTCTGCAGCGACACCATAAAACAGCAGAGCTGATGCCGACGTATGAATGGGCCGTTCCCCTGTTGCACAAAATGCCCCTATGACAGAGGTGAGTAAACAGCCAGTCCCTGTCACCTTGGTTAACCATTCGTGTCCATTATGAATAGATAGAACCTCTTCTCCATCTGACACGACATCCACTTTTCCCGTAATCGCCACAACGGTTTGAAGGGCTTTTGCCGCCTGCTTTGCTAAAGACGATACATCTCCATTTGCCCCTTTTGCATCAACCCCTTTTGACTGCCAGCCATTCACTCCAATTAAATGAGCTATTTCAGCAGCATTCCCTCTGACAACAGTGATGTCCACTTGCTGTAACAGCTGTTTCGCCGCACTCGTCCGAAACATTGTCGCACCAACACCAACAGGATCCAATAGAACCGGTACACCTTTTTCATTGGCCGCTTGTCCAGCAATGACCATTGCCTCCACTGTATCCTTTGTTAGTGTGCCGATATTCAGCACAAGTGCATCCGCTAATTGCGCCATTTCTGCCACTTCTTCTTTGGCATTTGCCATGACTGGAGAAGCACCTAAAGCGAGCAGTCCATTCGCTGTAAAGTTCGTCACAACTTGGTTGGTGATATTATGGACAAGCGGATTTTCCGCTCGAACCTTTTCCAAAAGATGAGACACGCAGCTTAATTTCATCTGTATCGTCCTCCCTTTTACTCTGCATCCCACACATAGGATTTTGTATGCTTTAACCATTCTCTTGCAGCAAAGGACAAGTAGCGGTCCTTTCGCCAAATGACACCCAAATGCCACGGAATAGACGGATTTAAGGATATGATCCTCACTTTATCAGGATCTAGATCACGGCAAATCCGTTCAGGCAGAAGCCCGATTCCAAGGTTCTCAGCAACCATTTCACTGATGAAATCCCATTGTGACGTTTCATAAATAACGTTCGGCCTGAATCCCGCATTCATACATTCATTTAAGATTCGGCTGTGCAGAACGAAATCTTCTCGAAAGAAAATAAAAGACTCTTCCTTTAAATCAGCCAAATGAACCTCATCACGTCCTGCCATCGGATGTGATGGATGGGTGACAAGCTTCATATTCTCTTTAATGATGGTGTATGTATGAAAAATTTTATCATTTGCAGGCAGAACAATGACACCAATATCTAATGATCCATCCTCTACCCCTTCCTCTACTTTAATGGAGCCGTGCTCCACCAATTGAAAGGTGACATCTGGATACTGCTGGCGGAATTCCCCCATCACATTTGGGAAAAAGCTTGATCCAATCATGGGCGGCAGTCCTATTCGGATATGTCCTTTTTTCACATTCATTAAATCATTTAATTCACTCGTTAAATTCTGAAAGGATTGTGTGATTTCACTCGCCTGTGTATACATGGTTTGTCCAGCATCTGTCATTTCAACCTGTCTGCCATTACGGTAAAACAACTGCACCCCCAGCTCATCCTCCAGGTTTTTGACCATCTTGGAAATGGTCGGCTGCGACACATAGAGCGATTGTGATGCTTTCGTAAAACTCTTTAACCGTGCCACTTCTAAGAAATATGTTAAATGTCTGATGTCCACATGGTTCACCCTTTCTATAGACAAAAGGAATACTAACTATTCGATATATGTATTTTACCTATAACAGAACGTGCTGTACACTTTAAAGTAAGCTCACCGATTAGAACGTTGTGTTGTTTTTGTGAAACAGTGAACAATTTATATAGAAAAAGGAGTGAACAGAAAGTGCAATTGCTCAAAACGTCGCTGATTGCTACCCTTCAGATTATGGCTTTATTTGCTTTTGCGAAATTGATGAATGTGCTGGCGGCCTTTTTGCATTTAAGAATTCCGGGCACGATCTTAGGCATTCTTGTCATTTTCTTATTACTTCATTTTAACATCATTAAATTAAAATGGATTGAACTTGGCGCCGTATGGTTGCTCGGAGAACTGCTACTCTTCTTTATCCCTTCAGCAGTAGGTGTGATTGATTACGGAACATTGCTTTCTCAATCTGGCACAAGTATTGTCCTTGTGGTTTTACTTAGTACCTTTGTGGTCATGCTCTCGACTGGCATGATGACGCAGATGATTGCGAAAAGAAAGGAGCGAAAAAAGCTATGTTAGTTGGCGGACTATTCTTGATCCTAACCATTCTGATCTATCTCGGATCAAAAGCAGTTTATAAACGTCACCCGAAAGTCTATGTCTCCCCTTTACTTGTGACACCAGTTGTTCTTGTGGTCTTGCTGTTAATCGTGAACATTCCTTACGATGCTTACAATCAAGGCGGAAAATGGCTGACAAATATGCTTCAACCTGCCACTGTGGCATTTGCCATTCCTTTATATAAGTATTTTCACATTCTGAAGAAGCATGCAGTAGAAATTATTTTGAATGTGGCTTGCGGTTCTATCGTTGCAATTTTATCAACAGCGTTTATCGCCAAATTGTTTCATTTGGACACGAGTCTGATCGAGAGCCTCGTCCCAAGATCCGTCACAACACCCGTTGCGATGAGTGTGTCTGAAATGATTGGCGGGATGCCGTCCGTTACGGCTGTCTTCGTCATTTTAACAGCATTATTTGGCTCAATCATTGGGCCATTGGTTATCCGTTATTTCCGTATTGATAATGACATTGCAATGGGCGTTCTGCTTGGTACAGGAGCACATGGTGCAGGCACATCGAAGGCCTTTGAACTGAGCTCGGTCTCAGGCACGATCTCAAGTGTGTCCATGATCATTTCGGCCATTATTACATTATGTGCAGCGCCTATCCTGATGTCGTTTGCCTTATAGAAAAAGCCATTTCCCCTTATCGGAAAATGGCTTTTTCTTATGCTTGGATGAAGACAACCTTTAAATAGTTCCCCTCAGGATAATTTTTCGTTGTACGGAAGTCCTCAGGAAGTGTATATTCCTCAAGAATACGATACGTTTTCCCAGATTCTTTAAAGGCCTGCGCAATAAATCCTTTAAACTTTTTCATCCCAAATGCACTGCTATTGGTTGACGCCACAATGACGCCGTTCTCAGCTGTGATCTGGATGGCTTCTTTTAATAGTTTCTTATAATCCTTCGCTGCACTGAATGTGTGTTTCTTCGTTCGTGCAAAGGAAGGTGGGTCCAAGATCACGACATCATAGCTCCAGCCTTTTTTCGCCGCAAACGGGAAATATTTAAAGACATCCATGACTTTGATATCCTGCCCGTCTACATCAATGCCATTCACTTCAAACTGCTCAGATGTTTTTTTCAAACTGCGGTTTGCAACATCTACACTTGTCGTACGGCTTGCCCCGCCAAGCGCTGCTGCTACAGAGAAAGCGCCGGTATAAGAGAACGTATTAAGGACGGTCTTTCCTTTTGCATAGCGATCTCGAATTGCTTTTCGCACATGACGCTGATCAAGGAAAATACCTGTCATCGCACCATCATTTAGATAAACCGCCACGTTCATCCCATTTTCTTTGACGATAAGAGGAAATTCACCTTTCTCCCCTTTTACAAAATCGTCATCTTCGATATATTGTCCAGACGTATCAAATCGCTTCTTTTCATAAATACCTTTATAGTCAGGGTACACCTGCTCAATCGCAGCCAATACATCTTCTTTTAATGTATAAACACCTTCGCTATACCATTGGATGAGATAGAATCCATCATAATAATCAATCGTGATCCCACCAATTCCATCCCCTTCCCCATTGAACACACGGAAAGCCGTCGTCTGTGCATCACGAAATAGATGCGTTCTGCTTTTGGATGCCTGTTCAAGTTTAGAAACAAAAAAGGCCTGATCTATTTTTTCGTTAGCGTCAAAGGAAAGCACCCAACCGATGCCTTTATTTTGCACACCATAATATCCTTTCCCTAAAAAAGAGCCTCTTTCATCTACCCATTCAATGAGCTCGCCTTCCTGTACACCGTTCACACGCGACACAGCATCTTTTGAAATAAGCGGATATCCCTTTTTCACTTGTTCTGCAAATGTTTGTTTTAATGAGATTTTTTTCATTTGTTTCATCCTTATCCTAAATTGACTCTCTCTATCCTACCATATGAATGTATACGTTACTTCTATTATGATAAGATGAGGAGAAAAATATCAACTCGACATAGAGGAGGCTCTTTTTTGACAACATTACGCTTAGATCATACAGGGATTATGGTGACAAATATTGATCAGTCCATTGATTTTTATGAAAAAGTGGTGGGCATGAAATTAAAGGATCGCATCACTCATACAAACGGAGTCATTGAACTTGCCTTTCTTGGCTTTAAAGACGAAGCGGAAACGGAAATTGAACTCATTCAAGGGTATAGCAGTGACCTTCCATCTGAAGGAAAGGTCCACCATCTCGCCTTTACAACAGATAATATTCACGCGGAATTCAACCGTATTCAAAAGCTGCAAATTGAGCTAATAGATGAAGAAATCACAACTTTGCCCAATGGCTATTGCTACTTCTTTTTCCGAGGGCCAGACCAAGAGTGGATTGAGTTCTTCCAACGATAATATTTCCTAGGAAATGCATGCGAATCGGTATATTCATTCTCGTCACAAAGAAAAAGAGTAAGAGCATACCTGCTCTTACTCTTTTTTTATAGCACCTTACTAAGAAACAATTTGGTACGTTCATGCTGTGGGTTTCCAAAGAGTGCTTCTGGTTTGTCCTCTTCGACGATATATCCACCATCCATAAAGATCACGCGGTCTCCCACTTCTCTTGCAAAGCCCATTTCATGTGTGACGACAATCATCGTCATTCCTTCGACTGCTAATTGTTTCATAACAGCTAAAACATCCCCAACGACCTCAGGGTCAAGAGCAGATGTCGGCTCATCGAATAAGAGCACTTTCGGGTCCATCGCCAAGGCTCTTGCAATGGCAACACGCTGTTTTTGTCCACCAGATAATTGGTTAGGGTAACTTTTGGCCTTGTCTTTCAAGCCGACCTTTTCGAGCAAGTCTAATGCTTTATCGACTGCCGCTTTCTTCTCCATCCCTTTTACTTTCACCGGTGCGATCGTGATATTTTCTAACACGGTTTTATGAGGAAATAAATTAAAGTGCTGAAACACCATACCAACTTCTTGTCGTACTTTATTGATATTCACTTTTGGGTCTGTAATCGTATGTCCGTGGACAACAACTTCCCCAGCCGTAATATCCTCTAATTTATTAAGACATCTTAGAAATGTGCTTTTTCCTGATCCTGAAGGACCAATGACACATACAACCTCTTTTTCCTCGATGACTGCATTAATATCCTTTAAGACTTCGTTGTCACCAAAGGATTTCTTTAAGTTTTTCACCGTAATCATACTCATTTCACATCAAATCTCCTTTCTGCGTAGCTAGCCAGTAGAGAAAGTAAATAAATGATCACGAAATAAATGACACCGACAATGAGCCAGACATTCAAAGGATCAAAGGTAGCCGATGCTTGAACTTGTCCCCGCTGCATGATATCAGCAATACCGATAATCGATAAAAGAGAGGTGTCCTTCAAACTGATGATGGCTTGGTTAGTTATGGCTGGAAGCATACGGCGAAATGCCTGTGGAAGGACGATAAAGCGCATGTTTTGTCCACCTGTTAATCCTAAAGAGCGTGCGGCTTCAGTTTGTCCTTTATCGATGGACTGAATCCCTGCACGAATAATTTCTGAGAAATAAGCTCCTGCGTTAATCGCTACTGTAATAATCCCTGCCGGCACTCGGTCAAGTGAAATGAATTCAAGTGTATTTAGCCCAAAATAAATGAAGAATAGCTGTACGATAAATGGCGTTCCTCGAATGGCATTGACAAAAACGAGTGAAATAAAGTTCAAGATTTTAAATGGTGATAGGCGGAATAGCGCCACAATTAACCCGATGATAAAACCTAAAATGATAGCAACAACAAAGATATATAAAGTGGTTTGCAAACCCTCCATTAAATACGGAAATGCATTAACAATCGTATCCATGTTTTTCCCTCCCTAATTCACATACGGTTGACACATAAAGAAAGCGCGCTCTGAGCGCGCCTCGCTTGGGTTATGACTTCAAATATTTCTCAATAATTTTGTCATATTCACCGTTTTTCTTTAGGTTTTCCAGCCCTTTATTGATTTTCTTCAATAAGTCCTGGTTTTTCCCCTTCATCACTGAGATCCCGTATTGGTCTCCATTCAAGCGATCTCCAACTGTTTTCAATTTCAAATCTTGCTGTGCGATCGCATACGTAATGACAGGATAATCCTCAATTAAAGCATCTGCATTTCCATTAGATACTTCTTGGAACATAGATGGACTGTCATTGAATTGAACTACTTCATACCCATATTTGTCTGCGTTATCTGTTGCAAATTTTGCACCTGTTGTCCCATTTTTAACAGCTAGCTTTTTCCCCTTTAAATCATCAATCGATTTGATGCTGCTGTCCTTTTTCACAACAACTGTCAGACCAGCGTCGAAGTATGGATCTGAGAAATCCACTTTCTTTTTACGCTCATCTGTAATACTCATACCACCCATTCCAACATCAAGCTGACCTGCTTGCATCGCTGGAATAATCCCTGAGAAATCCATTGCTTCAAGCTTCACTTTGAAGTCTTGGTCTTTCGCAATTGCGTTAATTAAATCAACGTCTATTCCCACAGTTTTACCGCCCTTTTCAAATTCAAATGGCGGATATGTTACATCTATCCCGATTTTATATGTGCCTTTGCCTTCTCCCGAACCGCTGTCTGATTTTGAACCACAGGCTGCCATGACGAGCACAACAATTAGTCCCATGATCAGTAACATCGATTTCTTCATAAAACACGACCCCCAATTGTCAGTTTTGTCTAAATATTCGCAACAACAATCTTACTATACCACGCTAAAGCTATACTGTGTGATATTTTTTATCAATACCAAAGATCCATACAATTCTAGATCGATAGTCTCTTTAAATTTTACTTTTTTGCGAATAACTCATTTTATTCTGAAAGAAGCATGTTTCACAATATTCATGTGATATAATCTCACAAAAAACCGCGAACACTCCTTTATAAATACCACTTCTTTCTCACCTATGAAAAAACCCTCTTTCACTGTCTCTCTTCCTCTATTGATATCCTGATATATTTTTTTCAATATCCTCTTTTTACCTAAAAAAATGTAAGCGTATACAAACCAATCGTTACTCCCTATTTTTTTCACTACTGGTTGAATTTACATCAAAAAACATGTTTTACAAATTGAGATAGACCGCTTAAAATATAAGAAGATACTTAATATGGAAAGATGATTCAGACAAATAAGAATCAGCAGAAATGAATAGGTGAAGAAAGGAGGATACCAATTGGCAGAAACAGGTGTTTTGTCATCCGTTGATGTAGCAAATATGCTAAATGACTGGTATGTCTTGATGAAAAAAAGAGACATACAAGAAGCAATACAGCTAAAAGAAGAGATTCTTCAAGCATTTGATCGAATGGAAGAGAATCAAGACGTCTTACTCTACTATCAACTTTTAGAATATCGTTTCAAAGATTTAGTCGAAGATACAGCTTCGTTAGATCACAGTCTTTTTGTGGATGAAAATGCGATTCGTACAGATGATATGCTCAGCTACTATTTCTATTTCTTTAAAGGCATGTATGAAATGCGCAGAGGGAATCAAGATACAGCATTTCACCATTTGAAATTGGCCGAGGATAAATTAGATCTCGTACATGATGACATTGAAAAGGCAGAATTCCATTATAAAACAGGATGTCTATACTATAATATAAGATCCACACTTCTCTCCATCCACCACTTAAAAAAGGCTTCGTCTATTTACGACGCAGATCCATGTTATGTGAAAAAATCAATCAGCTGTCAAATGATGCTTGCTCTGAATTATGCGGATCAATCGAAATATGAAGAGGCAGAAGCTTTGTTTGGACAGGTGATTCACTCACTCGAACAGATGGAGGATCCAGATTTACTTGGTCACGCGTATTGCAATGCAGCCTTTATTAAAAGTCTAAGAAATGAATACAGTGAAGCTGTACCGCTCCTAGAAAAGGCTTTATTGATTGAGGCATTCGAAACTTCTTCTCCAGGCGGCTATTTACTGGCCTTGTATGCCTACACGAAAGCGCTGTTTAAGCTGAAAAAGCCTGGTTTGTTCCACTATTATGTACAGCTTTCACTTCAAAAAGCAGAAAATTTAAAACAACGAAACATTTCACTTAAATTATCCATTTTAGAAACATTGATGCTCCAGCCAAACAACATGATTGAGCAGATCATTTCTTATTGTGATCAATTGGAATCTATGAATTTCCTTGTTGATCTTGAGGCTATCTGTCAGGATGTAGCCGCCTACTTAACTGAAAATGGTCTTCCGAAAGAAGCAATTTATTTTCAGAACAAGGCATTGTCATTCAAAACTTGTTAAGAAGATGGAGTGATGTATGATGAAAAAATGGCTGATCTCAAGTGCGATTTTTACGTTCTTGATTACAGGTGTTTTGATTGGCACTTCTACTCAAAAAGAGAGCCAGTCTGCACAATCGCAAGATGACGGTACGATCATTCAAAAGAGAGATCGAGGCACCAACCCTTAATAAGACTAAAAAGAGTAGCTGTCATTCAAAACAGCTACTCTTTTTTATTGGTTAATCAATTTCTCGTTTGATATTTTGCATTTTTTCATCTAAGTAGTGAGCGATATCTGCCGCTTCCTTTAGTTCATCGGTGAGCTGATGAGGAACATCGTTTTGCAGTTTATAATAGATTTTATGTTCGAGACTCGCCCAGAAATCCATCGCAATGGTCCGCACCTGAATTTCAACCTTCACATGCTCCACACGATTCGTTAAGTAAACAGGAATCTCAACAATTAAATGAAGACTTCGATAGCCATTTGGTTTCGGATGCTGAATGTAATCCTTCACTTCAAGGATCTTTAAATCCTCTCTTTGCCTCAGAACATCAATAATGTTATAGATATCTTGAATAAACGAACAGATGATGCGGACACCAGCGATATCATGTATGTACTCCTTGGCACATTGTGTGGTGATGTCACATCCTTTTCTCGCTAGTTTATTCACGATGCTTTCAAAGGATTTGATCCGTGATTTAGTATGCTCTATTGGGTTGTGTCCATGGATTAAATTATATTCCTGACTAATAATCGAAAACTTTGTATCCATTTCATCTAATGCAAATTTATATACTAATAATTCATTTTTCCAGTCTTCCATGACACTTTTCAAATCTTCTACATGAGTTGCTGACATATTCATTTCTTTTTGTCATCTCCTTTTGGCAAACAGCTGTTACACTGCTTTCCGTTTACTAGACGGAGAGAGAACGCAAATGGTTTTAAAAAAGTACATCTTACCCCCGTTGTTTGTAATAAGTCAGCGCGAGTGCCAGTGCAAGCACAGATCCTTTCACGATATCCATTGCATAATACGGGACAGACATCATCACAAGTCCATTTTGCAAAATACCGATGAGCACCGCACCAATAAACGTACCGAATGCGTTTGGTTTACCTGCTCCCATGACTGAAAACCCGATAAAAGCAGCAGCTACCCCATCCATTAAATATGGCGTTCCTGCGTTAATTTCTGCTGTCATCACCCTTGTTGCCAGCACGATACCACCGATCGCCGCAAATAAGGCAGACAACAGATATGCTGCGATTTTGTATTTGTTCACATGAATACCAGATAATCGAGCGGCTTCTTTATTTCCACCAATGATATACATCAATCGCCCATGCTTTGTGTAAGTCATAAAAACATGTGCAAAAAGCACAATGGCCGCCATAATCAAAATGATATAGGGTACCTGCCCAATCTTGCTGAAAAAGGCCGGGATGGTGCCAGTTGAAAAAGTGCCATCAGGCAGCACCATATTTTCAGAAATGGTCGCACCTTTCGTATAGGTTTGTGCCAGCCCTTGAATGATAAACATCATGGCTAGTGTCATGAGCATATCTGGAATCTTCATTTTGACAATCATCCAAGCATTCAGCAAACCGACAATAAGAGAAGCCGCCAGCGCAGAAAGGATCGCAATGAGTGGGTTTTGCGAGAACCATACAAACATGGAGATCACAATTGCATTTGATAACGTAGCAACTGAGCCTACAGATAAATCAAAGCCGTTCACTGCTAGTGAGATCGTCAGCCCTACCGCAATGATGGTTACAATCGAGATCGATCGTAAAATATTGATGATATTTCCTGACTGTAAAAATGCCGGATTGGCTGCCGCAAAGACAACAATCAATACGACAATCGTTAAGATGGTGCCATATTGATAAAAGAAATCAAACAGATGAAAGGATGGCCGCTGTTTCTTGATTTGTTGAACTGGGGCTGAAACTTGTCGTTCACTCATGATTGTCCTCCTGTTGAATGATATAAAAGCTCTTCTTCAGTCATTGGTGCCGTCATTTCCCGGGCAATGCTGCCATCATATAAGACGTATACTCGGTCGGCGATTCCTGCAATTTCTGAAAGCTCACTTGAAGCATAAATAACCGCTTTTCCTCTTTCAGCTAGTTCTGCAATGAGAGAGAAAATGTCCTTTTTTGCTCCAACGTCTACACCTTTGGTTGGTTCATCAAAGAGATAGACATCCGCCTCAGCCAACAACCATTTTCCAATCGCAATCTTTTGCTGATTTCCACCAGATAGATGCTTCACCTTCGCTTCAAGAGAAGGTGTCTTGACGCCAAGCCGCTTGACGATTCCATCTGCTGCCTTCCGTTCCTTAGAACGATGTAAGAAGCTGAACGGCCGTGTAAACGAACGTAGACTTGCAGCTGTTACGTTCCATCCAACAGTTTCTTCTGTTAGAATCCCTTCTTTTCTCCGTTCTTCAGGCACAAGGGCAATACCCGCTCTCACAGCGTGATGAGGCGACTTGATATGAATGGTTTGACCATGCAGCTGCACAGTGCCTGACTTTTTTTCTGAGGCGCCGAATAGGGCTTTGCACAATTCTGTTTTACCAGCACCGACTAGTCCTGCAATCCCGAGAATTTCTCCTTTTTTCACATGAAGATGAATGTTGTTTAATTTATGCTGGTCATGCAACTCTTTCACGTCAAGCACAATCGGTGCATCCTCAAGCGTTGTACGAGATGGGAATTGTTCCTCTAATGGCGCGCCAAGCATTTCTTCAATGACCTGCTTTGGATCGGTTTCTTTAATGAGGTGTGCCGCCACATCAGTTCCATTCTTCATCACAGTCAGTTCATCACAGATGTTGAAAATTTCTGGCATGCGATGCGAGATAAAAATGATGCCTGTGCCGTTCTTTTTCAATTGATGAATCATTGAGAATAGCTTGCTTGTTTCTGCATGACTAAGTGGAGCGGTTGGTTCATCCAAAATTAAAATGCTGCATTTGATCGACACAGCCTTGGCAATGAGCACCATTTGTTTTTCTGCCAGTGTCAAATCACTCACAAGACGCTTCGTCGAGATGTCAATGTCCATCTCTTTTAACAGCTGTGCTGCCTTGCGGTGAATCTCTTTCCAGCGGACGAATGGATTTTTCTCAATTTCATGGATCATCATATTTTCGCCAACACTTAAATATGGCACTAGAGCTGTATCCACTTCTTGATGGACGGTCTGCACACCGTATGAGGCCGCATCCTTCGGAGTATGAATGGTCGCCGCCTCGCCATTGATGTGGATGGTTCCTTCAAAATGTGAATGAGCACCAGAGAGAACTTTCATTAACGTTGACTTCCCAGCACCGTTAGCCCCAATCAGGGCATGGACTGTGCCTTTTTTTAATGTGAAATTTGCTTGATCTAACGCTTTGACTCCTGGGAATTCAATCGAAATGTTTTTCATATGAACAAGCGGCGTTGTCATAGGTGTCCTCCTTCTCTCCTGATCGTCAATTGAAAAACGAAACACCCTCTATGAAAAGAGAGTGCACGTGGTTTATTTTGCATAATGCTTCTTCAAGGTCTTCATCCAGTCTTCTTCAAAAGCAGTCGATGATCCGAATCCTTTTACTTCTTCTGCAAGATTGACCATATTGATGGCCTTTCCTGCATCCTGAAGCTGCTTTTGTGAAATGAGAGAGGCCTCAAGGTCATAGGAAGATGGCGTTTTCTCACCAGCTAGTTTCTTCGCAAGAATCCTTACGTCGATTGCACCAATGAGCTTCGGATCGACAGCGGCAGTGTACTTCCAAGGACTGTCTTTCGCAGTCATTTCTTGGAGATCGGCATTAGATACATCAATACCGTAAATCTTCACTTCGGTTCTCCCCGCTTCTTTTAAAGCTCTTGCAGCACCAATCGCAAATGCATCCCACGTGGCAAAAATCGCATCCAGTTTACCCTTTGGATATTTATTTAGCATAGCCGCAACCGCATTTTGTGTTTGAACTGATGTATCAGAGGCCGCAACGCCAAATCGGTCAAGTTCCTTGATCCCTGTATGCTGTTTGAGCGTTTCTTGGTACACCTTGTTTCGTCTCACCATTGGAGGGAATCCGTCTACCCAAAGATACGCAATATTTGCTTTCCCTTTAAAATCAGCCACGAGTGCATCTAATGATTTTTTCGCTAATTGCTCGTCATCTTGAGACGTCACTGTGACTCCTTTGATATCCTTCAGCTTCGGATTTGAATCAAACGCCACAACTGGAATGCCTTTCGCCGTGATCTTCTTCACATCAGCGACTGTCGCCTCATCATCCCCATGAGAGATGATAAAGCCATCATAGTTTTCTTCTAGTGCTTGAGAAATGGCATCATGAAACTTCGCCGTATCACCATTTGCCGTGTAGACATCTACTGTAAAGCCTAGCGCTTCCCCTTCTGCCTTCGTTCCTGCTAAAAACTGAGCGGTATGATCGTCCCCGCCAATTTTACGGATGACTTTAATTTTTGCTCCCTGTCCTTTTGCAAATCGCTTCGGGACATTGTCAAAAGAGACCTTTTCGTTTGCATTGGCTTTTGAGCCTGCGCTTGATCCCGTACCGCAGCCAGATAATAGCACGGTCAGGACCGTCAATAATACAAGAGATGATGTCCAATATTTACGTTTCATTGCTGTTCCTCCTCAAGTTGTTTTATTTTTCACATCGGAAAACTAGGTAAAAAAGTGGAAATATGCCTGTGAACCCAGTCTTTTGATTCTAAAAAAAGAGATCAAAAAAGCCTCTCTTGATAAAGAGAGGCTTGATCACCGTTGCATGAAACATGTATCGGGAAGTCTTCCTCTCTTATCTGTCAAAGCTGTAACAGCTTTGCAGGAATTAGCACCAATTTCTTAGATAGAAACGGTTGCTGGGCGTCATAGGGCCAGTCCCTCTGCCTCTCTTGATAAGAGATCCGTTATGAAATTTGTTTTAGTTGAAATGTCTTCTTTACTTTAATGTGATGTCTCATCAATGTCAATGATTTTTTTGAAAATTTCTAAAATGATCATTTGCACCGAATGCCTTGTTTACCTGCCGATGATTTTCTTAGCAGGTGATGATGCCTTAAGACGGAAATCATATTTTTTCTCATTCACAAATTGGGGATTGAGGTGTGCTGATCCTTTATCTTGACCGCTTTTCGAGCGATACGTTTTGTAGCCTTCCATCCATTTCCCTCGCCATACCCACTGAGAGGCTTTTGCACCTTTGCGGTCATCGTAGACATTCTTTTGGAATGTATTCTTCTTGTTCACTTCGTAGAGATTCACGACTAAATAATGCGAAGCACTGGCTGTCATGATATTATTCGTGATTCGATTGTTCACCGATTGATATTGCATCAGCAATTGACCGCCTTCTAAGCCGGCTGTGTCATTTTTGTACAAAATGTTATGGGAGATGGTTGTGTTTGTGGTTCCGCCGCGCTTCTTGTCATATCCGCCAATGGAGATGCCTGTATAACGATTTAAATATACTTGATTGTGCTCAATGCGAATGCGTTCGGCCATCTTCCCTTTATGTTCACTTGTGACCTCAATCCCAAGGTCATTATGATGGCTGATGTTATGATCGATCACGATGTCTTTCCCGCCATCCACATAGATTCCTCCTGCGGAGATGTCCTTGCCGTACGCTGGATTCCCAACACTCGTAATCTCATAAACTTTGTTTCTAGATACGACACCATTTCTCACTTGATCATACTTTTTAGAAGGTGCGACATTCTCAAAACCAATTAAATCAATCCCGATATTGTCCGTATGCCGGACTGTATTATGTGTCACGCGGAATTTTTTAACGTTTCCGTTTAGCACAAGGGCTTCACTAAAACCCAGCTTTAACTTTTCCACAGTGTTTCCTTTGATTTCGATGTCTTCAATGGCTGCTGGTGCTCTCGTTCCATAGACCGCAATGCCATGAGCATTCCCATTTTGATGTGTCGTCTGAATGTCGTACACACGGTTGTTAAGCAGTTTGACGCCTTTGCCGCTGCCTGTGATGAACATACCGATGGGTGTCACATCTTCTTTATTCGTTTTAATATGTCCGACTGTCAGCCCTTTCAGGGTGATATAGCTTTTTTGATCAATCTTCACAAGACCACCGTCTGCTTGATTTCCTTTAAGAGATGCTCCGCTAATGACAGGCTTCTCTTTTCCATACGCTTGAAAAACAACTGGTGCTTTCTTTGTTCCAGAGTGGCGGACAATCAATTTCTCTTTGTATGTACCGCCTCTCATATAAACTGTTGTCCCAGCTTTCGCGATACTTGTCGCTTTTTTCAACGTACGGAAAGGCTTTTGCTTCGTCCCTGGATATTTGTCGTTCCCATTTGCTGCGACATAATAGGCAGTACCTTGCTTCGCACCAGCCTCCTCCGTCATCGCTTGACAGCCAAAACTAATGGCGGTCATCAATAAAATCAATAAGGCGCCTGATATCATTCGTTTCATCTCGTTGTTTGCTCCCTTCCATTCTCTTCTATCTTTATCGGTTAAAAAAAAGAGGATTAAAATATGGCAATGCCCCTTGCAATGTACTAGTCAAAAGGTGTATGGTTGAAAGAATATCTTACAGGAAAATAAATCGCTTTTAAATTGTCAGATTAATCAGTTAATAACGAAATTGGATTTTATTTCTAAGGGGAAACTTCAGTAAAACCACGATAGAGAGGAGGAAAGCGCTTTAACAGATTTTTCTTGTCTGAATTCCAGAAAACCTATTGCTAATATTTTGTGAAGGTATAGAATAGAATCATAATTATTTCATATTATTAGAATTTTCAAATAATCAAACAGCAAGGAGATTTACGATGCCAAAACAACCCATCCGCGTTGAACTTAGTTCAACAAAAAAACCAAAACCTCAATCTGATCAACTTGAATTCGGAAAAATCTTCACAGACCACATGTTTGTGATGGATTATTCAATTGATAAAGGCTGGTATGATCCGAGAATTATCCCTTATCAGGCGATTCCAATGGACCCAGCTTCTATGGTTTATCATTATGGCCAATCTGTTTTTGAAGGCTTGAAGGCGTATGTGTCTGAGGATCAAAAGATTCTCTTATTCCGTCCCGAAAAAAATATGGAACGCTTAAACAGATCAAATGACCGCCTATGTATCCCGCAAATTGATACAGAAACGGTTTTAGAAGGCTTAAATGAACTCATTCGCATTGATAAGGATTGGGTACCTGATGCAGAGGGCACTTCTTTGTATATTCGTCCATTCATTATTTCTACTGAGCCCTATTTAGGTGTTGCACCGTCAAGTACCTACAAGCTGATCATCATTTTATCTCCAGTAGGTTCTTATTATAAAGAAGGCATCCATCCGGTCAAAATTGCGGTGGAAAACGAATTTGTCCGCGCTGTTAAAGGCGGAACAGGAAATGCCAAAACAGCTGGAAACTATGCATCAAGTCTGAAAGCACAGCAAGTTGCTGAAACGAAAGGATTTTCACAAGTCCTGTGGCTTGATGGCATCGAGAAAAAGTACATTGAAGAAGTCGGTAGTATGAATATCTTCTTTAAAATCAACGGAGAAATCGTGACGCCTGAACTGAACGGCAGCATTTTAGAAGGGATCACACGGAATTCTGTGCTTGAGCTGTTAAAGCATTGGGAAATCCCTGTGACAGAACGTAAAATTTCAATTGATGAGTTAATTGAAGCACATCAGTCAGGTGAACTTGAAGAAATCTTCGGAACAGGAACGGCAGCCGTCATTTCTCCTGTCGGTGAATTAATTTATCACGATCAGCCATACGTCATTCAAAATGGTCAAACAGGCGAAGTATCGAAGAAATTGTACGAAGCGATTACCGGAATCCAAAAAGGAACTCAGCCAGACATCTTCGGCTGGACAGTAGAAGTCGATTCGGTCGTCAAGCAGGCATAAGCAAGCGAAAGAACCTTTCATTTGATGAAGGGTTCTTTTTTTGTTTCTTTATCTTCTCCACTCCCTCATAATGGAAAATGTGGATCTATTCCACACTTAAGGAGTGATGGTATGTTTTTTACTTATTTACTAGCGTTCTTTGGGATTTGCATCGGATCAATCATCATCGCTACAGGTTTCGATGATTCATCGTTCTTCACCCGTTTTCTATTTAAGTTTCTCGGAATTTCTATCTTTGTTCTTTCCATTACTTTTGTAAAGGTGAGGCGAAAGAGGTTACGCAACAAAAAGGCGAAAAAGACTTAGATGTCAGTCAGCCTCTCATCAAATCGTGCACCAAAACAAGACCGATATCCCCACAATGGCCCCTGCATATATCCACTGTTTCCCTTTGATACTCCGCTTTCTCTCGATCATTAAAAAGATCTCTGGTAAAAAGACGATGATGATTTCTAGGATAAAAACAAGATGATAAACTGGAGGCATCGGCTGGAAATCAAAGTCTCTTTCATCTCCACCGATGGTTGCGAAATACATTAACAGATTGGTTACTGGAATAGTAAAACAAACGAGCAGGCGGAGAACATACATCCACACATCCTGTCTATGCCGAATCAGGCCAATAAATGAAGCGATGATTCCATACAAAAACAAAACCACTGTGCCGTAACTAAGTAGAGGTTGAACGATAAAGCCGTAAAGCATTAAACCAATTGCCACCATATTCTAACCGTCCTTTCTTTGAAGCAGTACATGTTGTTTTTTCTATCATACACTGCTTTCTCCGGTTTCCATATGAAAAAATCATAAAAAACGACCCCATAAAGGGGCCATTTTATTTTAAGCATTCACTGATTTGAAGAACTGCGGTAAATATTCACGGTGCGCTTCAAGCATTTCATCTAAGATTTGCTTTGCAATTTCATCAGATGGAACGAGTGGATTGATGGTCATGGCGACAAGAGCCGTCTCGTAATCTCCTGTCACAGCTGCTTCAGCTGCCACACGCTCGAAGGACTTGATTTGTTGAACGAGTCCTCTCACAGCCACAGGCAGATCACCTGTCGCGATTGGTTTTGGTCCGTCCTTTGTAATGATACAGTTCACTTCAACCGCTGATTCGGCCGGAATGCTAGCAATCGCTCCTCTATTCACTGTATTTACCGGTTGAATGTCATGTTTATCATTATAGATGGAGCTGATCAAATTACATGCTGCATCGCTGTAATAAGCCCCGCCTCTTTTTTCGAGCTGCGGCGGTTTAATCGATAAATCTGGGTCTTTATATAACTCAAATAGTTCATGCTCGACTTGCTGCACAACCTCTGCTCTTGTTCCTTTTTCTTGAGCCGCTTTTTGTTCTTCCTCCAGCATATCTTTCGTTTTATAGTAATAACGATGATACGGACATGGAATGACCCCTAAGCCTTTGACGAAAGAAGGCTCCCAGTTTTTCGCTTCAATATTCCTCATGGACCACTGGCTATTTGGATTTCCTAATTCATCGAGCACTTGATCCATAATGCTGACCCCGTCTAAATACACATCTAAGCCATAGACCATGTGATTGAGGCCTGCAAATTGTACTTCAATGCGTTTGACATCGACATCCAGCGCTTTTGCAATGCCCATTTTGATTCCAATCGGCACATTGCATAGACCGACCACTTTTTTCAGATTCGTGTAGCGTAACACCGCCTCTGTGACCATGCCCGCTGGATTTGTAAAGTTCACCAGCCAGGCATCTGGGCAAAGCTCTTCCATATCCTTCACGATGTCTAGAATGACTGGAATGGTGCGTAGACCTTTAAATAAACCGCCTGGACCATTCGTTTCCTGTCCAATGACGCCATATTTAAGCGGGATTCTCTCATCCTTGGCTCTGGCTTCGAGCAGTCCTACACGAAATTGTGTCGTGACAAAGTCCGCATCTTTCAGAGCTGCTCGGCGGTCAAGGGTGAGGTGCACTTCAATCGGCAAACCTGCTTTTTCGACCATACGTTTTGCAAGGGCACCCACGATGTTCAACTTTTCCTGACCTGCTTCAATATCCACAAGCCATAATTCCTTTACAGGCAATTCTTGATATCGTTTAATAAACCCTTCGACGAGCTCAGGCGTATAGCTTGATCCACCGCCTATTGTGACAATTTTGATTCCGTCTTTCATGAATTGACACCTCCGAATTGCTTCATTTTTTCATGGAGCTCAATGATTTCAGCTGCAAGCTCCTTGACAGTCATAGCGTTCATCAGATGATCCTGTGCATGAATCATCAAGAGACTGACGTCGGTTTTCTCTCCTCTGATTTCTCCTTGGATCAGCTCTGTCTGTGCGTGATGCGCCTCATTTAACGCGTCTTGTGCTTCCTGCAATTTTTGCTTCGCCTCATCAAAATTGCCTTGCTTTGCACATGTAATGGCCTCCATGGCCGAGCTTCTGCCATTACCACCGTGCAAGATGAGTTGAAACACAATTTGTTCCATTTCCATCGGCCGCATCCCCCTTGTTCCCTCTATTACATGCTGACGACATTTTCATCTGTTGATGCTTTTGCTTCAAGCTCATTTTCTTCTTTCAATTTCTGCTTATCCCACATTCTAAAGAATGGATAGTATAGCGCAAATGACAAGGCAAGGTTAATCAGCTGCATGACCGCGCCAGAGATTTTCCCGCCTGTTGCGAGATAGCCTGAAATGATTGGCGGCATTGTCCACGGGACAGCGATCCCTGCCGGTTTTGCTACAAGTCCTGTGCTCATTCCGATATATGTGGTGATGATCATCATAATTGGCGTAAGGATAAACGGAATGAGAAGCATTGGGTTCATCACAATCGGCATTCCAAAAATGATCGGTTCGTTGATGTTAAAGATGGCTGGCCCAATCGCAAGACGGCCAAGCTGTTTCATTTGTTTACTTCTCGCACGCAAGATCATGGTCAGTACCAAAGCAAGCGTCGCGCCGCTTCCGCCGACATTGATAAAGATTTCAAAGAACTGCGCTGTGAAAATATTCGGCAGCACTTCTCCTGCTTGGAAGGCAAGACGGTTTTCATCCATCGCACCGAGCCAAATCGGACCCATGACTCCTCCGACAATGGTGGCTCCGTGAATACCACATGCCCAGAGGAGCATTTGCACACCGATGGCAACGATACTTCCGCCTAAGCTTCCACCAAGAATGGATAGTGGTGTGCCGATTAAGACCGTGATGATATTATGAATACTCTCAAAAGGTGTCATCTCAATCAGAAGCCTAGCGACCCAGATCAGCGTGATGACCACAAAACCTGGAATAAGTGCGATAAACGATTTACTAACTGCTGGCGGTACACCATCAGGCATTTTGATGACGATATTCCGCTGTACAATAAAGCGGTAAATTTCGGTGGAAAGCATGGCAATAATCATGGCAACGAATAGCCCTTTACTGCCCATCAGTGTGACGGGAATACCGCCATTCACGAGGATAGCTTCTGTTGATCCTTCAGGTGTGAACGGTACTTGATAAGGTGTGGCTAGGAGGAAAGCTGCGACAGCAATTGCACCAGATGACAGTGCATCGACTGCATACTTTTCAGCTAACCTGTATGCGATCCCAAAGGTCGCAACAAGTGCCATAATGTCAAAGGTGGCATTCACAGGATAGGATAGTTTCGTGGCCCATTCGGCTCCGAAGACACTTGCCATAAAATCGCTATATCCCGGAATCGGAAGGTTGGCTAAAATGAGAAACAGTGAACCGACGATAATGAGAGGCATGGTTAAAACAATTCCGTCACGCAATGCTTGTAAATGTCTTTGAGCGGCAATCTTTCCTGCAAACGGCATAACCTTCTCTTCTAGAAATCGGTTGAATCCATTCATCCCTTCCGCCCCCTTTATCCGTTCACTAACTGTTCAGCAGATTTTAAAACCTCAGCACCATTACATACGCCATAATGCACGGTATTAATCACGTCTACTGGAATTCCTTTGTCTTCTCCGAGTTTTTTCATTTGCGGTAATAAATAACGAACTTGAGGTCCTAATAAAAGCACATCGGCTTGATCAATATGATTTTTTGCAGCATCTCCAGATACTGCCCAAATACGATAGTCTTTTCCTTGTTCTTGTGCACTTTTCTCCATTTTTGTGACAAGTAAGCTTGTTGACATACCTGCTGCACAAACTAATAAAATGTTCATTGTAAACGCCCCCTTTTTGAAGTATGAAGCTTTTCTTTACACATTCATCATATTATGAAACCGCTTTCATAAACACCCATACTTTTTCCTTTAGGAAGCGGAAAAAGTTAATATCACACCATTAGTTCTTGTACGAAGGCGCTTTTTTATCCATGACATCCAGCATGTCTTCAAAGGTGTCACAGGTGATGAGGTGCTGAATAAATTTCACATGATGGACAAGCTCTCCAAGCAGACGGTACATGCCTTTTAAATCTTTGGCATTCTCTTTTTCGACACAAAGCAAGCAGACAAATTGAACTTTTTTCTCTCCCCAAATAATCGGTTTTTCTAATGTACAGATCGCCCAAAACGTCTCTTCTGTCAGCGGGGTCATCGGATGCGGAATCGCTGTATAATGCCCAAATGAAGTCGGTGCAGACTCTTCTCTTTCCATCACAGATTGTGTAAGTTCTGCTGGCGCTAAGCCCATGTCAATGACCTTTTGCGTGAGAAAGTGTATGACCTCTTCCTTTGTTTGAAAGGCGCGTTTTGTAAAGACCAATTCCTTTTTCATATATTGCGTGGCTAATGTCACTCTTGTTTCACTTGTCAAAGCATCTTCTATTTTTAAAAAATCACTGCCTCCTAAAATCGTGTTCACTTGAATGACCGGAATCGGTAAATCCATATGAATGGGAATGGTCGTAATAATTAAATCCAATGCATGTAAAGAGACATGCGGAAGGGAATAAAGCTCTGCTGTTCCTAAAATGGTCAGCTTTGACCCAAATTGTGACCGCAAACGATCTTGAAGTAGCCTTGCACTCCCTGCACCAGACGCACAGACAATCAGGCATCGCTTCGGTGGTATCTCCATTTTCCTGCGCTCTAAGGCCGCACCAAAATGAAGTGCCATATAGCCGATCTCATTTTCATGAATGGACAAACCTGTCTCTTCTTCAATGATTCTGCTCGCCACAATCCCTGCTTCAAAGGCAATTGGATAGCCCGCTTTGATCTCATCAAGCATTGGATTTCTTAAATTCATTCCATACTTACACCGATTGATCGCTGGCTTTAAGTGCAAACTGAGGCCAATCAGCAATTCCGCATCTCCCGCTAAATCCAGCTGCAATTTTTGATCAATGGCTTTCAGCATCAGCTGAACAAGACGGCTCGTGTCATCATCCACAATTTGTTTTTGACCGCCCGTTGAAAAAGACTGTACCATTTTGGCTGTTCCTAGCAAATGAATGGTGATATAAACGATTTCCTCTTGTGGGAATGAGACATCCAGCAACCCTTCAAGACGCTCAACCATTTTTTTGGCTACCTTGTATTCTTTTGCCCTTGGGATTTCGTTGATTTCTTCAGGCAGCACAGATACATAGTTTCCGTGTCTAATCCGTTTACAGGCAATAGCAATATGAACAATTAAATTATTCATGCAAATGTCTGATAGATTCATTTTTTCCTCGTTGATATAATCAATCATGGTTCTCTGAATCAATTCCAGCTCATGTTTCGGCAAAATCGTAACCGCCGTGTTCAGCATGGTTTGATAGGAACGCCGTTCATTGAATAAATATTCTGACATGCAATAACGGATTTTCATCTCAGATCCTTTAATCCGGCAGCCTTTATTCGGCTTTGCTTCCAGCTTCAGATCAAAGGGTTCGAGCTTACGTTTGACCCATTTCATGTCATTACTCATCGTCGATTTACTAATAAACAGCTGCTCCTGTAAGTCTTCCAGCTTCACATATGATTCCGCTAGAAGCAGCTTTTTCAAAATAAATCGAACTCGCTCTTCTGGAAGAACAGCAAGCGGTTCTTCCTGTTCGACTTCTTCCTTCATAAAACGGCGAAAGGCATTCTCATCGTTGATCAACAGCTCATAGCCAGCGCCCCTAACAGCTGATACAGCTGCTTGATAAGGGGCTAGACGCTCATTCAGTTCCTTGATGTCTGTTCGGATGGTGCGGCTTGTCACTTGTAAACTGACAGAAAGCGCAGCGCTCGTGAGAGGAGTCTCAGCTGCCATCAGCTGACTTAAAATGTGCGCCAGTCTTTTACTCAGCATTAGGTCGGCCTCCTTCATTTAGGGTGGAAAATCTGCCTTGTTTGGACAGGTTGTATACGCTTACAGTTCTCTTCATTACTCATATTCTACTGAAAAGAAATAAAAATTGCCAACTCATTTATATGACAAACGCCCCTATTTATACATCCAACCATATCTAATGACCTATGAATCTTCTTCTAAGATGCTGTTGTGGAAATCATGAAAAAAAGGCGTTACACCTCCGTGTATCCGCCTTTTTCTTATGAGGAAATCAGTTGTGTAAAGACAACCAATCTTTTTTCATGTGTACCGGCTGCATGATCAAAAGTTCCCGTACATGTGATGAAATTGAGATTCCGTGTAAAGGCGTACCCGAAAAAAGCATTTGGTTTCTCTTCGCGCGGATAGCTTTTCACCTTGAGAACCTCAAAGGTTCGCTTTTCCCCTGACGAGGATGTCACAATGACTTTGTCTCCCTTTTTTAGCTCCTTTAATCGATAAAAAACAGCTGGACCCCATTTATTATCAACATGACCATTTATGACAGCATTCCCTTTATCACCAGGCTTCGGACCATCTTCAAACCAAGCCGTGTGATCTGTATTTTGCGGAACACCCATACTGCCATCCTTTGATAAAGTCGTTTTCTCCACTTTTGCTTGGACATCAATCGCTGGAATGGAGATGTCAGCGGGGACAATACCCGATGGCTCATCTTTTAACGTGTCGTGTGAATGAGATGGATTCTTGGCTTGTTTTGCTGTCATTGGCTCAGGAGATGATGCAGTTTCAGAGGATGACTTTTCATCTATTGATTGGGATGCGCAGCCCGTGATGATGAAAAGCGTCAGAATACCAAACAGCCATCTTTTCACGCAAGTCGACCTCCTTTTGAAGAAAGGAACGGCACGATTGTGCACGTTCCCTCTTGTCTTGATATTGTTTAATTTGATGGTTTACGGCGAATGAGGAAGAACGCCCCCACTGCACCTCCGGCTAAGATGAGGCTTGCCATCATCCCAGCAAATGCTTCATATGACATACCTAATGGACCGGCTGTGCCTCCCATACCTGTTTTCGGCATCTCATTTGGCATGTTGGATTTGAACATGTCAGGATGCTGATCGACAATAGCTGATGCGACATCTTGACCAACCATGAACATATGGCCGTATGCTTCTCTGACAGTCGGGTACAGCTGATCATATTCGCCATTGTGATAAGACGTGTACGTTTTGATGAGCTCATCAATATGGGTTTTCAACCCGGCTTCTAAGTCAGCCGCCTTCAAGCGGCCATCTGTCGCTTGATCTAAAAATTTTGCTTGTTTCATACGGTAAGCATCTAAATCTTTAACAGCCTTCTCTTTTGCTTGCTCGTCTCCTGATGCATCCGCTTTAACATAATCAACTAAATATCCGATATGACTTGACCAGATCGTTTTAAATTGTTTTCCTGCATCTTTTCCATAAACAGAAGCGATCGCATCTGATAGATCATTCGTGTTTTCATTTAACGCTGCTGCCGCTTGGTCAAAGTCCTTGCTGCCATCATTCCCTTTTTGCATAGCCACTACCGCGAGTGCCAAATGCTCTGAGAACAAGTAGTTTAAATCCTCACGAAGATCTGCGGCTGGAGTATCCACTGATTTTTGATCAAATTTCCCAGGAAATTGATCTGTAATCGCCCATGATACGCCTTTACCTACTTCAAACATATGATGAATGGATTTTCTGACCGTTTCATAGGTTGTATCAAAATCCTTTTCTGTGTAACTATCAAAAGTTTTTAGCAGTTCATTGACGTGCATTTTTAAACCTTCTTCAAGTTCACTTGCTTTCAATCTTCCACCTGTTGCTTTATCAAGCATATCAGCTTGTTTCATGCGGTATTGATCAAGCTCTTTGACCGCTTTCTTTTTACCTGCTTCATCTTTTTTCGCTGTTGCTTGTACATAATCAACGAAGTAGCCGATATGGCTTGACCAAATCTCTTTGAATTGTTTCCCTGCTTTTTTTCCATACACAGAGGCAATCGCATCTGATAGATCATTCGTGTTTTCATTTAATGCTGCGGCTGCTTGATCAAAATCTTTACTGCCGTCAATCCCCTTTTGCATCGTGATCACTGCTAAATAAGCATGCTCTGAGAAGAGCTGATCAAGCGCTGCGCGAAGATCCGTTGCTTTATTTGACACCTCTTGTGATGATGACGACTTTTTTGCATCCCCATGCATATGTCCTTCGTGTGCACTTGCCATTTGAGCAGTTGGTAATAATAATGCTGCACTAAGCGGGATCGTTAAAAATGCTTTTTTCATTTTCATCTGTTTTGCCTCCTCTTTCCGTTTGTTATGTACTTAACGGAGAGAGAAGTGAAATGGATCATTCCCACAGCATATTTTTTTGTTTCATTCATTTCATAAAAAAAAGCCGGATTACCCGGCTGATACGTTACGACTTTTGGATGCTTTTCGTTCTTTGTATATTTTCCTCACCACTGGATAAATCACTGGTGCCCATTTGACAATTTGTTTCAGCCACTTTTTCATTTTCTCCCGCGCCTCCTTATTGTCATTCTTACAAGACGATTCCCGATCTTGTGATGAAATAAACAGGTGCGGGAGAGCAGGAGTTAAATGACGCCTTGTGCGATCATGGCATCTGCCACTTTGCGAAATCCTGCAATATTTGCGCCTACCATTAAGTTTCCAGCGTATCCGTATTCTTCAGCTGTCTCAGTACACTGACGATAAATCGACTGCATCATTTGTTTCAACTGACCATCTACTTCTTCAAAAGTCCAAGACATTCTCGCACTGTTTTGCGCCATTTCTAACGCCGAAACACCCACTCCGCCAGCATTTGCCGCTTTTGCTGGTGCAAACAAAATATCATGTTGTTCAAATACTTTGACGGCCCCAAGTGTGGACGGCATATTGGCCCCTTCTCCTACAGCGATGACACCGTTTGCCACTAGCTGCTGTGCTTGCGACTCTGAAATTTCATTTTGGGTCGCACATGGCAGCGCAATATCACAAGGGAGAGACCAAATTTGTTCGCAATCTTCAATCAATTCAGCATGCGGGTGAATGTCTATGTAGGCACCAATTCGCTGGTTGTCGACTTCCTTCAGCTGCTTCACTGTCTCAAGTGAAATGCCTTGAGGATCGTAAATGGCTCCGCTTGAATCACTACAAGCCACAACCTTTCCGCCTAATTCCAATACTTTTTCCATCGCATAAATCGATACATTTCCTGACCCAGACACAACAACAGATCGCCCTTCAAATTGCATTCCGTGGGCTTTTAACATTTCTTCCATAAAGTACACCAGTCCATAGCCTGTCGCTTCTTTTCTCGCTAAGCTGCCTCCAAAACCAGGACTTTTTCCTGTCAGGACACCTGCTTCATACGCACCACGCATTTTTTTGTACTGGCCGAACATATAGCCAATTTCGCGTGCACCTACACCAATATCTCCTGCCGGTACATCTTGATCAGGTCCAATATAACGACTGAGTTCACTCATAAAACTTTGAACAAAACGCATGATTTCTCCATCAGATTTCCCTTTAGGGTCAAAATCTGATCCACCTTTTCCTCCGCCGATCGGCAAACCTGTCAGTGCGTTTTTAAAGATTTGTTCAAACCCTAAAAACTTGATGATGCTTGCATTGACCGATGGGTGAAACCGAATGCCCCCCTTATAAGGACCGATGGCACTATTAAATTGAACCCTGAATCCTCTGTTCACCTGTACTTTGCCTTCATCGTCTACCCACGGTACACGAAACATCACAAGCCGCTCAGGCTCAATTAAGCGTTCTAAGATCCCCTGTTTTTCATACTCTGGGTGTTTTGCAAAAACCGGGACGAGGGATTCCAGAATTTCTTTTACGGCTTGCTGGAATTCCGCCTCGCCTGGATTACGTTTTTCTACATCCTCTAGCACACGGTGAATGTAGCTTTGTGCTGTTTGTGCTGCTCGATCTAAGGTCAACATGTCTCATCTGCCTCCTTGTCAATATCTCACTCTTTGGTTGTTAGATTTTCTAACGCATATTGAGATTAATTTAACACCATTTGTAAAAACTGATCAATATTGATAACAGATGAAAACGATGCCGAAATGAGATAGATCAAGCAGGATCACCTTTCATCATGAAAATGACCCGCTCAAAGAATGACTATCGTGCTAGAAATGACGAACTGGACGTTCAACATCCCGCTTTCTTTGACACATTCATGAAACTTTCACTTTTTCTAGATGATGATCATTCAAAAAAAAGGTCAAAAGTTTTACAACGTCTTTCAATCTTTTCTGAGCTTTTCTCCTCTTTTCCGATCAGGTAAGACAACACACAGCCAATATAAAATAGAAGAAGATGGGAAGTTGATTAACCCAATGATGCCCCAGAACCATTTATAACGCCCTCTTTTCTTAGCATCCATAAATAAGAGAAATCCTTGTGCAAACAGTAACGGCAATGCACACAATAAGATGATCATATCCGTCTGACTCATAAGGAGGACCCTCCTTTAATCTGTTGATATTCCTTGATGCCGACAACCACACAGAGCGGCACGCTCACCACTTGGAGAAGAATGAAGATGATGGGCAAATGAGTAATGGCAGCTGCAAAAAGTGTCATGATGGTCAGACTGACGATGATGTACGCCAGCACTTCTTGTTTAAAACGTTTTTTCTCTTTTTCCTTTGCCTGCTTTAGCATCAACATCAAAGCTTGTTCACTCGGCTTTTCTACTTCGATTTGTTCATCGAGCTCTTGCAACTCCTCTTTTAAACGATCGGCGAAACGATCTTCTTTCATCAGTCCCACTCCTTTCGAATTTTCTTGATCCCATGATGAACCCTCGATTTCACCGTACCTTCTCTCACCCCGAGCATCGAAGCGATTTCAGGGTAAGTAAAGCCATAATAGTAATGGAGAAGGATCGGTGCTCTCTCCTGAGCCTTTAACTCATTTAGAGCATCCCACATGTCATGCCAAGTATGGCCTTTTTGCTGAACATTCCATTTGAACCGGCGGATGGCTTCTTGATTCGCCTTTCCTTCTCTCGTTTGTTCACGTTTTCTTTTCTTTTGATGATCTAAAAATTGTCTAGATGCAATGGACATGAGCCATGTTGAAAATAATGAATCTCCTCTAAAAGAAGAAAGTTTCATGTACGCTTTGAGCATCGTTTCTTGCATGATCTCCTCTGTCAACTCTTGTTGAAGGGTCAGTTTCATCAAATAACGGTAAAGAAACGAATAATGATGCCGATAAAGGGCGGTAAATGCGGCATCATCCCCCTGTTTTGCCCGCTTGATCCATAAAGTCTCCTCGGTCTGCTCCAAACACGTCCCTCCTACCTTTCTATCTCTTATTGATTAGACGACACCGGTGATCGCATCGTTTAAAATAGACCTTCTTTTTTTAATTGGAGCCTTTTTTACCTGCTGTTTAGCGCACGGATCTATTTGATATCCAATTTTTTCTTATGTAATGATTATGACATGTCTTTGTCTCTAACAAAATGACGCTTTCGTAATCATCTTGATTTTCCTTAAAAAGAAGAACGTCCTTTTCATAATCACTAGGTTACCCCAATACCTATCGTCAATGATCCTTGTCTCATGTAGATAAATTGAAATAATCATTGCCTTAGTTTCCTTGAAAATCGTGGAATACTTCGTTTCAATTCTTAGCCGATGATACCTTTTTGCGTGCTATGCTCTTCCTACATTCCGAAAGAGGCGATGCTGGCGAAGGAAGGAGGAGCGGTTGAATCGCAGCTTTTTTTGGAAACGTTTACATTAAAACGAAATAGAGAATGGAGATGTTCATGTTGAAGAAAAAAGTTCCAATGTTAGCTGGTGTGTTAGCGGTTGGTCTCGTGACTTCATTATTTGCGCCAAATGGGGAAGCAAAAGCAGCAACGAAATATCCAGAAAGCCCTTCGATTATGGCCAATTTTAATCAGCAAGGATTCTCCACATTAAATGGCGGTACAACAGGCGGTGAAGGCGGTAAAACGGTGACGGTGAAAACCGGAAATGAACTATTAGCTGCCCTCAAAAGCAAAGGAACAAATGAAAAATTGAAAATCGTGGTAGACGGAACGATTACTCCTTCTAATACTTCAGCCAATAAAATTGATGTGAAAGATACAAACAATGTCTCCATCGTCGGTAAAGGGAAAAACGGCGAATTTAATGGGATTGGTATTAAAGTATGGCGTGCCAATAACGTCATCATCCGCAACCTCAAAATCCATCACAGCAAAATCGGTGATAAAGATGCTATTGGAATTGAAGGGGCCTCTAAAAACGTATGGGTCGACCATAATGAACTTTACAACACTTTGAACTCTGGGAAAGATGACTATGATGGGTTATTCGATGTGAAAAATGACTCCGATTACATTACGTTCTCATGGAACTATGTCCATGACAGCTGGAAAACAATGCTGATGGGCAGCTCCGATAACGATAACTACAACAGAAAAATCACATTCCACAACAACCGCTTTGAAAACTTGAACTCTCGTGTACCGTCTATGCGCTACGGAGAAGGTCATGTGTATAACAACTACTACAAAGGCATCCATACAACTGCGATTAACTCTCGTATGGGCGCAAAAATGAGAATTGAGCACAACGTATTTGAAAATACAAACAATGCCATTGGCAGCTGGGACAGCCGTCAAGTCGGTACATGGCATGTCATCAACAACTCTTATATTAACAGCACAGGCAGTCTGCCAACGTCTTCAACAGGTACGTACAACCCTCCTTATAACTACTCTTTGCTTAACGTGAACAATGTGAAATCAGAAGTTGTATCAAATGCGGGTGTAGGAAAAGTAAATCCTTAAGCTTAAAAAACGTTCGGGCAGAAATGTTCTGTCCGAACGTTCTTGTCATCCATTTTTTACACGACCGAAAATGGACGATCCATCTCATACAGGTTTTGATAACGCAGGTTTTCTTTCAGCAAATCATGATGCTGCCCCTGCATCTCAATGCGTCCACCTTCAATAAACATCATACGATCGCATGCCTCACAGCCAGTGAGATGATGGGTGATCCAAATGACTGTTTTTCCTTTTAACACACGGAAGATCGTTTCAAGCAATTCACGCTCTGTGCGTGGATCAAGCCCGACGGTTGGCTCATCTAATACAACAATCGGTGTGTTTTGCAGCAAAATCCGAGCTAGAGCCATACGCTGTCTTTCTCCACCAGAAAAACGAACCCCTGTCTCTTGTACACCTGTGTGATAACCTTCTGGCAAAGACTCAATGTAATCGTGCAGCTGCACTTGCCGCGCGGCTTCTTGTACTTGCTCTTCTGTCGCTTCTGGTGATCCTAAACGAATGTTGTTTAAAACAGACGTATCGAATAAATAGGGCTGTTGATTGAGCACAGACACATAGGAGGATATCTCCTCTTGAATGCTTTGTACCGGTTTCCCCTGAATGCTGACGACCCCTTGATTTGGCACGACTGCCCCTTCTAACAATTTTAAAATGGTCGATTTGCCTGCACCGCTCTTTCCTAAGAGAGCGAGCGATTCACCTTGCTTCAGGGAAAACGAAAAATGCTTTAGTACATGTTGATCTACTTCATATCCGAAGGTGACTTGATCAAAACAGACCGCTTCAACGCCATCAGAGACGGGTGTCTCGTCTGCTGCCTCCCTCTCCACTAATCCTTCATACGACTGCTCTTCATAATGATTTAATCTGCTGACGGCATGCTGATAAACAGGAATATCGCCTGCTGCATCTGACAGCGGAAGAAAGGCTTCTGTTAATGGAAACAGCACAAGCACAAAGGCTGCGATGAGCGTGTGCGGCATAGAACCAGCCTGAACGACTGAGCCGCTCCAATACACAACAAGGACGACTGCTCCTCCAATGACTAGCTGTGCTAAAAATTGGCGCAGACGGATAAACCGATGCTTTGCCGCTTCGAGTGCTAATAGCTTTGCTTCTTTTCGTTCATAGCCTTCAACAAAATCGTTCTGCCTGCCGCTAAACAACCAGTCACTCACGCCCATGACGGCATCTGTTAAATGGCTGTACAGTTCATTTCTGCCTTTCTTCATTTGAATTTGTCTCGCCCGGTTCACAAGTACTGTGATGTATGGGAATACAAATACGAGCAGCGCTATATAAAGCAGCATCAACCCGGCAAAAGGCCATGAGAAAAGCCCAAGTGCTCCAATCGATGCGGCATATAAAAGCAGCGCACCGATGGATGGAAAGATTGTTTTTAAATACGCATCCTGTAATCTCTCCACATCTTCTGATAACAGCCCAAGCATTTCACCTGTTCCAAGCTTAGTCTGTTTGGCACTTCGTTCAGCCATATCATAAAGACGTACCCGCATTTTTTCAATCATCGTCAAAATGAGCTGATGACTCGCCAGTCTTTCTGCATAACGAGCAGCTGAGCGTGAAATACCAAAGGTACGTACTGCCACGATTGGGACATAGACCATCAAGATATTCTCAGGTCTTGTGGCAGCTTTTGAAATGAGGAACCCTGACGTATACATGAGCATAGAAGCAGAAAACACCACAATCGCCCCTAAAAAAAGCACCAAGGCAAACAGCTTTTGATTCTCCTTGATATAAGGTATAAACCAGCCTTTACTGACCATGTGTGACCGCCCCCATTTGTTCCTGTACCAATTGATAGTACACACCTTTTCTTTTCATTAATGATTCATGAGTCCCCATCTCTGCAATCGTCCCATGATCCATCACAATGATTTCATCCATATCCGTCATCCAATGAAGTCTGTGTGTGGCTAAAAACACAAGTTTATCTTCAAACAATGGAAGCATTGTTTTCTTCAATTCATACTCTGTCTCAATATCCAGATGAGCCGTTGGTTCATCTAACAGCATAATGGATCGTTGGCCGAGCACTGTGCGAGCGAGTGCAATCCGTTGCGCTTGTCCGCCGCTCAGCCCTCTGCCCTGTTCGCCAATGACCTCATCCAGTCCATTGGGGAGATCAGCTACGAGCTGAGACAAACCTGCCTCTTCCACCGCTCTTTCGACGTCTTCATCAGTTGCATTCGGTTCATAAAAACGAATATTTTCTCTCAGTGTCATGTGAAATAAATAAGGATGCTGCGGCATATAAACGACTTCTTTTTGCCATACCGCCAGCTGTAAATGAGCAAGCGGCTTTCCGTTTAGGATGATTTCACCTGCAGACGGTTCAACAAAACCGCCGAGAACATCCGTTAACGTCGATTTCCCCGAACCACTGGCACCGATGATCCCAATCTTTTTCTTTCCTTTCACAGTAAGGTCCACATCCTGAATCGAATAAGGAGCATGTTCATCATGCAACACACTGACATCTTGCAGTGTGAGCTCAGATTGCTCATTCCACTCGTTCAGCTGCACGGATTGTGTCTCCTGATCTCGGAAGCCCTTTTCCTCTAAAATCACTTGAATGGCCTCATTCGCTTCTTTTCCGTTTAACGTCGCATGATAATCATTACCTACTTCACGTACTGGCAAAAAATATTCTGGCGCGAGCATCAGTGCGGTCAAAGCCGGCAATAACAAAAGATCTCCTTCAATTAAGCGCAAGCCGAGAAATACAGCGACAGTCGCAATGGACAGCATAGAAAAGAAATCGAGAGCAAAAGATGAAAGAAAGGCGACTTTCAGTGTGCTCATCGTCGCCTTTCGATAACGCTTTGAGACCTCTCCAATATTGCGAGAATGCTTTTTGCTAATCCCTAAGTAGCGAAGCGTTTCAAGGCCACGGAGAGAATCAGTAAAATGATTGGATAATTTCTCATACGATCTCCATTGTTTGGCCGCTTTACGCTGAGCGACAAGTCCTAGCAAAATCATAAAAACAATTAAAATCGGCAGCGTGACAATCAGAATGACAGCAGATGTTTCATCTAATGTCCAAACATAGACAAGCACCATCACCGGAATAACTGCCATGTTCACCATTTTCGGCAAAAACAGCTGTAAATACTGACGATATTGGGCAATGCCCTCCATCGCCAATGTCACAAGCTTTCCTGTTCCTTTTTTCTTCGTGAAAGCTGGCCCTAAACGGAAAAGCTGGTCCAACAGCTGCTTTCTCACGTCTGCTCCAATTCGGGAAGAATAGGTGAACATGACCTTCTCCCGCATCAAGGTGAGACCGTGCCGCACCAGAAAGGCAGCAAGAAACAGCAAGACATAAGGCGTTGCCTGCATGAGGCTCTTCCCGTCAAACAGCGTTGTTATGGCATGTGCCAGCCACTGTGCTTGAAAAATAATACTTGCTCCTTGGATGATTGACACAATACCTAAGAGGGCAAGAAGCCCCCTCATTCCTTTTAGTTGAAGCAAACGTTTATCCATTAGTAGGTCATTGGCTCCTTACCGCTTACACGTTTACGGAAGACATAGTAGCTCCAGATTTGATACCCAAGCACAAAAGGTAGCAAAGAAATGGCAACAATCGTCATGACCGTCAGTGAATAAGATCCTGATGCAGCGTTTTGAATGGTGAGGTCGAATGCATGGTTGATCGAACTAATCATGACACGCGGGAATAATGCTGTGAAAAGCATGGTCACCGTCACCATAATACCTGCACCTGTGAATAAAAATGTCCATCCATCACGCTCTTTTCTCATAAAGAATAGAGCCGCTACATAACAAACCACAATGAGTACAGTTAAAGGGATTGTGATGATCGGACGCACGGTATAAATGTCTGTTTCAAGAATAGACACACCAACAAATAGAACAAGAACTGGTAGTACAATCAATAAAACACGCTGACCGAGCTTTCTTGCACGATTTCTTAAATCGCCCTCAGTGCGGAGTGTGACGAAAATCAATCCATGCAGGAGGCAAAGCACCGTCACGGCTACCCCGCCGATCACTGAATAAAGATTCACAAAGTCTGTAAATCCAGCGTACATATTCATGCTTTGATCAATGGGCATTCCTCGTAAAATGCTTGTGAAAAGCACTCCGAGTAAAAATGGCGGAAGCAGACTACCAAAGGAGATGATCCAGTCCCACGTTTTGATCCATGAAGCCTTCTCGACCTTCCCTCTAAATTCAAAGGCGACCCCCCGCCCAATGAGCGCTAATAGGAGAATCGTAAATGGAATATAGTATCCGCTGAACATCGTAGCGTACCAGTGAGGAAAAGCGGCGAAAATAGCCCCGCCAGCTGTAATCAGCCAGACCTCATTCGCATCCCAGAAAGGACCAATCGTATTGATTAAAATGCGGCGCTCGTGTGCATCTTTTCCAAGCAGCTGCATGGACATCCCGACACCAAAATCAAATCCTTCTAAGAAGAAAAATCCAACAAACAATACTGCGACAAGAATAAACCAAATCTCGTTAAGATATGCCATGATATGCGCCTCCATCAAATGGATCTGTAGACAGGTCCGTTTCATCCTTTTGATCTGTATTCTCTTCAGAATGTGCACCTTTTTTAATTTCTCGAATGAATAAGTAGGCAAGCACGATGGCAAGAATCAGATAAATGGTCGTAAAGCTAATGACTGAGAATAGCAACATGCCGTACGATACGTTTGGTGAAATGGATTGTGCGGTTGTCATCATACCAAAGACTGTCCACGGCTGACGCCCAATTTCCGTCATGATCCAGCCCGCTGAGTTTGCAATAAACGGGAACGCAATCATCCATACCATGAAGCGTAAATACCATTTGTTTGATTCTAGTTTTTTTCTAAAGCTCAAATACAAACCAATCATACTAGCAAAAATCATCAACATGCCGGCACCCACCATGATTCTAAAGCTCCAGAAGGTTGTTTTGACTGGAGGAATGTAATCCCCAGGACCAAACTTTGCTTCATATTCTTTTTGAAGGGTCAGCATGCCTGGCACATCTCCACTAAACTTCGAATAGGCCAAGTAACTTAAAGCAAACGGAATATTGATCTCCGCAGAGTTTTCTTTTTTATCTGTATCAATGTTGGCAAATAGTGTCCAAGCCGCTGGATCTCCACTATCCTTCCAAAGGGCTTCACTTGCTGCCATCTTCATCGGCTGTGATTCCATTAAGTGCTTTGCTTGATCATGTCCAGAGAACGCCACACCTAAGCCAGAAATGAAAGCAAGCACCATGGCAATCTGGAAAGATTTTTTGAAAAAGGTCACTTCTTGTTTTTTGATCATTTTATAGGCACTGACACCCGCAATAAAGAAAGCACCGGTTGCCAATGCACCAAACAGAACGTGCGGGAACTCTACCCAAAGTTGCGGATTTGTTACGAGCGCCCCAAAGTCATTCATTTCTGCACGGCCATTTTTAATCACAAATCCAACTGGCTCCTGCATAAATGAGTTGGCGAGTAAAATCCAAAACGCCGAAAAGATCGTACCAAGAGAAACGAGCCAAATACATAACAAATGAATTTTTTTCGGTAGACGGTCCCAGCCGAATATCCAAAGACCAATAAAGGTCGATTCAAGGAAAAAGGCCAATAGCGCTTCAATGGCAAGCGGTGCACCAAAGACATCACCGACAAACCTTGAATAATCTGACCAGTTCATCCCAAACTGGAATTCTTGCAGAATCCCTGTCACCACACCTACTGCAAAGTTAATTAAGAAAAGGTGACCCCAAAATTTTGCCATCTTTTTATAGATGTCTTTTTTCTTCACCACATAAAGGGTTTGCATCAATGCAACGATAAATACCAAACCTATAGACATAGGAACAAAAATAAAATGAAATAATGTCGTTGAGGCAAATTGAAATCTTGCTAAAAACAGCTCACTCACAGTCTTACATCCTCCCTTACTTTCGCATGCCGAATGATTCGAGATATTTATGCTCACCATTTCACAAAAAGTTCATTATTTGTTCAATGATTCACAAGTGAAAGTCCATTTGATATAGTTCACTCGGTGAAATTTTACTCTTGATTTTCATTCGGTTAGTTATTTATACCTGTACTTTACACCCATGCGCTTCAAAAATAAAGTAAATTTTACCTAAATTTTGGATAGGATTGTGTCAGTTGTTTGAATACTTTGTCAAAAATATGTGACGGAAAGAGACAATCACAAAAAAAATAGCGCTGCTTCTTCGCTGCAGCGCTTTTGAATATTTAGGCTTTTTTCTGTAAAGCGGGTCTTGTGACTTGCACTTCATAGTACGTAATTTTGTTTTTTAACAGCCCTTCAGGTTTCGCCTTTCCATGAGCATGCGCATCACCAAATGCCTGAGATTTTGTCCAATTCACAAAGTCTTCTTTTCGATTCCAGCGGGTGTGAATGGTCACTTCATCGTAATCAGTTGTCTGCTGAGTGACCCATACTTCCATACCTAAAAAGCCTTCCATAAATTCTACTTGTCCCTGCTTGTTAAACCGTTTAACAAGGTGGTCGGCACTGCCTTTTTCTACTCTTACTTGGTTGTTTACAATAATCATGTTTGGTTCATCTCCCTTTTGTTGTTGAATGGAGGCAATGGGGATAATGAGTGGATGTGGTCCGTCTAAGTGAACCTCTGCCTGAATCCCAAAAACCTCCTTGAAAAAGTCTTCTGTTAACACTTCTTTTGGTGAGCCAATTTGATGCACCTGACCTCGCTTCATAGCAATGAGGCGGTCACAATATTTTGCAGCCTGCTGCAAGTCATGGAGAACCATTAAAATGGTGATACCATGTGTTTGATTCAGCTGTTTGAGCAGCTCCAGTAATTCAAGCTGATGCGCAATGTCTAAATAAGTGGTTGGCTCATCGAGAATGATGGTTTCTGTCTTCTGAGCCAGTGCCATTGCAATATATGCCTTTTGTCTTTCTCCGCCTGACAATGTATGAAGCATTCTGTTTTCATTGATGCGGCTATTCGTCACCTCAAGCGCCCACTCAATCGCTTCATGATCGGACGTGCCGCTTTTTTTCCAGATGGAACGGTGCGGACTGCGTCCAAGTGCGACCAGCTCACGTACTGTCATCGATGGGATAGCGGTTCTCGTTTGCATGAGAACCGCCACCTCCTTGGCGATCTCCTGTGCCGTCATCTCTTTTTGCGGGATGTCGTGAATGTAAATCATGCCGCTTTCGATTGAGGTCAGTCGTGCGGCCGCTTTGATAAAAGTCGACTTACCTGACCCATTCGGGCCAATGATTCCGGTTACACTCCCTTTAGGAACAGCTGCTGAAATGGAAGACAGCCGAAAGCCGCCTTGACTGAGACTCACGTCATCCATTGCAATGACATCCATCTTAACCCCTCCCTTTCTTTTTTAATAAATAGAGGAAGAAAGGTGCACCGATGCAGGCAAGCAAAATCCCTACAGGCAATTCAACCGGTGTAAACCAGACCCGTGCTGCTGTATCGGCAAAGACCACAAGCACGCCCCCTCCAAGCATTGAAATCGGCAGCAAATACCGGTAATCATCTCCGATTAAAAGACGGATAAAATGAGGTACAACAAGCCCGACAAATCCGATTAAACCACTGACACTGACAGCCGCTCCAGCTAAAAGAGCGGCCAGCGCAATGAGAAAAAATCGAGTCCGCTCTACTCGAAGGCCCAATAGCTGAGCCGATTCATCGCCAAGTAAAAGGAGATTGGACGGTTTAATGGCGAAAAAACAAAGACATAATCCAGCCAGCGCATATGGCGACACAAAGCTAAGATGATGCCAGCTCCGTCCGTTTAACCCCCCTGATAGAAAAGGCAAAACAGCCTGCACACGCTCACTATAAAGCACCATAAACCCATTCATCACCGCACCAAGCAGGGCATTGACGGCAACACCTGCCAAGATCAATTTAAGCGGGGAAACCCCTTGATCAAATGACAGCATATACACGACAAGAGCTGCTAATAAGGCGCCCAGAAAAGCAGCTGCCGGAAGCAAATACGTGAATTGCGGGAGAACAATCATGCTGAGTACAGCAGCTAACCCGCCGCCCGCAGTCACACCAATGATCCCAGGGTCAGCAAGTGGATTTCGGACAACTCCTTGTAAAATCGCACCTGATGCCGCGAGACAGGCCCCAACGAGAAAACCAATGAGCACACGCGGCAGCCGTAAATCCATGACAATTTTTTCATGAACAGGCAGACCTGTTCCCGTGAAGACAGCCATTAAATCCGTCAGCGATAATTGGACAGAACCTACCGCAAGTCCTAGACAGACGCCCACACATAAAGAGAGAAACAATCCTGGTAACAGCCATTTTCGTCTTGACTGCCTTTTTTGAAAATCTAGTTCTGCATTCATCTTCATGATGACAATCGCTTCAATTTCTTCTCTAATTCATCGATCGCTCTGATGACTTCTGCGCCTGGATTTGTCCCAAATAGGTCACTTGGTAGAATCTCAACGTGTCCATTTTTGACAGCTGATACATCGTGCCACGCCGCATTTTGCTTCATTTCACTCATAAAGCCTGCTTTGACATCTTCAGGATTGCTGTGTGTCATCAGCAAAATGAGATCTGGATCGGCCTCGATTACCTTTTCTGCATTGATTTGTGCATATTGCGGAAACTTTTCGAGTGCTGGTTCATTTTCAGCAATATTCGCCCCACCAGCGATCCGCAGCAGATCACCGCTTAAAGATTGCGGAAGTGCCGCCATATATGTGCCGGGTGCACCATACACAACGAGCGTCTTTACTTTTTTCTCAGGCTGCTTCACTTGCTTGATCCGCTGATCGATTTGAGCATTGAGCGCTTTGGCCTTTTGCTGCTTTCCAAGTAAATCACCAAATAAACTAACTTGACGCTGGATATCCTTCACTGAGTTGGCACTTGTCAAAAGAAGCTGTGAACCAATCCCTTCTATAGTAGAGATATCCTTGCTGTTTAATGATTCATTCCCAAGCACCACATCGGGCTTTAAGCTCGTGATCAACTCGACATCAAATTGATGGGTTGTGCCAATTGATTGTACAGACTTTGCCTTTTGTAGATTGTCTGGCAATTCGGCAGTTGGCCGGCCGACAACCTGGCCACCTAAGGCATAAATGATGCTCATGTCGCCAGTTGACAACGAGACGATCCGTTCAGGTGATTCATGAAACGATAATGTTCTGCCGGCAAAATCCTGAATGTTGAGCGCACCTTGCTTGCTCTCATTCTCGACAGGCGCCGCCTGGCTGCATCCGCCGAGGAGAAGCACGACGACGAGTCCTGCCCAAATCACATGTAAACATTTCAACCGTCTGTCTCTCCTTTTCTAGTAAACTTTCTTTAGCTTCGCCTGTACCACGAGACGCTTGTTTTTAGGTGCCAGCACGTGATCACAGGTCGATAATGTGAGAATCAAGTCATCTGTGGATACGTCTGTTTTCGTTTGATAGATGGACTTCTTACGCACAGCTTGCAAGTAGTGCGCATATTCACCAAGATCCTGAAAATCAGTCTGAATATAATCGAAATCGACTGTCGTCTCATACACAGCAAAAATCTCTGCTTCATAGCTTTGGTACAGCGTATCGTACTGAAATGTGCGATGATCTTGGAAGAAATCTTTTTTCAAATAGTTTGTGAGACCAGCAAACATAGACCCATCCCTCATCCGATGACCGTACACCACTGTATTGGGACTTTCATGCAAGACGTCATTACGATAATCCATAAAGATACTGCCTGCCCGTGTGTCATCCTTTACATAATTACGAGTTAAATAGAACGCATTATCGTTTGACTGAACAATTGGATACTGAATCATCGTGTCCTTCATATCAATCCAACCGACAATGTCTTCATTCACCTTTCGCAAATCATCAAATGACTGACGGATTTCTCCAGGTTTTCGCTGTTTCATTCCATCCTCGTGTGTGTAAAGTGTCTGAGCCTTTGCAAGCACCTGACGATTTTGATAATAGCCAAAGAGCTCCAAGCCAATGGCCGTACCGCTATATAGAAAAACACCTAAACAGACGATCGTCAGCATTCGCTGCCCGATCCTTTTCCCTCGTTTCACACTGTCTCACCTGCTTTTTGCACAACTTATATGCCTACAGGCACGATATACATCCCTGTTTCTGCATCCTGCTTAATTGTGACAGACACATGATAAATGTGCCGCACCATCTCTTCTGTTAACACATCATTTGGCCGTCCTTCGCGGATAATTTGTCCATCTTTCATGGCGATGATGACATCACTATAGCGAATCGCCTGATTCATATCGTGCAGGACCATCACGATGGTTAATCCATGCTCGACATTGAGCTCTCGAATGAGCTCCAGAATGTCAAATTGATAATACATATCCAAATAAGTCGTCGGTTCATCTAAGAAAAGCATCGGTGTTTTTTGCGCTAAAGCCATCGCAATCCATACACGCTGCCGTTCTCCACCTGACAATGAGACAAGAGGCACCTTTCGCTTATCCGTCAGTTTTGTACAGGACAGTGCCCACTCAATTGCTTTCTCATCCTCTTCCTTGTCACTGCCGCGCATCGTCTGGTAGGGCGTTCTCCCAAATGCCACGACTCGTTCGATCGTTAAATCGAGCGGCGCTTCATTTTGCTGATGTACGACTGCCAGCTTTCTCGCCAGTTCCCTTGGCTTGAACGCATTCAGCTCTTGCCCATCTAAATGTATCTGTCCTTTGTTTGGACAATGGTTATGTGCCATCAAAGAAAGCAGCGTGGATTTGCCCGAGCCATTTGGACCGATAATGGTCGTGATTTTTCCTTTTTCAATCTTCGTGGTGACCGATTGAACAATGTCCCTCTGTCGATCATAGGAAAACGACACCTCACGAATGTCCATGCAGACGATCCCCCCTTCTTAATAAAAAGATCAGAAACGGTCCGCCAATGACAGCCATGATTGTAGAAGCAGGGATTTCATTTGGTGCCACAAGCGTTCTGCCGAGCGTATCAGCCGTCAAAATGAGCAGGGCCCCGCTTAACGCAGAAAATGGAATCAGTACCCGATGGTCCGAGCCGACGAGCCTTCTAGAGATATGGGGAATGAGCAAACCGACAAAGGCAATCACGCCCGCTACCGCAGCAGTCACCGCTGCTAATAACACCGCCGTGATTGAAATCAAAAGGCGCATTCTGGTCACACGCAATCCTAAGTTTTTCGCCGTCTTATCCTGAAGGGCAAGCAAGTTACACCATCTGCTAAAGAAAAGCGCAACCACAAGCCCAATGAGGCCATAGACACCGATTAAACGGACATCTCCCCACGTTTTCATCGTTAGATTCGACTGCCCCGACTGATTAATGGTGATATTGAAATAGCTGCAAATGGTCACAAACGCTTCTGCCATCCCTGTAAACATGGCATTGATGGCGATCCCCACCAAAATCATTCGAATCGGGCTTAAGCCGCCTTTCCAAGACAACACGTATACGAGGAAGCAGGCAATTGCCCCGCCTAAAACTGAAAATAAAGGAGAGTAGAAATAAAATTGAGGAAGCGCTGTAATTGCCATTAAAGAAAAGAAGCTAGCTCCCGATGAAATACCAATAACACCGGCATCTGCTAATGGATTCCTCATCACAGACTGCAAGAGGACACCGGAGACAGATAAAGCCGCCCCTGTAAACATCGCAATGAGCATGCGGGGGATTCTTAAATCTTTAATGATTTCTACCTGTGCATGTTGACCGGTCATAAGCCCTTCCAATAATTCAATCGGTGTAACATGAATGCTCCCCGTAATGGCGGAATAAATAAATACGCCGGCTAGTAAGAGACTGACTATCAGAAATAAAATCCCTGTTTTTTTCATCTTGAACGTCCTTTTATCATTAAGATTCGCCGCTTATGACGGGTACAACATACGAGTTAATTCATCTAATGCCTCTGCTGCCTTTAAGTTGCCTGTTGTCCCGAATAAGCTTTCTTCGAGGTCGTACACCCGGTCTTGTTTGACCGCATTAAAATGTTTCCAAATATCATTTGTTTTAAATTCTTGATCAAACATTTTGACGACTTCATCCGGCATCCCATGTGCGGCTCGGAGAATGATATCTGGATTGGCTTTTTGTAAATACTCCGTATTGGATGCCAAATACTCCATTTTCTCACCTTTTACGATGTTCTTTCCTCCTGCAATACGCACAAGATCACCGATATACGAATTCTCTGTTGCCACTAAATAACTGCCTGGTACACCAAGCAAAATGAGAACGGATGGCTTCGTCTTTCCCTTCGTTCTCTCTTGTATGTCTTTCTTTTTTTGTTCAAAATCATCCACAATGCGTTTCGCTTGTGTCTTTCTATCATATTTTTCTCCAAGCTTTGTGATGGCGTTCTCCATCTTGTCCAGGCTCTCAAGGTTGAGGTATGTCGCAGGGACAGAAGCTTGTTGAAAAGGCGTTTCTAAATCATATTGAAGGGTCGTGACAGACAGGACATCTGTCGGTTGAAGTGATTGGATGATTTCCATGTCCGGGCTCATTGGGTTACCGACTTCTGGGAGTCCTTTGTATCGAGCCGGCAAGGATTTTTGACTTGTTGGCACCCCGACAAGATCTACCTCTAGCGCATCCATGATCTCAGCAGCAGCTACAGTCGTTGCCACAATGCGGGCACTTGATGCTGCGCTTTTTTTGCCTTTCGCTGAGCTTTCAGCTGATTGTGAGCAGCCTGCTAAGAAGACGCACACACATAGAGCCGTGATCAGGGTACATAACATTCGATGCTTCAAAAAACAGAAGCCTCCTTTCGAAAAAAAGGAAGTGGATGCGCCGAGATGAATGGCGCACCTCACTTAAAATAGATTCTTTATCTTGTACGAGTTTGATACTTTCTGACGAGCACGAATAGTGACCCGCCGAATAAAAGAATGTACACCCAAAGAAGTGAAGTATCTCCTGTTTTCGGGTTCAGCTGACCTGTCTCAGACTTGGTTTGGTCATCTGATGGCGTAAAGGTCATCTGCTCTGCACCCGTTTCCTCAGGGGCGAGATTCGCAAGCTGGTTTGGTTGAGAATCGTGATCATTTGGATTTTTCACAAATCCGATGCTCTCATCGTCTCCGATCACCGTCGCAATTCCGCTTCCTTCACCACTTGCGATACCTTTCGTATCATAGACAAGTTTGACATCGTACTGCTCATGATAATTTGCAGCTGGAATGTCAATTTTCACGCGTGCTGCCTGATCACTACTCAAACTTTTTGCTTCATATTGAATCACTCGTGTATCTGCTTTTTGATCAGCCTTTGCAACTAGCGTCTCTTCAAATTTACCGCCGGTTCCTACCTGGAACGACGTGATGGCTGAGCTGTTCTTGACAGTGTATGAAACAAAATGGCGGCCATTTTTCACCACCAATGTCGCAGGGCTCACGACGTAATCGTTCATGCGAGAAAGCTCATCTTTGTCTGCTTTCTTCATTGAAAAAGGAAGCTTGTACACCCCGTCTTTTAGCTGAACTGTCTCTTGATTCGTTCCGCCGTTCGTTGTGTCTGGTGCTGGTTTATTTGGTTTTGGTGTTTCTGGTGTAGCCGGTGTTTCTTCCTCTATTTGACCGTCCTTCAGTGGAACGATACTTTTTGAATCAAATTGAAAACGAATATCGTACGTTTGATCATAGTGAGCGGCTGCTACTACAATGTGTACTTTTCCGTTAACTGATTTTTTCAGATCAGACACTTCAAATGAAACCACTCTTGTGTTCTTTGCTTGATCTGTGCTCACGTTTTTCACTTCTTGATAAGAACCGTTTCTCTCTATTTTCAAAGAATCAACTGACGTATGATCCTTCACCGTAAAGGAAACGGTTTGCGTTCCATTTTTAACGGTTAACGATGCTGGATGTGAGAAGTATTGGCTCATCCGAGATGCCTCATCCTCATCGCCCTTCAGCACACTGTAGTTGATACGATACACACCATCTTTTAATTGGTTCTGCGTCGAATCAACTGGTGTTGTGCCGTTTTGATCATCTGGCTTTGTTTCGCTGTCGCCTGGCGTCGTGCCGCTTTGATCATCTGGCTTTGTTTCGCTGTCGCCTGGCGTCGTGCCGCTTTGATCATCCGGCTTTGTTTCGCTGTCGCCTGGCGTCGTACCATTTTGATCATCTGGTGTTGTTTCGCTATCGTCTGGCTTCGCAGGCGTGACAAGTGTGAGACTGCTCTGATCGAAAGCGAGCTGTACGTCATACGCCTCATCATAAATAAAGCCGCCTAAGTCCCAGTAAATTTTGACCCAGCCATTTAATTTGGCTGATACATCGGCTACATCAAATTTGATTACACGCGTATTTGCTGTCTCATCTTCACTGACCGTTTCAGTGGTGACGAGAGAGCCATTTTGTTCGACCTTGAAATCTGTGATTTCTTTGCTTTGCTTCAGCGTAAGATAGGCAGTCGTCTTGCCATTTTCGATGATGAGCTTAGCTGGCTTTTCTGTATACGTATCCATCATGGATGCTTCAGTGCTGCCATTTTTTAAAATGGTGAATCCGGCCGTATATTCACCATCAGCCAATGATGCCGCCTGAGCCGTTCCTTGAGGCAGCTGAAACGCAGTCAACAAACTGAATAAAACGAGCAGAATAGCTGTCTGTAGATGAAAAAGACGTTTCAAAAGATGACACTTCCTTCCGTTAATGCTTGATGATCCACTTTCTCGCTAAAAACCCGCCTGAACATAAGACAAGCACAAGGAGCCATCCCATCTGGCTTGTATCACCAGTTTGAGGATTTTCTTCTTGTTTTGTTTTGGTGGATGAATCAGTTGTTTTGGTTGTTTCTTTTGATGATTCTTGATGTTTTGCTGCACCTGCTGTTTCTTTTGAACTGTCAGAAGAAAGTGACTTGATGCTGCTTTCATCGAATTTCAGCTGGATGGTATAGTCGTGATCATAATCAGCCGATTTGACTGTGACATGGATTTTTGACTTGATTGGTTTAGACAAACTCTGTGCTTGGAATTGAACAAGCCTTGTATTGGCTTTCTTATTCGTTGATAGAACCGTCGTATCGACATAGCCACCATTTCCCGGCACTTTAAATTCCGTTACCCAGCTGCTGTTTTTAATGGTCATTTGCACAGTCAGCTTGCCATTTTTCACGATCACTTTTGCCGGCTTCAGCCAGTAATCATTTGCCATCGAAACGGCAGTTCCTTCGGCCTTCATCACAGTGTAATTGACGGAGTATGTACCATCATTTAATGAGGCAGCCTGTGCATTTGAAAAAGGCAGTATAAGTGCCAGCAATAATGCAGCCACAAAGGCTGGCATCCTGATCCATTTTTTCATCAGATGAATTTCCTCCCTTTTTATTGAACAGTTGCTGCATCAAACTTGACGCGAATATCGTAATTGCCTGTATATCCAATGACCGGTACTGTCACACTCACTTTAGCTGGTACAACATCTGTCAGGCTGTTGACATTGAACTCTACCGTTCTCTTATTAGCAGCTGTGTTTGTACTGATCACCTTTGCATCTTTGTAGACACCTTGATCCAATGTTTTAAAGCTTGTAATCCAAGAGCTGTTCGTTAACGTGACTTGCGCTTTGATTTTTCCATCCTTCACAACAAGCTTAGCTGGTTTTTCAAAATACGTATTTGCTGTTGACGTTGAATCACTGTCTGCTTTCCATACCACATATTGTGCTGAATATTGACCATCTGCTAAGCCTGCTGCTGAGGCAGAGCTAACCGGGGCTAGAGCAAACAATAGAACAAAGCTAAAGAATAATAAGACGTGTGATGCTGAACGAAGTGATTTCATATATATCCTCCTAATTGATATTGATAATTATTCTCAATAGATAATAAAAAAAATAACCTTTATCAGCGTATGAATCACACTCATAAATGATTATGATAATCATTATCAATTGAGTTTAAAAAATAAATCTTTGCTTTCGACAAGTCAAAGATGTCTGCTGCTACATGATGTAGTGATACACGGTTTAGGTAATCTGTCCCATTCATGATACCATGGCATAACCTCCCCATTCCATTACAGGGAAAAGAACCCTCTTCTCCTTGATATTATATGATGAATGAATTTATTGTCAACATCATTTTTCATACTATTGACTTAGATTTCTGGAAAATCACAAAAAAAAATCGATCAGGGGCACTGATCGAAATCGATTAAGAAGGGACATGTTCACCCTTTTCACTATTTTTTCGCTCTAAAGACCAAGCATACATTTCCCGTATGACTGGTTCAATTTTCTTTCCTTGTTCTGTTAGTTCATATTCAATCCGCACGGGAATGTCGGGATATACTTTTTTCTCAACAAGACCTTCAGCTTCTAAATCTTTCAGCCTTTCTGATAATAACCGTCCGCTGATGTTCATTTCATTTTCTAGCTGACAAAAACGTTTTGGCCCTGTCAAAAGCTGATTGATGATGAGAATCACCCACTTCTTCCCTAAAATCTCCATGGCATCTGTAATTGGGCAGCCATCTACTTGAGCCATACTTTACTCCCTCCTGCTTTTCTCTACTTTTTTTCATTATAACATAATTAATTACTTGAAATAAGTCACTAACTATTATATAGTTTAGTTACTAAAAGTAACAAGGTAATCATTTTTATCAATTTTCAATAAACCATTGAACATGCAGATGCATATAACATGAAGGAGATGACCGAGCTTTGAATACAATAGAGCAGGTAAGATTAGGTGTAACAGAATTACATGTGTCCAGCTTTGAGCGTTCTTTGCCTTTTTATACAGACATTTTAGGTTTTACTTTATTAGAACAGACGGATTCTACTGTCACGCTTGGCAGCAACGCAAAGGAACCAATCCTTGTGCTGAAAGAAGATGTGCAGCTGAAAGAGAAGCCGGATCATGAGCCAGGACTTTATCATTTTGCGGTTTTATTACCTACCAGAAAAAACCTGGGCACATGGCTGGCGCATGTGATCAAAAAAGGCTATCCTTTAATTGGAGCGAGCGATCACTTTTTCAGTGAAGCCATTTATTTAAGTGATCCAGATGGCATCGGCGTTGAGATTTATGCTGATCGTCCTCAGGACATATGGGTAGGTGAGCATGGAGAGCTGAAAGGTGGCGGAAATGCTCCGCTTGATGGAGATGGTCTCCTGCAAGAAGCCGCTGATTCCACCTGGGATGGACTCCCGGCTGGTACAGTCATGGGACACTTGCATTTCCATCTCAACCCAGAAGAAGCCGATTCCTTTTATGTGAACACGCTCGGTTTCCATATCCGAATGGCTCCCCCAGCCAGCTTATTCGTTGCTGGTGGCGTCTATCATCATCACCTTGCCTTTAATGCATGGGGACGCGGGAGAAAAGGAGCCATTGATCCACGTTTTTCAGGAATTAGAAGCTATACACTGGTTTTCCCAAAAGAAAGCGATAGAACATCCGTCGTCGAACGTCTGACAAAAGCAGGCGTTCACATGAACACGACAGGAAAAAGTAACGAATTTATTGATCCATTTGGCGTTCTCGTTCGTTTACAGATTGAAGAAACAGACAAAAAAGAAGGTGCAGAATATGGACAAACACACAGAGGTTAAAACAGCCATTTTAAAAGATAAAATCAAACGAGTACAGCAAGAAGACGGATTTATATATATCACTGGACCTATTAAACTGCCAGTGAATTTAGACGGTAGAACGGTCATGTTTAACTGGTATTCATGGTTAAAAGATGACGGGAAAGAACCATTATCAGATGAAGCTTTAATCGAAAGCCTTTCCTCCCGTGAACTTGCAGATCATCAGCAATCAAGTGTCCTTGTTTACGGAGATTTCGAACATGCTGATGAAGCGCTGATCCGCATGCATTCCATCTGCCACACCGGCGATATTTTCGGAAGCAAACGCTGCGATTGCGGGTTCCAATTGAAACAGTCTATGCGAATGATTGAGGACAATGGAGCAGGCGCACTGTTTTATTTAGCCAACCATGAAGGACGCGGGATCGGTCTTTTCAGTAAAGCTATGGCCTACATCTTGCAAGAAAACGGCTACGATACAGTAGAAGCAAACGAAGCACTAGGCTTTGAAGATGATACACGTCAATATGAAGAAGCGATTGCTGTTCTTCAAACATTGCGTACAAAGCCAGTCAGACTTATTACCAATAATCCGAAAAAGACGGATGCTATCAGTCATGCAGGCCTTTCTCTTTCTGGACGGATTCCACTTTGGGGTGATGTCTCTGAGTTCAATGAGAAATACTTGCAGACAAAAATTAACCGCTCAGGTCATATGAAGGCGGATCAAGAGGTGCGTACGATTGCCACATCATGAGCGATATATGAAACTAGCCCTTGAAAATGCCGAAGCAATGAAAGGTCAGACATCTCCCAATCCGCTCGTCGGGGCTGTGATTGTGCGAGAAAATGAAATTGTTGGGGTCGGGGCGCATATGAAGGCCGGCGAACCACATGCAGAAATTCATGCACTTAAAATGGCTGGAGACAAGGCAAAAGGTGCCACGATCTATGTGACACTAGAGCCTTGTTCCCACCATGGCCGCACAGGCCCATGCGCTGAAGCACTTGTGAAAGCTGGCGTAGAAAAAGTCGTCGTTGCTGCACTGGATCCGAACCCGCTTGTTGCCGGGCGTGGGATTGCCATTTTACAAGATGCAGGCATTCAAGTCATCACAGGCGTCATGGAGCAAGAATCCATTCTCATGAATGAAGTGTTCAACCACTTTATTACGAAAAAAACGCCTTTCGTGACACTCAAAGCAGGCATTACGTTAGACGGAAAAATTGCATCTGCTACGTCTGACAGCAAGTGGATTACATCAGAAACGTCCCGTTATGATGCACATCACATTCGCAGTATCAACGATGCGATCTTAGTCGGTGCGCAAACCGTCATTCACGACGATCCTTCATTAACAGCACGGATTCCAAACGGTCATCATCCAATTCGAATTGTCTTAGACTCTAAGCTGTCTATCCCGCTGACAGCAAAGGTGGTCACAGATCAGATGGCACCAACATGGATTTTCACAACAAAACAAGCCGATGAAGAAAAACGAGCCGCTTTAGAAGCAGCTGGCGTCAGTGTCATCATGACGGATAGCGATATCCGGGTGCCCTTACAAGAAGTACTTCAAGTGCTCGGAGAAAGAAATGTCTCCTCCCTGATGATTGAAGGCGGCGGACAAATCAATGCCTCATTTTTGGAGCAGCAGCTTGTCGATAAACTCGTCATCTACATGGCACCTAAGCTCATTGGCGGACGACTCTCTCCTTCTTTTTTCGGAGGCGAAGGCATACGCCTCATGAGTGATGCAATTGAACTCGATCAACTCAATCTTGAACCACTCGGAAAAGATATAAAGATAACGGGTTATCCTGTTTATCAATAACATACTTTCATAAAATAAGGATGTCGAGATTTTCTCGACATCCTTATTGGTTCTCACAAGATTTATTTTCTACAGTCTCTCTAAAAATTCAATTCGATTTCCAAATGGATCATCTACATAAAACCTGATGGCTCCATCTAACGGCTGATCTTCCTTTATAAGAATATGATGTTTCATTAATGTCTCTTTTACATTTGATAATTTTTTTACTTGAAAAGCTGGATGAGCTTTTTTCGCTGCTTGAAACTGATCTTCAATGCCAATGTGAAGCTGTTGATTGCCACACTGAAACCAAACACCACCACGTTTTGCTAGGTGAACAGGCTTAGGTATTTCCTTCATTCCTAGAATCTCCCCAAAAAACAAACGTGCCTTCTCTTCACTCCCCTTTGGGGCAGCTAACTGGACATGATCAATTCCAAGAAAATTTGACATCTTTGCTCTCTCCCTTTTCACATCATTAAAAAAACATTATGTGTGACGATCACGTCTGAAGAATATATCTAGATGTGTACTCAAGCCCTATGATGTTGTCGATCCACAAATCATCTCCACGAAACGTGTCGTAAAATGTTTCATGTGAAACATCTGTGATCTAATATTGATCAATTTCCCTCTATCAGCCTGCCAAAGCTTTCGGGTGAAAGTCCCGGTGAAATGCGCAGGCGGTGTAAGGACATCATGCCTTGTTCCTTTTTCGCATGTCCTGGTTCAGTGGTTACAGCCATTTCATATCCTGCTTCCTTCGCCAGCTTCAGCGTGTCTTCGTTATAGCGACCGACCGGATAGCTGACCATGACCGTTTGTTGAGAAAACCGCTGGTCAAAGAATACCTTCGATCCTTTTAATTCTTCTTCCTGCTGCTTCTGTGATAAACGATTGAGCTCTAAATGATGAATGGTGTGACTCTCTATTGAAATACCATGCGCCACCATATCATCCATTTGGGCATCGGTTAAATGATGCGGGCGGCCGATGGACTGCTCGATCATAAAAATCGTGGCTTTCATTCCATATTCCTTTAAAATCGGAAATGCCTTTGTGTAGTTATCCGTATATCCATCGTCAAATGTGATAAGAACATACTTTTCACTTGGTGTCGAATTGGTCGCGAGAACTTGATATGCCTCTTTCGGCGACAGCGTGACATAGCCGTTGTCTTTCAGCCATTTCATATGAGCCGCAAATTCGCTTTTTGGCACACGTAACGAATTACCGCTGGAAATACTGTGATACATCAAGATTGGAAGTGCAACGGGTTCCTTTTGCTGAATCCAGTTTTGTTTGTCTATCTCTGCCGCTTCAATTTGGTGCGTTTCTGTTGTTTCTTTCGTTTGTACTTGACCCTTTACCTCTTTGATGGCTTGCTGGTTTCCTTCTGTTTGCTGTTTCGTACCCATACAGCCCGAAATGAGCAGCATGACTAGACCAACTGCAAGCCACATACATGTTTTTTTCATTCACCAATCCTGCTTTCTCTTTATCTACCGAATGATTATAACAGAAATTGGTTAATAACTGATATCTATTTTGACAGGGTATTCATTTTTTTACACATTTCGATCATTTCAATGGCAAGCAGATGGATGGTCTCTGTTGTGAGCATTTGGTCTTCTGCATGTATGAGCAGTAAAGAAAAGGGAAGCTGTTCCCCTGCCGCCTCTTTTTGTATCAGCGACAAGTGCAGGTCATGGATGCTTCGAAACGCTTCCTCCCCTTTTTCAATCAACTGCTGCGCTGCTTCAAAGTCATCCGCTCTTGCTAGACGAATGGCTTCTACATAATGGCTTCGTGCCTCACCTGCATGGGCAATGATTTGAAAGGCTGCTCCCTGCATTTCCTCTAATACCGTCATCTGCTTCTCCTCCGATTGCTCAAGATTCATTTGCTAGTTTCAGTGCATGTTCTAGTATTTTTTCTCCATTCGCTGTTCCATATAATCTTACATTTATCACATCGACAGGTATATGATAAGGTGCCGCTGTTTTTTCTGCTGCCTTTCTCATAAAGCTAACTTGCGGTCCTAGCAAAATGACCTTTACATCGTCCCCATGCTCTTCTAATTCGTCCGCAATGGCCCCTTCAGGTATCGCATAAATTTCATAATCCAGCCCTTTTCCTTCTGCGGCTGCCTTCATTTTAGATACCACAATCGACGTCGACATTCCTGCTGCACAAGCGAGAATGATTCGCTTCATATCCCATCACTCCTATTGATAAATGACATCTGGTTCATCCCTTAATTTCCTCGTTTGGATTAATGTCTTGTACCAGTACCCTGACGCTTTCATCTGACGATTCCGTTCATTCTCCAGCTGGATCTCTACTAATCCGTAGCGATTCTTGAATGCATTCATCGGCGAGACATTATCCGTAAAAGCCCAGAGCATATATCCCTTACAGTTTGAACCTTCTTTTTTCGCTTGAAGGGCTTTTTTCAAATGCTGGCTGATAAATGAAATTCGGTACTGATCATCAATGATGCCGTCTTCGTTTTTAAACCGCTCTTCCTGCTCGACCCCCATACCGTTTTCAGCCACAAACCACTCGATATTGCCGTATTCTTCTTTTATTCTCATGCCCATATCATAGACGATATTCGGATAGATTTCCCAGCCTCTGAATGGATTCATTTTTCTCCCTGGGAGCTCAAATAGATCGTAATAATAAGATGGATGAAACGGTGTGTTTTCGTTCCAAGCCTTGCTAGGTGCCTTAACGCGATGCGGATAGTATAAATTAAGACCGACCACATCGACTGTATGATCTTTAATGATCTGAAGCTCTTCTTCCGTTGCATCGAAAAGAATGTCATGCTTTTTCAATACATCAAGCAGTTCTTCTGGATACTCGCCTTTAATGGAGGGATCTAAAAACACGCGATTAAAAAACAAATCATACATGCGGGCAGCTTCTTGATCATGCGGAGCAGTCGATCTCGCATACGTCACTTCTGGATTGAGAATGACCCCGATTTTTGCACCGGCTGATTCCTTCAAGCCCATTTCCTGAAAAAGCTTCACCACTTTTGATGTCGCCAAGGCTTTATGATAGTTCCACTGCATCCATTTCTTCGTATTTTGCTCGAAAGGATAACGAATAGCATCTAGATACACACGAGTCTGAACAACAATCGGTTCATTAAAGGTAAACCAATGTTTGACCCGGTCTCCATAGCGTTCAAACACCTTTTCTGCATAGAGAACAAACAGATCGACAACATGTTTAGATGACCAGCCGCCGTACTTTTCAAGCAAAACGGCAGGAAGCTCATAATGCTCTAAGCAAAACATCGGCTCTACACCTGCTTCAAGTAATTCATTGATGAAATCATCAATATAACGAGCATAGGTCTCATCTACAATTCCATTCTCGTAATCGATGAGAAACCTCGACCAATTGATCGATGTCCGGTAATGAGATAACCCAATTTCCTTCATAAGGGCGACATCTTCAGGATAGCGCTCGTAAAAATTCGTTGCTCCTGCTGGTCCGTATCCTTCGTGCCATACGTGATACCCCTCCTTATACCAAAGGTCTATATACGAATCCTGATGCGGTTTCTTCCCTTTCCACCCCTCCGTCTGCCAAGCAGAAGCCGCAGCACCTAGAATAAAGTCATTGGGTATGTCGATTTTGTTCATGTTGCCACCTGACCTTTCTTCGTGTGAATTTGAAGTCCTTCCCACATCCCTTGTAAATACATAGCTCCAAGTGCTCGGTCGTATAATCCATAGCCTGGTCTGCCCGTCTCACCAAAGATCATTCGTCCATGATCTGGCCGGACATAGCCAGCAAATCCTTCCTTAAACAATACGTTCACAATCGCTCCCATTCAAAAGCAAGATCGTGACGTTCGATTTCCGCTTTTAAATGAGCAATACTTTCCTCCGGCCACAGATCACCAGCCGGCACATCATAGACTGCACTGACAATCCCTTTCATGCCGGGAATTTGCCGAATATATGAAAGGGAGACAGGATCTTCTTTGCCATACCATCTAAATTGCATGTTCATTCATGAGCCCTCCTTCTATTCTGAATCAGGTGCTGCTTCTGGCTTCCGGTTGGATAAGAGGACAAAAGGTAAATAGATGAAAACAGCGACAACAATACAGATGAGCTGTGTGATGACAGCCCCCATACTGCCAGCGGTAGACAGCCAAGCATTCACAATCGGAGGTGTCGTCCACGGCACCATCACCACCGCTTTCCCCGCAAAACCTGTAGCGGTTGCGATATAACCAATCGTACCTGTCACGAGTGGTGTAACGATAAACGGAATCGCCATCACAGGGTTCAGCATGACAGGTAATCCGAAAATAACTGGTTCATTGATGTTAAACAGTCCAGGTCCTGATGAAAGCTTGGCAATGCTCCGCATCTCTTCCCTTCTTCCTGCTATAAAAATGGCAATCAACAGACCAATCGTCACACCCGAACCACCAATGCTCATATACACATCCCAAAATGGCATCGTGATAATATTTGGAATCTCTTTACCCTCTTGAAATGCTGTCATATTCACTGCAATTGATCCTAATAAGAGCGGCTCGCGAATCGGTTTAATCATTTGGTTGCCATGAATACCGATCACCCAGAAAAATTGAGCCACAAACATTAACGTTAAAATACCAGGCAGTCCCTGCACAACACTTTCAAGCGGACGCTGCACGACGTTATACACCGCTTCATGCAAATAAATGCCTGTCAGACGGTGAAACGCAAATCCGAATGAACTAATGATTGTAATCGTAATAATTGATGGGAAAAGTGAAGAAAAAGATGTCGCCACATTTGATGGAACAGAATCTGGCATCTTAATTTGCAGCCACTTCACCTCGGTAAGCTTACAAAAGATCTCTACAGAGACGATGGCAATGATCATACCCAAAAATAAGCTTTTTGGATCGGAGAATTGCCTCGCCAACACATCGACAACCTCACGCATTGATCCATCGACTTCAAGAAGAAGTGTCGTCGGAATAACGGATATAAATGAAATCAATGCCATTAATCCTGGGAACAATGATTTGTGTCCATTGATTTTCCCGAGCTCAATCCCGATAAGGAACACAGCCCCGATCGTTAAAAAGTTCAGCGTGGCATAATTGATTGCCTTCATAATTGGCTGAAGCTCTGCTAAAAACCTGAATATCTCAAAATGGGCAAGCCCCGTTTCCGGGCTCATGATCATATTTGCGACCAGTACAGCAAATGCCCCCGTAATGATAATTGGCATTAATGTGACAAATGCTTGCTTAATCGCCATAATATATTTCTGATTTGTAATACGATAAGCGACATGTCCCATGACGTCGGCCGCTCTCTCTTTAAAGCTCATGATCCGTCTCCCCCTTTACAAAAACTCGTGATCATCCTCCTTTTTGATGTTATTTTAAAAGCGCTTTCATTAACATCCAATCTTTTTCCTCACAGATGCGGAAATGGGTGTCCTTTTTTTTCATCTGGCTGTTCCAACACGTGCAGCGCCGCCGTCAGTTCTTCAAATGAAGCAGCTTTGATGATTTGCTCCACCACTTCCTTCTGCTCTGTCAAACGCACAAGAAATTGATAAAGTGACTGCAATTCTTTCTGATACGTCTTCTGTATACTTAACAAACAGACGACCTGTACCCGATCGTCGCCCCACAGCACTGGTTTCCTCAACGTACAGATCGCACAAAACGTATCATCTGTTGCCGGTTTGATTGGGTGAGGGATCGCGACCAAATGACCGAACGACGTAGGCGACACTTCCTCTCTTTCCAACAATAGCTGTTCAAAATCATCCGGGATTCGGTTTTGTTCCTGCAATACAGTCACGAAAAATTGAAGAACCTCTTCCCTTGTTTGTAGATCTTGCTGAAAAAAAGTCATCTTCGGACTGATATATCGCAAGACCCCCATTTCTTGTGACCCCTGCACAAATCGTTTCAGCCTCGACATATCATCTTCACTGAGGATCGTATGTACATCAATCACTGGCACGGGTAGTGTGTTCTGAAGAGGGATGGTACTAATAATGAAATCGATACTTCTCAAGTCATACGACAAAAGGTCACTGACACTTGCAGTTCCAGCAATCTCTAGCCTTTCGCTAAAGGCGGCCTTCAGCTTATGGAGAAGAAGCTGACTGCTCGCGACACCCGTTGCGCACACAATCAAGCATTTTTTCCTCACAGTCTGAGTTTTTGTCCGCTCTATGGCAGCACCAATATGCAGCGCCAAATATCCGATTTCATCTTCATGAATCTCTACATTCTCTTTTTCCTTCAGCCATCTTCCCATATAGACACCTGCTTCAAAGGCAATCGGATAATGCCTTTTTATGTCTGATAAATAGGGGTTACGGATGTTCATATCATATCGGAACCGATGAATCGCTGATCTCAGGTGAAGACTTAGTCCCACAATCAATTCCTTGTCTGTCTGAATATCAAGTGACATGTGCTCTTCGACATAACCAAGTAGTTGGTGAGTTAAACGGAAATGCTCTTCATCAAGCATGTGAAATAGCGTGTGGCCCATTTCTCCATACGCCATCATTTTTGCCCCCATTAAATGAATCGCAATATAGGCCATTTCAGATAATGGAAAATCTATACCGAGTACGTGACGCATATCTTCTGCCATTTGCCTCGCCACTTGAAAAGCGGGCTGTGTTTGAATGTCTTTGAGTTCTCCTTCCGGCATCATGACCAATTTTTTCTCTTCAATTCGTTTGCACGCAATGGCGATATGTGTCACTAAGTTGCTTAAACCGATCTCTGACACATGAAGGCCGCTTGCCTTTGTACGTGAACGCACCATATCTTGAATCAATTGATACGTTTCTTCAGGTAAAAGGGCAGGATTCGGATGCTCCTGCTGAAACACATGCTCAGCTAGACAATACCTTAATTTCATTTCATCTCCAGTCAGCCTCAGTCCATATTTAGGTCGGTGTGCAACAGAAAGTCCATGTAAAGAAAATAGATGCTTGACTGCTTTCAGGTCATTTTTCACAGTAGATTCACTCACAAATAATTCCTCGGCCAATTCATCTAATTTCATATAGTCTTCGGACAATAAAAGCCTTCTCAATAAATAAGAGATACGATCCTCCGGCTGATTTGGAATAACTTGATTCTTTTTTTCATTTCTTTCTCTCATTGAGTTTTTCAAAAAAGTACGAAATGCTCCATAATCTTCGACAGTCAATGTATACCCTGCTCCACGTTTCATATGAAGTGTTGCCCCATGTGCTTCTAATATTGATTTAAGCGCTTTCATATCTGTTCGAACTGTTCGTGATGTGACGCCTATCAGGCGTGCAATTTCTTCACCTGTCAGCTCCTGCTCTGCCTGCATTAACCGCCTCAACAGCTCCTCCTGACGTAGAGATAACATAGACTCCCCTCCCTTGGTCAATTACTTTTGCCTATCATCATAAACGAAAATAGAACTCTTTGCCCAGTTTTTCTTTCCGACCGGGAACTTTGTTATGGCTCAAACGTATGAATATGAAACAAGAGGAGGGAAACATCATGTTTGTTATCATCATCATACTAGCTTCTTTAGGCGCCATTGCCGCCCACATGTTTACACCAAAAGATAAGCGCTCATCTTCTAAGCATTCTGCACATCACAGTTCAACAACCAGTAACTATACTGATTCGTATACACATCACGCTTCTGATGCCTCCTGCGGTGGTGATTCAGGTGGTAGCGGCGGATGTGACTAAACCAAAAAAAACAGCCGCTTGTTCAGCCGGCTGTTTCGTTTATTTTATTAAAGAGCTTTCCAGCCCCGTTCAATTAAATGTTTGACATCCTTTGCAAAATCCTCGCCTTTTTCCATCACATCTTGGGCTCTTCCTGCAAAATTACTAGCGACAGCGAGTTCCATTTTTTTTAACTCAAAGTGCATAATTTTTTGGTCTATCTCCGTAATATAGGTTTCATACTCATTGTTCACAATGTCGTGCAGCACGTGATAGGCTTCTTTCCGATGACGGTGAAAGTCCGTTCCTCTCTCACCTTTCCATGACGAATCTAGAGCAGGCTTCTTGATTTCCTTTATGTCAGACTGCGCAAGATCTTGTTCTGTTCGAATATTACTTTTGGCTGTCTTTAACCGAGAGATCATTTCGTCAAATTCTGCACGTTTGTTTTCAATCCCCATATGCAGATGGTGCAGCATCTCGGATAAACTCATGTCATCCACCTCTATTAGACCTCATAAGAAAGCACGGCGTCAGCGTTTTTGAAACCGGGCAGATCATCTGCTTTTTCCAGTCCTGACATTTCTACCGTTCGCTTTCATTAAGTATAGTATAAGGTGAAAAGCCTTAGGCTTAAATAGGGAAAAGGTGTCCTTTTAACATGGTGTTTGGAAGAAAAACGGAATAATCTAAGGTCATAAATCCCGAATTATATATGAGTCTTTACGACTATATTTTACATCGTACTCAGCTACGCTATCAATAAAACGATTGGGGCTTATGATTTTGCCGCAATCGCTTCATCCTGTTCTTTTAGCGTCTTCACATTTGAACGTGTATCCTGAACGTTTTTGATTAAGGCTTCTTTAAAGCTTGAGACCATTTCGCCCACCTCTGCTTCACGTGCCGTCCATTTGGTTACAAATTCAAGGCTGTTTTCACCAGCTTTATCTGCTGCTTTTTTCATTGTTAAAGCTTCAACTGCTTGGGAGACTTCATCTAGTTTATCCATCACTGTTTGGTAGTTTAACTTAATTTGTCCCATTATGATATCCTCCAGATTGGTTCAGCATGAAGCTCGCTTACAAGCTGCTCCATGCTTTTGAGATCAAGCGTTTTGCGTCTTCTACTGCGTCTTCTCCTTTTTCAGCCAAACGTGCGGCATCTCCAGCTAAAGAGCTGGCAAAGGATAAGGCAGCCTGCTCTGCTTCTAGTGTACTGATTTTGAATTCGATTCGGCTCACGTAGCGTGGATATTTATCGCTTACGATCGTTTGCAGCGCATCATGCGCTTCATTTCGTTCTGATTTGAAATCTTGGCTCCGCTCACCTTTCCAAGAGGCCCCAAGCTTTGGCTGCTTGATTTGTTTTAGGTCTGTTTCTGCGGCATCTTGTTCACGTTCAATCTTACTTTTTGCCTTTTTGAGTCGAGCAATTTTCTCTTCGATCTCTGCCTTTTTATTTGAAATGCCACCGTTAAGGGCAGACAGCATATCCGATAAGCTCATATGGGTTCCTCCTCCTGTCAAAAATAAAAACGCTGCTTAGAGTCCCTCTAAACGAGCGTAATGGTGAATCGCATTTTTTCCAATATTGTTATTATAAGGTTCAAAGACTCATGTTTGAATAGGGATTTGTGCCCTTTTTATGGTATAAATATGCTTTCAATCTGCTTCATACCACACCTTAAGCCCTCTTTTATAGGGGGTCAAAATACACAACCACCCTTCTGGAAACACACATAGTCTTACGGTCCTAGGACAAACAAAAGCCGCCCGGGGGAGGGGCGGCTTTTGCAGTGGCTTATGATGCCGATTCTTCTGAGTCTTGTTGATTTTTCACGTACCAAATGAATTTCCCTGTATATCCGTAGATGATGGCAAGACCAATGGCAACAAAGCTCAGCCACATAAATGGTAAATAAGAGAATGTCGAGACGCCTAGAATCCCTGCCATGTAAATTCCGTTATCTGACCATGGAACCATACCAGACGTAAGTGTTCCACCAACCTCAGAGTTTCTAGATAACACACGTCTGTCTAATTTTAATTTGTCATAGCTTTTTTCCATGATTTTTGGTGTAAGAATTAATGAGACATACATTGCACAACCAAAGATATTCGCGAAGAATGCTACTACAAGTGTAGACAGTGTCACATTTCCTGCATTGTGCAATTTTTTCTCGAATGTTGCGACGATCACTTTTAACACGCCTAAGTATTCAAGAACTCCACCAAAACCAAGTCCAAGAATAATGACCACTAGAGATCCTAACATATTGACAATACCGCCACGGTTCAACAGTGTATTTAAGAAATCTACATCTGAATTAATAGAGAAGCCGTTATAAGCTGTACCAAGCGCATCAGCTGGGTTCATTCCTTGGAATGCCATCGCCCAGACTGCCCCAAGCAGTGCACCAATTGCGATAACAGGCATTGACGGTTTTTTCAATACAAGTAATAGGACAACAATGACTGCCGGAATGATCATCCAAATATTAATCGTGAATGTATCCTGCAATGCTTGTTTCAAAAACTCTACTTTATCTTGATCAATATTTCTTCCGCCATACATAAATCCAGTAATTGTAAACATAATAGCCGTAATAACAAAGGCCGGTATGGATAAAACCATCATGGCTCTTACATGCGCCAGCACGTCCACTTTTGAAAGAGAGGAAGCGAGCACAGTACTATCAGATAGAGGAGATAATTTATCACCAAAATAAGCGCCAGATAAAACAGCCCCAGCTACGATCGGTAATGGGATACCCAATCCTTCACCAATCGCAATCATCGCAATACCTGCCGTTCCAACTGTACCCCAAGACGTACCAGTAGCAACAGACATAATAGAACAGATAATCAGTGTAGCTAATAAGAAGATATTAGGATGAATAAATTCCAGTCCGTAATAAATTAACGTGGGTACAACACCGCCAGCAATCCATGTACCAACAAGTGCACCTACTGCAATTAAGATTAAAACAGCCTCTAATCCATTCGATATCCCTTTTGTGATCGCATTTTGAAGGTCTTTGTACGAATGCCCTAAACGAATTCCTAAAGCAATAACCATAAACCATGAGATGAACAATGCTAGCTGAATATCTAATTTGAAGTAAAGAGTGAATGATAAAACAATTGCTAAAAATAAGCCAAGTACAGACACGACTTCTAAAATAGACGGTAGACGTGGTGTTTTCATTTTGTTTCCTCCCTTTGTGCGTGCGTTAAGCGTTTTCAAAATATTGTGAAAAAAGTGTGTCAATTCGAAAGAAAGTGAATTGCCTGTTTTTCTCTATTTCACAGGCAATTCCACATATTAATAAAATAAAATTTTTGATATTATTATCGCTCTAGGAGCTCTGCACCCGCAATACCAGGCTTTGTCATCTCGTAAGGATTCAAAATAATATCAAGTTCTTCTTCTGTTAACACATCATTTTGCAGGCAAAGATCTCTGATTGATTGTCCTGTTAAAATGGCTTCCCTTGCGATTCTAGCCGCGGCTTCATAGCCTAAGTGAGGGTTTACCGCAGTAATGACACCTGCACTTTTTTCGACATATTCTTTCAAACGTTTTTCATTTGCTTCGATGTCCGCTAAACAATGATCTGTGAATGAGCGGAATCCGTTATTCATTATACTAATAGATTGAAGCAAGTTAAAGACCAGAACAGGCTCCATCACATTTAACTCAAGCTGGCCTGCTTCAGAAGCAAGACAGATGGTGTGGTCGTTCCCAATGACCTGGAATGCGATTTGGTTAATGAGCTCTGCCATGACTGGATTGACTTTCCCAGGCATAATGGATGATCCCGGCTGACGGGCTGGCAATGCAATCTCAGCAAGACCTGCACGTGGGCCAGATGCCATTAAGCGAAGGTCATTCGCAATTTTAGACATGTTCATCATGCATACTTTTAAGGCAGCAGATACTTCTGTGTATGCATCTGTATTTTGCGTCGCATCTACGAGGTGCTCTGCGCCTACTAATGGCAGTCCAGAAATATCAGCAAGCTTTTTCACTACGATTTCAATGTAGCGAGGATCTGCATTGAGGCCTGTCCCAACAGCGGTCGCACCCATATTCACTTCATATAAATGCTGTTTTGATTGGTTGATTCGTTTAATATCACGGCTGAGCACACGGCTGTATGCTTCAAACTCTTGTCCTAAACGGATCGGAACAGCATCTTGTAAATGAGTACGCCCCATTTTGATCACATGATCGAATTCTTTTGCTTTCTTTTGAAATACGTCATGCATGGCCTGCATCGTCTCAAGTAAAATGTCTAACTGCTTGAGCACTGCAATATGGATCGCCGTTGGGAACGAATCATTTGTCGATTGTGACATGTTCACATGTGTGTTTGGACTTAAATGAATGTATTCGCCCTTTTGATGTCCCATGATCTCGAGGGCTCTGTTTCCAATGACCTCATTGGCATTCATATTCATAGACGTTCCTGCGCCGCCTTGAATCGGGTCTACGATGAAATATTCATGGAATTTGCCTTCAATGACTTCATCTGAAGCTTGAACGATCGCATTTCCAATTCCTTCATATAAACGTCCGACTTCCATGTTGGCTTGAGCTGCTGCTTTTTTGACAATGGCAAATGCTCGAATGAGTTCCTCATGCATGCGATATCCTGTAATCGGGAAATTCTCTTTTGCACGAAGCGTTTGAACACCATAATACACGTCTGCGGGAATTTCTTTTTCACCTAGAAAATCCTTCTCGTAACGATAAGTTGCTTGAACCATCTCGTATGACCTGCTTTCTATAGAATAGTTAAATCACTAAATCTTCTGCGATTGGCGTTTCCATAATCTTTTTCACTTCTCGTGGATCTGTTGTTTTACCTAATGCCCACATGAGCTTTGGCACGATGGCTTCTGTGTTCATGTTTCTTGAACGAGCAACCAGTTCTTGATTGATTTTACGTCCTACTTCATACACACTCATGTCTTCTCCTTCTTCGAGACACTGAGTGGTGATCACAACAGAAATGCCTTCTTCCAGCAATTCGTTGATTTTTTCTAAAAGGTTTCTTCCTTCGAAAGGAATTCCGCCGCTGCCGTAGCTTTCAATAACGACTCCTTTGTACAAACCTTTGATTGAATCTAAAAACTCAGGCTTCAGTCCTGGATGCAGTTTTAATAAACAAACGTCTGTGTTCAAGGATGCATCTAATTTAAGCGGTTTCATTGATGATCTTTTTACTTTGCTATTGTATTCAATTTGATGATTTTCAATCGATGCAATATATGGGTAGTTAATACTTTCAAATGCATCGTAGCTTTTCGTTCTTAGTTTGATTGCGCGAGTTCCTTGAATGACTCTGCCATCAAACACGACATACACGCCGCCAACACCGTCACATGCAAAACGAATCGCATCTGTAATGTTTTTCTTCGCATCTGTTTTCTTAAACGTAATTGGAATTTGTGACCCTGTAATGACAATTGGCTTATCAGGATTTTGCAGCATATACGATAGTGCTGCTGATGTATAGGCCATTGTGTCCGTACCATGCGTGACGACAAATCCGTCATATTGATCATAATTTTCATAAATGGCTGTTGCGATATCAACCCAGTATTCAGGCTGCATATTGGTACTATCTATACTCATTAGGGACTTTGTGTCCATTGTGTAGTCTGCATTAATTTCGTTTAAATAGCTTAAAAGGTCCTCAGCTTTAACACCTGGAGCTAAACCATTTTCACTTTCTACAGATGCAATCGTCCCACCAGTGGTTAAAAGCAATAATTTCTTCAACAGGTCCACCTCTTTCAGTAAAATTACTTCGTTTGTCACACATATTATAAGCCAGCTTGTGCTATTCTATAATATACGCTTTACGCGTACCTTCATTGCCATTATAGTCACATAACGCGAATTAATCAAGAAATTATTACGCATAACGCGTACACTCTTTGTCAAAATATGATATACTGTTGTTGTATATAAAGGAGCGTTCATGTATGATACTCGATCGTTTAACCACCCTAAGAAAAAAGAAAAAATGGTCTCTCCAGCATACGGCAGATCGCCTAGGTATCGCCAAAAGCACCTATGCCGGTTACGAATCTGGGTACCGACGACCTTCGCTTGAAGCAGTGAAACTGCTGGCTGATTTGTATGATACGTCCATTGATTTTTTACTTGGTAGAACGGACGAGCCAGAGATACAACGCAAAATCTCTGATATCAAAGTTGAACTCACGGAAGCAAAAGAAGGAACCATCCATGTAGACGGCGTTCCACTAACAGATGAAGAAATTAAACAGCTTGTTGCCTTTATTCGGGCGAAAAACACTCTGAAAGTATAAACAACACAAAAAAGAGAGGTCCCTGTCATAGAGGTACCTCTCTTTTTCTGCTTACGACAGCTCACTTAATTCCTCTAACCGCCGCTTCGCTTCTTCTTTATTAAAGGAACTATAATAGCGATAATTCTCATCATCTAAGATGCGGTAATGCTGGCTTAGTACATTTTGCTGGAGACGAAACGTACCTTTTTTCACAGACGTCCGCCACCAAACCTTTCCGCCAATCGTACGTTCAACAGATAAATGCAATTCATCGTGGGCGACGACTTCCAGAATCTCAAGCGGATCATCCCCAAGTGTCCCTTTTAAAATGTCACTATCCCTGAATAATGCACATACGGCCGCAGATTGCGTCCAGTTGAGGCGAAGACGATTCTTTTCTACCTGCTGCAAATGCCGCTTGGATAGACCAAGCACCTCAGCCATACGGTCCTGCGTATAGTCTTTTTCTTTTCGAATTCGTGCCATTTGTTCTGTGACGAGGTCGATTACCATTTCTTTGTCCATCTCTCATCACCTCTTGATTGTTCAGTCTTTACTGACATCATACACGATTTCTTAAAAAAAGTGGCGTCTCACCTCATGGAATGATGGCGAAAACATCTATTGATTCTGCTTTTCACCATGACCATGCTGCTGTTTCCAATTCTCTTGGGCGGTCTCATGTAAATATGGATAAATGTCTTGTTTCACCGTTTGCTCAAATACTTCTTCATCTAAAATACTGTACGCCGGAATCTTGATCAATTTCCCATCTATTTTACGAATGAGCACATCCATGAACAGAAATCCCCTAATACTGTAACGATGCCTGCGCATATCAATAGATTGTATGTCTTGAAAAGGGATTGTTTGTTGCCGGTATAAAACAGCGCCATTCTCTCCACGCTGAATGCGAAAAATCACATTTCCCCTCTTCGTAAAAGCCGGAAGAATCATCAAAAAAGAGATCCCCCCATAGACAATGCCTAATAATCCGCCTAAAAATAAAAACAACGTATAATTCGATTCAAATGTAAGAGCTTCTGAAAATAACCAAATACCGATGATGCCAAACCCGCCCGTTGCTAAGAATGCCCATACTCTTAGAAAGGGTCTGCTCCTCACTTCTATTACTTCACTTGGATTCAAGCGCCATTCTCCTTTTCTCCATTAGAATATAGAACGTAATCCGTCCCTATGAGCCGTCTCTATCCGAAATTCATTTTCCTTCATGCCCGACACTAGCCAAGAATGCTTCTGCCCCGGAATAACAAATATCATAGACTCTACATCCGGCGTATTATTTTTATCATAAGTGACCTTCATCAAAGAATCCATTTTTCCTTTTCTGACCCTTACATCAGAAACAAATGCCCTCACAAGCTCTTGGTTCTCTGCTTTATTTAGAAAAGAAGGCCAATCATCATTCCCTTGACTGGCTTGTTCTAACAGCAGTTCAAATTCTTCTGCCTGCAAATTGATGACTGGTGTGAGGTGTTCACTCATGTGTATGTTCAAAAAGGTTGTCACTTGCTCCACAGTCTGCTGATCGTCTTTTAGTTTGTGAATCTGATGCACTTGTTGATCATAAAGCGTATGGTGTGAATACACACCTGCCTGAGTCGTATGAAAGGACGTACTGACCTCTTCATCTAATACACCAAACCTTGAAGCTTTCACGGTATGTGATGCATCGTTCATGGCTTGAATGAAATGCCGGTATTTTTCTTTATAACGGTATTGTCTATTTCGAAATTCCAGCACGTCTTTTGCCAGCAAAGAGCGGCATGCAATTTCAAATAAAAATCCAAGACGTTCATCCTCTACATCTGGATAATAGGCTTCCTTTAAAGACATCCCTTGCTCAAAATAGCCTTCACTGTAAAAACTAAAGATGAGTTCCTCGATACTTAGACTTAGCTGATCCAACTTGATCTCTCCTTATCCAAAAGAAAATGCGCCCTTCAAGAAATCACCTGCACCTTTCAACAGCGAATCTGCGGTTTCTTTTGTTTTTTCTATTCCTTTATGTATCACCTGATTTGCTTGATCAATGGTGTCATTGACTGCTTTAACACCTTGACCTGCCAGTTCAAATGCTTTTTTTCCTTTATCGACAACCGCATGAATTGGGTCTTTTAATTTCACTGCGACCTGTTCTGCAAAACCAGAAGTAAGCTTGGCGACTTTTTCACCAATAAAGCCACCTACTGCTGATCCTATCGCACCGCCAACCACTGTTCCAATCGGTCCTGCAAAGCTTCCAAGAGCGCCGCCCACAACAGCACCTGCAACAGATCCGCCTGCAATAAAGACCGTATTATTCACTGCATTTCCAACAGCCTTTGCATTTTCACGCTTGAGAACTTCTGGCTGATCCCCAAATTCCGCATAGTTCTCCGCAATTTTCAGACCGCAGCCAACCGTTTCTGTTGCACCCGTGACGACCGTTGCAATGATGGCATTTCCTTTCGCAAACCTTGCACCATTTTTCAGAACAGACTTGATGCCAGCTGTGTCCTTCCAATTGATACTTCCTTTTGTGAAATCACGTACACTGTTCGTGAACGCAACTGTATCGCTAGGATAAAATTTCGTAAATTTCTTATGGACTAGGTCAGCCATCGACCAATTCGATCGTTTTAATAATTCTTTTTTGCTCAGCCAAATCCTTGCCAGCCGGTCAAATCTCGTTCCTTCTACCCGTCCGGTCACATCAAGAAGGAGCTTTGAATGTTGCGCAGCATAGCGGCCATTTTCTTTGATAAAGGTTGTCATGCCAAGCCCATAGTATTTCGCCTGCATCATCACAATACCAGCTAAGCTCGTGAGTGTACCATATTGATCATACAAACTGTACATTTTCCTTAAAATATCATCAGCTTCGACCATTTTATCCGTTGCATGACGAATAGCAATGTCGTCACTGCTCAATTTGCTCATTAAGGCTTGTCCAGAACCCCACGCATCTCCTACTCCAGAAAAACAGCTTCGATAACGGGGATCACAGCCTAGGATGAGGCCATCCAGTTCACTATGTAAATCGTGGTGCTTTGTTTCGATGGCCGAAAGCTCTCCTACAAAATCATTCGCCAGCCCTGTCAGCTGATCTGGATCTACTACAATGTCACGCGCCATCACATCATCTCCCTTCTCGGTTTCTTTCTCTCCGTTCTTCTCGCCTTTTTCGCTCAAGCTCTTCCATTCTGGCGATTTCAGCTTTACGTTCCTCGATTTTGACAGCAGCATCCCGCAGTTCCTGACTTGTTTCAAGCAAGTCCTTTTCAAATTGATCATAGCGTACCGCTGTTTCCTCAAAGCTTTGATCAAATTTATCTCTTGCTTCCCCTTGCCAGCCTGATCCAACTGCCTTCAGCCGATTCTCAAGCAGCTGCTTCGACTGCCGAATGCCATCAGCAGCTTCCTGGAACTTTTGAGCGAGTGCAAGTGTTTGACTAGAATCCAACTTTCGCACCCCTTTCTCCCAAATTAACGTACAAATGGATGATTTTATATGTCCTCATTATAAATAAAAAGACACCCAAAAAAATCACCCTAAAGAACCATTCAGCACATCGCAAAATAAAAGTAGGTCTTTTTACTCTCTAATTGTCAGAGAAAGCCTTTCTTGTTATGAAGCGCATTCAAGACATGATAAAATGAACATATTCTACAAAAGGAGTGACGTATTGATGAAAGAGGAAATGATCCAGCGATTCACAAGTTATGTAAAAGTGGATACACAGTCTGATGCAGACATAGAGAGCTGCCCATCCACTGAAGGACAGCTGAACCTAGCAAGGCAGCTTGTTGAAGAGATGAAATCCATCGGCATTCAAGAAGTGACAATGGATGAAAACGGTTATGTCATGGGCACGATTCCATCTAACACAGACAAAGAAGTGCCAACCATTGGCTTCCTGGCTCATATCGACACAGCCACTGACTTCACTGGCAAGAACGTGAAACCGCAGATTCATGAGAACTATCAAGGCGGGGACATCACGTTAAACGAAGATCTACATATCGTATTATCTCCAGCACAGTTTCCAAATTTACAAAAATACCAAGGACATACGCTCATCACGACTGATGGCACGACCCTGCTTGGTGCAGATAACAAAGCAGGTATCGCAGAAATTATGACCGCCATGCATTACCTGATTGAACATCCAGAAATCAAGCATGGAAAAATTCGTGTCGCCTTCACACCAGATGAAGAGATCGGCAGAGGACCTCACAAATTCGATGTTGATGCCTTTGGCGCTTCTTATGCTTATACGATTGACGGCGGCCCGCTAGGAGAGCTTCAATATGAAAGCTTCAACGCCGCAGGTGCAAAAGTATCAATTAAAGGAAACAACGTCCATCCAGGGACAGCAAAAGACAAAATGGTCAGTGCTGCAAAGATCGGCATGCTCTTTCACAACAAACTTCCTTCAGATGAATCTCCAGAATACACAGAAGGATACGAAGGCTTTTTCCATCTCACAAGATTTGTAGGAGAAGTAGAAGAAGCAGAGCTACAATATATTATTCGTGATTTTGATAAAGAGAAATTCAACAAGCGCAAAGCACTGTTTGAAAAAATCGCAAACGATTTAAAAGCGGTCTACGGCGAAAACAGCATCACCCTTAGCATTCAGGATCAATATTACAATATGAGAGAAAAAATTGAGCCAGTCAAACATATCGTAGACATCGCTCATGAAGCCATGGAAAACCGCTCAGTGACACCTGTCATTGAACCAATCCGCGGCGGTACAGATGGCTCACAGCTTTCATATAAAGGACTTCCAACGCCAAACATCTTTACTGGCGGGGAAAACTTCCACGGTAAATATGAATTCATCTCTGTAGAGAACATGCTGAAAGCGTCAGAAGTGATCGTGGAAATTGCACGTTTATTTGAAGAAAAAGCATAAACATGTTTACAACCGTTCCTGTTCGGGAACGGTTTTTTAATAAAAGTTTACAATTTTCTGAAACTTTTATGACACTTAATCGTACTAATAGAGACAACCCCAGAAAAATTCTTCTTGACGAGTGAAATAACTGGAAATATAATAGTTAAAAACAACCAGTATTTTAGACCTAAAAAAGCACCTAGAATAAACCTTTAGAACTAAACGCGATTTGCTAACTATTTTCAGTTATAAACATCACTCACCCTGTCTACACTTAAAGAATAGGATGAATTGGAGGAATGTCATATGATGATTTTATTGATTATCGCTTCACTTTGCTGCTACTTACTATTCTCTTTCAAAAAAGATAACCGCACCCAAAAACGAAAAAGCGCAGAGCTTTCGGAGTTTGAAATCTTTCGTATGCGCCGCCACTACAACGGCAAACGCCGTCACCCACTAAACGATGCACCCAAACAAGTATAAATGTAAAAAGAAGAGCCTCGTCACCAGGGGCTCTTTTTATGTATAAAAAAACGACCAAATTCATGGCCGTTTCTCTTGTTTATTTATACACCTTCGCAGGTACTTGAATCATAGGAATTCCTACATAGTACGGTGAAATTTCATATGGCTGGAAGACAACAGCGATTCCCTTTTTCGTGAAGTAGTACTGCGTGTCGTAGCCGATTTGAATATCGCTTTTTTTCAGATTCGCATAGAATTTACTTTTATGCTTCTTTGTGTAGTTATAGATATAATCTCTTACTTTTGTACGCTTTTTCTTTGTTTTCACCACATCTGTAAAGTACAGTTGCTTTGTTTTTTTCTTTGTTAACACATAGTTCATGCTCGTAACCATCGTATCCCCGTGCATACTACCGTCATTCATGTAATCATAGTTTAGGATACTTAGTTTCTTCCCATTGTTAAATTTCGTTTTAAACGATCTCTCGTATGTGATCTTCCCAATGCCTTCTTTTTTCGCTTCGTCCTTTAAGAACAAGTACGTAGAATAAGAGAATGCAATATCTTCTTTTAAATCACGATTGATGGTTTTCATATGCGCTTTACTAAGGTTTTTCACCTGTGCATATTTAAACGTTTTTTTCTTTTTATAATAGTGTGTACTTACTTTTGCTTTTTTCACTTGTTTGGCATCCGCAGATCCAACTGGCGCAAACAACGAAACAATCAGCGAAAAAATGAGCAGGCTGATCGTTAGGCCTTTTTTCATTGTCATAGTAAAAACCCCCATTTTTGTCTATTACCAATTGAGTATACCATGACAAAAGAACCAAAAGAAGTGTTTTCTTCCATATTATTCTTTATTTTTCATGTGAGGTTTGTTTACCGTTTTCATAAGTTCCTGTATGCTTAAGATAGAATGTTAGATGAAGTGTGGTGTTTATCATAGAAGAGAATATTTTTAGTCATATCCGGACAACATTTCATAGTTTGTCCCCTACCCAGAAGAAGATTGCCAATTACATTTTACAAAACCCTCAGAAAGTTGTGCTTCATTCGATTAGTGCACTCGCTGCTGAATGCAACACAAGTGAAACGACGATCTTTCGTTTTCTGCGAAAAATTGGCTATGAGTCCTATCAAGTGTTTCGTGTCCATGTCGCGCAGGATATTGCGACCAATACACCTCAATCCATATACGGTGAGATCGAAGCATCTGATAGTGTCGCAGATATTAAACATAAGGTCATAGAGTTAACAACCAACTCTATTCAGGATATGAAACATATTTTAGAAGACAAGGCTGTGACACAATTTATTGAGCAAATGAAACAGGCTCATAAAACCGTCTTCTTTGGAGCAGGTGCCTCCAGTTTTATTGCCGGAGATGCCTATCATAAGTTTCTCCAGCTTGGCTTTGAAGTGAGTCTATGTAGTGATCCTCATATGATGAATATGATTGCAACACATGCAACGGAACATGATTTTATCGTCGCGATCTCACATTCAGGGGAAAGTAGAGAAATCCTTGATGCCGTGCAATTTGCAAAGGAAAAAGGTGCAACGGTCGCCTCGATTACGAGCTATCCGAAATCAGAGCTCGCCAAGAAATCCGACTTTCATCTGCTCAGTTCATCGAGAGAAACAACCTATCGTTCTGACTCAATGATTTCTCGTATTAATCAGCTTGTGATTATTGATGTTTTGTACGTCACAGCTGTTTTAGAATTAGGATCAAATGCAATCGACAACGTCAAACGATCTCGATTAGCTGTAGCTAAAAATAAAACATAATCGACCATAGACCGGAGCTGTTTCCGGTCTTTTTTTTGTGACTTTTCTCATATTTTCCGTTGACACATTCCTATTTCGTCATGTACATTAAATGAACAATAGTTTATTTCCTACTATTAATTTAAATCGATAGTATATATACTAACAAAAAGAAAAGAAAGCGCTTTTTGTAAGGGGTTTCTAAATAGGAGGCGGACAAAATGGCAAAGAAAATTGGATTCATTGGATTAGGCATTATGGGGAAACCTATGGCCTTTAATCTATTAAAAGCCGGTCATACTGTGACTGTTTTCGATATTCATACAGAAGCTGTTCTAGCATTAAAAGAAGTGGGCGCAAATGCCGCTGCATCAGCTGCTGAGACAGCATCTGTAAGCGATATCATCATCACGATGCTTCCAAAAGGTGAGCATGTAGAAGCAGTCGTAGCAGGTGAACAAGGCATATTGGCTACAGCAAAACCTGGCACGATCATTATAGATATGAGCTCTATTTCACCTGTTACTTCTAGAGCTTTAGCGGCACTGGCAAAACAGCATCAGGTCGAATTTATCGATGCTCCTGTCAGTGGCGGAGAGCCAAAGGCGATAGACGGGACACTTGCGATTATGGTGGGCGGAGAAAAAGAGATTTTTGAACAAGTAAAGGATGTCCTCTATGCCATGGGCACAGATGTCGTATTAGTTGGATCAAATGGAAGCGGGACAACCGCAAAGCTTGCGAATCAAATCATCGTCAACTTAAATATCGCTGCCATGTCCGAGGCACTCGTCCTTGCCGCTAAGTCTGGCATTGCGATTGATAAAATGTATGAAGCCATCCGAGGTGGACTGGCAGGAAGTGCTGTACTCGATGCGAAGGTTCCTCTCATTTTAGAACGAAACTTTGAGCCTGGCGGACGTATTGACATCAACTTAAAGGATTTAACCAATGTCATGGAAACTGCCCACGATATCGGCGTTCCTCTCCCGCTTTCTAGTCAGCTGCTGGAAATCTTCCACGCCCTCAAAGCGGACGGAAAGTCTGGACTTGATCACGGCGGAATCGTTCAATATTACGAAAAAATGGCTCATGTTGAAGTGAAGAAAGGATGAGGTTCTATGAAACAAAGCATTGAGTTACTAAATGCCATTCCGAAAGCGGATTCAGACCGCATTCAATCAGCATACGAACAAGCACTAAACCATTTTCACCATAAAGTGATTGTATTAGACGATGACCCAACAGGCATTCAAACCGTACACGGCGTCTCTGTTTTCACCGATTGGTCAGAGAAAAGCATTGAAGCTGGTTTTCTTGAAGACAGCCGTATGTTCTTTATCTTAACCAACTCTCGCAGTATGACAGAGAAAGAAACGACGGTTCTTCATGAAACGATCGCATCAACGATTGTGAAAACGGCTGAACGGCTTGATCAAGATTTCATCATTGTCAGCCGGGGGGACTCCACCCTGCGTGGACATTTCCCACTGGAGACTGAAATTCTCAGAACGACCATTGAACAGCAAAGCTCCCGCCAATTTGACGGCGAAATTCTTCTTCCCTTTTTTAAAGAAGGCGGCCGCTTTACGATTGGCAATATTCACTACGTACAGGAAGGTCACAAATTAATTCCTGCTGGTGACACAGAATTTGCATTGGATCGTACATTCGGATTTCAATCTTCTCACCTCGGAGAATGGATCGAAGAGAAATCAAACGGATCGTTCACTAAGGAAAACACTACTTATATTTCTTTAGAAGATATCCGGGCTTTACGTATTGAACAAATAAAGGATCAGCTGATGACCGTGAAGGATTTTCAAAAAGTGGTTGTGAATGCAGTGGACTATGACGATGTCAAAGTCTTTGTCGTTGCCCTCATAGAGGCTATCAAAGCAGGTCAGCACTTTCTATTTAGAAGTGCGGCAGCTCTCACAAAAGTGCTTGGCGGTGTTGAGGATCAAGCACTATTAACTAGACAAGACTTAATACAGGAAGAAAGCAGGCACGGTGGCCTCATCATGGTCGGTTCCCATGTCAAAAAAACAACCGAACAATTGCAAGCGCTGCAGCAAAATGAAGACATCGCATTTATTGAATTTGATACACACCTCGTGTTAGAACCTGAAGCATTTCAAGAGGAAATGGACCGCGTGATTCAACAAACTGAAAGGCTTTTAACAACCGGGCAATCGGTTGCTGTTTATACAAGGAGAGAACGGCTTGATCTTGGGGACGATCGTCAAGAGGAAGAATTGAAGCTGTCTGTTCAGATTAGTGATGCTGTGACAAGCATTGTTCAGCGCCTCTCCATTCGCCCTAAGTACCTCATTGCCAAAGGTGGAATCACCTCAAGTGATATTGGCACAAGAGGACTCAGTGTCAAACGTGCGACTGTCGCAGGTCAAATCAGACCAGGTATTCCCGTTTGGCAAACAGGAGAAGAAAGTAAATTCCCATTCATGTCTTATGTGATTTTCCCGGGAAATGTTGGCTCAAAGGATACGTTAAAAGAAGCAGTAGACATACTTGAAGGATAAAGCAGAGGGAGCGTTCACGCTCCCTTATGCAGCACAAAGGAGGAAAGATCATGTCGTTAGTTTTTATCGGACTTGGCGTTTTGTTATTACTTTTACTCATGGTTGTCTTTAAGTTAAACGCTTTCATTTCGTTGATTATTGTCTCTTTAATCGTTGCCGTTTTAGAAGGCATGTCACCACTTGAAGCGATTGCTTCAGTCGAAAAAGGGCTTGGAAGTACACTCGGCCATCTGGCGTTGGTTCTTGGCTTTGGAGCGATGCTTGGTAAATTGATGGCTGATTCTGGCGGTGCTCAGCGTATTGCCATGACACTCATCGACCGCTTTGGTATCGGGAAAATTCAATGGGCAACGATGCTGACTGGATTTGTTATCGGAATTGCTCTATTTTATGAAACCGGATTCATTATTCTTATTCCATTAGTCTTTACCATTGCTCAAGCCGCAAGACTCCCTGTGTTGTATGTGGGAATGCCGCTCGTCGCTGCACTCATTACAACACATGGCTTTCTCCCTCCTCACCCAGGGCCGACAGCCATTGCCAATGTATTTCAAGCCAACATGGGACAAACCTTATTGGTTGGAATTATTTTAGCCATTCCTGCTGTTTTAGTAGGCGGACTTCTGTTTACGAAACTATTTAAGAAAGATCAACTGCATGCACACATTCCAAAGGACTTGTTTAATCCAAAGGAATTTACAGAAGAGGAAATGCCAAGCTTCGGCATTAGTATTTTCACCGCTATTTTACCTGTATTGCTCATGACATTCAGAGCATGTTTAGAAATTTTCTTCCCGTCCTCTCCACTGCTACCGGCGGCTGAGTTTTTAGGTGAGCCGGCGATTGCCCTATTAATCTCTGTGCTGCTTGCCATCTACACATTTGGTCTTGGCAGAGGAAAGAGCATGCAGGACGTCATGAAGTCGATTACGGATTCAATTGGCTCCATTGCGATGATTCTATTGATCATTGCAGGCGGCGGCGCCTTTAAACAGGTGCTCATTGACAGCGGTGTTGATCAATACATTACAGGGATTATGCAAGGAAGCACACTGTCTCCTCTGCTCCTCACTTGGCTGATTGCAGCTGTCCTTCGTGTCTCTTTAGGGTCAGCAACTGTCGCGGGTCTCACAGCAGCTGGCATTTCTGCACCGCTAATTGGTTTGACGGGAGTCAGCCCAGAACTAATGGTGATTGCAACAGGCGCCGGCAGTATAACATTCTCTCATGTGAATGATGCAGGTTTCTGGATTTACAAAGAATACTTTAATTTGTCGATGGCTCAAACTTTTAAAACGTGGACATTGATGGTGACTGTTCTATCACTTGTTGGATTAGCCGGTGTTCTCGTCGCTGATTTGTTTATGTAGGAAAATAAATAGGAAAAACCATTGACTTTTTCTCGAAAAGATTGAATAATTGTGTTTATTAAGAAAATTGAATCAAAGGTAACCTTATTAAGAGTGGTGGAGGGACTGGCCCTGTGAAACCCGGCAACCGCTGTTCCTAGGAACAGAATGGTGCTAATTCCTTAAGCAAGCTGGTGCTTGTTTGAAGATAAGGCAGAGATCTCACAGTATATGATGCTCTTCCTTATCCAAGGAAGAGCTTTTTTATTTGATTTATAACCTGAAGAAAGAAGGGATTCAGCATGACACAAGTACAAACCATTGGTAAGAAAACAACAAAGCCGCCATTTCGCGCAGATCAAGTAGGGAGTTTACTTCGTTCTGAACGCATCAAAGAAGCCCGCAAGCAAAAAGCAGACGGTACACTGACAGCAGAACAGCTCAGACAAATTGAAAACGAAGAAATCACTCGTATTGTAGAGAAGCAAAAGGAAATTGGATTAGAGGTTGTCACAGATGGAGAATTCAGACGTGCATGGTGGCATTTTGACTTTCTAGAAGGGCTTGATGGGGTCGAAGGATTTGAAGCAGACCAAGGCATTCAATTCCACAATACGACAACAAAAGCGAGAGGCATCAAAGTAACAGGTAAGATTGATTTTACTGATCATCCAATGCTGGAGGATTATCGCTTCCTTCACAGCATCGCGGGTGATCATACGGCTAAAATGACGATTCCAAGTCCGAATATGCTCTTTTTCCGTGGAAAGCTTGAAGAAGGTGTGTACGACAGCTTAGATGATTTTCACCATGACGTGGCACAAGCTTATAAAAAAGCCATTCGTGCTTTTTATGATGCAGGCTGCCGTTACTTACAGCTAGATGATACAGCTTGGGCTGTGTTCTTTTCTGAAAAAGGACATGAACAAATCAAAGCCTTTGGCCGAGAAGAAGATGAACTGCGTGAGTCATTTGCGAAGACAATCAATGAAGCGGTTGCCGATCGTCCAGAGGATTTGGTGATCACTATGCACATTTGCCGTGGTAACTTTAAATCAACGTGGGCAGCTGAAGGTGGTTATGAAGCAGCGGCAGAAACGATTTTTGCGGGTCTCGATTTGGATGGTCTCTTCTTAGAATTCGACGATGACCGTTCTGGCGGATTTGAACCCCTGCGTTATGTGAAAAATCCAAACCTTCAAATCGTACTAGGTCTTGTCACTTCAAAGTACGGAGAACTTGAACCCGTCGATCAGATCAAAAGACGAATCGAGGAAGCGGCTCAATATGTGGACATCAACCAAATCTGTTTGAGCCCACAATGCGGATTCGCCTCAACAGAGGAAGGCAATTTGTTAACAGAAGAACAGCAATGGGAAAAGCTGCGTCATGTGATTGAGATTGCGGATCAAGTGTGGAAATAGGCGGAAATCTGCAGAAAAAGCTTACCGTCATAATAAAGAACCGCTTTTTTGGCGGTTCTTTATTTTTTGTCATCTCTATCAACATTATATGAAGTTTAATCGTCATACTTCTATAGTAGAGTTAAGAAGATAATGAATATAAGTTATCTTCTTAAAAACCATCTTTTATACTCATAAGTTGTCTTACAACAAGTTGTGTAGATTGATATACATCTAAGTCATCTTTCTTGCCAGTATATCCCCTACTGAAATTCCCTTGAAATCGTTTGGTAAATTATTTATCATTGATTTTAATTTTTCTTCTACCTTTTTTCGTTCATTTTCATCCAAAAGGTCAATATTAACAAGTTCTCTCCATTCGTCTTTTTGAATCAATCGATTCCTTAATTCTATTAAAATTAGATCTAGCCAAGCTGGCTGACCGAAGGTAAAGTTTAATGCAATGGTTTCTTCAGAAGAACTAGTTGAATGCCAACAACCTCTTGGAAGAAATAAAAATGATCCCGTATCCAAAATCAATTCCCTTCCATTAGATAAATTTTCATCAGGAAAATCACCATTCCAATACGACTTTAATGGATCTGGCAAATGAGGAGCCTCAATTAATTCATAATGTTGAAGTGGATTCACTGTATTAAAATTTTCAGCCAACTTCCATTTCTTTTTCCCTTTAAGTTGAAAAATGAAATTGCAATACGCATCAAAATGTGCTGAAAATCCAGCTGATTCTTTAACAGCGTACAATACTGCTTTTGCCATTGTTCCCTCAGGCAAGCCTAAAAGATTATCCTATACCATTTAGAATTCAATTTAGTGGATATACAGCTCTCTAAAACCATAAACGCCTTCCTAGATTAAAATAACCGATGATTCTAGCCATCTTTTGTATTTTCTCCAATTTCTTTTTTACAAACTATCAATCTATTTGCAACATCAATCTACTCATCACTATTACTTTATAAACATAAAATTTGTCAAAAAATCATTGTTTAAATATTGAAAAAAATATAAATGACATGCTATTATCTCTTTTGTTAGGATATAAAATAGGAATTTAATACATATATAAGAGGAATGTTACATCAAAAAAATTATAAAACTCCATGTCTTGTTGAGATTCGTAATGTAGTTGTTGCTGGAGGACATTAATAACTAGTTTTTCATACCCTAACACTTTATGAAAGGAGTGTACAATCTTTGCTGACTCATGATGAATGTTATTTATATAATGATTTTGTCAAAGAAAATCAACTATACATATATCCTTTGAAGATAATAAAATCTTAAATCATACCCTGACACAAACGAGCCAAAGCTACAACCTTGGTACCTTGTTATAGAAAAAAGAATGAAGGGAATCACAATGAAGAATAATACAATTTTCGTAAAAAATCCTGATAATGAACAAGAAAGTACTTAAAAGGTATCATTATCGAACCGGGCATGTCCCTAAATCAAGTCGCAGCTGATTTTTATGAACGAATTGACGGACAAAGAGAGTTTATTTCAATAGTAACGGAAATTGCTGAAGAATATGATACAGATGTTCAAACTTGTATCAAAGACCTCCAAGCATTGAGTAAACAATTAATTGAAAAGGAAGTTGTATATGTAAAATGAATAAACTGAATGATGATATTCTAGAAAACATCTATAAAAACATTTCAACTAAGAGAAGCAAAACAATCGTTAATTACATTGCAATGCTAATGGCACTAGCAAGAGATCATGAACTAAACGAGGATGATTTAATTAATTGGATTCACAGTAAATTAAGTGCAATAGGATATTTTCAAGAAAAAAACCGTTTATTTACTCAAAACAAATTAGATGAATTTGTCGTAGAGTTTATTGAAGGAAGAGCACTATTATATGATGATATCAACATAACTGAAACAAAACAAAACGAATATGTCATCAGTAGCAAATTGTGGTACAAAAAGAATCCACCTGAAAGTTTTTTTTATTTTGGTATTGACCCTGAAGATTTTTCGAACTACGCACAAAAACTTGCTCAAATAAACGCCGAAAAACTAGGTATCTCAATCAATTTTTCTAAGGATCAAGCGAATGACAACGAAATAGCTCATATCCAGCTTTCAAAAAAATGGTCTCTTTCAGAAGAATTGACAGTAACTCAGCCAAGTTCAAAAGACTTTTCTTGGTTAACATGTTTTTTCAATGAACATTGGGGTGGAACGACTATGGTGTCTAAAGGGACAACTTATAATGTTTTAAATGAAAACATTATGTTGGCTAAACGTGGAGATACTATAGTAGGAATATTAGTTTACAAAATATTCAAAGAAGAGGCGGAAATCCTGACTTTAGAGGCTCTAGAAAAGTACCATGGGGTTGGCAGTAAATTGCTTTTTGAGTTAGAACAACATCTAAAAACACAAAATATACAATCTATTAATTTAATCACTAGTAATGATAACTTAAATGCCATTAGGTTTTATCAAAGAAAGGGATATTCTTTCAAAAACATCTATATCGGTGCAATTGATAAAGCAAGAATGCTTAAGCCGACAATTCCCTCTATAGGAAATTACGGAATAAATGTCAAAGATGAATTAGAATTTGAAAAAAGGTTGATACGATGACTATAAAAAGCAGATTGATTGTTATTGCGATTTCACTTTTAACTTAAACCAAGACGCAGCTCTCACGATTAATACATTACACATTCCAATACTAAAAGAAAACATAGATGTTTTAATGCCTTTACAAGAGGATAACTTATTATATATCACTATTAATAATAACATTGAATACCTTGTTGATTCACGCGATGATTATGAATGGTTTACTTTTTTAAGTAAAATCAATGGTATCAAATCCATAAAAGATATTTTATCTCAAAATAATCAAAATTTTAGAGATATAAAAGAAAGACTTGAAGAATCAGTATTACTTGATATTATCGAATTAAAATCACTTTTTGAAGATCAAAGCTCTTCTTCAAAAGCATAAATAAATATATTCGAAAGATCATATGATTTATTTGAACCACGCAAAAATTTAAAGTGTGGTTTATTTTTTGTGCAATTTTGTCTTTTTCATAAAACAAAAAGCATTATCATTCCAAAGTGACACCTAAAGAATGATAATGCCTCGATTCAAATTGTTTTCATCGTTTTATGACACCGTGTGTTCTCAAAGAAACCAAATATTTTCTCTATTTAGTCGTCTAAATGCTTTCCATTTGTCGCGATCACTTGTTTATACCAATCAAAGCTTTTCTTTTTCTTTCGATCTAATGTACCGTTGCCTTCATTGTCGCGGTCGACATAAATGAAGCCGTAGCGTTTTTTCATTTCAGCTGTTGATGCACTGACAAGATCAATTGGGCCCCAGCTTGTATAGCCGATCAGATCAACGCCGTCTGCGATCGCTTCTCTTGCCTCAAGCAAATGACTTCTGAGGTAATCAATTCGGTAATCGTCTTGAATGGAGCCGTCTTCTTCTACTTGATCCACAGCACCCAATCCATTTTCTACGATAAACAATGGTTTTTGGTAGCGGTCATATAGTTGGTTTAGTGTTGTACGAAGTCCTTTTGGATCAATTTGCCAGCCCCAATCACTTGCTTCTAGATAAGGGTTTTTCACGCCTTCAAATAGGTTACCACCAGTAACTTGTCCAAGAACCTCTGGATCTGTACTTGTCACAAAACTCATATAATAGCTGAAGCCAATATAGTCGACTGTATGGTTTCTTAGAATGTCTTCGTCACCGTCTTGGAATTCAATATTGATGTTATTTTCCAGGAAATAACGTTTCATGTATCCAGGGTAATAGCCTCTTGACTGTACATCTGAGAAGAACAGTGTTTTACGATCTTGATCAATCGCAGCAAACATATCTTCAGGTCTTGAGCTGTACGGATATGTGGTCATCGCTGCAATCATACAGCCTATTTTCGCATCTGGAATGATTTCGTGTCCTGCTTTAACAGCTAGAGCACTTGCAACAAACTGATGATGCGCTGCTTGATATTGAATGCTCTTCTCGTCTTCGCCTTCTTCAAATACAAGGCCACCCCCTGTGAAAGGAGCATGTAACACAACGTTGATTTCATTAAAAGTCATCCAATATTTCACTTTATCTTTAAAGCGAGTGAACAATGTTTTAGCGTATGTTTCATAAAGACCCACAAGCTTACGGTTTCTCCATCCGCCATAGTTTTTCACAAGTGCAAGCGGCATTTCATAGTGAGAGATCGTGACAACTGGCTCAATTCCATGCTTATGCAGTTCATCAAATACTTTTTCATAGAAAGCGAGGCCTGCTTCATTCGGTTCCGCATCGTCGCCATTTGGGAAAATACGTGGCCAAGAAATGGATAGTCTGAAGCACTTGAATCCCATTTCTGCAAACAGGGCAATATCTTCTTTATAGCGATGATAGAAGTCGATCGCATCATGATATAAGTTAAGGTCTTTCATTGATTCATCGAATGGGTGCATAATACCGTGTGGTGATACATCCGCTGTCGATAAGCCTTTTCCATCTTTGTTATAAGCGCCTTCAATTTGGTTGGCGGCTACTGCGCCGCCCCATAAGAAACCTTTAGGAAATGTTTTTTCTAAATTGGTCATGTTGAATGCCCTCCTCATTTTCTTCTACACTGACTGTAAGCAATGTCTCTTTTACTGTAATCGCCCCATCTGTTTTCGCATCAACTTGTGCAAAATCATTTGTGTTGGTGACGATAATTGGCGTTGTTACATCATAGCCATCTTGCTGAATGCTCTTGATATCAAATTCAACTAGCAGATCTCCTGCTTGAACGAGATCACCTGACTGCACATGACTTGTGAAATGTTTACCGCCAAGTTTTACTGTATCAATCCCCACATGGATGAGAAGCTCTGTACCTTGATCACTCTTTAAACCAATGGCATGTTTCGTTTGGAAAATGGTTTCAACCTTGCCGTTGAACGGTGCTACTACACGTCCAACTGTTGGGACAATGGCTGTTCCTTTACCCATGATTTCATTAGAGAATGTTGCATCATTTACTTGATTGAGCGGCTTTAGTTGACCTTCAAGCGGGCTTTGTACCACTTCATTTTGAAGCGCTACTGTGTCTTTCTTTTCTTCTGGTTTGTCTGCTTTTGTATCATCTTTCACTGGTACATCTTTGAATCCTAGAACAAGTGTCATGATGGTTGCTACAACAAAGCCGATCACTAATCCAATGATGGAGTAAACAAATGTCGGTCCAATGAACGTTGGGAGACCTGGGAGACCTGCTGATCCAGATATCACATACGACTTTACTTTGAAGATAGACATGAACACGCCGCCTGCTGCTGCACCAATGAGGGCTGCAAGGAACGGTTTTTTCAATCGCATGTTCACACCATACATAGCAGGTTCAGTAATACCCATTAATGCAGTGATACTTGTAGACATCGCCAATGATTTGAATGTTTTGTTTTTTGATCTTAAGAAGACACCGAATGCTGCGCCTGCTTGTGCCATATTCGCTACAAACATCATTGGAAGAATGAAGTCAAAACCGTTTAATGTAATGTTGTTGATCATGATTGGAAGTAGTGCATAGTGCATGCCCGTAATGATCAATGGTGACATAAAGCCACCGATTAAGAGTCCGGCCAAAATACCTGCATGTTTGAACAATAAATCAATTCCACCTGAAAGGCCATTTCCGATAATCCCACCAAGCGGTCCAACTGCGATGAGCATAACTGGTACCACGACAAGAAGTGTAACGGTTGGAACAAGAATGATTTTTAGTGATTTCGGACTATATTTTTCTGCGAATCTTTCCACATATGAGCCGAGCCAGATAGTGAGTAGAATTGGAATCACCGATGAAGAGTACACAACGGCAACCACTGGCAAGCCTAGAAATTCTGTATTTCCTGCACCTAGTAAAGCGGTGAGCTGCGGGTGCAGTGCGGCTGCTGCAATGGCAGCGGCGATATACTGATTTGTGCCAATTTTTTTGGCTACGCTTACAGCAAGCAGAATCGGTAAGAAGTAAAAGGCTCCGTCTCCGATAGCTGTTAAAATCGCATATGTGCTGCTTTTATCTGAGATCCATTGGAACGTCAGCATTAATGCCAAGATTCCTTTGATCATACCAGCTCCAGCGATGGCTGGAAGAATCGGTGTGAAGACACCAGAGATAAAATCGAAAAGCTTTGAAATCACATTTTGTTTTGATGCTTCTTCTGAATCGCCTGACTTTACATCTGTTGATAACCCAGAATCAGCAATCATTGCTTGATAGACGTTTGATACGTCGTTGCCAATAATGACATGGTATTGACCGCCGCTTTGATTCACGCCCATGACGCCATCTGTTGATTGCAGCTTCTCCTTATCCGCTTTGCCTTCATCGTATAAATTGAAGCGAAGTCTTGTCATACAATGCGTGACTTGCTTTACATTCTTTTCACCGCCGACAAGCTCTAGAACTTCTTTTGCTGTTTGTTTGTGGTTCATTGTGTTACCCTCCAATCGTTGATTTCATCTTGATATAGAAAAAACCTAAACATCCATTAATGCCCGAAAAATAGCGATTCAGACATTAATCGATATTTAGGTTTTGCCTGCTTAACCAGTAACAATCCTTCATAGCGATTGATCGTTATTCAATTTTATAAGCCTTTAGATACAAAAAAACCTAAATCACGCCTTATCAAAGATAGGGACAATGATTTAGGTTTTGCCTGCTTGACCAGTAACAATCCTAAAAGATTGTGGGTTATTGAGTTTATAGTTATAAATTAGCATGTTAATTTTGATATGTCAACGCTTTCTTTTTGATTTATTTTCTTTTTATGACTCGATCGATGTGCAAAGTTAAGTATAACATCTCATCTTCTATGAGACTTCGGTTGTATTCTTTTTGAACATAGTCATTAATTTTCTCCGCACATTGAAAAGCGGCTGTATTTTTTTCCTTTACCACTTCATACAGAAACTCATTTTGATTTTCCATTTGTGTTTCGTTAAACAGACGCTGTCCAAAAAACTTCAAATGCGTGACAAAACGGAAATAATTTAATGATTCTTCGTCCAAATCAATTTGGAAATGATACTTTACGATGTTCAAAATATCTTGAATCAGTTTTGTAATTTGAATGACATTCGGCATTTCCTCATTCAGTTCTGCATTGACAATATGCATCGCAATAAAGCCTGCTTCATCCTCGGGAAGATGGATGTTGAGCTTGTCCTGTATGATCCGAATCGCTTCTAAACCACACATGAATTCCTCTTTGTACAGCCGTTTGATTTCCCAAAGCAAGGCATTTTTTATGTCCATTCCTTTTTGATGACGTTCAATAGCAAAGGTAATATGATCCGTTAATGTGACATAGATGCTGTCATTTAAATTTTTGTTAAGGGTCGTTCTCGCGTGATCGATAATTGCCTCACACACTTGCATATACTCGATCGGAATATCATAAAGCAGGGTTTTGAATTTTTCTGATATATCTTTATTTTGAATGGAAAATACTTTTTCGATACGTTCTTCGTCAATTGGGTCTCCGCTTTTCTTTTGAAACGCAATCCCTCTGCCCATAATGACCAGCTCATGCTGCTCGTCATCATACGCACTGACCACATTATTGTTGATTACTTTCGAAATGATCAATTGATCCCCCCCAGTACATTCCGCTTTTTCGAGCATTTCATTGTTGATTGATATGTCATTTTATTATTATTTTCAAAAAAGAGGACTTTAAGATGATTTTACATTTTTTTTTGATACGGTCAACTAGAAAGAATGACATATTACCTCTCAGAAATGACGATTTAGGGGCAAAAAGGCTAAAAATAGACAAAAAACACTCTTCAAAAAGAGTGTTTTTTACAAAATTAGGAGCAATCCCAGTTATAGACGACATTTTCGAAATGTTTTCGTTTGAGGTCTTCTGGTTTGATAAAAAAGTTAGCAATGCCGCAATCTCCCCACAACATGTCCACTTCATCATCTGAGTCAATTTGCAATAATAGCACAATATGTTCTTGGTCTACATAGGTACGCGGGTCTTCTTGTGTAAAACCTGGGTATCCGCCAACTTTATGGCCAAAACCACTTGCTGTCTCATAAAATTCATCTAGCAATTGATTTGCTTCATCACCATCAATACCAACAGCATCTTCGAATAGATCCCAGCTTTGCTTTCCTGTGACTTTTTCAAAGCGGAAATCTCCTACACTGATCGTTTCGCTTGATAATTCACCTGTAATTGCACCTTCCTTCGTAACTGGAAAATAAAAATCGTCAGGAATTTTCACGAATGAAAAATCAGTCAATAAGTCTTCTTCAGCTAAGAAAGGTTCCTCAATAAATTTGATCCGAAAATCTGTTTGCTCTGTTTTTTGGTCAATATTCATCCCATAAAGATCATCATGTACAGAAATAAACACTTGCAAAAGTCCTGTTTCTGGGTAATCTTTCAGTTTTGGCAGCTGGCCGAAATTGATTTGTGCCAGCAGTTTCATAGGATTGCCTTCTCCATCAACGGGATATTCGTCGTTTTTGGGGAAATAAGGATCACCTGCTATTTTGCTGTCATATGGTCCTGTTTTTCCTTGTTTTATCTGTAATTGAATCAGTGGTTTTTCAGTTTGTTCTAGCAATGGACGGTAAGGCGCAAGTACTTCTTGTAGCTTTGCTGATTGTGTCAAGATGGTCTTCCTCCTTATGAATAGGTCTAATGATCAAAACAGGTCTCTCTTTTTCTATCATACAGAAGTGTAACTGCCCTGTCAGTGAAAAACCCGTCAATATCATGACAAAAAACTCACTTCAACACGTTAAAAAACCTCCAATACGGCTGGAGGTTTTGTGATTCGTTTATTTATTTCACTTGATAATTCACTAAGTCTGTTGCCAATGTTTTCATCGTTTCGTTCGTTTCGTGCAGCCCCTCAATAATTTTTGTGAAAGTGCCAACAAGTTCTGCTTGATGTTCAGAAGAAGCCACGATTTGTGCTATTTCTTCTTCCATTCCTTTGATAGAGCCTTGCACATCTTTTAGCGCTGTTTCAATATCAGTCGTTGCTTGCTTTGCGTGAGTAGACAGCTTTCTCACTTCCGTAGCAACCACCCCAAAGCCTGCTCCTGCTTCACCTACTCTTGCAGCCTCAATGGATGCATTGAGTCCAAGTAAGTTCGTTTGATCAGAGATACCTTTGATGAGATTAGACACTTGGTTGATTTTAGAGGAATTTTCGACAGTGGTTTTTGTATTTTGTAAAATTTGTTCACTTGTCGCTTGTAGTTCCTCTGAATGTGCAGCCACTTGCTGTACCATCGCGACTAGTTTTTCGGAAGCATCGTTACTTTCCGTCATAATGTGTTCTAATCGTTGTTGATTCGTTTGGTCATATGCTACACAGAAGGCAGCGATCACTTGACCATTGTCATCTTTAATCGGGACGGCGACGATGTCCATAGGAATACCGTACACCTCTTTAGGAATCTGGATAAATGATGGCTCTCTCCCATTTTTCAACATCGAAAAGTTTTGGAACCCGGGAGCTACAACGTCCCCTGCTTTAAACCCTAAATCAATGTTCCCGTGCTGCTGATAATAAAGAACCTTCTCTTTCCCTAATACAGAAAAGGTTAGCTGCTCTCTCATAGCTAGTCCAACGATTGGTAAAGCGTCTATTATGTTATCAATTCTCTGTGACATTCGCTCACGTTCATCCTCTCTTTTTCTCAGTACACTCTCTTTATCGGTTCTTTATATGATCTATTACAGCCTGCAATGTGTACTAATATCAACCAAATGACCTAAGACATATAAAACAGCCACATTCTATCAAGAGAATGTGGCTGTTTTTAAAAGAAGAAGATGCATATCAACACACTAATGACGATGAAAAAAAGATACATGCAGTCGATCCACGAAGTGCTGATGACATGATAATACGTTCTCTCCCTCGTCCCTGTGAAGCCTCTTGCTTCCATCGCAATGGCTAGTCGTTCAGATTTCCGTACGCCTTGCGTGAAAAGAGGGAGTGCATAACGTATAAATGCTTTCCAACTGTTTTTTTGCTTGTAACCTCTAATTTTATGTGCAGCCTTCATTTGCTTCAATTCACTTTGAAACAACGGGATAAACCGGAAGCCTGCCAGCATCCCATATGCCCATTTGGGTGACATTCGGCATTGATGGATTAAGCTCATCATAAAGGCCGTCAAATCAGTTGTTGATGTAAAAAGGAGACCAAATGTCACAAAGCCAAGCATTCTAAAAGAAATGGTCAGCCCATTTCTTAAACTCTCCTCTGTGATATGAAACCATGCCCACTTCCAAACTGTATGATCTCCCTTGCCAAAGGCCGCGATCATCCAAAACACGAGAATGAAAAAGAGCAGATAAGGTACAAGTCTGGTGATGAGGTATTTCAAATTCCAGCCGCCTAGGACAAGTCCAATTCCAAGTGCAAACAGCCAGATGATGAACGTCGTTTTAGGATCAGAAATTGCCATCAGACAGCACATCGCAAGGAGATGGGCGAGTAATTTCATGACTGGATTTACAGTGGATAGAAAGGAGTGATTACTTTGCAATCGTCATCACTTCCTTTCTTTCAGCCATATAGCGATAATGTAACGGCACTCTCAGCTCACAGGAAGTGACAAGTTCCTGATGAGAAAATAAATCAAAAGGCGTACCATCATAAACATGCTCCCCTTGATGAAAAACAAGCACCTGATCAGCGCACTCATCAACGAGTTCCATATCATGTGTGACCATGATAATGGTGGTGCCTTGTCGTTGCCGTTCTTTTAAACGCCGAATTAACTCCCTCGCCGTTTTCTCATCCTGCCCGAAGGTCGGCTCATCTAAAATGAGTACATCCTGATCAAAAAGAAGCATCGTGGCAACACTTAATCTTCTTTTTTGTCCTAAGCTTAAGGTGAAAGGATGCACGTCTCTATGCTTCTCTAGGCCGAACTCTACCAATAGCTGATTCGTTTTTTCTTGCACAACAGGCTCTGGCCAATTTCGCTGTCTCCCACCAAATGCGATTTCATCAAACACTGTGTCCTGTATAAATTGAAGTTCTGGATTTTGAAATACAAAGCCTGCTTTTTCATATAATGTTCGGTCAGACCACTTTTTCAGGTGTTTTCCTTTTAAGAAAATGTGACCTTTCTTTATTGGTTCTAAACGGATGACATGTTTAAGAAACGTACTTTTTCCGCTGCCATTTTCACCGATAATCGCAACCCAATCTCCTGCTTTTATATTAAGGTGCAGGTCATCTATAATGCTTTTTTTCCCGTAGCTTAATTGTAGATGATCTGTGCGAATAATGACCTCTCGATTTGTTGATGACAATTTCTCATGACGTTCTTTTCTCGCCTCAAAGGTTTGCAAGAGTGTTTGACTCAGTGGATGAAACGGATCTTGTACGATAGTGGACCATTTCTCGGGAAATATTTTCGGACGCCAAATGCCGGCTTCTTTCATTTCTCCCTCAAATGTGTTCATCACGTCTTTTGGCGTTCCATCTGCTATGATACGGCCTTGATGATCTAATAAGATCACCCGATCCATCCACTCGATGACACCGTCTAACACATGCTCCACAAAAATCATCGTCTGATTCTGTTCAGCTGAAAGCTGCTGAAGTAATTGAAATATCTCCATTCTTCCTGCTGGATCAAGCTGTGCTGTCGGTTCATCAAAGAACAGGACGTCTGGCTCTAATGCTAGTAAACAAGCAAGCGCCAACCGCTGCTTCATGCCGCCAGATAAGGTATGAATATCTGTGTTTGGGTCGACATCCAGCTGTACCTTTTTCATGAGATGCTGAATCATGTCATCCATTTGTTCTCGAGGGACAGATCGATTCTCTAAGCTAAACGCAATTTCTTCATTGACTCGGTGCATACAAAACTGCGAATCTGGGTCTTGAAACATGACACCAGTATGCCTTTGCCGCATCACTTCTCCCTGTACTTCAGCTTCCATATGCTCTGGAATAATGCCAGCAAGCACAGAAATCAGCGTAGATTTCCCGCTTCCACTTGGTCCTAATATCAGCACCTTTTCCCCCTTTTGAATAGAAAGAGATACTTGATGAAGAACGGGATTCGGCTGTTCATAAAAACGGACAGTGAGATTACTGCACGCGAGAAATGAATCCATGCTGGTCACCCTTACTTCGTTTTTCTTTCATGATGGCATATTGATTCAGCACACCCGTTTTAGATAAAGCATCCACCACAACCTTTGCCAAGCAACCGCCGAGTAACATACCGCTGATGACTTGAGTGACAAGTGTCATGAGTAACACTTGAGGCGTGTAATAGCCGAATCCATTGGCAATGAGGCTATATGCCATTGCCCCTACTGCTGCAAAGGCACCAGACAACATGAGTGTCCACATGCGATATCGCTTATAGCCAAATAGAGCGAAGGCGATTTCTGCTCCAAGTCCTTGGCATACACCAATCAAAAGCGCAGAAAGACCGAAGTGGCTGCCTGTCAGTAATTCCACGGCAGCGGCAGCTGTTTCTGCGATGAGGGCAGCGCCAGGCTTTTGGATAATGTAAGCAACGATTGGACTGGCAATGACCCAAATTCCGAACATGATGTTGCCTCCTGCTGGACCGACAAGGGCTGTAATCGGTAAATAAAGAGTCGACCACCCTAAATAGATGACTCCGCATGCCACTGATAAAATGACAGCAAGAACGACTTCTTTCATCTTCCATGTCATGAAGAATGCACCTCCATTTGGACAGGCCACTCTTCGACAGTAAAGGCCATGTCCCAAAATTTATACTCAAGCTGACAGCTTAAGATGAAGTGCTGTTTCATTTTCTCCTTTTCCTTCTCACTTGCTCCTTCCGCCCACTGATCAAGCCGTTTGCAAAGCTCCACTGTAACAGAGTCCGTTAACCCGCCATAAAACGTAATCCACTCATAGAATGGATGGGCAGGGTCGGGCTCAACATCTTTAAGCATTCGTTTGCCTATTTCCCAATAGGTCCAAGGGCAAGGGAGCAAAACCGCAATGATTTCTCCTAGCGTCCCTTCCTCGGCGACTTGCAGCATGTGATGAATATAGTGATGGGCACTTGGCGCCAAAGACGCACCTTGCAGTTCATCATAAGCGACACCTGCCACTCGGCAAAGGTTTTGATGAGGATGTGTCTCACTATCAAGGACAAAAGCCATTTGTTGATGGAAAAAGGTAATGTCCTCTCTGTCTGTACATCTGCTGATGGCTGCCGCATAAATTTTAATAAAGGCATTTAAATATTCTGCATCCTGTTTGACATAATGAATGATCTGTTCCTTTTCGAGTTCTCCTGCTGCGAGTCCTCTCACAAACGGATGCTGATAAATCGCTTCAAATAATGGTTCTGCTTCTTGCCTTAATTGGGTTGAAAATGTCATAAAAAAAGCCTCCTCTTTTTCAGTTGAATAAATGAAAAAGCCACCCCAAATGGAGCGGCCTTCTTATCGATTCAATCATGAATAAGACAAGGTCCAGCTCCACTTCCCTCCGCTAGTACAAACTAGATCAGGTTCAAAGGGTCCAAGATTTCCTCTTGTCTCAGTCATACATGACTCCCCTAGTGGACTTTTGTCATTTAATTATCTTTACTCTACACATGTGGCGATTTGATGTCAACCGCCGATCTTAATTCAATGTATTGATCGTTGGCAGCTTCTCGATCCCTGCTGCATAGTAGAAATTAAGGACACTGAAGAAATCAATTGGCTTTCCTGTCTTTAAATCAACAGCCAAAATATGATCGCCGTAATTTGTCAGGTCATCAATGTCTAAACGCCTTGGCGTTGTCTTTCCGAGAGTATCAACAAAGCTGCTATGGTAGTACTGCCCACTAGCAAACGATGATTCATGATACATAAATAATGTCTCCACATCTAAGTAGACAAGAATGGCCTCAGAGGAACTCGCATATGGAGCAGAGTACGATACTGGTGCCGAAATACTCTTCACTTTTACACTGTCAACAGAATGCGTTCTCTGTTGATATTTTCCATCATATGAGAAATAAAATACACGCTCCCATTTATAATCGGCGGTCTTAGATTGTTTGTTATACACTTTTGTACCATTTGCGAAAACACCCCCATTGGCATACGAAGCAACAAAGTATTGCAATGTTGATGACAGGGATTCAGCACCTGTGAAATTTGGTGGGTTTTTTGCATTCACCTGTAATGTATATGAGTCTCCAAAGTCTCCACCGCTAGTAATACCAAACGCATAATCCCCCGCTGGTAAATTGCTTAACGCAAGCAGACTGCCTGCCGGTTGAATCAGATCGGTTGGATAAGCTTGTCCTTCTTCATAATCAATAACAAATAACTGAACGAAATAATCAGCATTTGGAGAGGTAATCCGGCTGATGAGCGCCTGAGGGGACGATGTACTTAAGAACCATAAATCAACTGGATCTTCCTCGTTTAAAACTGCCGATTGATTAATGGCTAGTCCATCAATAGAGCGAACGGCAGACGTGCGCATCTTTCCATCTGCAGCCGCTTTTCGTTTAATACTTATTCCCTTTTTCTTATCTACTTTAAATGATTTTTTTACTTCCTTCTGTTGAACCGCAGTCCCTTTATCCTGCTTTTCAAACGACTCTTGCACTTGCTGAATGGCTTTTTCAGTCAGTGGCGATACTTTTTCACTTGATTTTGGTGCATCTTCTGCTTTGATTGCTGGTGAAAATAAACCTGTTGTGATCAATAAAATAGACAGTAAGGCGGCGGTGATTTTGACATAAAATGCTCTCACAGGAACATCCCCTTTTCCCTAATTTGGGTTTTTTACCCTGTGATTATTTTACCATTTTTCTAATACTTGTTTTGGGCTTTTTTAGGAAATTTTTATAACAAAAAACCAGCCGTATGCGTCACGACTGGTTTTTTGATGATTTATGCAATGGTTTTGACAAATAAACGTGCTGTTTCTGCACTTGATCCTGGATTTTGTCCAGTAATGATTTGTCCGTCTACAACGGCGAATGGCGCAAATGCATCGCCTTTTTCAAATGCTGCCCCTTGCTCGCGAAGTTTTGTTTCCAATAAAAATGGAACTTTAGATGTCAATTGAACAGCATCCTCTTCCTCATTTGTGAATCCTGTTATTTTCTTGCCGTCGATAAATGATTTTCCATCACGATCCTTCACATCAACAAAGGCAGAAACGCCATGGCAAACTGCCCCAACGGCTCCATTTTTGTCTGAAATCGCTAAGATCGCATCGGCAACCAATTGATTGGACGCAAAGTCGATCATTGGGCCATGTCCTCCAGCAAAGAAAATGCCATCATACTCAGCTGGGTTTACATCGGTCAGTGCCTTTGTGTCTTGAAGTAATTCATACACATCTTGATATTGTGCTGGAACTCCTTCAGGAATTGAATTTTTATCGATCGGTACTGTTCCACCTTTTATTGAAACAATTTGCACGTTGAGTCCATTTTCTTTAAAAATATGAAATGGCTCGGCCAATTCTTCTAGCCATAAGCCTGTTGGGTGTCCGTTCATTTCTGAGCTGCTTGTGGATACTAATAAAACGTTCTTGCTCAACTTTATCATCCTTTCTATTTATCATGTGACTATTTTATATTTTGCACAATTAAATATCAAGCAATCAGACTTGGATACAACTCTTTATGTTATACCCGATTTTTTAAAAAATATAGCCTCACTTCAAATCTAATCATTCTGTCACATTCTATTGACAGGGAATTTCATGTAAAATTGTGATGAAATGATATAATATGAGAAACAATTGACAGACCTCTTGCGCTAGAGGGAATTTAAAAGGAGTGGAAAAAGAGATGAAAACCTATTCGATTGTGATGATTATCATCACGCTCTGTATCATATTGGCTGTCTTTTTAATGAATCTTACGGGCGTCATGTATGGAAAAATCATATTGGCTGTCGCTGTTGCCCTTTGTCTTACGTCCATTATTCGTTTGATGGGAATGCGTAAAAGATAAAAGCCGCCCTCTAGGGCGGCTTTACCGTGTAGACAAACCCTCGCATTCAGTGTCAGTCCTGCGCTTCGGTGCTCACCAATGTCAAATTCACTCCGATGCTCGTCCTTCCTAAACTGCAAAGGTTTTCTATCACGCTGATAGGATTATATAGCCAGGATAAGTGCAATTAATGCAAGAAAAGCTGGTAACCCTTGTTTGATGATAATCGATTTATTAGACGTCACACCGCCAAATACTGCTGCGATGAATACACAAAGAACGAAAAATAGCTGAATCATATATCCTACGGTATTCGAACCAAGAATGAGCCCCCAAATGAGTCCAGCAGCTAGAAAGCCATTGTATAGCCCTTGATTAGCAAACATCACTTTCACATTTGGATCCTTTTGTAAGTGTTCAGGCAGATTGAAAGATCTTTTCGCCATTTTTGATTCCATAAAAAACATTTCTAGTAACATGATGACAATGTGCTCTAAAGCGACAATTCCTACTAAAATCATTGCTAAAATATTCAATTTAGTGAATTCCTTTCTGATAGACGGTCTCGTATTTGTATTTTGTCCGTGTATAAATCAAAGTCTTGGATTAGCTCTAACGCCTCATGAAAACGACTTTGTGGAATGTCTTTCATTTTTCTTACACCAAATTCCTTTTTAATAAAAGCCATGATGGTATTAATATGAAGCTTACCGTGGCCATCATACTCTAAATGGCTGCAAAAAGTCTGCATCGTCCCTCGAATCACCTTTAATTGCTTGGCAGTGACACAACTCATTGGTAACGCTCATCCTTTCTTGGTTTTTTAACAACTAAAAAGAACATTGAATGAAAGAAAAACCTTCCAATCTCTATTATATAATGGTTTCATTCGGATATCAAAATAAAAAAGAACAAACATTCGATCAAAGACGAGTCATACGCTAAAAATCCATGTCTTAACGTATCAAAAAGCCGGATTCATGGATAGAATCCGGCTTTTTGTTTAGTTGCTTTTAGAAATTAATACCTTTCCAACAGAACGGTCCTTACTTTGTCCGACGACTTTAAAGGATAGGCCGTATGTTGGCACATCACGTCCTGCATCCGGGTTATTTGGATTCACATAGTTCTTTTTATCACTAAATGTACGCGTTGGGCGGATATAGCGATCCTCTAAGGTTAAGCCTGTTGTCGCTGTATAATCAATATTCAGCTTCGTGCTTGGATTCAAAGAGAATGCTGCATCATGTACTTGGAAACCTGTCGCTGCAATAGAGCCGTCACTCCATTTCAACACTTGTTGATCTGCATCTACGACTCCAAGGAAGCCGTTCCCTGGATGTTTTCCAACCCAGTTATCACTGTACGATTGATCGACGTACCACACGACCAAACCGTTATTATAGCTCATCAGACTTGCTCCTCGTTTGATATGCTTTAAGCCTTTATCGACATCAGCATAAGAGCGCCATTCTAGTAAATAATACTGAGCGGCATATTGTTTTCCATTAGATTGAGAGAATCCATTAAAAGTGAACGTGGACGTTCCCTCGGCATCATCTGACCACACTTTTGCTCCATCTGCTGTAATCTTTAGATCATCTACAAATAAACCTGGCAGTGAATATCCTGCATCTGTTGTATAGCGGAATTGCAGATCGATCTTCTTCCCTGCATAAGCAGAAAGGTCAAAAGATGCATCTACCCATCCATCTGATTTTCCATCGATGCCATTGCCTTCATTCGCTCCTGCCTCATTTCGATCATTCGTAATATTACCAGCAATGGTTGTCCATTTGTCTGTCCCAGTTTCACGAACTTCTACATACGCATAGTCATAATCTTCTTCGATATCGTACCATGCTTTAAACGTAAGCTCGGCTTTGCTTCCCTTCGACAAATCAATCCCAGATGTCGTCATGGTAGCATTCAAATTGTCACCTGTTCCGCTGAAGTATGAATATTGCCCTTGTGCAGGCCGAGTGACCACAATCTCTTTATCTGGCAAATCGACTCGAACCGCATCATGGTTGGTTCCTTTTGTTGCTGCTTCATCGATTAAAACTGTTTTGCTTTTTGTTAATGTCTTACCATCAATGGTTTTTCCAGAAAGCCAGTTGCCGCCATGCAGGTTTTGAAGCATTTCTTTTGCATATGGACTAAAACCTGTTGGTTCCGTACCAGGTACTTTACCTGCCCAGCTTCCGCTTGACATGATAGACCAATAAGAAACGGGCTCTCCTCTGCCTGTGTATTGTGTATCGTATTCATCAGGCAGACCAAGATCATGTCCAAATTCATGTGTGAACACACCTGCTGCGCCATCTTCAGGCTCAATCGTATAATCTAGAGCACCTAACTTTCCGCCTTGACCCACTTCTGATTCAGTGTTTGGAATCTCAAATACATCACCAAGTGACCAGCGATGCGACCAAATCGCGTCAGAGCCAAGCTGTCCGCCGCCAGCTTCTTCACCTACGCCAGCGTGTACAACCATGAGGTGGTCAATGATACCGTCCGGCTCATTATAAACACCGTCTCCATCCATATCATAGCGGTCCCACTGATCATATTCACCAAGGTCAATGTTTGGATCCTTTGCCGCTGCTTCGAGGGCTTCTTTCACCAATTCGCGCGGTCTGCCGTCACTGCCTGATTCGTCTGGTACGTTCCCGCCATAATATGCTGCTTCATGCTTGGCTGTATACCATCCAGCTACTGTTCCACTAATCGTGTAGCTTCCACCTGACTGCTTTTCATAATACTGCTTCATAGATACTTTTCTTTTACCATCTGGACCAATGTAGCCATTTTTTCCGAAAAGCATGTCTTGATAGTGCTGTTGATCGTACTTGTCATAGTACATATCAGTCTCTTCTTTTTTAATACTATTATGCTTATAATCTTTAAAATCTACTAATAATACCAAAACTTTATCATTACGGACGTCGCCTTTATATTTTTCCTTTTTCACCGGCTTTACTTGATTGCCTTCTTTTCCTTTATGCTTCTTTAACTTTTTCTTTTTGGCTAGTTTATTATGTACATTTTGTTTGTATTCTTTTAGGAATTCAGGTTCTTCTGTTAAGGTACTTGCGCTTTGTTTCATCGCTGCTTCTTCTTTTTTCTTTAGGTAGTTCTTTAATGCTTTTTGGGTTTCTGCCTCATTGGCATTCTTTTTGATCTTTCCTTGTTTTTTCAAGGCTTTGATGAGGCGGTCTTCATTGACAACACTTGCGTCGAATGGAATACCTGAATAATGACCACCATCTGAGGATGTTGACTTTTCTGAGGTGTGGGCAGATAGAGGGGTGCTGAAAGCTGTCAATGTGCCTAAACTGAGGACAGCTGTTAGTGCGATGCTCGTCCATTTCCCTTTTTTCATATTGGTTCCTCCCTAATTTGGTAATAAATAATATCTAATTCTAGCATATTCCAATATACTTAAGTCGAAAAACATTTTATTTTCAGAAACTTTGTGGAAAATGCACAATACGAGATTGAAATAGGTGGAACGAATTGTCGAAAATAAAAGAACCCTAGGCTATAAATGCCTAGGGTGTTTGTTGTTTTTCTATGAAAGCTGCTCTCCTTGATATGCAACAACATCAAGTGGAGCGGCTAAAAATTCTTTTGCCTTTGCGACGAAAGCTTGGAAATGTGCACTTGCATTATGGCTTTGAACCGCTGCTTCATCTTTCCACACTTCTACCATTAAAAAGGTGTTTTCTTTCTCTGTATCCTTGAAAAGCTTGTAGGACACATTGCCTGCTTCTTCCTGTGAAGCTTTCATTAAACCGTTGATTTCTTCTAGAAATACGTTTTCTTTCTCTGGATGAATGGTCATCCCTGCATGAATAATAATCATATGATCGTCTCCCTTTTTTTAAAAATTATTTCCACTCTGTGATGCGATCGATCGGTAAACGGTAAGAAGCATAACCTTCGTCAGCCGCTTTCCCAATGGATAGAAGCATAACTGGTACATAGCGCTCTTTATCCCAGCCGAATGTTTCAGCGATGACTTCTTTGTCATATCCGCCAATTGGGTTTGTATCATAACCATGCGCACGAGCAGCAAGCATCAGCTGCATTGACACAAGTCCACCGTCAATTAAGATCGTTTCACGATTCACTTGCTCTGGAAGAGCTTCAAAATGTGCAGTTAATGCAGCAATTTGTCTTTCTTTTACTTCCTGCGGCATGTAGCCATTTTCTACTGCTTTTGAATAAATTTCTTCTAAGTATTCATTGTTTTTCATATCTGCAAACACTGCGATGACAGCTGATGATGTAGCTACTTGTGTTTGGTTGAATTTTGCGAGTGGTGCAAGCTTTTCTTTTCCTTCTGGGCTGTCAATGACCATGAAGCGCCAAGGCTGTGCATTCACTGATGATGGTGCTGTTGTTGCCTCTTCTAAAATCTCCGTCATTTCTTCTTTGCTAATTTTCACTGCTGGATCATAGTTACGAATGGAGCGGCGCCCTTTCATAATATCCATAAAATCGTTTGTTTTTAATGTTGTAGCCATGTGTAACACTCCTTTAGGTTGTTTGAATCTTTTCGATGTTTTGTTGTATACGGATGAGCACATCAGTGAGAAGCTTTCGTTCTTCATCACTTACGTTTTCAAGCATTTCTGAGATAAATCGTTCTTTTTCTTTTTTAGAAGCTTCGATTCTTGTTCTGCCTTCATCTGTCAGACGAACAAGCGTGACGCGATTATCTTCCGGCTTTCTTCTGCGCGTGACCATTCCTTTTGTTTCTAACTGTTTTAAGTGACGCGTCACAGCCGCACTATCAATATTTACTTTTTTCTGCAAATCGGATTGGCTGATTTCGTCGGCTTGGAATAACAGTGATAGCAACTCCAGTCTTGATTGGCTGATGCCCGTGCATGCTTCGAACTTCACACCCATCATACGGTTCACGCACTGCAAACGATATAATACCTCTGCTTCTTCAGAGCAAAATGCAGTCAATGCCATCCCCTCTTTTCTATTCAGATCAATTAGTTGATATATCAATCATTGACTCGTCAACTAATATACACCCATTGTTTCATGATTGCAAGAGGTTTGTTTCATAAAGTGAAATTTTTTATTTCAATAAAAAAACGAGCTGTACGCTCGCCTTAAGAACTTGGTGTCGATGTTGGTCCCACATAGTAGCTGATAAATCCAATGATCATCAAGACTACAAAAATAAAGAGAATGAGTTTGAGCATTCTCATGGTTTATCCCCTCCCATTCATCTAACTTATCATATCTAGAAGAAGCGCTACCTAAAATTTACATAAAAAAAGACAAAAGCGATTCATCACTTTTGTCTTCTTCTCTTTATTCTGTAATCACTGTATGAATCAAAGTCGGAGCATCAGCATGGTCATCAATGCGGATGTTGTCATAAATTTTCTCCATGACATTCGCTACATCCTCACGATTTGCATGCAGCGTCACGAGAGATTCGCCTTTTTCTACACGATCGCCTACTTTTTTGTTAAGCATGATGCCAACAGATAGGTCGATATCGTCTTCTTTTGTTGCGCGTCCTGCTCCAAGAATCATCGCTGCAACACCAATTTCGTCTGCGACGATTTCAGCGATCACACCTGATTCTTTTGCCGGCACTTCGATTTGATAAGGTGCTTGTGGCAGTTTTTCCGGTTGATCTACAATCGAGCCGTCTCCACCTTGGTTTTCTAAAAATTCCTTGAATTTCTCAAGTGCTTTGCCGTTTTTCATGACTTCAATTAGCTTTTCTCTTGCTTCATCAAGTGTCTCTGCTTTTTTCGCAAGAACGACCATTTGACTTCCTAATGTGAGCACAAGCTCGTTTAAGTCTTCAGGGCCTTCGCCTTTAAGCGTGTCAATCGCCTCTTTCACTTCAAGGGAATTTCCAATCGCTAATCCTAGCGGCTGAGACATGTCTGAGATGACAGCCATCGTTTGTCTGCCAACATTATTTCCGATACGAACCATTGCTTTTGCAAGCTTCTCAGAGTCTTCAGGTGTTTTCATGAAAGCACCTGCGCCTGTTTTCACGTCTAATACGATTGCATCTGCGCCAGCAGCGATTTTCTTACTCATAATCGAGCTTGCAATGAGCGGGATTGAGTTAACAGTTCCTGTTACATCACGAAGGGCATACAGTTTTTTATCAGCAGGTGTCAGGTTGCCTGATTGTCCAATGACCGCTACTTTATGACGGTTCACCAGCTCGATGAACTCGTCTTTTGTAATTTCAACGTGGAAGCCTTTGACTGCCTCTAGCTTGTCGACAGTTCCACCCGTATGTCCAAGACCACGCCCAGACATTTTTGCAACAGGTACATCAAGTGCTGCAACAAGAGGAGCGAGTACAAGCGTTGTTGTATCGCCTACACCGCCTGTTGAATGCTTGTCTACTTTAATGCCGTCGATAGCAGACAGGTCAATTGTGTCCCCTGAGTTTGCCATAGCGAGTGTTAAATCTGCACGTTCTTGATCCGTCATATCTTGGAAGAAAATCGCCATCGCCAAGGCACTTGCTTGGTAGTCAGGAATTGTTCCGTCCGTATAACCTTTGACAAAGAAAGAAATTTCCTCTGAAGATAATTCTTTTCCGTCACGTTTTTTCGCAATGATATCTACCATTCTCATTGTTTTCACCATTCCTTCTTTAGTTTAGTAAATCAAACCGACAACGCCTGCTGTTAAGAAGCTGACAAGTGTTGCACCGAATAACAGCTTTAATCCAAAGCGTGCGACAACGTTTCCTTGTTTTTCATTCAAGCCCTTAACGGCTCCAGCAATGATACCGATAGACGAGAAGTTCGCAAATGACACAAGGAATACAGAAATGATCGCTTCTGTACGAGCAGTGAAATGGAAGGCATCGCCAGAAAGAATTTGCATCGCCACAAATTCGTTAGACACCATCTTGGTCGCCATAATACTTCCTGCTTGTACTGCTTCGCTCCATGGTACACCAACAATAAACGCAAATGGTGCAAACACATATCCAAGTACATCTTGGAAAGAAACACCGATGGCAGCTGTGAAAATACCATTAATCATCGCAATTAATGCAACAAATCCAATCAACATCGCAGCCACAACAATGGCTACTTTGAAACCATCCATAATGTATTCGCCGAGCATTTCGAAGAAAGATTGTCTTTCTTCTTCTACGACTTCAAGCATGTCTTCGTCTTTAGACACTTCATAAGGATTGATGATAGACGCAATAATAAATCCACCAAATAGGTTCAGCACAAGTGCTGTAACAACGTACTCCGGTTTAATCATTTGCATATACGCACCGACAATGGACATTGATACAGTCGACATCGCAGATGCACACAATGTATAAAGACGCTGTTGAGGTAATAATCCAAGCTGCTTCTTAATGGAAATGAACACTTCGGATTGACCTAAAATCGCTGACGCTACGGCGTTGTAAGATTCTAGTTTCCCCATTCCATTGACTTTACTAAGCAAATACCCAATTCCGCGTACGATCAGCGGAAGGATACGCCAATGCTGCAGGATACCAATCAAGGCAGAAATGAAGACGATCGGGAGCAAGACATTGATAAAGAAAGTTGACGCATTATCATTCATTAAACCACCAAATACGAAGTTGATCCCTTCACCAGCATAGCCTAGAAGCATTTGGAATCCTTTTGCAAATCCCCCGACTAGGAAGTTCCCAACACCTGTATTGAGCAGAATATAACCTAAAATAAATTGCAGTACAATCATGACAATGACTGGACGGAATTTCACTCGCTTTTTCCCGTTACTTGCCAGCCATGCAATGGCGAGAATCACCAGCAAACCGATAATACCAATGACGTATTTCATGTTTTTCCTCCTTGAATGAATTCGTTTACATTAATGTGCTTGTATGGAACAAACCCTATTTCGCAAACAAATTGCGGAAGAAAATCCCAGAAATGAGATCCTTCCGCATATGACTTTTTCATCATCTAATGAGTCATGATTGTTATCCTACCATAGGATCGTATGAATTAATAGTCTTTAGAAGGAGCTGATTGATCCCCTTTAATAATGGAAACGCCTGCACTGGCACCAATACGGGTTGCGCCTGCAGCTGTCATCGCTTCTACGTCTTCTTTTGTTCTTACGCCGCCTGATGCTTTGACACCGATGTCAGGTCCAACTGTTTTACGCATTAATGCGATGTCCTCAGCTGTTGCACCGCCTGTACTAAATCCAGTCGATGTTTTGACGAAATCAGCGCCAGCTTTTACAGAAAGTTCACAAGCTTGTACTTTCTCTTCATCCGTGAGTAGACAAGTTTCAATGATGACTTTCACTAAGGCTTTGCCTTTTGCTGCGTCTACAACGGCACGAATATCTTGTTCAACTGCATCATATTCGCCATCTTTCAATGCCGCAATATTGATGACCATGTCCACTTCAGTTGCACCGTTTTCAATGGCATCCTTTGTTTCAAATGCTTTCACTGCTGTTGTGTTTGCACCTAACGGGAAACCGATGACTGTACATACATCAACGCCTGTTCCTTCTAGTTCTTTCGCCGCAAGAGATACCCAAGTTGGGTTCACACAAACGGAAGCAAATTGATATGTCTTTGCTTCTTCTAGTAACTGCATGATCGCAGCTTTAGATGTATCTGGTTTTAGTGCTGTATGATCAATGAGCTTTGCTATTGTCATGATTCACACTTCCTTTTAAATATGATACTTTCATCTTAAATGACTATTGAACAATTGTAAATATAGTTATGAAATTTTGTTCATCTATTTTGTGACATTTAAAAGAGCTCTTGCTGTGTGCTGATCGATCACCAATACGTTCGCATATTTTCCTCTCAGCGCCCCATGGATAGAGGCAACCTTTCGATGTCCACCAGCCACAAGAATGGAGCGCTCTTTTGTTCTCAAATCATCCAGCTCCACACCGATTGTGCGATTGTTAATCGCTTCACTGCAAATGCGTCCTTCTTGATCATAAAAACGCGAACAGATATCTCCGACACTGGATGTCTTGAGCAGCGCCTTTTCTTCTTCACGGAAATAACCAAGCCTAAACAAAAGCGCCTCATCTCTTACCGTCCCAACAGTAAACACAGCGATATTTGCCTGTTTGCCCATTTCAATAATGCGCTGAATATGTCTGTCCTGTTCAACCATCTCTTTAACGGCGGCACTATCGAACACAACAGGCAGTGGCAAATAGCGTGGTGCCGTTTGAAAAGCTGATGCAAACAGCTGAATCGTTTCCGCAGAATATGTATTCACATGTGAATGGCTGATTCCACCTTTCAACTGAACAACTTCTACCCCTTTTACCTGTTTAGGTTGCATCTTTTGAGCAATTTGATACATCGTGGTGCCCCAGCTCACTCCAACGATATCGCCGTCTTTCACCGTATTCTGAAGATAATCTGCACCAAACCGGCTCAAGTAATCCGTAATCGTTGGATAATCGTCCTTTGGCGAAAATACCACATGAGCCTCGAGCAGATCATATTTTTCTTTCAGCAATGAGGACAGCTCATTTAAATCCTCAAATGGGTCCATCACTGTAATTTGGACGTACCCTTTTTCCTTCGCATACTGAAGCAGACGAGACACCGTTGGCCTCGACAGGTCAAGCTGCTTGGCGATTTCCTGCTGACTGTAATCAGATAAGTAATAGAGCCTTGCTGCTTCAATACTTAATTGCTGTTTCTCCCGATCCATTCGTACGCCTCCTTTTTCCCTCTATCATAACAAATTGTTCACTTCACCATGCACAAATGTTCATTTAAAGAAAATGGTGTAAGCTGCGTGAAAGGTCTCTTGCTTCTCTAAGGTTTGAATGCCGAATTTCTCCTTATACTGCCCATTTGTCCCTTCCATATCAGCGATCCCATACCAAGGCTCAATACAAACAAAAGGAGCCATTGTTCCCTTTTCTTGATCATATGGAGACCAAATACCAACGAACGGAAAACCACTGAGATCGACCTCAACGCCGTGACCTGCTTGAGAAATCAATGATACTTGATCAATATGACTAAAGATCATTGCATCGTTCTGAAAAAGTTCTGGGCGAAGTTGAATCGGCTCAAACTCAACACCTTTCTCCTTCTCTCTCACAAGTGAATCATGAAGTTCATATTGGACTGGATCATGTTCGGTGGAAGGTGCCAATGTGAGTGAATAATCAGCTGTCTGCTCGCCTTCAACAAGCGGGACATGAAATGCCGGATGCCCGCCAATCGAGAAATACATCGCGCCATCTCCTTCATGAACAATTTCCCAGGAAATCGTTAGTCCATTTTCCGACAGTGCATAACTGATGCGCGCTGTAAATTCATACGGATATTGTGACGTGTGACGGCCATTTGATTGATATTGAAAAACCACCTGATCTTTTGCTTCTTCAAATAGTTCAAAATCAACATCACGCAAAAATCCATGCTGCGAGAGTTGATACGTTTGATCGTCTATCTTGTATTGATCATCCTTCAACCGTCCGACAATCGGAAATAAGACGGGCGACACCCTGCCCCAATAAGCAGGGTCACCAGACCACATATATTGACGTCCACTTTCTTTATGAAGCACCTCTCTCACCTCGGCACCTCTCTCATTGATTTGAACCAATAACAGATCATTTTCAATCGTTCTCATTCAACACATCCCCTTTCATTCTTCTTTTATTATGACAGGGATTTTCGGTTTGAGTATAAAAATAAGAATCCCTCAAGCCTTAGAATGTTTCTTCATATAAAAAAATTTTAAAAAAGACAGAAATTCGCCAACAAAATGTAATGCTGATTCGTCTAATCTTATATAAAATAAAAGAATCGTTGTTCTTTTGGAGTGACAACAAAAAAGACGCGTTTGACATTGATGGGGGATTCTTTTTCATGAACAGCAAGGAAAACCGTTTACGTTACATATTAGGATTAGATGGGCTGAGAGCTGTTGCCGTATTGGCGGTCATTGCTTATCACTTACATATTGAACCCGCAAGCGGCGGGTTTCTTGGCGTTGATTTGTTTTTTGTGATTTCTGGTTACTTGATTACAACCATCTTGCTGCATAAGCAGGATTTGGGCTATCAAGAGCTTCTGCCTTTTTGGATGGGCCGCATCAGAAGGCTGCTTCCAGCTGCCTACGTCATGATTTTTTTAATCGTCAGCTGGTGCGCCATTGCTGGTTCAAATGCATTAATGTCCATTCGTGGCGATGCCTTATCGTCCTTTTTTTATGTGAGTAACTGGTGGTATATTTTTCATCAGCTCTCTTACTTTGACAGCTTCAATGCTGTATCTCCACTAAAAAATTTATGGTCTTTGGCGATTGAAGAGCAATTTTATCTCATTTGGCCGGTACTGTTGATTGCTGGACTGAAATGGGTGAAAAATAGATCCCATCTTCCTATGATCACCTTTGGTCTGGCACTTGTATCTGCGTTATGGATGGCCATTCTCTATTCACCGGATACTGACCCGAGCAGGATCTATTATGGAACAGACACACGTGCGTTTGCACTCCTCATCGGGTGCAGTCTTGCATTTGTCTGGCCCATGCACAGACTTTCCAGCAGAAAATTACTTCCTGTCGGCAGACGTATATTACATATAGCCGGATTCGGTTCGATGGTCATTTTCCTCTTATGTGTTTATGCAGTCGACGAATTTGACGGCTTTCTCTACCAAGGCGGTATGCTTTTATTCTGTGTGAATGCAGCGATCTTAATTGCGTGTGTCTGCCATCCTGCCAGTCTTATTGGGAAATGGCTGTCTTTTCAACCACTCGTTTGGCTCGGAAAGCGGTCTTATGGCATCTACTTATGGCATTATCCAATTATCGTGCTGACCACACCGGTCATTGAGATTGGACAGCCTTCCATGGGACGTGTCACATTGCAGCTCATCGCAATTCTACTCATATCAGAGGCTTCCTATCGTTTGATCGAACAGCCGATTCGTAAACTCGGGTTTAGACACTATTTTGCCTCTTGGTCGATTTGGAAAACAGGAATCAAGCAGTGGTCTATGTCCAATAAAGTGTTTCTTGGGATTGCCGCAGTCCTTTTGATTTTATTTACCATTGGCATGTCTAGCTCGTCTCATACATCCCCACATGCCAAGGAAGTAACACAAATTAAGACAGCGCCCCAAAAGGCAGGCGGTCAGACAGAATCAAAAGTGAAGAAAAAGAAAGACAAACATGAGAAAAAAGCAGCGGATCCTAAACAATTTCACCAAGTTCTTGCCATTGGTGATTCCGTCATGTTAGACATTGCTTCAAATTTAGAAAAGGCCTATGAACCCATCACCATTGACGCAAGGGTCGGAAGGCAAATGAACGAAGCCATCCGCATCGCCCCTCAATATGCTTCTTTTAACAAGGCTGATGCCGCTGTTATTATTGAGCTTGGCACAAATGGTTATTTTACAGAGGGGACTTTAACCTCATTCATTCAACATTTCTCGAAGGCTCATATTTTTCTTGTGAACACTCGCGTTCCAAGATCTTGGGAAAATGATGTGAATGCAGTCATTGAGCGTGTGGCCAATCAACATCACAATGTGAGCTTAGTCGATTGGCATTCAGCCGCTACCGGACAGCCATCCTATTTTCAGCCAGATGGTGTTCACCTTTCCACAAAAGGCTCTGACACATTGACTGAGCTCATTAAAGCCAGTATCAAGAAAAAAGGAGATGTGTCCTCGGCATCATAAGAAGACTAGCATCCTGTGAAGAGAGATTCAAAAAAGACATGCTTTCCTATGATTGGAGGCATGTCTTTTTTGTGATGGATGAGCACAGAGCTGCATTATGTTTTACTTTTAAAAGACCAAATGATGACAGGGATGAGAATTAATGATAAAATTCCTCCACTTAAAGATAATGTAGCATAACTCGTATTCGCAACGACCATTCCTGAAAGGGCACCGCCAGAAGCACCTGCTAACGCAACAAAAACATCGAGTGTTCCTTGGGTTTTTGCCCGGGTTGATGGTTCTGTAGCATCCACTATTTGAGCAGTACCACTAATTAAACCAAAATTCCATCCCAATCCAAGTAAAGACAAAGCAATGATTAATAGAATCATTGAATCACTTGGTGCGAATGCGGCTAATAAACCAGCAAATAACAATGTGATGCCCGACGCTATGCTCATAGCTGTTCGTCCTAGTTTATCTACAAGTACACCCGTGATAGGTGAAGGAAGATACATGGCCCCTATGTGAAAACCAATCACAATGCCCACTTCGGCTAATCCATGACCATGATGCTGCATATGCACCGGTGTCATGGTCATGAGTGCCACCATGACAATTTGAGTTAAGATCATCACTGTGGCACCTACTGTAAGCCCTTTTTTATCTGTTTTTTTATCAGCAGCATCTGCTTTATTTCCATGACCATGTTCTGCTTTGTAAGTTGCTATTCTTCGGGCAATGTCTAATGGATCAGGACGCAGCAGAATAAAAAGAACAAGACCAGCTACAATAAATGCTGCTGCTGATAAAATAAAAGGACCGGCAAGTGCTGGAACACCAATGGACACTGCAAATTTACCCATCACTTCAACTAAATTCGGACCTGCTACTGCTCCAAATGTTGTCATGACCATTGTTGTACTAATGGCAGTTGCACGCTGTTTAGAATTCGCTAAGTCCGTCCCAGCATAACGCGCTTGTAAGTTCGTTGATGTTCCTGCGCCATAAATGAAGAGCGATGCAAATAATAAAATGACACTATTCATCATAGCTGCCAGCACAACGCCAATTGCTCCGAGCCCTCCAGCAACAAAACCTGTCGATAAACCGATGCGTCGTCCATAACGTTGCGAAAGCTTTCCTACAATGAAAGCTGACCCAGCTGACCCCAAAGTAAATAAAGCGATTGGGACTCCTGCATAGGCTTCAGTTCCAAGCATTTGTTGCGCTAAAATGGCACCTACTGTAATTCCTGCAGCTATTCCAGCTCCTCCAAATATTTGCGATAGACTGACAACGAACAATACTCGTTTATATAATTTTTTCAATTTTTGGGGTGAATCTATATAATTCCTCACTACATCTTGTTCTGTATCTAACACTTGTAAACACCCACTTGAGATTTATTTGCCCAATGTAACCATTATATCAGCTCCGACTACAACACTTGATTGCCTTTCGGCCATTTACATGGAGAGCAAGCTGTTGTTTTCGAATCATGAATAAAGCGCCCACATGACTGACCTGTTCTTTTGAGCTGATGCGTATCTTTTGTCGTTTTCTTTTATGCCGTTAAAAGGCTGGCTCTCAATGCTAATGCGTGCTTTTCCTTCGTTTTTTGATCCACCAACGCAAAATTACCATTCTCATACGCTAATGAAAATAATTCTTCGATATGAAAAACACCTGCCTGAAACTGCTTGCTCAATACATGCAGTGCCGCAGCACTGGCGACTTGAGCCGTTGCTTGAGACTCATCGCGACCTTTTATTCCAAGCGCTGCTTGATGAATTTCGTTACCCTTCAATCCTACCGCTTCCACTTTCACTGCATATTGATCTGTACCCATTTGAGCAGATTGAATTAGTGAAATGGCTCGTTCCTTGATTTTCGGCATCGTGAGAAGGGACGTCATTCCGAGTTTCCTTGTGAGAGCAAATGCACGTGTCGCTATGCCAGAATCAAAACAGAGCCTTGTTGTCACAGAAGGCACATGGAGCGTTGAAGGCAATGTTTGCTGGTCAGAGAAAGGAAACTGATAGGCTTGCCGCTTTCCAAGCGTTTTGCCAAAATCAATGCGTTTCCCTCCAGTAAAACTTTTGACTTTCTTTCGCTGATGATTCTTCGTCAGCTCATAATCCGTATGCACATGATCAAGCGTCCATTCAATAGCTGCTTTTCCATGCTGGTCACCTAGCCCAAGCATGATACTAATATCAATTTGCTCCACAGAGGTCAGAATAGATGCCGCCTTCGCTGCAAGCAAATTGGTGAGACCAGGTGCAAGACCTACGCTCAGCACAGCCGTTGCGTTCAATTGCTGTTGATGCACCTTTGCTAGCTTCTCAATATAGGCTCCTTTTGCCGAAATATCGAGATAATCAATACCTGACCGTAAGCATGTTTCAGCAAATGACGTGTCATCTTGATCCAGACACATGATTACGAGTTTCGTTTCATCCATCCAGTCCGTATCCATTGGTTGTCTGACATCTATCTGAAATGGACGTACACGCCCATTCGTTTGGCGTGCAAATTGTTCAGCCTTCTCATAACTTCGGCCAGCCGCAAAGACTTGCCCAGGATACACGTCACTTAATTGAAGACATATTTGCTGCCCCACATGTCCATAACCGCCTATCACCATCACTTTTGACCTCATTTTCCAACCGCCTTTCTATCGCCTCTTTTACAAACAATCCCTTTGATCATGCCCGCTTGAAAATAAGGTCTGATGTCTTGAAATCCTGCTTCGGTTAATTGTGCTGTCATCTTTTCTACAGACACGGGATATGTTGTGACACCCAGCCTTTCTCGGAAGGACGTAAACACTTCCTTTCCCAAGCCTTGACGATTCATGAATAGAGAAAGCATATGAAGCTCCTGCTGAAATGTCGGCGTTTCCGGGTCTCCTTGAATAAACGCCAACACGAGAGGAGCACCTGGTTGAAGCCGGCGGGCGATCTCCTGTAAAAAGGTCAGCTGATCTTTTACAAAATGAATGACAAGCAAACTTACTGCTGCATCGTACGACTTTTCAACCGGCACTTTGTCTAAGGCCATTTCATACCATGTGACGCGATCTTGCATATGAAGCTGTGCCACTCTGCGCTTGGCCATCTCAAGCATGGTTGGAGATGGATCAACCCCTGTGATATGCCAGTCTTTATTTCTTTGAAGCATGTTGATAATCTCTTCGCCCCCACCTGCTCCGACTGTTAACATGCGAGAAGCCGCTCCCATTAATTCGATTTCTACTCTATCCACTGTCAGCTCATGCAAAAGATGATAGCCCGGTACTTTATGTGCAATTGTCGCTGCATAGGATTCAGCAACAGGATCATGCCAATGTTGATTTACACTCATATGTCTTCTCCTCCAGTTTCCGCTTTGCTTCGTTTCCTTTACACTAACGGTATGTTATCTTCATTGTAAGAAGATAGATGAGAAAAAACGATCCCTAAAAGTAGGGATATTGAGGAGGAGATCAAATGAACAATCCAGCCGCTCATTTTCAGCAGCTGAGAAAAAGCATTCGAGATGAACTTGCTGCTATCTGTGATTTTGATGCTGCCTGTATCACAACCATTGATCCAGCTACTCTCCTCTCGACGGGTTCTTTTACAGATGAACCGATTGAAGCCATACATAACGAGCTGTTTCAAAATGAATATTTAAAAAAAGATGTGCACCAGCATGAAGATCTAGCGAAAGGTCCTGTCCACGCTGCAAGTCTCGTCCAAAGCGGAGAATACATCAATAGTGGTCGATACCAGCACATTTTGTTACCTAACGGATGGGCAGATGAATTGCGGGCAGCCCTTGTGATTCAAGGTGAATGCTGGGGAATTGCCAGCCTTTATCGGAAAAAGGAGAAGGAACCTTTTCATGAACAAGATATACAAGCGGTTAGTCGCCAAACACCAGCACTCGCAGCTAAGCTGAGAGATGAACTTTTTAAAAGAAGAGAAACGGAAGAAGATGAAACGGCGGAACACCAAGGCTTCCTCATTCTTTCACACGATTACCATCTTCTTTATGGAAATGAAACCGGACTTCATTGGCTCCACACCTTCCAAACCTTTGAGCAAATTCATGACGGTGCCATCATGCCCCGTCCGTTTAGAGCATTAGGTGCTAAGCTTTTATATGGCGGCGGTGACCAAACAGCGGTCAGCATCACCAGAATGCCGACAGGGCGTTTTCTCTCTCTTCAAGCATTTCGTTTAGCACAAGCAGCCGGGCAGGAAGAGGCTGTCATGATTCATATTAAACGAGCTCAAACAAGTGACATCCTTCCTTATATAGCGAAAACATATCGGCTAACAGAAAGAGAAATGAACGTCCTTGACTGCTTAATAAAAGGACAATCCACAAAAGAAATTGCCAGTACGTTATTTATCTCGCCTCATACGGTGCATGATCATGTAAAGGCGATGCTCGAAAAAACAAATTTGAACAGCAGACGTATGCTTGTTTACTTTTTCTCACACATATAAAAAAGCGGCTACCCTATTGGTAGACCGCTCTTTCTTTATTTTCCGATGACTCTCTCATGCAGGACATGTGCCACTCCTGCTTCGTTATTGGATTTTGTCACAACATCCGCAACTGCTTTGACATCTTCAATGGCATTTCCCATCGCAACGCCACAGCCCGCAAATTCTAGCATCGACACGTCGTTCCCATTGTCACCAATCGCCATCACTTCTTCACGAGAAATCCCCAGTTCATGCGCTAGAAGCTTCACTGCATTCCCTTTGCTCACATCAGGATGGAGAATTTCTAGGAAGAAATCTGTGCTTTTTACCATCATGTACTGATCCTTCACTTCAGATGGAATGGCTTGTATCGTCTTTTCCAAACGTTCTGGCTGATCAATATACATCATCTTCGGAAGTCTCATGGATGGGTCTGCCTCTTCGACAGGTAAATACTTAAGCGGCAATTTCGTTAAGTACGATTCAAGTACCGTGTATTCACTAATATCCCGATTTGGTGTGTATAGATGAGCTGAATCGAAATAATGCATAGGTGTATCCAGCTGACGGCTCAGTTCATATAAAGAAGTCAAATCATCATAGGATAAAGTTAATTCTGATACGACCTCATTTGTATGGCTGTTTTGTACAAGCGCTCCATTATAGGCGATGACATAATCCCCCTCTTGATCAAGCTGCAGCTCTTTTAAATAGCGATGCACCCCGCCAATCGGCCGGCCTGTACATAAAACAATTTTAACGCCTTCTGCCTTCGCCTGTTGAATGGCTTCAAACACCTCATCCGGCACCATATGCTGATCATTTAATAACGTACCATCCATATCAATTGCGACTAATTTATACATTCACTGCTCCCCTTTTCTCAGCAAAACATGCTGTCACTATTTTGAGTGATCATCTACATGATCACATGCTGTTCATCATACTATGTACCTATTTTAGCCTATCGTTTTTTTCTCACACTGTCTACTTGTTCATATCTGTAACAAAAAATCACTTCATCCTCATCTATTATAACCTATTCTATGAAATCCGCTGTGAATAGAACAGACCTCTCATTTTAACAGTATGAAAAGGAACAAATGTTCATCGGAGAATATTTTGAAACTAGCAAATCTAATTGTATGATGGATAGCAAAGAAAGGAGGTGCAGGGAATGATTACATTTACGAGAGGAAAATTGTCAAAAATGTCTGGTGTACATATTGAAACCATTCGTTTTTATGAAAATGAGGGTGTGCTCCCCGAGCCTAAGAGAGCACATAACGGCTATCGTTTATATGATAAAAAATATGTACTCATGCTATCCTTTATCACTGAAGCAAGAAAGCTAGATTTCTCACTCAAAGAAATTCGAGAAATTATCACGTCACTATTCGAGAAACAGTCGAAAACAGAAGCGGAACAGCTGCTCGAACAAAAAGTAGAAGATATTCAAAAATCCATTCAAGAGTTAAAAAAGAGGAAGGCGGCCATTCAACTGTTAACGAAACAAACATTAGCTAACATTAGTTAATTGTAGAGGCTGCCAAAGATGTGCCGGTATTTTTTACTGGCACCCCTCTGCGCCTAGCTGTTAAGTACACGTTGGATGAAAACATCAGGTATACTAGAGACAGCTTGACGTGACATCAATCGCATGAAAGGGGTTATGAATAGAATGAGAATAGCAACCATTGGAACAGGTGTGATTGTGGAAGGTTTCCTCCAGGCAATTGAACAGCTTGAAGGTGCTTCTTGCCACGCTGTCTATTCAAGAAAGGAAGCTACGGCAAAGAAACTCGCAGATCAATTTGGGGTGCAAACGACTTATACGGATTTAACCGCTATGTTAGAAGATCCCCACATAGAAGCGGTATATATCGCATCACCCAATCGTTTACATAGCAAGCATGCCACGGCTGCATTGAAACACGGAAAACATGTGATTTGCGAAAAGCCTTTTACCTCTAATGTGAAAGAGCTAGAAGCCTTAATCGCTCTCGCAAGGGAAAAGCAGCTCTTCCTATTTGAAGCCATTACGACCGTTCATATGCCCAACTATCATTTAATCAAAAAACACCTTCATCAATTAGGTAGAATCAAACTCGTTCAATGCAACTACAGTCAATATTCAAGTAAATATAATCAGCTGCTCGCCGGGGAAACGCCGAATGTCTTTAACCCAGAGTTTTCTGGCGGTGCCCTCATGGATATTAACATTTACAATGTTCATTTCATTATGAATCTATTTGGTTCACCGAAAGACGTTCGTTACCAGGCCAACCGCCATCCAAACGGCATCGACACATCTGGTGTTTTAACTTTTACTTACAATGATTTCATCGCCACAAGTGTTGGCAGCAAAGATACAAGCAGTATGAATTTCGCTTTGATTCAAGGGGAAAAAGGGTTCCTGCATGTGAAAAATGGTGCGAATGGCTGTGAGGAAGTGTTGCTGCATATAGGAGACCAAGTCACTTCACTCAATGCACAAACCAATTCGAACCGCCTGTTTTATGAAGCAGAAGCATTTCAGCATATCATTGAAACCGGAAATGTCGAAAAGTGTTATGAATGGCTTGATGACAGTCTTTCTGTCATGAAGGTTCTTGAAGCCGCTAGGAAAGACGCCGGTATTGTTTTCCCAGCAGATCATGCTTAAATAAAAAAACCGCCTTCTGATGAAAAGGCGGTTTTTTGACATTAGATACTCTTTGAATATGCCACTAGACGCTGAGACATATGATTCACTTCATCAACGGAAGCGTTCACTTGCTCTGTCAAAGCAGCCTGTGTTTGCGTAAGAGCTGTCATATTGGAGATATTTTCAAGAATTTGATCGATTTGTGTTTTCATTTCAGTTAAACTAGATTCGATATTTTCTGTCGCATTGGCACTATGAAGCGCTAGCTTACGCACTTCATCGGCAACGACTGAGAAACCGCGGCCCTGCTCGCCTGCTCTTGCTGCTTCAATTGCGGCATTCAAACCAAGCAGATTCGTTTGGTTTGCCACTTCTTTGATTAAGTCTGAAATGTTCTTCGTCTCATCTGCACTGTTTTTCGCCAGATTAGCAGCAGACGTTGACTGCTCTTGGGCGACAGCAAGCTCCTGTGCTTGGTTTGTCACAGAACTGATGCCAGATACCATTTCACTAATAGAACTTGAAAGCTGCTCTACTTGAGAAGCCATTTCATTGGCTGTTTTTTCTTTATTTTTTTCTAACGTAATATCACGAATCGTTCCTGCGACACGTAAAGGGACACCCTTCTCATCACGAATGGTTTCACCACCCGCATGATACCAGCGGTACTCGCCATTTTTACTCTGCAATCTATAATCAATGTCAAATGGTGTACGGCCAGAATGGTCATTTAAGTGATCCGCAAAGGCTTGGAGAGCCGATTCTTTATCTTCAGGATGCAAACGATCACTCCAGCTGCTCAACACGTTCGGGAAATCCTTTTCATCTGTAAAACCAAGCGTTTTTCTAAACTGCGGAGACCACCAGAATTCATTGTTTGGATTGACAGGATCGCCAGCCTCTACAACCATATCCCAAGGCGCTTCCACAAGCGCACGGTTGATCAAGTCATATCTTGTCACGAATGCTTGCAGCTCTTCTTCTTTCAATTTCTGATCATGAATATCAAAAAGAGCCCCTGCCACACGAAGAGGTACCCCATTTCGATCTCGAATCGTCGTTCCAGTTGCTTTGAACCAGCGATACTCGCCATTTTTCAACATCAGACGATATTCGATATCATACGGTGTACGGCCAGAATGATCCAATAAATGCGTAGAGAATGCATTCAAGGTGTATTCCTGCTCATCTGGATGAATTCGAGATGCCCAACTGTCTAAGACATTCGGAAAATCGTTTTCATTTTGGAAACCTAGCATTTTGCGGAAATCATCCGTCCATGTGAATTCGTTTTTTGGATTCACAGGATCTCCTGCTACAACCGTCATATCCCATAGACCCACTTGAATCGCTTTTGTCACTAAATTCATACGCATATGAATATCTTCTTGCGCTTCTTGCATCTTTTGCAACGCTTCATTTATTTGAGCCACAGCTTCTATTGTTTGACTAGAAGAGAATGCAGCAGTATCAATTCTGGCTGAAAAATCTCCCTTCTCAATTCGTTCAACTAATTGACTGCTTTCACTAAGAAGGGCCCCCGACGATGAATCACTTGCTTTTCTCATAAACATCTTCAATAACTCCTTTCATTCTTCCATACTTTTTTGAAATATTTTACAGTTATAAATAATTCTTTATTAGGACTTTAGTAATACAAAAGATATATCGACAAAAACTGAAAATTGTTTATGTCAGAATGAAGGCAAATGATCATTTTTTCACGAAGTTTCAGATTTTGGGGATGGGTCATGGAAAGGATTTATGGAAGAAAACGGCTCATTTGATAGAATCAACCGCCTATTTTGTCTGAAAAATCTCTTTTTTTATATTGACACTGACCGCTCGAAAAAAGAAAATGGAACATAAGCATTTTAAAAAAGGAGAACGTCATGAGCGCGAATCAGGAACAACACGAATTAAAAAAGCTTTTATCGCCGCGTCATATTCGCATGATTGCGATGGGCGGGGTCATTGGTACAGGAATCTTTAAAGGAAGTGCCGATACAATCGGCTTAGCAGGTCCTGGAGTTATCTTTTCCTATGTATTTGCTGGATTGCTTCTTCTCATTGTCATGGCGGCTTTAGCTGAAATGGCCATCGTCTACCCGGGGAATAACCTTCGCGACCTCATACAGATTGCGCTTGGTCAACGTTTTTCATTTGTTGTCGGATGGGTTTACTGTTTTATGTGGCTCACTGTATGTGTCATTGAAATCATTGCAGCGGGGAGTTTACTTCAATATTGGATGCCAAACGTACCTTTATGGTCTTTATGTTTACTTTGCTCGCTCTTAGTCATCGGAATTAATTTAAATAATGTAAAATACTTTGGTGAAATTGAGTTTTGGTTCGCTGGAATGAAGATTTTCGTTATTATTGTGTTTATTATTCTCGGTGCTGCATTATTATTTGGAATCATTCCGAGCGAACAAAGCACGCCTGTTCTCACCAATTACCAAAACTTTGTCCCGAACGGATGGGGTGCTGTCTTTGCCTCATTATTAGTGGTGATCTTCTCGTATGGAGGCTCTGAATTGATCGGGCTGACCATTACAGAAACAAAGGATGCAGAAAAGGTGTTACCTGGTGTTGTCAAAAGTATGATGTGGCGCATCATCTTGTTTTACACACTGCCGATTTTGATTATTTGTGGACTCATTCCTTGGAATCAAATTGATCCGAATAACAGTCCTTTTGTCCAAGTCTTTTCAGCAGCTGGCATGCAGGGTGCCTCTCACTTCATTAATTTCGTCTTAATTACAGCTGTTCTATCTGCCGCCAACTCTGGTATTTACGGTACGACGAGAATGATTCATTCTCTATCTAAATCAGACGGCGGTCCAAAAAAGCTGGCACAGGTCAACAAAAGAGGTGTACCTATTTTAAGTTTATGGGTGACCGTTCTGTTTCTTTTAATCGGAACATTCTTTGCTTACTTGTACCCAGATCAAATTTTCAGCTATATGCTGGCTATTCCTGGTTTTGCGGTTTCTCTTATTTGGATCAGCATCTGTCTGGCACATTTGAAACTGCGTCCAAGATATCCACAGGAGCCGTATTTCAAAGTTTGGTTATTTCCGTATTTCACTTTATTTGCTGGTCTTGTACTCAGTGTCAGTTTTGTTCTGTTCCTATTCAGACCAGAGAACTTACCTAGCTCGATTATCAGTATCGGTTTCTTAGCAGCCGCCATCATTGCTTCATTCTTAATGAAAAAGAAAGCTTAGAAACGCATGAAAAAACCCGCCTCAATGGCGGGTATCAAATTGTTGACAAAGGGCTAAAATGAACTTGATTTTAGCCCTTTGTCTTCTTTTCAGCGTGATAGAAAACCTTT